>NZ_CATKPO010000023.1:0-761 GCF_949768395.1 Pseudomonas sp. IT-P260
GCGGGAGAAACTTAAGGCCGTGCTGGTCAAGCATCATAAGGAATCCAGAGCGTCCGCCGGGTCTCGCACCCTGTCCAAGGAACTGCAAGCCAAGGGGCATCGTGTCGGGAGACATATGGCTCGCAGCTTGATGCGCGAAGCCGGTGTTGCCAGTCATCAACGGCGGCGGCACAAGTACAAATCTTCCGGCGTTGAGGCGCTGGTGGCGCCGCATGTGCTCAAGCGCAAGTTTGATGTCACGGCGGTTAACCAAGTGTGGTGCGGCGATGTGACCTACATCAAAGTCGGCACGCGCTGGATGTATTTCGCGGCGGTGCTGGATCTGTTTGCCCGCAGGATCGTGGGCTGGTCGTTTTCGATGATTTCCGATGCCACGCTGACCTGCGAAGCGTTGCGGATGGCGGTCGGCCTGCGAGGCCGGCCAAAAGAGGTGCTGTTTCACTCTGACCAGGGCTGCCAATACACCAGTCATAAATTCAGGAAAGAAATGCGCAAACATGGCCTCCTGCAAAGCATGAGTCGCAAAGGTGAGTGCTGGGACAACGCTCCGATGGAGCGTTTCTTTGGCAGCCTCAAGTCAGAGTGGGTACCAGAAGATGGCTACCGCTCGGAACATGAGGCGCGGGTGGATGTGCAGCGTTATGTGATGCGTTACAACAACGTCAGGCTCCATAGCTACAACGACTACCGGTCGCCGGTAGCTATGGAGAAACTGGCGGCATGAAACCGTAACTGGTGTCCAAAATTAGTTGACCAGTTCA
>NZ_CATKPO010000024.1:0-712 GCF_949768395.1 Pseudomonas sp. IT-P260
GGGCAGATTGTTGGCGCCGTTGGCGGTTGGGTGGGCGTCGTTGTGATCCAGCGTGTAGCTGTAACTCACTACACCGGTCGTTGCGTTGAAACCAGTGATGGTCAGCGTGCTGCCGAGCGGCGTGGTCACCGATTGCGGGAAGCCTGCAGCCACACCGTTGGTGACGACCGCGATGCCGCCGACAGTCAGCGTGGTGACGCCGTCCAAAGCGGTAATCGTGAAAGTGCCGCTCTGGGTCAGCGCGGTTGGGTCGGGCGCGCTGCCGGTGCTGAGGTTTTTCTCGTAAACCGTGAGTTCGCCGCCGTTGACGTCCAGGCCGCTGATGACCACCGGATCGTCGTTGTTGTGGATCTGCAGCACCAGATTCGCGGTGCTGGTGTCGCCGTCCGAGTCGGTGATGGTGTAAGTGAACGTCTCTGTCCCATTGCCGCCGCCGTGCAAATTCTTGAAGTCGGCATCGGTCGGGTTGAGCGTGTAGGTGTAAGTGCCGTCGGTGTGCAGTTCCAGGGTGCCATAGGTGCCGGTGAAGGTACCGGCAGTGACTGGGCCGGTGGGTACGCGGTCGGCGCCTTGTACATCGTTGGTGAGGACGTTGCCGGTCAGCGTGAGCGTGGTTTCCGACGCCGTGCCCGTGTTGCTGTCATTCACCGCTTTTGGCAGGTCATCGATCACATTGACGTCGAGGGTCGCATTGGCAGTCGTGCCGTTGTCG
>NZ_CATKPO010000025.1:0-659 GCF_949768395.1 Pseudomonas sp. IT-P260
AAGAACTCGGTGGTCTGGCCGTCGACGGTTTTGCGGATGCGTCGGCCGAAGGCGTCGTATTGGTAGGTCGCGGTTTGGCCGTCAGGGCGGGTCAGGCCGATCAGGCGGTGCTGGCAGTCGTAGCGGTATTCGGTGATCAGCAGTTGATCGCGGCCACGACGCTCGCGGATCAGGTTGCCGAAGGCGTCGTAGTCGTAGTGCCGGTCGCCTTGCATCAGCAGGCGGTTGCCCTTGATCCGGGTGGGGCCGGGGCGGTCCTGCATCAGCAGGTTGCCGGCCGGGTCGTGGGCGAAGGCTTCGGGCAATTCGTCGCGCGAGTGGCGGACGCGAATCAGCCGGTCGAGGGCATCGTAGCCATAAGTGCGCTGACCGTGACGGCTGTCGGCAATGTGCTCGAGGTTGCCGTTGGCGCTGTAGGCATAATCGCGCCGATACAGCGATGCGTGCTGATGGCCTACAGCGTGGGCCAGCAAACGGCCCTGGTCATCGTAGGCATACTCGCTGAGCAGCAGGCCTTGCTGACGTTGCTGCTCGCGACCTGATTGGTAAACGTGGCGGGTCAACCGAGCGCCGTTGAGGTCGATCGAGGTCAGCGCGCCGCCCTTGGCGTAGTGATAGTCGAGCGTGCTGTTGTCCGGCAGACGCTGGCGTTTGAGCTG
>NZ_CATKPO010000026.1:0-412 GCF_949768395.1 Pseudomonas sp. IT-P260
ATACCGCTACGACCATGCGCAACTGCTGCTGACGGAAATCGAGAACGAATCCGGCGAAAAGTACCGACTGGACTACACGCCCACCGGATTGATCCGACAGGAAACCGGCTTCGACGGCCGGCGCACCGCGTACGCCTACGACCGCAACGGGCACCTGCTGGAGAAGACTGAGTTCGGTGATGACGGCTCGACGCTGATTACCGCCTACGCGCGCGATGCGGTTGGACGTCTGCTGCTGAAAACTTTGCCCGACGGGGTTCAGGTCGAGTATTGCTATGACCGCCTGGGCCGGTTGATCGGCGTCGATGACGGCCAGCAACATCCACTGGCCTTTGAATACGATCGGCAGGACCGGCTGATCACCGAGCATCAGGGCTGGGGCACCCTGCGTTATGCCTATGACGCCTGCGGT
>NZ_CATKPO010000027.1:0-412 GCF_949768395.1 Pseudomonas sp. IT-P260
GCCGCAGGCGTCATAGGCATAACGCAAGGTGCCCCAGCCCTGATGCTCGGTGATCAGCCGGTCCTGCCGATCGTATTCAAAGGCCAGTGGATGTTGCTGGCCGTCATCGACGCCGATCAACCGGCCCAGGCGGTCGTAGGTGTAAGCCACCTCAACCCCGTCCGGCAGGGTCTTGAGCAGCAGACGCCCGGCCGCATCACGCGCGTAGGCAGTGACCAGCGTCGAGCAGTCATCGCCGAACTCGGTTTTTTCCAGCAGGTGCCCGTTGCGGTCGTAGGCGTACGCGGTGCGCCGGCCGTCGAAGCCGGTTTCCTGTCGGATCAATCCGGTGGGCGTGTAGTCCAGTCGGTACTTTTCCCCGGACTCGTTCTCGATTTCCGTCAGCAGCAGTTGCGCATGGTCGTAGCGATAC
>NZ_CATKPO010000028.1:0-320 GCF_949768395.1 Pseudomonas sp. IT-P260
TCGGTGATGGTGTAGGTGAACGTTTCGGTGCCGTTACCGCCGCCGTGCAGGTTTTTGAAGTCGGTATCGGTCGGGTTGAGCGTGTAGGTGTAAGTACCGTCGGTGTGCAGCTCCAAGGTGCCGTAGGTGCCGGTGAAGGTACCGGCGGTGACGGGGCCGGTCGGTACGCGGTCGGCGCCTTGTACGTCGTTGGTGAGGACGTTGCCGGTCAGCGTGAGGTTGGTTTCCGAGGCTGTATTGGCGTTGCTATCGCTCACCGCTTTGGGCAGGTCGTCGATCACGTTCACATCGAGGGTCGCATTGGCAGTGGTGCCGTTGTC
>NZ_CATKPO010000029.1:0-320 GCF_949768395.1 Pseudomonas sp. IT-P260
TCGGTGATGGTGTAGGTGAACGTCTCTGTCCCATTGCCGCCACCGTGCAGGTTTTTGAAGTCGGCATCGGTCGGGTTGAGCGTGTAGGTGTAGGTACCGTCGGTGTGCAGCTCCAAGGTGCCATAGGTGCCGGTGAAGGTACCGGCGGTGACGGGGCCGGTGGGTACGCGGTCAGCGCCTTGTACGTCGTTGGTGAGGACGTTGCCGGTCAGGGTCAGATTGGTTTCTGACGCGGTGCTGGCGTTGGAATCGTTCACCGCTTTTGGCAGGTCGTCGATCACGTTCACATCGAGGGTTGCATTGGCAGTGGTGCCGTTGTC
>NZ_CATKPO010000030.1:0-285 GCF_949768395.1 Pseudomonas sp. IT-P260
ATCTCCGGATCAAAGTCTGTTTGCCGACTCCCCGAAGCTTTTCGCAGGCTACCACGTCTTTCATCGCCTCTGACTGCCAAGGCATCCACCGTATGCGCTTCTTCACTTGACCATATAACCCCAAGCAATCTGGTTATACTGTGAAGACGACATTCGCCGAAAATTCGCAAAACTCTTAAGAGTCACTCACAAATTTTACCTTAGCCTGATCCGTTACCAGTGAAAGTAACGTTCAGTCTATCTTTCTATCACATACCCAAATTTTTAAAGAACGATCTAATCAAA
>NZ_CATKPO010000031.1:0-282 GCF_949768395.1 Pseudomonas sp. IT-P260
CACAACACCGGTCGTTGCGTTGAACCCGGTGATGGTCAGCGTGCTGCCGAGCGGCGTGGTGACCGATTGTGGGAAGCCTGCAGCCACACCGTTGGTGACGACGGCGATACCGCCGACGGTCAGCGTGGTGACGCCGTCCAAAGCGGTGATGGTGAAGGTGCCGCTTTGGGTCAGTGCGTTGGAATCCGGCTCGCTGCCAGTGCTGAGATTTTTTTCGTAAACAGTCAGCTCGCCGCCCTCGGCGTTCAAGCCATTGATCAGCACCGGATCGTCGTTGTTGTG
>NZ_CATKPO010000032.1:0-277 GCF_949768395.1 Pseudomonas sp. IT-P260
TTTAAGCTCCAAGCTGATAGCTCTGAGCTAATCAGTTACGCGCTCGAAATTGGGTCTGTAGCTCAGTTGGTTAGAGCGCACCCCTGATAAGGGTGAGGTCGGCAGTTCGAATCTGCCCAGACCCACCAATTTTGTATGGGGCCATAGCTCAGCTGGGAGAGCGCCTGCCTTGCACGCAGGAGGTCAGCGGTTCGATCCCGCTTGGCTCCACCATTAACTGCTTCTGCTTGTTAGAGCTTAGAAATGAATATTCCGGTGCGAATATTGATTTCTAGTC
>NZ_CATKPO010000033.1:0-566679 GCF_949768395.1 Pseudomonas sp. IT-P260
ACCGACCGCGCCATCAACTTCTACCTCAACCCCGGCGCCCTGAAGATCTCGATCCCTTCAACACCCTCAAGCAAATCCAACAGAATCTTCCTCATCGACCCCACCGTGGACGAAGAAACCTTGCTCGTCGAAGCCTGCGAATCATTAGCCGCCGCCAGCGACATGGCCCGTGATATCGGCGACACCGTCGACCACCCACAGCGCCGGGCCATGCTGATGCTGCATCAGGTGATCATGCTCAGTGAACTGATGGTCAACCGAGTACTGGACGGCCGCCGCGTGTCGAACTAATCACCCGGTCCCCCTGTAGGAGCTGCCGCAGGCTGCGATCTTTTGATCTTGTTTTTAAAAGCAACATCAAAAGATCGCAGCCTGCGGCAGCTCCTACAGGTCATCATTCTTCCAAAGTGCCTCGATCGGAGTTCCATCTGATGCCCGAAACCCCACCCAATCCGCCGATCACAGAATCGGTATCGCCATACGAATCCCTCAACTCCAGAAAACTCCACGAGGCCGCCGAACGCGCCCTCGACCACTACCTCGCCCCCGCGCACATCATGGCAACGCCGTACAGCCCCAACAGCATGTTCCTCGTCAACCCGCAAACCGATACCGAATCGCTGCTGGCCAACGCCTGCGAGTCCCTGGCCTCGGCCACGGTCATGCTCGGCGATTTCGCCGGCACGCTCGAAGGGCCGAGCCGTCATACGGCGCTGGGCATTGCGCAGGTGGTGATGCTGGGGGAGCTGGCGGTGAATCAGGCGTTGGATAATGTTGTGCCAGAGGATTAGGTGCCAGCCGTCGTAGCCCCATCGCGAGCAGGCGAAGGTCTGCTTGGGAACTGCGTTGGTCACAGGATAAGTGCCCGGCAAAAATTTCTTGTAGGCGTGAACTTGCTCGCTATTGTCATTAAATAAATCCGCCCGGCTATATTGTATTTGCAACTTTTGATTATGTTCTGAGGGCGAAAAATAGACAGGGGCGGGTAATTTAACTCGCCCCTGTATTTTCAATGTCTGTTACTTTTATAAGATTAGGGGGTGAGTATAAAGTTATCAAAGACAACAGCCGTGCGGGTGGTGGTGACAATCATTTTTTTTATGCCATTGCCTTGGAATTGAGCAGATTTCGGCTTCTCAGAGTGTTCTGTTAGAAGTGTTATTTCGCCTAGCAGTCTATTCGTGGAGTCATAAAATTTAGCTGTCGCCGGGGTATGTGTGCCTGCGTAGTCGAACGATATATATGAGTAACTTTCCCTGAATGTAAATGTGGACGTGGAGTAGCTACCATTTATCGATAAATAGTTTCCGGCGAAAGGAGGTAGGTAAATACTACTTTTCCCAATTGCTACATTTAGTCCTGCTCCTACTGGGCTGCGCTCTATTGTCATAGTAGGAAGATCCAATCTTATTGGATCACTACCACTCCTGGTCTCAAAATCCTCTCCCAGTGGGATTGGTGGCGATACGACCACGACCCGCGATCCCGACACCTGTCCACTGCCATACAGCGCGGTGGCAGTGAAGCTGTGAGTAGCCACGCTCAAGTCCGTCACGGTCAGTTCCCACAGGCCGGTCGTCAGGTTAACCGTGGCTTCACCTTTGACGGTGTCGCCATCCTTGATCTGGACTTTCTGACCTTTGGCCCCGGCCCCTGACAACGTGACCGTGGTATCGACGGTCGTCCCGCCGTTGTCAATTGGCGCCCCTTTTGAGTCTACGGCCTGGGTGATGGTTGGCGGGTCGAGCTCCTGGGCAGGGCCCACATTGAAGTCCAGTGGCTGCGAATGCCGGGTGCGCTCTCCCGCACGTTCGACGAAGTACCTGGCCTGGACCGTGCCGTTCTCGTTGCCCTTGATCAAATCGGCGCTGATAGGGAACGGCACCTCGCTACCGGCGGTTATCGAGTTGAGTATGATCCAGTCGCTGTCCAGGCCGGTTTTCGAGCCCACCCACTCTCGTGTCACCTTGTCGTCGACCAGGGTATTGAGCCAGGTGGCGCTCAGCGTGGTGCCTTTGCGATCCGGGTCTAGGACGTTGTCGACCACACCGTCTACCCTTGGCATCGGCAATTCCAGGCGTGGCTCGCCGACCGCGAGCAGCGGCGCGTGTTCGGACTCGCGGATCGCACTGATCGCGCTATAGCGATCCAGCTTCGCCAGTACGCCGTCGTCGCTCAGCAATTGGTAATAGAGCTCCAGCGTGCCACCTTCCACAACCTTGATATGGGCACTGTCAACGGTGATGTACAGAGATACTTTATCGTTGACGTCGCCATGGGTGATCGGTCGCAAGGGCAGGTCGGGCAGGTACGGGGTGAAATCCGGCAGGGTGCCGAGCCAGAACAGTTTGATTGCCTGACCGGACTCGAACGAGTCATCCCAAGGGATTTCAATGCGGGTACGCGGCAGGTCCGGATCGAGTGCCCCTTGCTCGGCGTCTTCGGCGATTGGCGCCTTCAGACGCTGGAGTTGACCGATGACGCTGATGAACTGCCCTTTGGACAACATATCGGCCGAGCCATCGGCTTTCTGGATACGGTACAGCAGCACCATCTGGACCTTGGCAAAACGGCGCAGCAGGGCATTGTCGATCGGTATTTCAAGGATGCTCGGTACGCTCTCCACGATCACGCCCGGCAGTTCGTGGTCGATCGGTGTCCCTTCCACCGGTGTGCCTTTGAGTTGGAGGAAGACGGTGTCGCCCTTCGCGAACAACTTGCCGTCCACGGCAACGACCTGCCCGGTGCCTTTGGCATCGCCCAGCTTGTCGAGATCCAGCACGTTGTTCAGCGTTTCCTTGAGCAGGGGTGCCAGTGGGCGAGACGTGTCGATACTGACCACCACCCGCTGGGCGACACTCCAGTCCTCGGAACGGTTGTCGACCTTGTCGTAGAGTTCGAACGCCACCGCCAGCCCGGTGTTGTCAGAGTCCCCCGCTTTACGGATCGTGGCTTCGTCGACATGGATGACGATGGGGGTTTTGCCTTCGACCTGGTCCTGGGTCAGTGGCAAGCTTGACACATAGACCCCGCCCCAGCTCAGGCGGATCACGTCACCGGAGGCAATGTTCGGGTAAGGTTCAATCCTGATGTCGACACCCGCAGCCACGTTGTCCTTATCGATGCCACCGTCGAGAATCTCGCGGGGAATGTGCATGATCAGCTTGGAGTGGCCAAGTTCATCGTTGTCATCATGACCACCGGGGCGTGTGAGCTTGACGAACACCTTCATCACTTCGGAGGGCTCGGCCGTCTGGCCCAGGCGGGTCACGCTGTAGGAGACATCGAAGTTACCGGCCAGGATGTGCCGCGGCTCCACGAATAACTGCAGTGGGGTGTCGACCTCATTTTTCTCCACGGTCTTTTGCAGTACCCGATTGTCGGGCCCCCAGAAAATAACCAGGCTGTCGCCTTGCCCCATGGGTCCCCAGGGGCCGGCTGTGCATTGCAGGCCGTGGCGCGGGAAATTGTCCAGCACCGCCGCGATGTTCAAGCCCCACACATCAGGACTGGTGGAGATCGGTTCCTTGCTGCGCCCGGGAATGCCCAGCTCACGCAGGAGGTTGGTGTGCTCGTCGGGGGAAGGGGATGAGGCCATGGGAGGTACTCCGGTCGAGGGCTGGGGGACTGAATGATTTAAAGCCTGACGGAGTGGAGCTGCCTACTGTCAGATCTGACAGGTCTGGAGGGGTTTCCGATGAGTGGTAGGTGTTTCGCCGGGGTTGATTCTCGGCCAATGATACTGGGGTGTCGATCTCACCTCGTGTCACAGGGCGTTTTAGCAAGAGACTGTTTTTTTAAACTGGATCTGCCCTGACGAAAATCCCTTGTGGCAGCGTGCTTGCTCGCGAATGCGGTGTATCAGTCAGCAATTTAAGCGCCTGACACTGCCTATTCGCGAGCGAGCCCGCTCCCACAGGGGAAAAGTGTTTCAGATGAGGACGATTTCGTACGGCAAGCGCATGCGCTCGAGGATCACCCGCGGCAGCATCGGCGCAATGCCGATCGCCGGTTCGCCCTTGAGCTGGCTGGCATAGGCATGGGTGGCGTGGCTTTTGCGTGCCACGGTCCAGGTGTCGAGTCGCAGTTTGCGCGCACGTTCCCAGGGGATCAGGTTCTGCTCGCGTTCCGGCCAGTGCCAGGCCCAGACCGGCACGTCATGGAAGGTCGCGCCGACTTGCGCAGCCGCTTGGGCACTGGCACGGCCGACCGCTTCATGGTCGTCGTTGCTGTCGTTGCGCCAGGTGCTGAACACCACGTCGCCGGGGCGCAGGTAGCGTGCGATGAAGTGGGTGATGTCAGCCTCGCAGTCGAGCAGCGCGTTGTCGGTAAACCCGCCGCGTACCCATTTCAGACTGTGCATCGGCAGGCCGAGCCGGCGCAGGGCTTCGACGCTTTCCTGGGGACGGAATACGCTCAGGCGTTTTTCCGACCATTGTCGTGAACCCGGATGGCTGGCGCTGCCGTCGGTGATCGACAGCAGTTGCAGCGGATGACCGAGGCTGGAAAGCAGTTGCAGGAGACCGCCACAGGTCACCACTTCATCTCCCGGATGCGGGGCGACCACGACGGCACGGGCACCGGGGGGAACGAGGCTGTGGGTGTTGATGACGGGAATGTTGTCCAGCTGCGGGGCGCTGTTCCATATCTGCGCCGGCAGCGAGTGTTCGCTGAGGAATAACGGTTTCATGGGTATGACGTCCTTGTTGTGTCTGGCCCTCAGTCGTGTCTGCACCGTGGAAAATCAGGCGCGCGCGACCTGTGAAGGCGGATGGATTGCTGTGCGACGCTCCGAACCCTGGATTGCCGCGCAGCAGAGTATTGCTCATGAAAACCGGTTCGTCGCGTCACAGATCAATCTGATCCGCTTTTTTTATGTCTATCTGTACCATTTTTCGCAAGTAATCACCGAATCCGCCCCGGGCTCGGCTGTCCAGACGGGCGCTGGTGTGCACTTGCGGTCGATGGCTCCAGGCGATGTCGGCACCGGACAGCTCCAGTTGCCGCACCAGTTGGACATCTTCATCGCAAGCCAAAGGTTTGAACCCCCCGGCCCAACGATAGGCGTCCGCGCTGATTCCGAGGTTGGCACCGTGAATGTGCCGATGCCCGTCACGCGCCTGATAGTGGCTGTGATAGCGGATTTGCGCGGCTTCGTCGAACGATTGATCCCAGTGTTCGACGGTTACCGTGCCGCAAACCGCGTCGGCGCCCAGGCCCAACTGCGCTACCAGCCAGTCGTCGGCCACGCGGCTGTCGGCGTCGGAGCAGGAGATCCAGCGTGCGCCACGCTCCAGCAAAACCTGCGCGCCGGCGGCACGGGCCTGGCCGACGTTGCGAGCGTCGATGTGCAGGCTCAGTACCGGAAAGCCGCTGACAATCTGTGCCGAACGGTCGGTACAACTGTCGAGCACCACCAGCACCTCCACCGGTTCACCGGCCAGCAGTCCATGTTTGCTGGCACGCAGAGCGGCTGTCAGGCACTGCTCAAGCAAGTCTTCTTCGTTGTGCGCGGGAATCAGAATGCCGATCATCGCAGGCCCTCCAGTGCGGCCACCGAGCGCGGCTCGCGGCTCCAGACCTCAAGGATGAAGTCGGCTTCCTGATGCAGCGCCAGACGCGGCAGCGGCAATTGTTCGTGAATCAGGTCATGCACCTGGCGGGCATTGAGCGGGCAGCCGTCGATGGGCGGGCGCCAGTGGCACGCGAGCAATTGCCCGTCTGCGGTCAGGGCATCGCTGATGCGCCGGATCACGTCTGTCAGATCCTTGGCATCGAGGTAGTAGCCGATTTCGCTCAATACAATCAGGTCGAATTTTTCTTCCGGCCAGTCGCCGGGCAGGCGACTCTGGCGGACTTCGGCGTGGTCGAACAGGCTCAATCGGCTGCGCGCCAGGCTCACCGCCGCACTCGCGGTGTCGCAACACAGCAGACGGTCACAGCGGCCAGCCAGCTCGGCGCTCAATTCACCATTGGCGCAACCGGGTTCGAAGATCGCCCGATAATGCGCGCGGGGCAGGGCGGCGAGGGTGATCGCGCGTTTGCGCTGTTCGTACCAGCGCTCGCGAAACGCCCAAGGGTCATCGCTGGCGCGGAACAGGCCCTCGAAGTAGCGATCATCGACACTCACAGGAACACCACTTCGAAGGGTTGCAGCAGACGATCCAGCACGTACGGCGCCAGCACCGGTTGCAACCCGGCTTGCGGGTCGCCTTCCAGTTGGCTGGCAAAGGCATGCACGGCGTGCCGTTTGCGCGCCACTTGCTCCGGCGACAACAGAATCTTGCGCGCGCGCTGCCATGGCACCGAGGCGTCTTCGGGTGAGGCCCAATGCCAAGTCCATACCGGCAATTCGTGGCAAGTGGCGCCGACCCGCCGCGCGGCTTCGATACTCGCGCGGCCGGCAGCTTCGTGATCGCAATGGCCGTCCTCGCACCAGGTGCTGAACACCACATCGCCGGGGCGCAGGTGGCGTTCGATGAACGCGACCAGCGACGGCTCATCCGCGGCAACCTGGCTGTCGCTGAAACCGCCGCGCAGCCATTTCATCCGGTGCAGTGGCACGCCGAGACGGCGCAGGGCTTCCGCCGATTCCTGCGGGCGCACCACGCTCAGGCGTTCGACCGGCCAGCGCTCGGAGCCGGGATGACTGGCGCTGCCATCGGTGACCGAGATCAGTTGCAACTGACGCCCGGCAGCGGCCAGCCATTGCAGCATGCCGCCGCAACCGAGCACTTCATCGTCCGGGTGCGGCGCGACAATCACCGCCCGCGCGCCCGGCGGCACCAGACTGAGGACATCGACGCTGTCCAGCGCCGCCAGGTGCCGGGAATGTTGCCATTGCAACAGGGAAGTCCCTTGGTGGCCGATGATCGGATCGGGTTTGTTCGCGACATTCATAGCGTCCACGCCTCCTCAGGGTACTCGGCCAGCGCTTGGCCGAGCGCGGCAAGGTCACGCTCGGCATGGCTCTGGCGCAGGAACACCGGCAGATCGGCGTTCAACCGGGCGAAGTGTCGATCCTTGCAGAACGGCCCGGCACCCAGCGCCCGGCCGACATCGCGCATCACTTGCTCAGCCGATTGTTCGACCACAGCGCGGGCGCGCTGGGCCAACAGTCGGGCATCGGCTTCGGGGTGCGCATCAATGTGCAGAGCACTGAAACGCAGCACATTCGCCGCTGCGTACAACGCCGCATCGACCGCACCGAGGTGGGCGAGGGCGTGTGGCTCCTGGCGTTGCGCGCAGTGTTGCCGCAGTGCCTCGGCGATCTGCCGTGCCGCGCCGTACCAGCATGCGGCAATGCCAATCCCGCCTTGCCAGAAACCGGGGCGCTGCAGGTAATCGCCAGGGTTGCCGATAGCCTGGGCTTCGACGCCGTCGAACAGCACTTCGACGCTGCCGGTGGCCCCCATGCCGACTGCCTGCCAGCCCTGATCGGTGATGGTCACCCCCGGTTGATCGAGCCCCACCGCCACCAGTTGCTGACGGTCTTCGGCGTCCCACGCCGTGAGCAGTGCGTGGCTGAGCACCGCCGCGCCGGAACACCAGGCCTTGCGCCCGTCGAGGCGCACCATGTGCCCGGCCGGTCGCACGTGCACCCGCGCCTGCGGCGGTTCCGCCGCCCACATGCCCCAGGTGCTGCCCGGCGTGGGCGTACCCCCGAGTTGTTCGATGATCGCCAGTGCGTCGGTGTGGCCTTCGTAAAGTTTGCACAAGCCCAGATCATGTCCGCCGACTTCGGCCAGACGCTGAAAACGCTCCAGCGTAAGGCCGCTGCCCGGTAACGGCAGTTGATCCAGCCCGGCTTCGACCAACGCCCGCAGGCAGTGGCCGAGGGCGGCGGTGTCGGCGTAGTCCGGCGGGCGGCGCGCCAGATAGTGTTGCAGGTCCATATCAGTCTTCTTCTTCGCGTTGCAGTTCGAACAGCAGCAGCGAACGGCCGGTGACCGAGTATTCATGGCCGAACTCGAAGCGCTCCTGACCGCGAATGGCCGGTTGATTGGTATCGATCATGCAGGTCCAGAAACTGCCTTCCGGCACTTCCGGCAGGCTGAAATTGACGATGTCGTGATGGGCGTTGACCACCAGCAGCAGCGTCGCGTCGGCACCCTTGCGGCGGATCCCGGTCTCCTGAGCACGGCCATCGAGCAGCATGCCCAGGCAACGGTTATGCGCGTCATGCCAGTGTTCGGTGGTCATCTCGGTGCCATCCGGCGCCAGCCAGGTGACGTCCTTGACGCCAATGTCCTCGTTGTACTCGCCGACCAGGAAACGCCCACGGCGCAGAATCGGATAAGCCATGCGCAACTTGATCAGGCGTTTGACGAACTTGAGCAGCGCCTTGCCGTCTTCGCTGAGGTCCCAGTTGACCCAGCCGATCTCGCTGTCCTGGCAATAGGCGTTGTTGTTGCCGTCCTGCGTGCGGGCGAATTCGTCGCCGGCGACGATCATCGGCGTGCCTTGTGACAGCAGCAGCGTGGCGAAGAAATTACGCATCTGCCGGTGGCGCAGCGCGTTGATCTCCGGATCGTCGGTCGGTCCTTCGACGCCGTGGTTCCACGACAGGTTGTTGTTGCTGCCGTCCTGATTGTTCTCGTCGTTGGCCTCGTTGTGCTTGTCGTTGTACGACACCAGATCGTTGAGGGTGAAGCCGTCGTGGGCGGTGATGAAATTCACCGACGAATACGGCCGTCGCCCACGCTGGTTGAACATTTCGCCGGACGCGGTCATGCGGCTGGCGAAGTCGGCAACCTGGCCATCATCGCCTTTCCAGAACGCGCGCACGGTGTCGCGGAATTTGTCGTTCCACTCGACCCAGCCCGGCGGGAAGTTGCCAACCTGATAGCCACCGGGGCCGCAGTCCCAAGGCTCGGCGATCATTTTCACCTGACGCAGCACCGGGTCCTGGCGGCAGGCGACGAGGAAACTGTGGCGTTCGTCGAAACCGTCGTGATAACGCCCGAGAATCGTCGCCAGGTCGAAGCGGAAACCGTCGACATGCATTTCGCTGGCCCAGTAACGCAGCGAGTCGGTGACCATCTGCAGCACGCACGGGTGGCTCAGGTCGAGGGTGTTACCGGTGCCGGAATCGTTGATGTAGTAGCGCTTGTCGTCCGGCATCAACCGGTAATACGAGGCGTTGTCGATGCCGCGCATCGACAGGGTCGGGCCTTGTTCGTTGCCCTCGGCAGTGTGGTTGTAGACCACGTCGAGGATCACTTCCAGATTGGCTTCGTGCAGGTGCGCGACCATCTCCTTGAACTCGGCGATCTTGCCGCTGGCCAGATAGCGCGGGTCGGGGGCGAAGAAGGCGATGCTGTTGTAACCCCAGTAGTTGGTCATGCCCTTGTGCAGCAGGTGCTGGTCATTGACGAAGGCGTGGATCGGCAGCAGTTCCACCGACGACACGCCGAGTTTGCGGATGTGTTCGAGCACATCATCGACCATCAACCCGGCGAAGGTGCCGCGCACGTTCTCCGGCACCGACGGATGACGCATGCTGATGCCGCGCACGTGGGTTTCATAAATGATGGTCTTGTCCCACGGCACGCTGACGCGATGGTCGTTACCCCAGGTGTGCGCCGGGTCGATGACCTTGCATTTGGGCACGAAGGGCGCACTGTCGCGCTCATCGAAACTGAGGTCGGCGTCGGGATGGCCGATGGTGTAGCCGAACAGCGCCTCGGACCATTTCAACTCGCCAACCAGTTGTTTGGCATAGGGGTCGATCAGCAGTTTGTTGTGGTTGAAGCGGTGGCCGTTGGCCGGGTCATACGGGCCATAGACGCGGTAGCCGTAGATCAGCCCCGGGTGGGCGTCGGGCAGATAACCGTGATAGATCTCGTCGGTATATTCCGGCAGTTCGATACGTTCGAGTTCGACTTCGCCGGCGTCGTCGAAGATGCACAGCTCAACCTTGGTGGCATTGGCGGAAAACAGCGCAAAGTTGACCCCCAGACCATCCCAGGTCGCACCGAGCGGGAAGGGCAGGCCTTCACGGATTCTCGACGGTTCAGCGTGCGCTGCGGGCTCGGCTTTTTTTGGACTGGTCATGATTGCTCCTGCAAAACGGGTTGGTTCGAATAATCAACGGTGGGAAAAGAATCTGTGGTGAGGGGATTTATCCCCGATGGGTCGCGCAGCGGCCCTGCGACTGCTTCGCAGCCGATCGGGGATAAATCCCCTCACCACAGACATCTCTCCCTGACAGGGGTTATTAGGTTTTTTGAGGACGAGTTGTCCCTGCGTGACGGGCGAACCCGCCACACGGTCATTCAGTTCAACAATCCGGGTGTGTCAGTTGGCCGGGGGCTTGCGTGGGGCGCGGGGCTTTTTCTCGGCGGCTTTTTCACCTGGCGGTACGACTTTGGCGGCGCCCGCCGGTTTGGCTTTGGCGGCTGCTGGCGCCTTGGGCTTGGCCGCCGCAGCCTTGCTGTCGGTGCCTTTGCCGGCGGTCTTGCTGCCCGCCGCTTTCGGCGCTTTCTTCGGCGCCAAAGCTTCGGCTTCAGCCAGTTTGCGCGCCATCTCCCAGTGGCGTGCTTCATGACCTTCAGGTTTGCCCTCTGATTCCCAGATCTGATAGGCGAACTCGCGGATGCGTTTATCGTCGGTACTCATCGCAATGCTCCTGAACTGAACTCGTCGTTACGTAAAGAGTTGGATAAACAGATTGACCGGGAAATCCCCCAGCGCGGCGCTGACGTTCAGCTCCCTGTTTTTTGTGACTGCGCTGCTGTGAAAAAGTCCCTTCAGGTTTGTGTCAGAGGCGGCGAACGGTAAAACCACCCGTGTATCGCCCCAGCGCAGCGCATCAACTTGAGGGACGGCACCGTTTTCCAGCAGCGTCGCGCAGCGCACCGGGACGATCACGATGGCGTACATCCCCTCGTGCTCACGGGCAAACGCGAGCACGTTGTGCGCCTGCTCGCCCAGTACCTCCAAGGCCTGGTACGCGCCGCGCCGGAACAGCTCGGCGTGTTCGACGCGCAGGTTCAGCACCTCGGCGATCAGCGCTTGTTTGATACGCCCGTCACGCCAGTTCGCCAGCAGAGTCTCGACTTCAACACGCTCATGCAGGGCCTGCTCGCGAGCGGCGTAGTCCACCGGCCGGCGGTTATCGGGATCGACCAGGCTGAAATCCCAGAACTCGTTGCCCTGATACAGATCCGGCACCCCCGGCACAGTCATGCGCAGCAAGGTTTGCGCCAGACTGTTGAGGGCGCCAGCCGCAGCGATACTGTTCACGGTCTTGCTCAGCGCGGCGCGCAGCAACTCGCCTGCTTCACCGGTGAGCAGGCGTTGAGTGAACGCCTGCGCAGCGTTTTCATAGGCTTCATTCGGCGCACTCCAACTGCTTTGCAGCTTGGCCTCGCGCAGGGCTTTCTGCTGCCATTGCCAGATCCGCTCGGCGTAATCGGCCAAACCGGCCTGATCATCATCGCGCAAGTGCAGCGGCCAACTGCCGAGCAGGGCTTGATAGAGGATCAGTTCATCAGCGGACGAGGGCTGTTGATCATCGTCACGCAGCGGACGAGCGAGGGCGCGCCACAACTCGACCTGTTCGGCGTACCAGTGGCTGCGCTCGCTGAGCACCGCCAGCCGCGCACGGGTGTCCTCGCCGCGTTTGTGGTCATGGGTGGCGGTGGCCAGCAAGTTGTCGGGAAACGCCTCCATGCGCTGTTGATTGATCGCGTGGAAGTCACTCAGCGGTGCGCTGAACTGTTCGGTGTTGTAGCCGACGTCGTTGCGCGACAGCAGCACCGCCGAGCGGTACAGCGCGGTGTCTTCCACGGCTTTGGCCGCCGCTGGGGAGGTCAGTTGCTGGAAACGTACGCAGGCGTGCTTGAGAATCTTGCGTGAGCGTCCGCGCGGGGTGTGCCGCCACGGCGTGCCACCGAGCCACGCGGCCACGCAGTCGAGCACCGGCCAGTCGCCTTCGCTCAGGGTCTGCCGGGCGCCGTCCATGGCTTGCTGGAAGAAGTGCTCATCCTGCGCCGAACGACCGAGTGCGCTGATGTAGGTGCGATACACCGGAAAATGCACGATCAGCGCCTGCAACACACGGCGAATCGCGCCGAGGGTCAGGTCTCGGGTCATCAGGTCGTCCCGGGCAACTTGCAGCAGCGCCTGAGCGACGCTTTCGAAGTCGCTGGCCAGCGAGCCGTTGAGAATCTGCTGGCGCGCCAGTTGCGCTTCTTCGATGAACGCCGCCGGACGCTCGGTACGCCGCTGCCAGAGGTCGCCGAGGACGTGTTCTCCATCGGGGTCGTGTTGCAGCAACGAGAGCTGATTCATGAACTCGTAACCGGTGCTGCCATCCACTGCCCAGTCGGTGCGCAGGGTTTCGCCTTCACCGAGAATCTTCTCGACGTAGATCGGCAAGTGCCGGCCTGGCGCAAGCAGATCAAGGCGCCGACGCAGTTTGCGGCAATAACCGCGCGGATCGGCGAGGCCGTCGATGTGGTCGATGCGCAAACCGTCGACCAGCCCTTCGGCGATCAACTGGAAAATCTTGCCGTGAGTCGCTTCGAACACCGCCGGACGCTCGACACGCAGGCCGCCGAGTTCGTTGATGTCGAAAAAGCGCCGCCAGTTGATGTCATCCGCTGCGGTGCGCCAACTGGCCAGACGGTAGCTCTGGCGTTCGAGCAATTGGTGCAGCTTGTCGAAACCTTCGGCAGTGGTGGAGTCGTAATGCGCGAGACTTTCCTCGATCGCGGCGAAGATCTGCGGATCGCTTGCCAGCTCCTTCAATTCAGCTTTGAGCGGCATCGCCAGCGCATGCGCATCGGTCTGGTAGCTCAACGCACTGAAACGATCAGCCAGTGACTTCAACGGCTCAACGGGTTTGAGCAGTTCACCGTAGTCATTCGGGCAGATCGGGAAGTGGTGTTCGTAATGCTCGACGTGAAAGCGCCCTTGTTGTGCGTCGAAGTGCAGTTTCAGCGTGCCTTCCTGCAACGCGACGCCGTAATCGCTGCCCAGAAACGGCAGCAGCAACTGGCCTTCCATCAACGGGTCCGGTGAGTGCCACTGGATGTCAAAGAACTCGCCGTAAGGGCTGAGTCGGCCCCATTCCAGCAGGTCGAGCCACCACGGATTGTCCCCGCCGCCGACGGCCATGTGGTTGGAGACGATGTCGAGGATCAGCCCCATGTTGTGTTCGCGCAGGGCGCTGACCAGACGCCGCAGCGCCGGTTCGCCGCCGAGTTCCGGATTGACCTGGGTCGGGTCGACCACATCGTAGCCGTGCATGGAGCCGGCGCGGGCCGCGAGCAGCGGTGAGGCGTAGAGGTGGCTGATGCCAAGGCGGGCAAAGTACGGCACCAGCGGCACCGCGTGTTCCAACGTGAAACCCTTGTGAAATTGCAGGCGCAGGGTGGCGCGCAGGGGCTGGATGAGCGTCTGGTTCATTGGTCACGCTCGGCAGCTTGCAGGCGGGCACAGGCCAGCAATTCCAGACGCCGCGCGGCATCGGTGCCGTCGAGCAACGCTTCGCTGTTGCCGGGCAGGCGCCGCGACCAGTTCGGATGGCTGTCGATGGTACCCGGCAGGTTGGCTTGTTCGTCGATGCCCAGCGCATCCTCCAGCGGCAGCAACACCAGCGGCGCGCGGGTGTGGCCGAGGAAACGCACGCTGGCGTCCACCACCTGATCGGCTTCGTGGGACTCTTCGCGAAAGTTCTGCGGGTCCTGACTCAGGGCTCCGCGCAGGCCTTCGCGTTCGCGCTGGCGATGACGGCGCCAGTCGATTTCACCGTTGGCATCGACAAAGCCCAGGCGCGCATTCCAGTCGATGTCACGGCCGTGCCACCAACCGTTGAGCGTCGGCAGATCGTGGGTGCTGGTGGTCGCCAGTGCGTTGTCCGGCCAGTCAAGGATCGGCTTGAAACGGGTGTTGTCCTGCTCAAACAACAGCACGCGCATGCCGAGAATCGAACGCGCGCTGAGCTTTTCTCGCAGCCCCTCGGGCACCGTGCCCAAGTCTTCGCCGAGGACGATGGCCTGATGCCGATGGGATTCGAGGGTCAGCAGGCGCAGCAGGTCGTCGAACGGGTAATACAGATAAGCGCCATCGGCCGGAGCGGCGCCATTGGGGATCACCCACAGGCGTTGCAGGCCCATCACATGATCGATGCGCAGTCCGCCGGCATGGGCGAAGTTGGCCCGGAGCATGTCGATGAACGCGCGAAAGCCGTTGCGTATCAGGCCCTCTGGAGAGAATGCGGAAATCCCCCAGCCCTGACCGGAGCGGTTGAGGATGTCCGGGGGCGCGCCCACGGTGAGCGAGGCGAGCAATTCATCCTGAAAGCTCCAGGCCTGACTGCCGGCGCCGTCGGCACCGACCGCGAGGTCGGCGATCAGGCCGATGCCCATGCCGGCGCTACGGGCAGCCGTCTGCGCGCGCTCCAGGCAGCGGTGGATCAGCCATTGACAGAAGGCGAAGTAACCGATGCGTTCGGCATATTCCTCGGCAAAGGCTTCAAGGGCGGCACCGCGCGGGTCGTGCCAGTGTTCCGGCCATTCGCGCCAGTCGAGGCTTTCGCCACGGGCGGCGCGCATTTCCTGGATCGCTTCGAAGCGGCAGTGGTTTTCCAGTGCTTCGCCACCGGCATGACGGAAACTGGCGAAGTCCGGGTGCAACGGATGCTCGCCGGCGACAAAACCTTCGTACAAGGCTTGCAGCAATGCCTGTTTGGCGTTGGCGGCGGTCGGCCAGTCGATCAGTTTCGAATCTTCCAGTTGACGAAATTGTTCCGCCAGCCCGCTGGCGTCGATCGCATCGCGCAAGGCCCGTTCGCCAAGGATGGCGCCCGGTGCGGCATACAGGGGGTTGAGAAACAGACGGCTGGAGGGCGAATAAGGGCTGTAGCGCCCGGTGTCGGCGCTGAACATCGCGTGCAACGGACTGATCGCCAGCGCATCGGCGCCGCGTTCGCCGGCCACACGAGCCAGTTCCTCCAGCGCCTGGGTGTCACCAAAGCCGCAGTCGCCGGGGCGACGCAGACTGTACAGTTGCGCACTCAGGCCCCAGACGCGAGGGATCGGGTTGTCCACCGCATCGCCCACGCTGAAGCAGCGCTCGGGGGCCACGGCCAGAGTGAAATATTGATCGGCGATATGGACCTGCTGATAACCGACCGGGATCAACCCGGGCAATTTCGCTTCGGCGTCGAGTTTGAGGTTAAGGCGGGAACCGTCCTCGAGGTGGATTTCGCAAGGCGTCTCGGGCTCGAAATAGCGAGCCAGATCAACGCCGACCCCGACATCGGCGGTCAACAGCGGCGGCAAGTGGCGATCTTGCTGTACTTGTTGCAGTTGCAGCAGGCTGGCATCGATTTCCTGCGCGGTGTTGGCCGGATGACCCAGCCCGGTAAGGACATTGCGCAGTACCGCCGGGGCGACTTTCTGCGGGCGGCCGTTGGCGTCGATCCAGTCGACGGCGAGGCCGGCGCGGCTTGCGAGTATTTCCAGTTGCGCATCGCTCATAGGCGCTCTCCATCCAGAGGTTGCAAGGGGGTTGCGGCCGTGAGGCTGACAAGCGCGCAATACGCGGGCAGTTGGCCCGGTTCCGACAGGGCAACGGCGGGCGGTTGCTGAAACAGCCACACAGCGTCGCTCTGTGCTGGGTTGACCACTGGCGTGTCGCTGAGGTTCAGGTCAATTCGCAGCTCACTGCCATCGCCCAGGCGCCAGCGCGCACTGACCGCGCCACGACCGAGCATGTGCGCCCCGAGCGCCTGAGTGCCGGACAGGTTGGGAATGATGTATTGATGGCGCAATTGCAGCAGGCGTCGGTACAGCGCGAGGGTTTCCTGCTGTTTTGCGCTGCCGCTGCCGATCAAGCGTGGCTGTGAGGCGTGGAAGGTCTGTTCGGCATTCGGGTCGGGAATTTTTTCGCGCTGGTGCGGATCGGTGAAGGCGCTGAACGCGGCGAACTCATTGCGCCGGCCTTCGCGCACCAGATCCGCCAATTCACCGTGGTGGCTGGTGAAGAACAGGAACGGTTGCTCGGCGGCGAACTCATCGCCCATGAACATCAGCGGAATCATCGGCGACAGCAGTAACAGCACGGTGGCGGCCTGCACGGCACGTGGGTCGGCCAATTGATGCAGGCGTTCGCCGAAGGCCCGGTTACCGATCTGG
Organism: Pseudomonas sp. IT-P260; assembly: GCF_949768395.1. Lineage (NCBI taxonomy): Bacteria > Pseudomonadati > Pseudomonadota > Gammaproteobacteria > Pseudomonadales > Pseudomonadaceae > Pseudomonas > Pseudomonas sp. IT-P260. The sequence goes on from NZ_CATKPO010000033.1 coordinate 16,149, forward strand.
TCGTGGTTCTGCAGAAACAGGATGAAAGCGGTCGAGGGAAGGTGTTCACTGGGCTCACCGCGAGGTTCGCCGTGGCGGGTGATGTGGCCTTGAAACACGAAGCCCTGGCTCAGGCAGCGGGCCAGTTGCTCAGTGGGTTGCAGCGCATAGTCAGCGTAATAGGCGTCGGTTTCGCCGGTCAGCAGCACGTGCAGGGCGTTGTGCCCGTCGTCGTTCCACTGGGCGTCGTAATCCTCTTCGAGCAGGCTCGACTGGTTGAGCTCGTTTTCCACGGTCAGCCAGACGTGACGCGTCGGATCGATCTGTTGCCGGATGCGTTGTGCCAGCTCCGGCAGGAAATCCGGGCTTTCGATCGCGTGCACTGCGTCCAGGCGCAGACCGTCGAAACGGTATTCGAGCACCCACATCAGCGCATTTTCGATAAAGAAGTCCCGCACTTCACGGCGGCGGAAGTCGATCGCCGCCCCCCAAGGCGTGTGCTTGTCTTCGCGAAAAAAACCTTTGGCGTAGCGACCGAGGTAATTGCCGTCAGGGCCGAAGTGGTTGTAGACCACATCGAGAATCACCGCCAGCCCGTGGCCGTGGGCACTGTCGATCAGGTGTTTGAGTTGTTCCGGGCTGCCATAGGAGGCTTGCGGTGCGAAAGGCAGGACGCCGTCGTAACCCCAGTTGCGGGTACCGGGAAATTGCGCGACAGGCATCAGTTCGATGGCGGTAATCCCCAGCTCGACCAGACGCGCCAGATGCTGCTCGACTTCCGCAAAACCGCCGAGTGCGCCGACATGCAGCTCGTAGATCACCGCCTCGCTCCACGGCCGGCCGTGCCAGGTGGTGTGCCGCCAGTCGTAGGCCAGCGGATCGACCACCACACTGTGACGGTCAAGATCACCGTCCTGAGCACGGGAGGCCGGGTCAGGCACCTCCAGTTCACCGTCGATGTTGAAGCGGTAGCGGGTGCCCGCCGGGCACTGGGCCTTGATCACGAACCAGCCATCACCCTGCGGCAACATCGGCAGGGACTGGCCGTCTTCAAGTTCGACACTGACGTAAAACGCATCCGGTGCCCACAGCGCAAACTGAGTGTGTTCGGCGTCCTGCATGATCGCGCCGTGGGGCCAGTTTTCTTGGGTCCGTAACGGCATCGTGAAAAGCTCCCTGAGTTATTTGTGGCCGGCTTTACCCAGCGCCTTGGCGACCAGTCGTTCGTAGAGTTCGGCGTAGGGTTCGACCGCTTTGCACCAGTTGAACGGCGCGGCCATGGCCCGGCAGCGCATCGCGTTGAGCAATTCGGGGAAGGCGAAGACCTTGAACGCACGGCTCAGGGCTTCGCGGTAGCTGTCGGCGGTGGATTCGTCGAAAAGGAATCCGGTGACGCCATTCTCGATGGTGTCGGCCAGCCCGCCGGTATTGCGCGCCACCGGCAACGAGCCGAAACGCTGGGCGTACATCTGACTGAGGCCGCAAGGCTCGTAACGCGACGGCATCAGCAGGAAATCGCTGCCGGCGAACATGCGGCGGGCGTCGGTTTCATTGAAGCCGATGCGCACGCCGATCTGCCCGGGGAAGCGCAGCGCCAGTTCACGCATGGCCTGTTCTTCTTCCGGCTCGCCACGGCCGATGATTGCGATCTGGCCGCCGTTCTGCACGATGTATTCGGAGACGGCTTGCGTCAGGTCCAGACCTTTTTGATAGACCAGTCGCGAAACCACGGCAAACAGCGGGCCGCTGGAGTCGCTCAAACCAAACAGTTCACGCACATGGGCGGCGTTGATCGCTTTGCCTTCCCAGTCGCCGATGGCGAACGGTGCGAACAGGTGCGGATCAGTCGCCGCATCCCAGCTTTCGTCGATGCCGTTGGGAATGCCGCTGAGCAAGCCTTGCTGGGTCTTGGCGGCGAGAAAACCGTCGAGACCGCAGCCGAAATCCGGGGTGGTGATTTCCTGCGCATAGGTCGCGCTGACCGTGGTGATGTGGCTCGAATAGGCCATGCCGGCCTTGAGGAACGACATCTTGCCGTAAAACTCCATGCCTTCCTGTTGCAGGGCATGGGTCGGGATGCCGAGTTCCGGGCACGAGCCGAGGCTGGTCACGCCTTGATAGGCCAGGTTGTGAATGGTGAACAGGGTCGGCGTGCGCTGCCCGCGCCAGTGCATATAGGCAGGAGCCAGACCGGCCGGCCAGTCGTGGGCGTGCACCAGATCCGGGCACCAGTGAATTTGTGCGAGGTTGGCGGCGATGTCGGCAGCGGCCAGACCCAGGCGGGCGAAACGGATATGGTTGTCGGGCCAGTCGCGGCCATTGTTGGCGCCGTAGGGCGAGCCTTCACGTTCATACAGTTCAGGGCAGATCAGGACGTAGATCACCAGTCCGTCCGGCATGTCCATGCGCCCGATCTTGCACGGGGGCAGTGCGGCATGGCCGCCGAGTTCGCCGATGATATGGATCGGGTTCTCGCTGTGCATCACCTGCGGGTAACCGGGGATCAACACCCGCACATCGTGCAAGTGCGCCATGGCGCGGGGCAGGGCGGCGGAGACGTCACCCAGACCGCCGGTCTTCACCAGGTCGGCGATTTCCGAGGTGACGAACAGCACTTTCTTCTTGTTCGGATTCTGGCTGGCGACTGGCGTCAGCGTTTTGGTGCCCGGGACGCTGATCGACCGGCTGCCGGGAAGACTCATGGTGCTCGATTCACCAACCGCCTGCTGAGCACGCTCTCCCTGAATATCCAATGCCGCACTGATCATATGAATCTCCCGTGTCGTTGATCTGATTCTTGTATCGAACAAGCTGTGGCCAAATCCTGTGGCCGGGCGCAAACGCGCCACGCATCGGTGAGCAAACGCTACCCAACACGCGCAAGCAGAATGGGTGAAAGGGCCGTTGCAAGGATTGCACCAGTCGCGTTGAGCCTGCCTTTCAGATGACCCGCCGCCATCGGCAAAAGTTTCGACAATTTTTCGGGTTTGTGACTGGCCGGTTTTAACCCGCGAAAATCAGTCTAGGCCAGATCCTAGAGCGGGCGAGAGCAAACGGGTAAATTGTTCGACAATCGGTTTGCAGGCAGCGAAAACCGTGGTGTTCAAGCAGGAACGCACCGACGAAGGGCAGGTTTTTTTGAGGGAGAGGGCTAAAACGGTGACTGGCCGGTCACGATTTTGTGCTAGCGGAAAGGCAAGGTGCACTGTTGTGGTGCGGTCAGTTTGTTGATCTGCTGAACACGGATGCACCTGTAGGAGCTGCCGAAGGCTGCGATCTTTTGATCTTGTTTTTTTAGATCAAGATCAAAAGATCGCAGCCTTCGGCAGCTCCTACACGGGGTCAGTTGAGGATCCTGATTGGATTATCCGCTGCCCACTCCTGAATATCCTCGATCATCTGTGCAAAGAACTGCGCATAGTTCTGTCGGCTGACATACCCCACATGCGGTGTGGCCAGCACATTGTCCAGCGTGCGAAACGGGTGCAGTTCAGGCAGCGGTTCCTGATCGAACACATCCAGCGCCGCTGAGGCGATCTTGCGTTTCTGCAGCGCCTTGATCAGCGCCGCTTCATCGACGATCGGCCCGCGGGCGGTGTTGACCAGCAGCGCGCCGGGTTTCATCCAGTCCAGCGCCTGTGCGTCGACCAGCCCACGGCTGCGCTCGCTCAATACCAGATGCACCGACAGCACATCGGCCTGCTCGAACAGTTGCTGTTTGCTGACCCGGGTCACGCCGACGGCTTCAGCGCGTTCGGCGGTGAGATTCTCACTCCAGGCAATTACGCGCATGCCAAATACCTGACCGAATTGCGCGACCTTTTGACCGATGCTGCCCAGACCAAGAATGCCCAGGGTTTTACCGTGCAAATCACCGCCCAGCCCTTGCTGCCAGCCGCCGGCGCGCAGGGCATTGGCTTCGTTCAGCAGATTGCGCGTGGCGGCCATGATCAGCGCCCAGGTCAGTTCCGGCGCCGCGTGCTTATAGCTGTCGGTGCCGCAGACCTTGATCCCGAGGTCGGCAGCCGCCTGCATGTCCAGCGCCGCGTTGCGCATGCCGCCGGTGACCAGCAGCTTGAGGTTGGGCAGGCGCTGCAGCAGGTCCTGGTCGAAACGCGTGCGCTCGCGCATTACGCAGATCACCTGGTACTGGCCAAGACGTTCGGCCAGTGTGGCGTTGTCCGCCGGGTAGTCGTGCACAAACGTCACTTCGCCGATGCTGTCGAGCACCGACCAGTCGACCACGTCCCGCGCCACATCCTGCCAGTCATCGATCACTGCAATCTGCACCGCCATCAGCCTTACCTCATCAACGAACGGGATTGGGGTTGTTCAGCCAGCCGAGCAAGGCCTGGTGAAATTTCGCCGGCTCTTCCATCTGCGGCGCGTGGCCCATGCCGGGAAACTCCACCAGCGTCGACTGTGGAATCAGTTTGGCGACTTGCTTGCCGAGCACCTCATAGTGGCCGATTTTTGCCTTGACCTCGGGGGAGGCGAGATCCTTGCCAATGGCCGTGGTGTCGGACGTGCCGATCAGCAACAGGGTCGGCATTTTCAGGTCCTTGAACTCGTAGTACACCGGCTGGGTGAAGATCATGTCGTAGATCAGCGCCGAGTTCCATGCCACCTGGGTCTTGCCTGGCCCATTGCTCAGGCCCGCGAGCATGTCGACCCAACGGTCGAATTCGGGTTTCCAGCGGCCGTCGTAATAGGTGTTGCGCTCGTAGTCGCGAATGCCTTGGGCGGTGACCTTGAGTTCGCGCTGGTACCACTGATCGACGGTGCGATAAGGCACGCCGAGGGCTTTCCAGTCCTCCAGACCGATCGGGTTGACCAGCGCCAGTTGTTCGACCTGTTCCGGGAACAATAGCGCGTAGCGGGTGGCGAGCATGCCGCCGGTGGAATGGCCGAGCAGCGTGGCTTTCTGGATGCCGAGGGCCTTGAGCAGTTGTTGGGTGTTGGTCGCCAGTTGCTGGAAACTGTACTGATAGTGGTCGGGCTTGCTCGAGGTGCAGAAGCCGATCTGATCCGGCGCAACAACCCGGTAACCGGCCTCGCTCAAGGCCTTGATCGAGCTGTCCCAGGTGGCGGCGCAGAAATTCTTGCCGTGCATCAGCACCACGGTGCGGCCGTTGGCCTTGCCATGGGCGGCGACGTCCATGTAACCCATCTGCAGGGATTTACCCTGGGACTGAAAGGCAAAGTGCTTGAGTGTGTAGGGATACTGAAAACCCTGCAGCTCCGGACCATAAGTCGGGCCGTCGGCGGGGGCTGCTTCAGTTGCGGCGGCATGGGCAAACAGCGGCAGCGCGGCGCTGAGGAACAGACCGGGCAGCCAGCGGGAGAGCGTGACGGACATAAGGGCAAACTCCATGAAAATCGGCCAATGCTGTAACGCCCGGATTAGGGCGACGTTAACCACAGGCAACGCCGCGTGCAGAATGTTCAACCGAGCCAGCCCAGGGTCAGCATCGCCACCACGGCGTAGCGCGCGCCTTTGGCCAGGGTGACGATCAATAGAAAGCGCCCGAGTGGTTCGCGCATGACGCCGGCGATCAGGGTCAGCGGATCACCGATCACCGGCAGCCAGCTGAGCAGCAGGGACCAGTGACCGTAACGCTCGTAATGTTTGCGCGCGGTGGCCATGTGTTTCGCGCTGACCGGAAACCAGCGGCGATCCTGAAACCGTTCGAGGCCGCGCCCCAGCCACCAGTTGACCAGCGAACCGAGGACATTGCCCAGCGTCGCCACGCCCAACAGACCCCAGAGCCAGTAATGATCGCTGGCGATCAGCCCGACCAGAAGTGCTTCGGATTGCAGCGGCAGCAGCGTCGCAGCGCCGAACGCCGCCGCGAACAGCCCGAGGTAACCGGCAGCCATCAATGCGCCGGGTAGTCCGCCACCACCACATCCGTGCCGTCCTTCTTCAGGCCGATCACTTGATAGGCATCGCTCATGCCGTCCATTTCCATGCCCGGCGACCCCATGGGCATGCCCGGTGCGGCGATACCCAACAGATCGTCACGCTTGCTCAGGGCCAGCACTTGTTCAGCCGGCACGTGGCCTTCAACGAACTTGCCGTTGATCAGCGCGGTATGGCACGAGCCCAGGCGCGGTGGTACGCCGTGTTGCTGCTTGAAGCGGCTCATGTCGCTTTCGACGTGGTCTTCGACTTTGAAGCCGTTGGCTTCGAGGTGGCTGATCCATTTTTTGCAGCAGCCGCAATTGGCATCGCGATGCACTTCGATCGGAATCAGGTCGGCCGCCTGGGCCAGGGAGGAGAGAAGCAGGGCGCTGAGGGCGCTGAGGGCGGTCAGTCGCAGGGAGGTTCGCATAATGGATTCTCGGCTCGGATGACGATCAAAAAGGAAAGCATTTTGACCGGATTATCCTGCCCGGCATCAACGGAGTGTTTCAAGTTGATACAAGACAGGCTGGCAGGATGATCATTGATCAAGCCTGACAGCCTGCTGAGAGGGAGATTACAAATCTGTCAGGCTCAACGAACCTTGAACCGCCCCATGATCGCGCTCACCCGGTTGTTGGCTTCCAGCAGCTGGTGGGTGTTGCGTTCGCTGGCCTGGCCGCTGTGCACCAGTTCTTCGACCATGTGCCGGATCTGCACCATGCTGCGGTTGATCTCTTCGGTGACTGCGCTCTGCTGTTCGGCAGCGGTGGCGATCTGCGTGCTGAGGCTGTTGATGTGACTGACCGAGCCGGCCATTTCATCCAGACCCGAGTTGACCCGTGCTGTGGCGTCGGCGGCCGACTGGCAACTGGCCTGAGTGTTTTCCATGGCGCTGACCGAGGAGCTCACGCCTTGGGTCAGGCGAGTCAGCATTTCGTTGATCTCCGAGGTGCTGGCCTGAGTGCGGGCGGCGAGGGCGCGGACTTCGTCGGCCACCACGGCAAAGCCGCGACCCTGTTCACCGGCCCGGGCGGCTTCGATGGCGGCGTTGAGCGCCAGCAGGTTGGTCTGGCCGGCGATGGCGCCGATCACCCCGAGAATCTCGGTGATGCGCTGGGCGTCCTGCTGCATGTTCTCGACTTTTTTGGTGGCGCTGGCCACTTCATCGATCAAGGCCACCACGCTGTTGGTGGCTTCACCGACGACCACCCGCGAACGGTCGGCGTTTTCGTTGGCGCGCTGGGTGAACGCTGCGGTTTCTGCGGCGTTCTGCGCGACGCTTTCGGCCGTCGAGCTCATCTCGGTGATGGCGGTAACGGTCTGATCGGTTTCCGATGCATGGCGCAGCAGAATCTGGCTGGTGTTGGCCGACGTGCGTTGCAGATCGTCGAGGCTTGAGGCCATGGCGCCGGTGGCCTGCGTCACTTCACCGATCATGTTCTGCAGGTAGGCAATAAAGGTGTTGACCGAGTGCCCGATGGCGCCCAGTTCATCTTCGGCGCGGATGGTGATGCGCCGGGTCAGATCGGCATCGCCGCTGGACAACGAATCGATATTGGCCTTGAGCGCCTTCATTCGCGACACCAGTTGGCGGATCGCATACACCTGCAACAGCACCAGCAGAATCACCAGCGGAATCTGCAGCAGGCTCAGGCTGCTGAGCACGTCGTCACGCTGGGCGGTGAGCATTTTCGTTGGCAGGGCGGTGGCGAGGAACCACGGCGTGCCTTCGATCGGGCGCATGAAGAACGTGCTGGCCTCGCCATTGTTGTCGAACTCGACGCGTTGCGCCTGATCACGGTTTTGCAGACCCGCCTTGACCTGACTGGCGAAAGTCGAACCGGCGGCCAGCTCGCTGATGTTCTTCAGTACGATCGGGCCGCTGATGCGCGAGCTGTTGCTGATGATCTTGCCGTCGGCCTCGACGATCAGCATTTCGGCGTTGAGGTCTTTTTCCTTGCGCGCCACCAGATCGTTGAAGAAGCCCAGCGTCACGTCGATGGTTGACACGCCCCAGGCCGCGCCGTTTTTCTGGATCGCCATGGCGCAGTTGGTGCGCGGCTCGGCGCTCGCATCGTCTTTATAGGCGGCCGCCCAGGCGCACTGGCCGCGCGGGGTCTGCATGCCACCCTTGTACCAACTCTGGTCGTAGTAGTTCGGCGCCGCGTCGCTGTTCCAGAAGGTGTTCACCGCCAGTTTGCCCGAGGCATCGCGGTGCCAGAACGTGCTGAACTTGTTACGTCCGGCTTCGCGCTGACCCGGCAACGGCCAAATCCCGCCACCAAACACTTTCAGTTCGCCGTACTGATCCACCAGCCCCGGCAACACTGTGTCGATGGCCGCGCTGTCGAGCAGCGGAATGGTCTGAGTGATGCTGCGCTGCTGCGACTGAACCTTATTGAGTTCGCCCTGAATCTGCTCGGCGACTTCGGCGATGCGATTGAGCACCACCTGTTCTTCGGTATGCCGCAGCTTGGGTGCGACCAATTGGCTGATACCGACCACGGTCAACACCGACAGCAGCAGGATGAAAAGAACCAGAAATAACGTGTAGCGAGCCTGAATGGTGCGGAATGCGGGCATGGAGACCGGTCCTTGAGCTGCGATTCTTATTGTGGGGTCGAGGGAGAAACGGCGGGGTTACACCAGCGTATCGTCGGCGAAGGGGGAAGCTTTAGGTACTTTCGTGCAAGAAAGTTTCGGGCTGACAGAAGGGGCGTATCGACCCTGATACAAATGAATTGACCGCCTGTTTAACCGATACGAAAAAAGCATCGCCAGCCATCGTCAAACTGCCATGAAGCCCCGTGATAGTGAGCTTGCGGTGATTTGTATCGAGAATGTACAGAAATTGTAAGCGACTGCACTAAAAGGGTTGGTGCCACTAGTTGGCCGGTAGATACTTCGCGTCATTCAAAGTGTCACCAAGGACATTTCATGGTTATTTCACAGGGAGTCTTCTCATGACGATCGGCATTGTCGGTGGTTGGGAAAGCAAGGCAGGGGTGCTGGTTCGCAATACGGGCGCGAAAAAGCAGGTGAATCAAAGCGTCAAGGTGCAGCAGATGCTGACCATGGTCGGCAACGATCCGAACGCGCTGAACACCGCAGAAATGGACAAGCAGGGCCTGCGCAAGAACATCAAGGGCTTCGACCCGTCGAACACTTCGGTCAAACAACTGGGCAATCTGAGCGTTTTCCTGCGCAGCCGCGGGCTGATCTCCGAGATCACCTCGTTCACTTTGCTCAATGCCGGCGACAAGTTCGACCGGTTCGGCGTGACCAAAGACGTCGATGCCAAATTCAACGCACTGGAATATTTCGCCACCCAGCTCGACGCGATCCAGAGCAATGGCCTCAATGGCAACGCTTACGGCAAGAACCTGATCCCCGAATTCAAAAAGGCGATCTACGTGCTGCAAAACCTGAAAACCTACGGTGAAGGCAACGCGCCGAAACCGGTGGATCAAGGCGTCAAAGCCAAGGCCTGAATCTTGAAAACGGCCCGCCCATTTTGTGGGCGGGCCGTTTTTTTAGCCTCGGTACATTTGCCCGACCTGTCGGGCTTGGTCGTGCAAGCGTTGCATGTGCGGACAGTGCAATGTCAGCGCTGACGGCTGGTAGCCGCGATGAAACAGCGCCAGCCAGCCCTCGCTACGCTCATCGGGGACGATCCCGGTGAAAGCGAAACCTACATCGGCAAGTTGGCCCATTGCGGCGGGAAAACCCTGGGCGAGCCTGAGCCTTAGCGAAACCAGCCATTGCACCGGCAGTCGCTCAAGTTGCCTGAGCAGGTTGTCATCGAGTTCCTTCAGCACGATGTCATAGCGCCCCCAGGCGTGTTCGACATGGACCTTCGGGCCTCTCCAGAGCGCGGCTTTGTCGGTGGTACCAAACGCCCCCTCCAGATGCGACATCAATTCGCCGCAATCCGTTGGCCAGACCAGCGCGGGCAGCGGGCGTTGAAAGCCCTCGATGTCGTAGTGGCCGACAATGATCGTCTCTCGGCCCTGCCCATCGAAGGGCGAAGAGGCGTAATCCGGCAACAGACCGCAGCTGTGAAAGCCGAGACTGGCGGCCATACGCTGAGTGTACGGATGGTGCGTGACCTGCTTGATGGTGACGCCCCGGCAATCCAGTGCCTGGGCATGAATCAGCAATTGCTGGCCCAACTGTGTGGCGATGTTCTGCCCGCGGGCATCCGGATGTACCACCGTCAGTGCCAGTTCTGCCAGTGAGGATCTGCCAGACCGGCGAAACAGGGTGGCATGCCCGCGAATCTGCTCGTTCACCTCCGCCACCAGCGAGTGCCAGCGTCCGTCACTGTGATTCTGATTGATCATGCACGGCAGATACACATGCGGTTGAGGATAACGAGTGCCGTAAATGGCTTCGAACAGACCATTGACTGCCGGTGCGTCGGTGATGCGATAACGCCGCAGAATTGTCTTGGCCATCAGGCTTGCTGCTCGCACGGAGTCTGATAGTCGCGCCGGTCCACAACCCGCTGATGCTTGCCGGAACGTGGATGACACGTCAGTTCATCGCTGGCGCAGGCGATCACACGCAGATCGAGCAATTGCTCGCCGTGCAGCTTCTCGATCAACGGATATTGCTCGATCAACGTGCTGCGCAGGTTTGCGCTGGCCTGGGCGATATCCTGCATATGCCTGTCGGGTACCCATCTGAGACTCAGCAGGTCTTTTTTTCCCTGCTGCTCGATGACCAATTGCCAGTCGGCGCTGGTACCGAGGCTTTGCACCAGGTCGCCAATGTCACGCATGTCCAGACTCAAAACGCCCACCCGCACGCGCTGGCTGCTCATGCTGCGTCCCATCAGCGCGAATTTGCGCATGGGCGTGCCGGGTGGTTCACGCCAGCACGCCAGATCGCCGACGGGATAGCGGATGACGGGCATCAGGCGACGGGTCAGATTGGTCATGACCAGTTTGCCGTTACGGTCGCATTCTTCGATGACTGCGCCGCTCACCTCATCGATGATCTCCAGCACGCTGTGGCGCTCCAGCATCCGGTGTTCGCCCAGAGTGCAATCGCGAGTGCTGACGCCGATCAGTCCGGCATCGACGCTGGCGTAACCGATGGAGGCGATACGCGCGTTCGGAAGCACCCGGCGCAGCACTTGCAGCTGTGCGCCGAACAGGCTCTCGCCGCCGTAGAGCAGGGTTTCGACGCCCTCCAGAACCTGCGACCGACGCTCGAGCCAGGCGGCAAATTTCAACAGTTGCGCCGGCACGCCAGCCAGCACGTTGATCCGGTTCGCCACGATCGACTTGGCCAGTATGGCGCTATCGACGGCCCCGGTGAACGGGAACTCGCTGACGGGCGTCTCGACATGTGCCAGGGCATCGTGGACGAAAATGAAGCTGGCATACAGGTCACCGACGAAGAACAGATTGGCGACCCGGTCGCCGGGGTTCAGTTGTGCCGTGAGCTGGTTGCCGAAATCGCGCGTCAGGGTTTGCCATTCGCCGCGGGTGAACAGCGACAGTTTGCCTGAACCGGTGGTCCCCCCGGTCTGGAACACCAGCGCATCCGCGGTCGGGCCGGTCAACGGCGACCACTGCTGCAGGGACTGGCTGCCGTGCCAGTACTGCCCGGGATCGACCAGGGGCAGCTCGTTCAAGCTGCTGACGGGATCTGCAACGTCCTTGAAGTGTTCACGGTAATAAGGCGAATGTCGGCGGGCAAAATCGAGCAAGGAATTCAAATCTGTGGTGGTATTCATGGTGGTTTCATAGGGAAAGGAGCGGTGGGGCGCCAGCAGGCGCCCGTCTTCAGCGGCGTGAATCAATCACGGACGGTGTCTTGCCGCTGTGTCTGTTGCGGACGAATTGCGCAACGGCGCATTGCTCGACGTCCACGGTGAGCAGTCCGGTCTGCACCAGTGTGCTCAGCGTCTGATAGCCCTGCAGTTGAAGATGGGCCTGAGCCGGCTCCAGAGGGCTGCGCAGTCGCATGCGTTCCCGGCCGTCTGGGCCGTGGTCGAGGATCAGTTGAAACGGTGCTTGCAGGCGCTGCGCCAGCGTTGCCAGCGAGATGAAGTCAGTGGCGATGCGCAGCAATTTGCCATGCCGTTGCAGCAGCTCGAAGCGCGGTGAGGTCAGACCGCAGGGACATGGGCCGGATAGCCAGCGTCCGCTGTCACCGATGTCATAGCGCTGCACGGACTGGCCCTGACGCGCCCGGGAGGTCACCAACAGACGCCCCGACTCACCGTGATCGACCGGCGCGTCCTGATCGAAATGGACGATTTCCAGGTGCTGGATATCGCTCATCAGGTGGAACACGCCGTCTGCCGTGGCCTGGCAGGCATGGCCGAGCGGACCGGCATCGACACTGCCGTAAATCGCCGACCGGATCAGCCTGACTCCGCAGCTTTGCAACAACTCGCGGGTGGGCGCGCTTACGTGCTCGCCACCGAGAAAGACCTTGTCGATGGCGCCATAGCGCTGCAGCGTCTGCTGTTCATTGAGAAACAACCGGTGCACGGTGCTGGGCATGCCGATCAGCACCGTGATCCGTTGTTGCACGATCAGTTGCGCGATCTCCCGGTAATCGTCATCCGCTGGAGCGCCCATCGGCCAGTGTCGGGCCTCCAGTTGTTCCAGCGCCTTGGCAAAACTTGAAAACCCGCCGTACAGCCCGCCGCTGAAGAACAGGTTCATGATGTTGTCTTGCGCCGGATCGAGGCCGGCCGCGAGCAGGCCGTCGGCGGTGGCACGCATCTGAAGCTGGAAATCTTGGTAACTGAAAGCGGAAAGTGTGGGTGTACCGCTGCTGCCGCCGGACCGAAAGTACAGTTGCGCCTTGGCGTTCGCTGGCTGACTTGCAAATGTCGCCTTGTCCATGATCGACACCCCTGATAGCGCTGGCGCAGGAGGCTGGCGGTCAAGCGTGGCACACCTCGCCAGCGCGTCCGGCGGCAGGCTGACCGACACGCGACGGCTCAAGCGCTGCAGGGCGTAAACACCGTCATGGGGTTCGCCGTCGTAGCCGTCGTGGATGGCTTCAATCGGGGCGATGCGGGTCACACCGGCGGCGATCAGCGTCTGCGCCAGTTCAGCGATTTGCGCCTCAGGACACAGCAAGGCACAGCTCTGCAGTACGTTGCGCCACGGCGACAACGTAGCGCCGAGCAGTTCGCGGGGCAGGGGTTTGAGCAGCAGGCTGCGAAACAGCGCAGAAGGTTCGAGCTGACGGTCATGGCTCCAGATCACCCGCCAGTGCGGCGTACTCCAGACCCGGCCGGTCTGCCCGGCAAAACTCTGCGCCAGCCGCGCCATCGCCGTACTGGTGGTGATTTGTGAGGCTTCTTCGAGCGTCGGGGTGAGCGCCGGCCAGTGCCCGGTGCGACGCTCGAACGCGGCAGCCAGTTGCGCCCCGATATCGTTCAATTCGCTCACATCGTCGCTGTCCACCAGCAACCATTGTGGGCTGGAGCAGGCTTGCTGATCGAGGCGGCAGACTTCATCGACAATGGCATCGAGGACGGCGGGCGATACCGCATCCGGGGTCAGGTAGGCGAAGCTGATGCGGTGACCCCAGTCGATCCAGCGACAGCCTGGCGGGATCTGCAGGCGGATGGCTTGCAACGCGCTTTCGCCGCCCCAGGCGGAGACCCCGTTGGCGTGTCTGCACAGGTGACCGATTTGTCCGTTCGTTGTCGGCAACACCGCGACGTAACCAGCGAGTTGCCCGCTCGGGTCACATTCCAGCAATTTCTGGAGCAGGCGCGCAGTGAGTCCGCCGTCGCTGCTGCTGGGCCGCAGCCAGTTGACGTTGCCGCTCAACAGACCTTCCAGGACTGCACAGAACGCCAACAGCGGCGCGTTGGCCGGCGTGATGTGAACCACCAGTCCCAGAGGGCTCCAGCGCTCGAAACGCGACTGCCGATAGTCGATGCGGCGCAGGGAATCGGGTCGCAGGCCCAACTCATGATCAAGCTTGGCCTGCAGCGTCGCAGGCTGGCAAAAGTCGATCAGGGTTTGGCGCTGGCTGGTGTCGAGTGACAGCTCCGGAGGTTGATGCTGCAGGCATTCGGCGAACGCCTGCGCAGCGGTCAGTAAAGTGGAGGTCTCAAGGGGGGTCTGCAGCTGATTTGGAAGTTGCGGGTAAAGTTGTTGCAGCGCACTGTCGAGATCGCAGTCGCAGCGCAGTTTTCCGTTGATCAAGTACATATCAGAGTTTCCTCAGGAATTCGGAAGCGGCCATGGCGCAGCTCCTCGCGGCCGTCGTGCCGGCGCGGCCATGCAACTGGAACCAGTCGCTCGCCAGACCACAACCGCAACTTGCAGCGGGATACAGCGTGGCGAGGTCGCTCATGACCACCGCGTGGGCGGGACTTGACGAGATGTAAGGCGAGACCAGACTGAGCAGACCGCACTGCCCATAGGGCAGGACCGAAAAGTCCACGGGGCTGCGTACGTACACTTTCGAATAGACCGGCACATGAAAATGGTGGTGGGCACACTCGATGTAAGGCACCGCGTGCTCGACGGCGCCGTAGCCATCGCGACAGTCTTTGGCATCCATGCCCAATTGCTGCTGGATCCGTGCGTACAACTGTTGCTTGGGGACTTCTTCGGCGGCACGGGTTTTCCAGCCGCCACCAAAGAACGCCAGCGACCCGGCCGGCAGTTGCAGATCCGTCGCGCCGGTGGCGCGCATGCGTTGCAGGGTTTCCCATAGAAAAGCCGGGAAACCGAAGATGCGCACCGGCAAACCTTCTTCAGCAAACGCTTGCAGGGCCGTGATCACGCCGAACAGATCGAACCGATGACCGTCACCGTCGGCCCGTAGCGCATACACCACCCGATTGACGGGGGCAAAGCCACACAGAAACTGATCGGTGAACGATGTGCCCAAGGTGATTCGCGCCTGGGGTTCGTAGCTCAGCAACAGGTAATTGCAGGGCGTATGCGGTGTAATCCAGCCGTACTGCGCAAAGATCCGCTCGACCATGTACTGTGCCGCACCCAGGCTGCGCGCGTCATAACGCATGCGGCTTTTTTGCCCGCTGGTGCCGGAGGACGTCAGTTCCAGCGCGTCCGCGCCAGTGGGGCTGAGCAGCAAATGCTGTTTGAAGAAATTGGCGAAAATCGGCGGCAGGTGCGACCAGTCCTCCAGGGTTTCGAGGTCTTTGGCTGCAATGCCATTGGCGTTTAGCCAATGCTCATAACCTGGGGTCTGTTCGATGTGAAAACCCGTGATTTCGAGCATGGCCCGATCAAACAGACCGGGCGCCAACGAGTCCGCACAGTAGGCGGCCGTGGATGCACAGAGTGCGTCACTGTGAGGGAAAAGGTGCATTAGCGGGCCTCCTCAGGTGAAGCCGGTGCAAGGTTGAGTGGCTTCGACAAGTGCACAAAACGCTGGATCAGCGGCAGGCACAGCAAGCCAGCGAGTGCCGCGCACAGGGCGAAACCCTCGAGACTGTCGGCACCGCCAACAGCGGCTATCAGCGAACCGCCCGTGCCCATTACGACAATCGAGAGCATGCCGATGGTCGCGGAAACCAGGCCCTTGCTGTCATCGCTGGCGAAGAGTGCCAACCGGTACAGCGCTGCATTGCTCATGCCCAGGCCAATGGCATATAGCGACAGGCTGGCAATCAACAGCGGCAGCGCAGCGCTGGACAGGGCTGTGCCGATCAATGCGATCAGGCCCAGGCACAGTGGCCATAGCGCAATGCGAATGACCCGGGTCAACGAGTGGCTGGCGAGCAAACGATCAAGGATCAGATTGCCGACAATCACGGCGCCGAAGATCGGGACTTGCCACAGCCCGTATTCGCGCGAGCACAGGCCCAGCAACTGCATCAGCAGCAGCGGCGACAGCCCGATCCAGGCAATCAGGGGCAGGCTCATCAAGCCCAGTGCGAAGCTGGCGTACAGGAAGTGGCGGTTGCCGAGCAGCGTCAGATAGCGCTGCCCAATTTGCCGTGCGTTGAACGCAACGGGTGCCTGTTGTTGGCCGTCGTTGCGCATGACGCCGATTGTCTCGGGCATGCAGACATACAGCCCCAGCCAGGCAATAGCCGCCGCCAGGCCCAGGCCGAGAAACAGCGTCCGCCAGCTCAGCCATTCGAGCAGCAGGCTGCCAAGCAATGGCCCGAGCAGCGGCGACAGCAAGGCCACATTGCCCAGCAGTGCCATCAAGCGCACGGCATCCGCTTCACGGAAAACTTCCTGCAGGGCCGGATAACTGACGGCAACGACGAAGCCAAGGCCCATCCCCTGCATCAGCCGCAGCAGGTTGAACGCCTCAATGCTGGTGGAGCCAAAGGTCGCGGCACAGGCCACGCCGAACAACAGGCACCCGCTCAACAGCAGCCGCCGCCGGCCAAAACGGTCGGAGAGTGGCCCCATCAGCCATTGCAGGCAGACACCACCGATCAGGTACAGATTGAATGCGTAGGGAACATGCCGCGCGTCTGCTTCGAATTCCAGGGTAACGGCCAGCATTGCCGGCATGATCAGGTCGCTGGCCATGTAGGTCAGCAGTTCAAACAGGGAGACGGCCAGACAGAAGCCGAGGGCTTGTCCGGGGCTGATATCGATAAGTGTTCGTTGCATGCGCGGGTGTGCTCGTGGTTAGGCATCAGGAGCGCAGAGGGTAGGGCGGTGAGGAGGGGGAATTACACCAGGAAGGTATAAGCAGAAATATCAAAAAAGCGCAAAACGTTGCAGCTCGAAGAGTCTTACAAAAGCTTGATCAGGGTCTTACACGCGCAGGTCAGATTAGAGGCAGAAAGCGCCTGCTATTCAGCAGGCGCGTTCGTTCCGGGAACACAGTTTTTAACGTTTATCCGGGGAGACATCGCCTATCGATGTTGGTAATAACCGGGACCTTCCTGGTACCGATGGTGGTCGTCATGCCAGCCGCCGTGGGGGAAAATGATGCAGCCGCTCAAGGTCAGCACGGCAAGGACGGGAATCAGCCAGGTGATTCGACGGAACATTTCAAAAATCCTCATGGTTACGCCGTCATGAAGCCAAAACTCTTCATCGGCTGTAACATGAGACCGCGTTTATCAAAGCCCATCCCCGCAACACGGTATGTGCATGGCATGCAACCGGATACAAACCGGATACATTTGAAAGGTTCAGGAACCCGCAATGACCCAGAAGCAACGTTTGAAATATTCGATACTGATCGCGCTGTCGGTGCTGGCGATCATGCTCGGCCTGTCGTGGCTGCAAAATGCCGGGATGATCAGCGAGAAGACGTTCCAGTACATCGCCATCGGTGTGGCGGTGGTCGTGGTGGTGATCAACGGGGTGATGCGCCGCAAGGTCAAACCCTGACGGCGATCGCGGGACGCTTCAATCGTGATTGAGCACGGCAGCAGCCTGTGGATGCAGGCTGTAACTCTTGTCCGGGTTGAAGGTGACCACACCTTCGGCACACAGACGCTTCAACACTTCGCGCACGCTGAGAAAGGACAACGGAATATCCAGGTCCAGCAATTGGCTGTGCACACCGCGCACGCCCAGGCGTCGATCGTTTTGCGCGGCGACCAACAGCGCGTCGATGACCTTCAGGCGAATCAGGCTGGTACGCAGACCGAAGCTTTTGAGCAGCAGGCGAATGCGCTCATTGCCCTGGCGTTCGGGGCTGGGTGCGAAACTGCTCGCGCGGGGACTCATGGAAGCTCCTTGTGACGCCTGGCTACCGTCCGTTGGTAGTTGCGAGTTGTACATGGGTTACTCCTTTGCAGAGCCTGTTCAGGAAACGTTTTGGCTGCTCTCAGTAAACAAGACGTTTCAGCAGGACAAATCATGAAAGGAAATATGTAGAAATTTTGTCGGTTATTCGTTGTTTTCCCGTCATCGGCGGTTTGTCCCTTGGGCAAACGGGCTAAATATTTTTTTACTGCATTCGTTTTCTGAACAGCCACCTTGCGCCCAGGCGCAGGCGTCAACTTCAGACCGAGTTCGAAGCTTGCGCAAAGCACGCGTCGAACCGTGTCCTATCGATCAGGAGCGAGTGTGATTATTTCCAGGCAGTTAACCGGGCTGGCCCTCGCCAGCGCGTTTCTCGGGCTCAGTCTGTCGGCCCATGCATTCAGTCCCGCCACGCCAGCCAGTGCCGATATCCGCCGCACCGCGTTTGGCGTACCGCACATCCGCGCCGAGAACGAGCGCGGGCTGGGTTTCGGCATCGGTTACGCCTACGCGCAGGACAACCTGTGCTTGCTGGCCAACGAGATTGTCACGGTCAACGGTCAGCGCTCGCGCTATTTCGGGCCGGAGCAGTTCACTGTCGAACAACGCGAGAATCGCGTCAGCGACCTGTTCTTCACTTGGCTCAACACCTCCGAAGCGGTGAAAGCCTTCTGGGACGCGCAACCGGCGCAGGTGCACGATCTGGTGGAAGGTTATGCCGCCGGCTACAACCGCTATTTGGCCGAACGCCGCGAGCAAGGTCTGCCGCAACAGTGTCAGGGCGAGTGGGTGCGCGATATCGCTGCCGAAGATCTGGTGAAGCTCACTCGGCGCTTGTTGGTCGAGGGCGGTGTCGGGCAGTTCGCCGAAGCCCTGGCGGGCGCGACCCCGCCGCAGGCCACGGCTCAGTTCGACAGCCATGCACAGGCCTATCGGTTGGCGGACGCGCGCCTGCAGCGCTTCGCCCTGGATCGCGGCAGCAACGCCGTGGCGGTCGGCAGTGAACGCTCATTCAACGGACGCGGCATGTTGCTGGCCAACCCGCATTTCCCGTGGGTCGGCGGCATGCGCTTTTACCAGATGCACCTGACCATCCCCGGCAAACTCGACGTCATGGGCGCCGCCTTGCCGGGGCTGCCGATGATCAACATCGGTTTCAACCAGCATCTGGCCTGGACCCACACGGTCGATTCATCCAAACACTTCACTTTGTATCGCCTGCAACTCGACCCGAAAGACCCGACCCGCTACCTGCTCGACGGTAAATCGTTGCCGCTGAGCAAGCAGACCGTTACCGTGCAGGTCAAACAGGCGGATGGCCAAGTGGTGCCGGTTTCGCGCGATGTCTACAGCTCGCAGTTCGGCCCGATCGTACAGTGGCCGGGCAAACTCGACTGGGATCATCAGTACGCTTACAGCCTGCGCGACGCCAATCTGGACAATGATCGCGTGCTGACGCAGTGGTACGCGATGAACCAGGCATCAAGCCTCAAAGCCCTGCAGGATTCGGTGCACAAGATTCAGGGCATCCCGTGGGTCAACACGCTGGCCGTGGATGACAAGGGGCAAACGCTGTACATGAACCTGTCGGTGGTGCCGAACGTCAGCGCCGACAAACTGGCCAAGTGCAGCGACCCGCGCATCGGCTTGCAGATGATTGTGCTCGACGGTTCCAACAGCGCTTGCGCCTGGGATACCGATCCGCAAGCGGCGCAGAAGGGCATCTATGCCGCCAGCCAGCTGCCGCAACTGTTGCGCAGGGACTTCGTTCAGCACTCCAACGATTCCGCGTGGCTGGCCAACCCGGCACAACCGCTGACCGGGTTCTCGCCACTGATCAGTCAGGACGGCCAACCACTGGGGCTGCGATCACGATTTGCGCTGGAGCGTCTGAGTGCGCTGGGCAAAAAGGGGCCGCTGGCGGTCAAGGATCTGCAGCAGATGGTGATGGACGACAACGTCTATCTGGCAACCCAGGTGCTGCCCGATCTGTTGAAGTTTTGCGCTGCGGATCTGGGGGCGGACGCGGCGGCGTTGAGGCCGGTTTGCCTCAGCCTCAAGGGCTGGGATGGCCGGGCGAATCTGGATTCGGGCATCGGTCTGGTGCATTTCCAGAACATCATGCAGGCGTTGCAAGCGTCGCCGGATGTCTGGCGCGTGCCGTTCGATCCAAAAGACCCGCAACATACGCCACGCGGGTTGGCGATCGAGCAACCGACCGTGAGCAAGGCCCTGCGTGAAGCGCTGCTGGCGTCGGCCGCCACCGCGCAGAAAATGGGGCTCAAACCTGAAACCCGCTGGGGCGATATTCAAGTGGTGAGCAGCGGCGCTCGACAAACTGCGATCCACGGCGGGCCCGGGACGCTGGGAATCTACAACGCGATCCAGAGCGTGCCGCGTGAAGACGGCAAACTCGAAGTGATCAGCGGTACCAGTTATCTGCAAGTGGTGAGCTTTGACGACAACGGTCCGCATGCTCAAGGGCTGCTGGCGTTCTCGCTGTCGAGTGACCCCGAGTCGAAATATTCCCGGGATCAGACCGAGGCGTTTTCGAAAAAGCAGTGGAGCGTGTTGCCGTTCACTGAGCAGCAGATTGCTGCCGATCCGCAGTATCAACTGCAGACTGTTCGCGAAGTGGCGGGCAAGAGCGCTGAGGTGGTTGCGCGGTAAGTCAGCCTGAACGAAAAAGCCGCTGCTCCCTGAATGGGGACAGCGGCTTTTTATTGCGCTGAGTTCACTCTGGCAGGTGGTGTCGGGTTTCAGGTTTTCGGCGGCTGCCGCGGCATCGAATTGATTACCGGATCACCCTCGGTATTACGGGTCAGGTAGACCGGCAACACCTTGGGCAGGGTGTTGACGAGGCCGCCGAGTTCTTTGACGTTGTAGACACCGCCGACACGGATGGCGCCGGTACTGGCGTCAGCCAGTTTCAACGGTTTGCTCAGATAGCGATTGATCAGCGGCAAGGCCTCATTCAGTGCCAGGTTGTCGAGCACCAGTTTGCCACTGCGCCAGGCCAGAGCATTGTCGTTGGCGTAGGTCTGACTGATCTGTGGCATGTAGTCGCCATGCCGGTACTGCGCCTGCATGGCGGGCCCAAGGCGCAGACCGTCGCCGGGCAGTGCGGCGTTGCTGGTTACCAGCACCGAGCCTTCGATCAGATTGACCCGCACCTGATCTTCGTAGAGCCAGACATTGAAGCGGGTGCCGGTCACGCGGATCTTGCCTTCGCCGGCCCTGACCACGAACGGGTGGGAGAGGTCATGACTGACTTCGAAAAACGCCTCGCCTTTTTTCAGGGTGACTCGGCGTTCGTCCTTGTAATTGCTGAAAGTCAGCTCGGTGTTGAGGTTGAGTTCGACTTGACTGCCATCGTTCAAGGTAACTTGACGGACATTGTCGGTGGCTTCGAAGTGCTGATAGCTGTTGGGCAACCAGCCCAGATTCCAGCCACCGTACGCGGCCAGTGGCAAGGCCAGTGCGCACACGCTCGCTGCAATTGCATAGCGACGCCAGGCGGGAACCGCTTTATTCAGCGGTACATTCGGCAGCGCCTGCGGACGGGGCAAGTGCTCGGCAACGTCCCAGATTTCCAGCATGGCGTCATATTCGAACGCATGCAGCGGATGCGCATCGCGCCATTGCTCGAAAGCCAGACGCTCCTCGGTGGAGCAGTCTACGGCGTGCAGACGCATGCACCAGTGCGCGGCGGCATCGGTGATTGCATCGTATTCGGCTTCCGAGAGGGATTCTTGGGTCATTGACTCGTCCTGATTTGCTGCATTCTAACCTTGCGGGTCGGGTGCCGAGAACATCCGTCATGGCAATTGCCCATCAAAGTGGAACTTATTTTTCCGTGTGGCGCCCAAAAACAGGACGTTAGACGAACATCATCCACAAATGGAGTGAAAAAATGATCAAAAAAACCTTGGCCGCTGCAATCGCCACCGCCGCCTTGTTCAGTGCCGGTGCTGCCATGGCTGACCGTCCCGGTGCGGGCTGGGTCACCATCGAAAAGGCTATCGAGATCGTGAAAACCAAGGCCGGTTACGTCGAAGTCTATGAAATCGAGGCCGACAATGACGGCTACTGGAAAGGTGAGGGACGCAAGGCCGATGGTTCGGTGTATGAATTCCGTATCGATGGTGCCTCGGGCAATGTATTGCGCGACCAGAAAGACTGACCTTGCCCCGCGATAACCAATGCGCAGGCCAACCGCCTGCGCATTTTTTTTGTTTCAGTCGAGCCCTTCTTGAGCTTGAGTCACCGGATCGAGCTGGCGGCCCATTTCACAGATCAGAAAGGCGATCGAATCGGCATTGCGCAATATCGTGTCGATGCGTGGAGTCGGGTTGGAAGGGTTGAGAAAAGCCGTCCGCGCGTCATCCAGATTCGTGGTACGCGTGGTCTTGAGAATTTCCTTGCGTACATGATTCATGCCTTCAATCATGTCGATATCCAGCCACTCCTGACGTTCATGGCTCCAGCGCGAGAACAGCTCTTCACGGGGGGTAGACAGTGACAGAGCTTCGCGTTGAAAACGTGTCTGCAACTGTTTGCGGGAAGCTCCGTTACCGGTCACCGTAGCAATCAGATCAGCAAACGGGCGCCGCGCTTCCAGCGAAGCAATGTCGATGGTCTTGCTGAACTGATGGGAAAACTCGTGGATGAGCGTCGCGGCCCGTGCATGCCCTTCGACATTGAAGGGCTCGGTCAGCCCGGTGTTGTACCACTCCAGTTCTTGATTGAAGAATTTTTCGGTGAAATGGACTTTCTTGAGTAAATCGCCATCCAGTACAAAGGCGATTACACCCGAGTCGGGCTGTCTGTTCGAGCCGACCACAAAGCGACGAGTATTCAACAGGTCTTCTGTTGGATCGACCAGTGCATTACAGATCGGCACGATGGACAGCTTCAACTTGTGGAGCATGTCGGCATCGATCCGTTGCACGTCAAAAAACGACTTGAGAAAAGTATCGAGGCGGGTGCCCGGTACATCGTTTCTTAGCTGAACAAGATTGTGCAGGCTGTTGAACGCGTAATGCCGGGCCAGATCAATTGCCTCGATCAACATGAGTGCTTTTTCCGGATGGCGGGCGCGGATTTCTTCCATGCCTTGCGCTTCGATATTCAGCATGTACCGGGCCTGGCGACGGGTGGTGTAATGGTTGACCATCTTCGACAAGGCCTTGCCGAAATGCACGGTATGGCGATCCGGATCCAGCACCAGCTGCCGCGAAGCGGTGTGCTGCAACACCGGACCTGGCTGGCCGGCGCCCTTGATTTGCCAGACGACTCCCGGCCGCTCCACGGGATAGACTTTGCCGGCAATGGGGGCGTAGGTCGCTCTGGTGTTCAGGTCCTGATACGTGCCCTCGGCAGCATTATGGGTCAGATCCTTGAGGGCGATCTTCGAGGTTTCGAATGCCTGCAACGCGGTGCGCTGCGGATCGGTCGGCTTGGTCTGCGCAAGGACTGGGGCGCTCGGCGAGGTTGGCTGCGGCGGCACCGCCTCTTGAGATTCCAGACGTGACTCCAGAGCCAGCCGCCCGAGACTGATCATTTCCGCTGCGCCGGCGGTAAAGGTTTCCAGTGCACGTTTCCAGTGGTGATCCTGCAACGCTTCGGCCGAGCCCTTGAAATCCTTGTAGCTTTGCCAGAGAAACTGCGCACAGGCGAGTTTGCCCGGCAGCACGCCCCGGACCAACTGGATGCCTGAACTGAACAGGTGCTTCGCGGCGTCCCAGTCCGTCTGCGCCGACGGCATCGAATGGCCGCTCAGCAAGCGTGGCAGCAAGGCCAGGTTGTCGTCGAACAACTGCAGCAACCAGTTACCGTTGACCGGGGTGGTGGCCAGGGTCATCTCGCTCGCCTGGCCACTGCTTGCGTTGAACAACGCGCTGAAGATCGAACGTTGAGTTTCCGGCAAGCGGCGCAGCAACAAGTCCTGCAGTGAGCCCGGCGTATTCAGCGCGGCGATGACTGACGCCTCATCCTCGAATTCACTGAATGCGCATTCACCATGGTAGGGCGCATACAACACTTGGGGACCGGGTTTTCCTGCAGGTCCGATCAAGTACAGGCCCAACGCCTTGACCGCTGCAGCCCCGGCGGTCTTGATCAGCGCCAGCGGCCGAGCAATGGCATCGGCCCCTTGCACGGTCGCGCGGGCCACGGCGTCGGGCATGTCGAACACCTGAGCAATCAAGCCGAAGGCCTTCGGCGACAAGCGCTGTTGCAGTTTTAACTGATGGGCATGCTGCAGCAATTGCCAAGGCAGTTGGCGGAGGAAACGCTGCTTGCGTTGTTCAGCGGCGACGTCACTGGCGGACAACGCCGTGGTGATTTTATCGGCAAACGTCGTTGCAACGTTCAGGGACAGCAGCAGGCTCCTGACGGCTTGCGGGTCAAGCCCTGTCGGCAGCGCCCGGTCGGTACCCGAGCTGAGGGTGAATGCCGTGCTCTGTGCGAGATGCGCATGGTTCAAGGCGAAATCGGTCAGGCTCATCGCAGACCCGATCAGCGTCTGTACCGGGGTGATGGTGATCTGTTCGGGGTCGAGATCCTGCTTCTGCAAGCGGGTTCTCAACAGCGTTTGAAGGGTCTGCCTGATGTAGTCACGCACGGTTGGCAGCGCGTGGAGATAATCCTGATCGTCAATGACGCTGTGGCGCCACTGTTCCAGCAGCTCCAGATGCAACTGCTGCGCTTCAAGCGTGGCCATGCCCAGCCAGGCAGGCAACGAATGCTGTTTGCCGATCGACCGCGCCAGAGCGGTGGCGCGCTGCAGGTTGGTCTCCACGACTTGCTCACTCAGCGTCCTGAGGATTTGAGTTTCCCGCGGCTTTGGCCATTGACGGCCCCGTACCTGTTCACAGCGCTGGAGAAAATGTTCGATCGCCGACTCGGTCCGATCCAGCAGGACACTGCGGCTGATCAGCTGCCACTGTCCCAACGTGTAGCGTTGATGGAACCCTTGGTGACGGGGGGAAAGGTTTTCCAACAGCGTCAGGCGTTTTTGCGGATCCGCCAGTCGCTGGTCCAAAACCTGTCTGGCATGCTTGATCGAGCGGAAGACTTCCAGGCCCAGTGCTGGTGTCCACACCATCGCGCGTCCTGAGTGCTGGGTATCGCGGCCACCGCGTTCCGTGAGCAGGACGCAGTTGGCCAGCGGCAGCATTTCGCTTTGCCCGGCGACCTGCAATGTCAATGACCAGGCATCCGGCTGAAACCCGTTGAGTGCCCTGCGGCGGCTGCGATCCGGTTGATCCGGATTGAACACGGTGTCGACCAGCGCTTGCTCATGGCGGCTCAGCGTTCCGTTCAGGACTCTCAACCGTGCTTCACCTGTGATACCGACAGACAGGGCGTGCGCCAGCTTCGCGGCGATTCCTTGCAGGTAGGTGCGCTGCAGCGCCGTGACGGTCAGCGGTTGGGCGGCGAAGTCGGCGGCGAGGGTGGGCATGATGCTGCCGAACTTGCGCACTTCGCCCGCGGCGGTGTCCGCCAGCACCCTTGAAGGTAATTGGTTGCCGGTGAGCATCGGCCGGGTGCTCCAGCGCCCGTGGGCATCCAGGGTCTCAAGCCGCTCGTGGAGCATCGAACGGATGTCCAGGGCCTTGTCGAACAGTGCGCGAATATCCACGGCGCCGTCGCTGTGCCGATACCACTGCAGGGCATAGTCGATGTTCTGTCGCTGCTTGGTGATGATCAACTCGAGCAGCACGCTGAAAACATCTCCGGCAATCGATTGGCCGGAAACCTGCGGCTTGTCGAAACCGAGGAAGCGTTGCCGCTCGTCGAGATTCAACAGACCGTAGAGTTCGTCTTCGTGCCCGGGGCTGGCAAATTTGCTGAGCAGCATGGCTTTAAGATCTTCGTAATCCCTGAGCACCTGCAAACCGTGGGTCGGGGTATACAGGCAACTGTCGGAATGGCTGATCATCAACGCGCCGGCCAGCTCCACGAAGTTTGCCTGATGCTCCCACAAGCGCACGGTTTCCAGCGTCGCGCGGCGTGCCGGACCGTCGCTGAAACCCAACGAGGTCAGCAGGCTGTCGAAGGTGTGCTGCTCGATAATGCCAGCCTCGCGTTTGAGCAAAAAGTCAGCCAGCGCCTGCTGTCGAATGCTTTGCGCAAATACGCTGCGCCGCGGGCTCCCGCCAGCGCTGGGCCCATTCCAATAGCGCTCCATTTGCTGATACAGCAATACCAGCAGTTTGCCCGAAGCCGTGGTGATGGCTGTTTCCCAGTGTTGCTGATCACTGGCCTGGACTGTCCGGTCCGGGTGCGAAAACTCATGGGTCTGGCCAATCGGCCAGCCGGCGTGGCGATAGTGCAATAGCAGCGCATCGCCAAGTGACAGCGCTTCAAACCCGCCCAGTGAAGGACGGTCGCTCGATGCCGGGCCGCTTGCTGCGGCGGCTGTGTAATGGTTCGCGCGTGTGCGGGTCTGGTCGACGCCATGCATGGTCGGCGTCAGGAGTGCGTCGAGTGTGCTCTGGAGCAGGCTTTCCAGTTCGGGCAGTTGCATCAATTCATCGAGCATTGCCTGAGCGTTGAGTCGCAGGCACTGTTCGACGGCAGCGCGTTGATCTTCGAAGATATCGCCTTCGACAAGCTGGTAGGACACGCTGACCGCGCGTCGCTCAACCAGCCGTTTGCGTTGTGACAGGGCGAGCAATGCCAGCAGCCGATCATCTTCGGTGACACGGTTCAGGCGCTCTTCCAGGTGTGCGGTCAGGCTGGCGAGGCTGGCATGTTTTTTCAGCCCGTCGAAGGGGGTGTACAACATGACGCCGCGATCATCGGGGGTGGCACTGAGTATGAAGCTGCCGGCCAGAGGCACCGCAGGCGTATCGTCGGTGTTGAGCAGGATTCGATGGGCAAGCATGGGCGGGGTTTGCTGACTGCGCAGTGTGTGGGTGGCCAGTTGCACGTGGCTCAGCCACTGGAAATCAGCGTTGGACAAGCGATGGACATTGCCGAGTTCACGCCACAATGCGGGGGAATCGAGAAAGGACAGGAACAGCAGGGGAGGCAGGGGAGCAGGCATCATCGGGTCTCGTTCAGGGCACCGTCCGGTGCACCGGTAAATTGAGACTCGAGACTAATGACCGGCCAGATGACGCGGGTGGTACATGGTTACCGCACCAGCGGCAGCGCCGTGTGCTTGCTGCGACACGCCTTCACCGCAACGGTTGACAGCACCCGTGTCTGACGTGGTTAATCGGTGGGCTGGATATTCGTACGCTGTTGTTCCCTCCAATAATTAGTCTGGAGCTTCAGATGTCTGCGCCACACGAACCTCTGTCTTCCCTCGCTGCGTCCACACTTTCGCTCGAAGCGTTGACGCAATTGCTTGAAAAGGTTTTTCTGCGCCATGGTACGTCGGCGTCCGTCGCCCGCACCCTGGCTGCCAACTGCGCCGGTGCCGAGCGTGACGGGGCACACAGTCATGGCGTGTTCCGTATCCCCGGTTATGTCTCGACCCTCAACAGTGGCTGGGTCAATGGTCAGGCGGTGCCGGTGGTCGAGGACGTGGCCTCCGGTTTTGTGCGAGTCGATGCCGGCAATGGTTTTGCCCAGCCGGCGCTGGCCGCTGCCCGGTCGCTGCTGGTGGAAAAGGCGCGCAACGCCGGGATCGCCGTATTGGCGATTCGCAATTCCCATCACTTTGCGGCGCTCTGGCCGGACGTCGAACCGTTCGCCGAGGAAGGCCTGGTGGCGCTCAGCGTGGTCAACAGCATGACCTGCGTGGTGCCCCATGGCGCCGACAGACCGCTGTTCGGCACCAACCCGATTGCCTTTGCCGCGCCCCGGGCCGGCGGAGCACCGATCGTGTTTGATCTGGCGACCAGCGCCATAGCTCACGGCGACGTGCAGATTGCCGCACGCAAGGGCGAACGGCTGCCTGCCGGAATGGGTGTGGACGGCTTGGGTCAGGCGACGCAGGATCCGAAGGCCATTCTAGAGGGCGGCGCACTGTTGCCGTTTGGCGGCCACAAAGGTTCGGCGCTGTCGATGATGGTCGAGCTGCTGGCGGCGGCGTTGACGGGCGGGCATTTTTCTTTCGAATTCGACTGGTCGAACCATCCCGGGGCCAAAACACCGTGGACCGGACAGTTGCTGATCGTCATCGACCCGAGCAAGGCTGCCGGGCAACCGTTTGCCGAGCGCAGCGAAGAGCTGGTGCGGCAGATGCACGGCGTGGGGTTGAAACGTTTGCCGGGCGATCGTCGGCATTTACAGCGCGCGCGATCAACGACCGAAGGGATCGTGCTGGATGAGCAGACGCTGGCGCAGTTGCGAGCGCTGGCGGGGGAATAATGGTCAGATAACCGATGCGGCGAGGGAGCTTGCTCCCTCGCCGCAGATTTATTGTCAGGCCCTGAACAATGCGCTCTGACAACCGTCGCTTAACGACGACCGAGCAACAAGCCCACCACCAGACCGAAACCGGCGGAAATCGCCACGGTCTGCCACGGATGGCCGCCAATGTAACTCTCGGTGGCCTCGACCGCCGGTTTGGTGCGCTCACGCACGCTGGAGACCGAGTCCAGCGCCTGTTGCAGCTTCAGGGCGATTTGTCCGCGCAGGGTCTCCGCTTCTTCGCCCACCAGTGAGGCGCTGCTCTTGAGCAGTTTGTCGGACTCTTCGATCAAAGCCTGAAGTTCGCTGAAGGCTTGATCCTTGATCTGGTCTTCGACGGCTTGCACGCGGGATTTGCGGGCCATTGGGTGACTCCTTGCAGATGGATGAACAGTGATCAATGGAGTGTGGCGCTGACGGAAAAGTTGCACTGATTTTAGGTGCGAAAGAAAAACCTGCGCCGGAGATTTCCCTCGAGCGTGTAAGATGTCGCCATTTTACGCAGCAGGTATTTCCCCATGAGTTTCAATCTGGCCGACAAATCCCTCGCCGAGCGCGCTGCGCTGGAAGACGAGAAATCCCGTCTGTTCGAACTCTGGCAGAACAATCTGGGCAAAGCCAAGGGCGAAGCCGCGCGGTTGTTCGGCGAACGCTCCAAGCGCAAGGGCAAATGGGCCGAGTGGGTGCGCGCCGAGCTGGATGGCATGTCCCCGCCGGAATTCGCCAACATGGTGCGCAGTGAAGTCAATCGCCTGATGGCGGCCAACAAGTAACACAGGCGTCAGTCTGCGTTGAAACACGCAACAATCGCCTCACGCACCTTGATCACCACCGGGTCGATCTGCGTGCTGGTGCGCCAGCCCAGTTCGATCGGGTAACGCGGCAGCGCCAGCGGGCAGGGCAGCAGCATCAGTCCGCTGAGCCCGGCAATGGCCCGGGCGGCATGGGTCGGGATGGTTGCCACGGCGTCGCTGCCCTTGAGCAGATGCGGCAGCGCGGCGAAGTGCGTGGTCGAGGCGCAGACCCGCCGGCTCAGCCCCAGCGCCGCCAGCCCCTCATCGGTGATGCCGATAAAACCGCCCGAGGACACCAGAATGTGCTCGCGGGCGACGAACTCCGGCAAATCGATGCCCTGTTGACCGGGCACCAGACTGTCCGGATCAACCAGACAGGCATAATCCCCTTCACCCAATACCAGACGACTGAGCAGGCGCTCGGCAAATCCGCCGGCGGTGATCGCCAGGTCGATGCTGCGCTCCATCAGGGCGCGAGCGACGATCTGGCTGTGGGTCTGGCGGAAGATCAGCCGCAGCTTGGGTGCACAGCGGGCGATTTCTTCGATCAGGCGCCGGCCATAGGCTATTTCGAAATCATCCGACAGGCCCACCGTCACCGAACGGCCGTCATAGTGATGGGCCGCCGGGTCGACCATCGCCAGGCTTTGCCGGCATTTGTTCAGCGCCTCACTGACCACCGGTTTCAGTTGATTGGCCTTGAGCGTCGAGGCCAGACCGCGTCCGGTGCGCACGAACAATTGATCACCATACACGTCGCGCAACCGGCGCAATGCCGCGCTGACCGCCGATTGGGTCACGCCCAGGCGCAGCGCCGCACGGCTGGCGCTGGACTCCTCATGCAAGGCTTCGAAGACTTTCAGCAGGTTGAGGTCGACGGATGCGATATTCATTTGGCTCATATCATTCAGCAGTGAATTGGTCTTTATTCATGATCCCGTGCCGCCGCAGAATCGGCAACACTTGAACCTGATGGAGTGACTGCAATGCCCAAATCAATCGTCGCTGCCCTGCAGATTGGCGCCTTGCCCGGTGGCAAGGGTGAAACCCTGGAACAGATCCTCAGTTGGGAAGACGCGATCAGCGAGTCCGGCGCGGCGTTGGTGGTCATGCCCGAAGCGTTGCTCGGTGGCTATCCGAAAGGCGAGGGCTTTGGCACTCAGTTGGGCTATCGCCTGCCCGAGGGGCGCGAGGCCTTCGCACGCTATTTCGCCAACGCCATTGACGTGCCGGGGGCAGAAACTGAAGCACTGGCCGGTTTGTCGGCACGCACCGGGGCCAATCTGGTGATCGGCGTGATCGAGCGCGCCGGCAGCACGTTGTATTGCACGGCGTTGTATTTCGATCCGCAGGCAGGGCTGGTGGCCAAGCATCGCAAACTGATGCCGACTGGCACCGAACGGTTGATCTGGGGCAAGGGCGACGGTTCGACGCTGCCGGTACTCGACACTCAGGTCGGCAAACTCGGTGCGGTGGTGTGCTGGGAAAACATGATGCCGCTGCTGCGCACGGCGATGTACGCCAAAGGCATTGAGGTCTGGTGCGCGCCGACCGTGGACGAGCGCGAGATGTGGCAGGTCAGCATGCGCCACATCGCCCATGAGGGCCGTTGCTTTGTGGTCAGTGCCTGTCAGGTGCAGGCTTCGCCGAATGCGCTGGGCGTGGAGATTGCCAACTGGCCGGCGGATCGGCCGTTGATTGCCGGCGGCAGTGTGATTGTCGGGCCGATGGGCGATGTGCTGGCCGGGCCGTTGCGTGGCGAGGCGGGGTTGCTGACGGCTGAGATCGATACTGATGAGCTGGTTCGGGCGCGCTATGACTATGACGTGGTTGGCCACTATGCGCGGCCGGATGTGTTTGAGCTGTCGGTTGATGAACGCGCCAAACCCGGCGTACGTTTCAGCGCATAACTTCAGGACTGACACATACCCTGTGGGAGCGAGCTTGCTCGCGAAAGCGTCAGATCATCCAATATCATCGTTGAATGTCACACCGCTTTCGCGAGCAAGCTCGCTCCCACAGGGGAAAGTGTGTGCAGTCGATTACCACGTCGCAGCAGTGGCCTTTGGCAAACTCAGCTTGCCGCTGTCGACAAAACGCAGGGTGCCGAACACCCCGCCCGCGAGTTTGCCGCGCAGTACGTAGGGCAGGTTGTCGAGGGTTTGGGTCTGGCTCAGGCCGAGGGTCTGGCGCAGCACCGAGAACGCGGAAACGCTGACCGGCACGCTGACAACGGTTTCCGAGAAGCGCGGGATCGAGCCGGTCTGATCACTGACGCCCGAGGCCAGTGGTCGGCCATTGACCTCCAGATCCAGGGCGATACCGTTGTAATCGATGGCCGTTTCGTTGGGGTTCTGCACCCGCAACTTGATCGCGAAACGCACTTCCAGATCTTGGCTCGGCAACGGTTCGAGGCCGACCACGTTGATGTTCACCGGGTCTCGGTTGGGAAACAGCGCGCACGCGCTCAGGGATAGCAGCAGCAGGGACAGGATGACGGCGTGGACGCGGCGCATAAACAGTCTCTCAACGAAAAGGGCTGAACCGTTGCCGGTTCAGCCCTTTTTTCATGGCGTCGCGTCAGCGGTTCAACTGTGCGACCGCCGCTGCGCTTGCAGGTTCAGCTTTGGCCGGCAGATCGGGGTTTTCCATGACCTGCAGAATCGACGCTTCCGGATCGAAATCGTCTTCTTCCAGCTCAATGAAATCTTCCGGCAGGAAGATATTCAGCACGATAGCGCACAACGCACCGACGGTGATCGGCGATTCGAAGATGTTACGCAGCGCTTGCGGCAACTCGCGCAGCACTTCCGGCACCGCGGCGATGCCCAGGCCCATGCCCACGGAGATCGCCACGATCAGCATGTTGCGCCGATGCAGGCCAGCCTCGGCGAGGATCTTGATCCCGGCCACGGCCACGGTGCCGAACATCACCAGTTCGGCGCCGCCGAGCACCGGTTTGGGCATGAGTTGCAGCACCGCGCCGATCATCGGGAACAGCCCCAGCAGCACCAACAGGCCGGCGATGAAGAATGCCACGTAGCGGCTGGCGACGCCGGTCAGCTGGATCACGCCGTTGTTCTGCGCGAACGTGACCATCGGCATGCTGTTGAACACTGCAGCCATGGCCGAATTGAGGCCATCGGCGAGCAGACCGGACTTGATCCGGCGAATGTACAGCGGCCCTTTGACCGGTTGCCGCGAAATCATCGAGTTGGCCGTCAGGTCGCCAGCCGCCTCCAGCGGTGAAACCAGGAAGATCACCGCCACCGGCACGAACGCCACCCAGTCGAAATTGAAGCCGTACTTGAACGGCACCGGCACGCTGACCAGCGGCACTTCGGGCATCGAGGCAAAATCCACGGTGCCCATCAGCCATGCGACCACGTAGCCGAGGGTCAGGCCGATGACGATGGCGCCCAGGCGCAGAAACGGCACGTCGACGCGGTTCAGCACAACGATGGTGCCGATCACCAATGCGGCCAGGAACACATGGCTGGCTGCGCCCAGATCAGGCGCGCCGAAACCGCCGGCGATGTCGGTCATCGCCACTTTGATCAACGACAGGCCCATCAACGTGATGATGGTGCCGGTGACCACCGGAGTGATCAGCATCCTGAGCTTGCCGATGAACTGACTGAGCACCACTTCGATGAATGCCGCGAAGAAGCACACACCGAAAATGGTCGAGAGAATTTCATCGGTACCGCCGCCACGTGCCTTGACCATGAAACCGGCGCTGAGAATCACGCTGATAAAGGAAAAACTGGTGCCTTGCAGGCACAGCAGACCGGAACCCACCGGGCCGAAACGCTTGGCTTGAACGAACGTGCCGAGGCCCGAGACGAACAGCGCCATGCTGATCAGGTAAGGAATTTCACTGTGCAGGCCCAGGGCGCCGCCCATGATCAGGGTCGGGGTAATGATGCCGACGAAGCTCGCGAGCACGTGTTGCAGTGCGGCGAACACCGTGGCGGTCAAGTGCGGTCGGTCGTTGAGGCCGTAGATCAGATCGGTGTTGCGCGGGACTTTTTCAGAGGCGGTCATGGTGTTTTGCGCGCCGTGAGGCGGGGCCGGGTCAGAAAATGGAGGCGCAGGATGCCGGAAGCGGGCGGCGAGGGCAACGAGCAAAAATTGCCTGAAAGGTCAGGTTTTATTGGGTTTGAGGAGGATTTTCCCTTAAATCAAAAGATCGCAGCCTTCGGCAGCTCCTACAGGAATGCAAAATGTAGGAGCTGCCGAAGGCTGCGATCTTTTGATCTTCAAACAAAGGCGGCGAGCAAATCCTCCTCAAACGCCTTCTGCGCATCCCCCGGCACCTGCGCCCGGTGCCGTGCCAGATGAAACGCCACGTCGAAACTCAGTTCCCCAGGCCGCAGCGCGCGCAGCAGTCCCTTGTCCTCCCAGACCCGCGCATAGTGATCGGGCAAATAATCGACGTGCTTGCCGGAGAGAATGAAGGCGAGGGTACCTTCGACCTGCTCCGAACGCGCGGAACAGCGCTGGTCCGCAAACGGCTCGCCACGGCGCATGAACCGATACGGATGATCCACCCGATCGCAGGCCTGCAACGCCCCATCATCCGGCACATCGACGCTGAACAACGGATGTCCCTGCGCGCAGTACAGATGCTGGGTTTCGCTGAACAGTTCGCGGTAATCGAAGGCGCTCTGCACCTGTGAGAAATAACCGATGGCCAGGTCCAGCCGCTGTTGCAGCAGCAGGCGCTCCATCTCCCCGGGCATCGCGCTGATCAACTCGATGCGCACCGACTCGTCGCGCTCACGAAAGCGCCGGATCGCATCCGCCACCCGCAGCAGCACCGACTGATCGACTGCTTCGGAAAGGCCCAGCCGCACCTCACCGATCAACCGTCCGGCGACGCCGTTGGATTGATGGCGGAAGGTCTCGATGGATTCAAACAGCGCGCGAATTGCGATCAGCAATTGCTCGCCCTTGGGCGTCACGCTGAAACCACCCTTGCCCCGGCTGCACAGGCGATAACCGAGGCGGGTTTCCAGCTTGGCCATTTGCTGGCTGATGCTCGACTGGCTCAGGCCCAGCTCACCTTGCGCCGCGCTGAAGCCGCCACATTCCACGACCCGCACAAACAAGCGCAGCAACTGCAGGTCGACGTCGTGAAGCTGACCGAGCATCACATTGCTCCCGGATAAAGTCAGGTTAACAAACTTGATATTTCTGCAATGTATCCGACGGCGCATCCTGCCACCACTTCCTCCGGTCAGGTGTTCGTCATGGCTCCCGTATTCAAGCTGTGTTTTCCCGCGCTGTTGTTGTCCGTGGTCATCCAGGCACAGGCCGAGGATAAAACCCTCAATCTCTACAGCTGGACCGATTACGTGCCGGCGCAGACGCTGCAGCGTTTCGAGCAGGAGACCGGCATTCATGTGCGATACGACACCTTCGATACGTCCGAGGTGTTGGAAACCAAACTGCTGACCGGTGGCAGCGGTTATGACGTGGTGGTGCCGTCGTCCAGCGTGCTGGCCCGTGGATTGGCCGCCGGCGCCTTGAAGGAAATTCCCCATGAGGGCCTCAAGGGTTACGCCAACCTTGATCCCGATCTGCTGGAAAAACTCGCCGCCG
The DNA here is from genome assembly GCF_949768395.1 of Pseudomonas sp. IT-P260. NCBI lineage: Bacteria > Pseudomonadati > Pseudomonadota > Gammaproteobacteria > Pseudomonadales > Pseudomonadaceae > Pseudomonas > Pseudomonas sp. IT-P260. Next base: position 50,495 of record NZ_CATKPO010000033.1, read on the forward strand.
TTGATCCCGGTAATCGCTACGCCGTGCCTTATACCTGGGGCACGTTGGGGCTGGGGCTGAATGTCGAGGCGGTGAAAAAGCGTTTGCCGGATGTGCCGCTCAACAGCCTCGATCTGCTGTTCAAACCCGAGTACGCCGGCAAACTCAAGGACTGTGGAATTGCTGTGCTCGATTCGCCGCAGGAGGTCATTGGTCTGGCGCTGCATTACCTCGGGAAGGATCCCTACAGCACCGACAAAAATGATCTGGCCGCCGCCGAAGCCTTATTGGAGAAACTCCAGCCGTCAGTGCTGTACGTCGCCACCGGCCGGCAGATCAACGATTTGGCCAATGGCAGCGTATGCCTGGCGCTGACCTACAACGGCGATGTGAGCATGGCAGCCGATCAGGCACACAAGGCCAGCAAACCGTACGAGGTCGCTTACCGGATTCCGCGCGAAGGCACGTTGATCTGGCAGGACAACCTGGCGATTCCCAAGGACGCGCCGAACCCGCAGGCCGCGCGGGCGTTCATCGAATTCATGCTGCGCCCCGAATCGGTCGCCGAGCTGACCAACACGCTGTTTTTTGCCACCGCCAATCAGGCTGCAACGCCGCTGGTGGACGAGGCGGTGCGCAATGATCCGGACATCTATCCACCCGCCGAAATGCGCGAGCGGTTGTACGCCGACCGCAGCATGAGCCTCAAGGACATGCGTCAGCGCACGCGCCTGTGGACCACTTTCCGTAGCCACCAATAATCAAAGGAGCACACCGATGGACGTGCCGATGCTCAACGACCAGGCCATGACTCGTGACAGCCTGTACGGGACTGCCGCCGAAAGCACCTACGCCGGGATCACCAGTTTCATGCGTCGTCGCTACAGCCGTGATTTGCGCGGCGTCGACGTGGCCGTCAGCGGGGTTCCGTTCGACACGGCCACCAGTAACCGTCCGGGTGCGCGTTTCGGGCCTCGGGGGATTCGCGCCGCGTCCACCGGGATCGCCTGGGAGCGCCACTGGCCGTGGGCGTTCGACCCGTTCGATCATCTGGCGGTGATCGACTACGGCGATTGCGACTTCGATTACGGTTCACCGCACACCATCCCGGAAAGCATCGAGGCGCATGCCGAACGCATTCTTCAGGCCGGCAGTGCCATGCTGACTTTCGGTGGCGATCACTTCATCACCTATCCGCTGCTCAAGGCCCATGCGCGTAAACACGGCGCGCTGTCGCTGATCCACTTCGATGCGCACAGCGACACCTGGCCGGACGAGGGCGGCAAACGCGTCGATCACGGCACCATGTTCTGGCACGCGGCCAGGGAAGGGCTGGTAGATCCGGCGCGCTCGGTGCAGATCGGTTTGCGCACCACCAATGACGATCATCAGGGCTTTGCCGTGCTCGACGCCCGCCAGGTGCATCGGCGTGGCTGCGAGGCGATTGTCGAGGCGATTCGCGCGCGGGTCGGCGATCACCCGGTGTACCTGACGTTCGATATCGACTGCCTCGATCCGGCCTTCGCTCCGGGTACCGGCACTCCAGTGTGTGGCGGGTTGAGCACGGTGCAGGCGCTGGAGATCCTCGGTGGCTTGCGCGGAATCAATCTGGTGGGCATGGACGTGGTGGAAGTGGCACCGGCCTATGATCATGCAGACGTGACGTCACTGGCAGCGGCAACCCTGGCCATGGAAATGCTCTGCCTCTACGCCGCCCGACATAAAGTCGACCTCTGACACCCCACAACCCCTGTGTAGGAGCTGCCGAAGGCTGCGATCTTTTGATCTTTAAAACAAAATCGAAAGATCGCAGCCTCGTTGCACTCGACAGCTCCTACAGGGATATATACTGCCGCGCATGACTTTCGACTCTCCTCTAAGCGCCTGGCAATACGCGATCGAGCACAAGGGGTTCATCCAGGATGAAGCCCAGGAACATGCGGTCTGGGCGCTGCAAAAATGCCATGAAGCCTTGCATGCCGGTGCCCGTTCGGTCTCCGGCGTGTATTTGTGGGGCCCGGTCGGGCGCGGCAAGACCTGGTTGATGGATCAGTTCTATCAGAGCCTGCAGGTGCCGGCCCGACGGCAGCACTTTCATCATTTCATGGGCTGGGTGCACCAGCGCTCGTTCCAGTTGACCGGGATCGCCGATCCGCTGCGAGCGCTGGCCAAAGAGCTGGCGGCGCAAGTGCGGGTGCTGTGTTTCGATGAGCTGTTCGTCAACGACATCGGCGACGCGATCATCCTCGGACGCCTGTTTCAGGTGATGTTCGACGAAGGCGTGGTGGTGGTCAGCACCTCCAACTTGCCGCCGGATGAGCTGTATGCCGACGGCTTCAACCGTGACCGGTTTGTCCCGGCGATTGCCGCGATCAAGGCGCACATGCAAGTGGTGGCGGTCAATGGCGCCGAGGATCATCGCCTGCATCCGGGGGCGGGCCAGCAGCGGTATTTTGTCGTCGCGCCGGGACAAGACAGTGCGCTGCAGCAGGTCTTCCAGTCGCTCAATGCCGGGCAGCCCGCCAGCGCCGAGCCGGTGCCCGTCGGCCATCGTGTGCTGAACGTGGTGCAAGCCAGTGCGACGGTGCTCTGGTGCCGCTACGCCGATCTCTGCGAGCAACCGTTTGCCGCGATGGACTTCATCGCGCTGTGCGACCGCTATCGGTCTATTCTGTTGAGCGACGTGCCGAACCTCAGCGCGCAGAAGCGCGAAGGGCGTATCGCTCGCGGTACCGAGGATGGCTCGGCGCAGGTGGTGGCCGGCGACCGCGAACTGCCGCAACTGTCGGTGCACGACGACGGCGTGCGTCGCTTCATCGCCTTGGTCGACGAGTGTTACGACCGTAAAGTCCCGCTGTACATCGAGGCGCAGGTGCCGATGGCAGCGCTGTACACCGAAGGGTATCTGGAATTCCCGTTCCGGCGCACCCTCAGCCGATTGCAGGAGATGCAGCTGCAGCGTTTTGCCGAATCCTGAGCGAAGAGGGCGCGAACATGAGCCAACCGCTGTCGCATCATTTACTGACCATGGCCTACCAGAACGCGTGGGCCAATCACCGCCTTGGCAACGCCTGGGCCCAGCTCGACGCTGAGGCTCTGGCAGCGCCTCGGGTGAGTTTTTTTCCGAGCATCCGCCTCACGCTCAATCACATCCTGACGTGCGACTGGTTCTACGTCGACGCGCTGGAGCGCGAGTTGCGCGGTGACGAGCCGCATCCCGACTGCTATGTGTTTTTCGAACGTGACGAGCCGTTTACCGAGGCCTCTGCGCTGCGTGAAGAGCAGGCGCACGTGGACCGTCGGTTGATCGCTTATTGTGAGCAACTGCGCGATGCCGATCTGGGGCGGATCGTCACCATCGCCCGGGAAACGCCGCAGCACGACAGTCGCCTGCGCATGCTTTCGCACCTGTTCGAGCATCAGATCCATCATCGTGGGCAAGTGCATGCGATGCTCAGCGCAACGTCGGTGAAACCGCCGCAGCTGGATGAGTTTTTCTGCGCTGGCGAGAGCGGCCTGCGTGCTCAGGATTTTGCCGAACTGGGTTGGACCGAGGAGCTGATCTGGGAGCGCTGACGCTGGAAAATCAAAAGATCGCAGCCTGCGGCAGCTCCTGCAGGCGTTTGCTATCAGCGTTTCTCCGGTTGTGGCCCATGGCAGCCTCGCGTTAAGGTCGAGGTGCCTTTCAGGTGCGCACCTTGCACGCCGGGGCTTTGATCGGGGATGGAAATGGATTCCGCAGAAATTCTTGTGCTGCAAGCCAGTTACACCAATCCACTGCACGCCGAAGCCATCGGCATTGTGCTCAATCATTACGCAGAAGACCCGATGGGCGGCGGCCATTCGCTTGACCCGGAACTGCTGCGTCGTCTACCTGAAGAGCTGGCCCGCCGGCCCCACGCCTTCAGCGTGTTGGCGTTTGTCGGCGGTGAACCGGCAGGGCTGGTGAACTGCTTTGAAGGGTTCTCGACGTTTGCCTGCAAACCGCTGGTCAATGTTCATGACGTGGCGGTAATTTCGAAATTTCGCGGCCTCGGGCTGAGCCAGAAAATGCTGCGCAAGGTCGAGGAAATCGCCCGTCAGCGCGGCTGCTGCAAGATCACCCTGGAAGTGCTCGAAGGCAATGCGGTGGCGCAGAACGCCTATCAAAAGTTCGGCTTCGCCCCTGGCATGTTCGACCCGGAACATGGCCGCATGCTGTTCTGGATCAAGGATCTGCAGGTATAAAAAAAGGCGCCCCACACAGGGCGCCCAACTGTCGTCTCCGAGGCCAGAGCGGAGCCATCGGAGGTCCATCGGTTGCTCGGTGAATCAGTTGCGATAAGACTCGGTGACTTGCGCGGTCTGATCGTTCGGAACCTTCAGTTCCGCTGCTTTGCTGTCGTTCGGTTGTTCACTTGGCGCGGGGTGGACCGGGAAGTTGTCGTAGTAATGCCGCATGCGTTCGGCGCCGCCCTCGGCAAAGGCGCTGGCGGAACCGAGGGCGAGTAGCCCGGCAAGAATGGCGGTGGTGGTTTTCATGGTGCCTCCTACTGAAAAACGTGGGAGCCGTTCGTCCATGAAGCAGATCTCGGGGCACAGTGTCCCGGCGGGGAATTAACTCGGGGTTAACAGCGGTGGCGAGGGGGAGGTGATGCATTGCGCTTCACCTTGCGAGTGGGGCCGCTACGCGACCCATCGGGGATGAATCCCCTCGCCACAGGGGGTTTATTTGAGCCTGTTCGCTCAGAGCTTCCAGTCCAGGCTCAGCGTCACCGTGCGCGGGTCGCCCCAGTACACGCCGTTGTAGAAACCGACGTTGTCGTAATACTTCTTGTCGAACAGGTTATCGACGTTCAGCGATGCCGACAGGTGCTTGTCGAATTCATAACGCGACATCAGCTTGACCACGCTGTAGGCCTGCTGAGTGATACGCGCCGGTTCGGTGATGATCCGGCCGTTGGCGCCGCGCCCGATCGGGCGGTTGGCCGCGCCATAGACGTCGCTCTGCCAGTTCACCGCGCCACCGACAGTCAGTGCGTGCCAGTTGCCCGGCAAGCGATAGGCCGTGGACAGCCGCAGCATGTTCAGCGGTTGAGCGGTGTTGCTGCGCTGTTTTTCACCGTCGACGGAATGGGTGTAGGTGTAGCCGGCGGTCATGTTCCAGCCATTGAGGATTTCGCCGGACACTTCGGCCTCGAAGCCATTGACCTTGTTGCCCTTGCCGCCGGACTTGAAAAACTCCTCGCCACTCACCGGGTCTGGTGGCACCGAGTTGTCGCGCTCGGCGACGTTGTCCTGTTTGCTCCAGAACACTGCCGTCGCCAGGTTCAGACGTTCATCGAGCAGGCTGCCCTTGAGCCCGACTTCGTAGTTGCTGCCAACCACGGGGTCGAGGTAATTGCGGTTGCTGTCGCGTTTACTCTGCGGTTTGAAAATGTCGGTGTAGCTCACGTAAGCCGTGTACTCCGGCGTCAGGTCATAAAGCAGGCCGGCGTAGGGCGTCCAGATATCGTTCTGACGCTGATGGGTGGCATCGGTGCTGGTCAGTTTTTGCTGCGCGTCATAGTAGTAATCGGTGCTGGATTCGTCCCAGCTGCCATAGCGGCTGCCGATGACGGCATGCAGCTCATCGGTCAGGCTCAGGCGGGTCGCGAGGTAACCGGCCTTTTGCCGAGTGATGCCTCGCGCGCCCGGCAGGCCGGTAACGGTGTCGGCGAATTTGCCGATGTCACCCATGTATTTCCAGTCGCGGATCTTGCCGTAGTCGGTGGCTTGGGGGCTGTTGAAAGCGTAGGGTGAAGTCGAGCGGTTTTCCGCCTCGCCGTAGCCGAACATCATCTCGTGTTCGCGGCCGAACAACTGGTACGGCCCCGACAGGTTGAAGTCGTACACGCTCATTTTCTGCGTGCCGAGCATGTGCCCCATGTAGGCCGTCATGCCGCTGCGGTCGGCCTCGGGAAAACCGGAGCCGCCGTAATAGACCTTGCCGTCGGTATCACTTTCGCGGTGGGTGTAGGCGGCCTTCAGCTTCCAGCCATTACCCAATTGCTGGTCCAGGGTAACGAACGCGGTCTTGTCCTTCAGCGGCCAGGAACTCCAGGATGTCGCCATGTTGGTCGACCGGCCGAGGCCAGCCTTGCTGCCGTCGGCGTTCCAGTAAGGCACGGTGCCCCAGGACGTGCCCTGAACCTGCTTGTCCTGATAGTCATAACCGACGGCGAGCACCGTGGAATCGGTCAGATCAGCCTCGAGAATGCCGTAGCCGACCTCGCGTTGCAGCGCGTATTTGTCACGGAACGATTGGCTGTCACGATAGGCCAATACCGTGCGCCCGCGCAGCCGGCCGTCGAAAGCCAGCGGCCCACCAACATCGACATAGCTGTAATAGTTGTCATAGCTGCCACCGCTGACCCCGGCCAGTGCCTGCAACTGGGCAGTCGGGCGTTTGCGCACCATGTTGATGGTGGCGGAGGGATCACCGGCGCCGGTGGTGAGGCCGGTCGCGCCGCGGACCACTTCGATGCGGTCGTAGATGATGGTGTCCGAATCCGACTTCATGCGCCCGAAGGTGTTGAGCATTCCGTCGATCTGGAAGTTGTTGATCGGGTAACCTCGCGCCGAATAGCTGACTCGGTCCGAGTCGTTGTGTTGCACGACGATACCGGTGGTCTGGCGCATGGCTTCGGACAATGTACCGAGCTTGAAATCATCCATCTGCTGGCGCGTGACCACGGACACCGATTGCGGGGTTTCCTTGATCGACAGGTTCAGCCGCGTTGCGGTGCTCATCGCGCCGGTGGTGTAGGAATGGGTGTTTTCGGTATTGAGGCCGAGGCCTTCAGCGCTGACGCTGGTGGCGTCCAGTTCCAGCGCCTGGGCGGCGGATTGTGGCGCTGTTTCAGGGTCGGTTTCAGCCAGCAGATCGGGACTCAACGTCATGCTGAACAAGCCGACAGTCAAGGTCATGGAACGGGTAATGGGCGCGAACATCGCAGCCGACTCCTTGTCTTCGAGGGAAAAAATCCGTTGGTTCAAAGACGAGGTGCAGCCCGACGATTTAGTATCAAACAAGAAATATTATTATTTGGACATATTTCCCGACTTCGCCGAGACGGGCGAAAAGCTGCGCACGGCGCTTGCCCAATGGGCGGCGGCGGGTATGCTGTTGGCCTGCCGAGGAGATAGCAATGGCCTACGATTTTGACCTTTATGTGATTGGTGCCGGTTCCGGCGGTGTACGTGCAGCGCGCTTCGCGGCCGGTTTCGGCGCGAAAGTGGCGGTGGCCGAGAGTCGTTATCTGGGCGGTACCTGCGTCAACGTCGGCTGTGTGCCGAAGAAACTGCTGGTGTACGGTGCGCATTTCGCCGAAGACTTCGAGCAGTCGTCCGGTTTCGGCTGGAGCCTGGGGGAAGCCAATTTCGACTGGGCGACCCTGATCGCCAACAAAGACCGCGAAATCAATCGCCTCAACGGCATTTATCGCAACCTGCTGGTCAACAGTGGCGTGACCCTGCACGAAGCCCACGCGAAGATCGTCGGCCCGCATGAGGTCGAGGTCAACGGTGAGCGCTTTACCGCGAAAAACATCCTGATCGCTACGGGTGGCTGGCCGCAGATTCCAGAGATTCCGGGGCACGAACACGCGATCAGTTCCAATCAGGCGTTCTTCCTCAAAGAGCTGCCGAAACGGGTACTGGTGGTCGGTGGTGGTTACATCGCGGTCGAGTTCGCCGGGATTTTCCACGGCCTGGGTGCGAACACTACGCTGCTGTATCGCGGCGATCTGTTCCTGCGTGGTTTCGATGGCTCGGTGCGCAAGCATTTGCAGGAAGAGCTGACCAAGCGCGGTATGGATCTGCAGTTCAACGCCGACATCGCGCGCATCGACAAACAGCCAGACGGCAGCCTCAAGGCGACCCTCAAGGATGGCCGTGTACTGGAAGCCGACTGCGTGTTCTACGCCACGGGCCGCCGTCCGATGCTGGACAACCTGGGCCTGGAAAACACCGATGTGCAGCTCACCGACAAGGGCTTTATCAAGGTCGACGAGCAGTATCAGACCAGTGAGCCATCGATTCTGGCGTTGGGTGATGTCATCGGTCGCGTGCAGTTGACGCCGGTTGCACTGGCCGAAGGCATGGCGGTGGCGCGGCGCTTGTTCAAGCCGGAGCAATATCGTCCAGTGGATTACAAGATGATCCCGACGGCGGTGTTCAGTCTGCCGAACATCGGCACTGTCGGCTTGACCGAAGAAGAGGCGCGGGAAGCGGGGCATGAAGTGGTGATTTACGAGAGCCGCTTCCGCCCGATGAAGCTGACGCTGACCGAATGTCAGGAGAAAACCCTGATGAAACTGGTGGTCGACGGCAAGACCGACAAAGTGCTCGGTTGCCACATGGTCGGCCCGGATGCGGGTGAAATCGTGCAAGGTCTGGCGATTGCTCTGAAGGCTGGCGCGACCAAGCGTGACTTCGACGACACAATCGGGGTGCACCCGACGGCCGCCGAAGAGTTCGTCACTATGCGTACGCCGGTCGGCGCTTAAGCATCCTTCGCTTTGCCTGTGTCTGGCGCTGCTGCAACGGTAGCCGCCAGACGCAGGCTGTCTTCCAGGCTCGCTTGAGTCTTGGTCAATTCCTTTTCCAGTGACTGATTGAGCTGCCGCTGTTCGTCGGCATCCTGTTTCAGCGTCTGACTCTCCAGCAGGGCCACGCGCAGGCGTTCCTGGAGGAGGGTGCGTTCGTTGTCGACGCGACTGGCTTGCTCCAGCAACTGATCCTGACGCTGGTTGCTGTGCTTGAGCTGATCCTGCATCTGGCTCAGTTCGCGCTGGGTACCACGGTTTTCCGTGAGCAGACGTTCGTTGTCGCGATGCAGCTGGGTGATCTCGTCCTGACGCACCAGCGCACTTTGTTGCGCCTGGCGCAATTCCATCTGCAATTGCTGAAGCTGGCCTTCGTGACGGGCCTGTTCCTGCTCGCGCTGTTCTTTTGTGGCATTGCGATAATGTTCGAGAGCATCGCGGGCGTGCAAATGTTTTTCTTCCAGCGAGCGGATCTGCTCGTCCTTGTCCTGCAGGCGCAATTCGAAGTCGGCCAGCGCCTGGTTGAGTCCGGCGTTGCGGGTTTGTTCGGTCTGCAACATTGATCGGGTTTCTTTCAGCGCTTCGGATTCCTTGGCCAGCGCCGCGCCTTGAATGTCGTGCTGTTGTTCCAGTTGCTCAAGTGCCTGGCGTACCTGTTTGAGTTCCGCCTCCAGCGTTTCACGCTGCTCTTCGAACTGCTCGCGCGCTTGTTCGATGGGCTCTTGTGCCTGTTCTTTCAGGCGCTGGGCGAGGCGTGAGACCAGTGCCGTCAGCTCATCGTTGATCGGTTCTGCGGACGCTTCTACCGGTTGGCTACCGTCATCCAGCTCTTTCAGATAGCGATGGATCGTGGTTTTCGAACCGGTGTTGCCCAGTTCGATGCGTACTGCATCGATGCTGGGGTGTTCGCCTCGGGCCAGAATCGCTGAGCGCGCGATCTGCACCACTGCTTTGTTAACGCCACCACGGGCCATTTTAACTCCTATCATTACGTACTGTGGTACATGCCACCAAAGTACGCAGTGTACCACGCTTAAAATAAAGTTAAATGCTTGATTAATCACAGGCGGGATATACTGGTATTACCCAATGTCAGGTGATTAAATTGCTTTTTTGCGCCCTGAATCAGTACGCCAGCGAGAACACTGCCCATGAGCGAGATCGATCGCTATCTGCAAGCCGCCACCCGTGACAACACCCGCCGCAGCTATCGTTCGGCGATCGAGCATTTCGAAGTGAAGTGGGGCGGGTTCCTGCCGGCGACGGCCGACAGCGTGGCGCGTTATCTGGTCGAGCATGCCGGCGTGCTGTCGATCAATACGCTGAAGCTGCGCTTGTCGGCGCTGGCGCAGTGGCACAACAGTCAGGGTTTTGCCGATCCGACCAAGGCGCCGGTGGTGCGCAAGGTCTTCAAAGGCATTCGGGCGCTGCATCCGGCGCAGGAAAAACAGGCCGAACCGCTGCAATTGCACGATCTGCAGCAAGTGGTCGACTGGCTTGAACAGGAAGTCCGCAGTGCGCGGCAGCAGCAAGATCGCCCGCAGTTGCTCAAGGCCTGTCGCGACCGGGCGCTGATCCTGCTGGGCTTCTGGCGCGGCTTTCGCAGCGATGAGTTGTGCCGTTTGCAGATCGAGCATGTGCAGGCGCATGCCGGCAGCGGCATCACCCTGTACCTGCCACGCAGCAAGGGCGACCGCGAGAACCTTGGGCAGACGTATCAGGCGCCGGCGCTGCTCAAGCTGTGCCCGGTGCAGGCTTATATCGACTGGATCACCGAGGCGGCACTGGTACGCGGTGCGGTATTTCGCGGCATCGACCGCTGGGGACATCTGAGCGAGGAGGGCTTGCACGCCAACAGTGTTATTCCACTACTGCGTCAGGCGCTGGAACGCGCCGGCATCCCGTCCGAGCGCTACACCAGCCATTCCCTGCGTCGCGGCTTTGCCACCTGGGCGCATCAAAGTGGCTGGGATCTGAAATCCTTGATGAGCTATGTCGGCTGGAAGGATATGAAGTCAGCCATGCGCTATGTTGAAGCGAGCCCCTTTCACGGGATGGCTCGGATTACGGATAAGCCGGCTTTGTCGTAGATATGGTTTTCTTCTATTAATACAGTCAGCTAATAGCGAAAACAAATCAGCAGCATCAGGTTTGCCAATGAGCCATCCGTCAAGTGAGTGGGTAGGATTCACCCATCGAATTCACAACCCTGACGGAGAGTCATCAATGCCTATCATCAACAGCCAAGTAAAACCGTTCAAAGCTACCGCGTTCAAAAACGGCGACTTCGTACAAGTCTCGGACGCTGACCTGAAAGGCAAATGGTCCGTAGTGTTCTTCTACCCAGCCGACTTCACTTTCGTTTGCCCAACCGAGCTGGAAGACCTGGCCGACAACTACGCTGCGTTCCAGAAACTGGGCGTGGAAATCTACAGCGTTTCGACCGACACCCACTTTGCCCACGCTGCCTGGCACAACACTTCGCCAGCCATCGGCAAAATCGAATACACCATGATCGGCGACCCGACCCACGTCATCTCCCGCAACTTCGACGTGCTGATCGAAGAAGCTGGTCTGGCTGACCGTGGCACCTTCGTGATCAACCCTGAAGGCCAGATCAAAATCGTTGAACTGAACGATGGCGGCGTTGGCCGTGACGCTTCCGAGCTGCTGCGCAAGATCAAGGCTGCTCAGTACGTTGCTGCTCACCCAGGCGAAGTTTGCCCAGCCAAGTGGAAAGAAGGCGAGGCCACTCTTGCTCCGTCCCTGGACCTGGTCGGCAAGATCTGAGTCTGTGAGACACGCAACACAGGGCGGGACTCCGCACCTACTTCAGTAAGCTGCACCGCCCATTGAAAAAGCCCGGGCGAGATTCGCTCGGGCTTTTTTTCGCCTTGAAAAAAGACACAGGAGATCGCCCGTATGTTGGACGCCAATCTTAAAGCCCAGTTGAAATCGTACCTGGAACGGGTCACCCAGCCGATCGAGATCGTTGCTTCCCTCGACGACGGTGCGAAATCCCGGGAAATGCTTGACCTGCTCAAAGACGTTGCCAGTCTGTCGAGCCAAATTACCCTGATCGACAGCGGCACCGATGCGCGCAAGCCGTCGTTCTCGATCAATCGCCCGGGTGCCGACATCAGCCTGCGTTTCGCCGGCATCCCGATGGGCCATGAATTCACGTCGCTGGTGCTGGCCCTGTTGCAAGTCGGCGGCCACCCATCGAAAGCCAGTGCCGAAGTGATCGAGCAGATCCGCTCGCTCAAGGGTGAGTTCAGCTTCGAAACCTACTTCTCGCTGTCGTGCCAGAACTGCCCGGACGTGGTCCAGGCGTTGAACCTGATGGCCGTGCTGAACCCGAACATCCGTCACGTCGCCATCGATGGCGCGCTGTTCCAGGACGAAGTCAACGATCGCAAGATCATGGCCGTGCCGAGCATCTACCTCAACGGTGAAAACTTCGGTCAGGGCCGCATGGGCCTGGAAGAAATCCTCGCCAAACTCGACACCGGCGCCATCGAGCGTCAGGCCGAGAAGATCAGCGCCAAGCAAGCCTTTGATGTGCTCGTAGTTGGCGGTGGCCCGGCCGGTGCTTCGGCCGCGATCTATGCCGCCCGTAAAGGCATCCGCACCGGTGTGGCGGCCGAGCGATTCGGCGGTCAGGTGCTGGACACCATGGCCATCGAAAACTTCATATCCGTGCAGGAAACCGAAGGCCCGAAACTGGCCACGGCGCTGGAAGAACACGTCAAGCAGTACGACGTCGATATCATGAACCTGCAGCGCGCCGACAAGCTGATTCCCGGCAAGAATGGCGAGTTGCACGAAGTCCATTTCGCCAGCGGTGCGACCCTGAAAGCCAAGAGCGTGATCCTGGCGACTGGCGCACGCTGGCGTGAAATGAACGTGCCGGGCGAGCAGGAATACCGCAACAAGGGCGTGGCGTACTGCCCGCACTGCGACGGTCCGCTGTTCAAAGGCAAGCGTGTGGCGGTGATTGGCGGCGGTAACTCCGGCGTTGAAGCAGCCATCGACCTGGCCGGTATCGTTTCCCACGTGACGCTGCTGGAGTTCGACGTGCAACTGCGTGCCGACGCGGTGCTGCAACGCAAACTGCACAGCCTGCCAAACGTCACCGTGATCACCAGTGCGCAAACCACTGAAGTCACCGGCAATGGCGAGAAGGTCAACGGCCTGCGTTACAAGGATCGCAAGACTGACGAACTGCGCAGCGTCGAGCTGGAAGGGATCTTCGTACAGATCGGTCTGCTGCCGAACACTGACTGGCTCAAAGGCACCATCGAGCTGTCGCCACGCGGCGAGATCATCGTCGACAACCGTGGCGAGACGTCGATCCCGGGGATCTTCGCGGCGGGTGACGTGACTACCGTGCCGTACAAGCAGATCGTGATTGCAGTGGGCGAGGGCGCCAAGGCTTCCCTCAGCGCGTTCGATCACTTGATCCGTACTTCGGCGCCGGCGTAAACGTCGATCGCTGAAACGCAAAAACCCATGAGCGATCATGGGTTTTTTTATGGGTGAAGCAAAAGATCGCAGCCTGCGGCAGCTCCTACAAGGAATGTGTAGGAGCTGGCGAAGCCTGCGATCTTTTTACAGCGGTGCAGGCTGGATGATTTCTACCCAGTAGCCATCCGGGTCCTTGATGAACGCCAGGCTTTTCATGCGGCCATCGGTCAGGCGCTTCTGGAAGTCACAGCCCAGCTCTTCAAAGCGCGCGCAAGCCGCAACGATGTCCGGCACCGAAATGCAAATGTGACCGAAACCGCGCGGGTCGGTGTTGCCATTGTGATAAGCAAAGTCGGCGTCGTTTTCGGTGCCGTGGTTGTGAGTCAGTTCGAGGATGCCGGGAATCGACTTCATCCACTCGGTGCGGGCCGCGGCGTCGGCCGGGATCTGCGCCTTGTCGACGAGGGCGAGGAAGTACAGGCTGAATTCGGCCTCCGGGAAGTCACGCTTTTCAACCAGCGAGAAGCCCAGGACGCGGGTGTAGAAGTCCAGGGACTTGGTGATGTCCTTCACACGCAACATAGTGTGGTTGAAGACGAAGTTGCGGGTTGCGCTGTCTGGCGTGGCAGTGACGCCGGGGAAAGTGTTCAGTTCGTGCAGGCTCATAGGCCCTCCGTAACAATGGGGCGAGTGAATGGGCGCAATGATACGCATGCGGGGCGGCATCGCCAAACCGAATGCGCGGCTTGCTCTGTGGGCGACCGGGCCTCAGACTTTGCTGCTCAATCTGCGAGTGCCTCTGGTAATGATCCGACCGTTCAACGTGCTATTCGTTTGCCTTTTCTCGTCGCTGCTGGCTGCTCCCGCATGGGCCGATCAGCCGAGCATCACCTGGCCTGCGGGGTGGGAAATCCAGGCATTGCCCGACACGCCGCCGCAGGTGTCGCGCCAGCGTGCGGTGAAAAACGACGCTGATGGCAATCAGGTCATGGTGATGGAGTTGACCATGACTCAGGTCGAAGCTGGCCATCAGGTCAATGTGCCGGGCGTGCTGCTGGAGATGCGCAAGTCGATTCAGAAAGACTTTTTCCAGGGTGGTTATCAGAGTGTGTGCAATAAGGTGCACCCGACGAAACTCGGCGCCCTGGACGCACTGGAAACCACCTGTACGATCACTGAAAATGGCCGACATGTGTTGTCGCAAACATTGGTTGCGGCGGTCGGGGCGGATAAGGCTTATGTACTTTCTTACGCGGGTCAGGCTGAGATTTATAAGGCCAGCGCTGACGAAATAGTCGCCGTGAGAAACAGCTTGAAACTTTAAGCCTCTGTTTCACCTCGGCCAGGTTAGATACCTCGAAGGCATTAAGCACAAAGTTTAGCAGCGGTGACCGTCGCAACATCCCGGCATGAGTTTTTTAGCCTCACGTCTTGTGGGTGTTAAAGCGGGTTGATAACTAGCGCGGGGGAAATCGTTGCTTTTGTTAGATATTGTCGAAAAAAAGCCCTGCATACAGCAGGGCTTGTTTTTTGGCGCAAGATTAACCGCGCAACCAGGAATCAACGGTGGCTGCACCGTATTGTTCCTTCCAAGCTTTCAAGCCACGGTGGTTGCCGCCCTTGGTTTCGATCAGTTCACCGGTGTGCGGGTTCTGATAAACCTTGACCACGCGAGCGCGGCGGGTTTTTGGTGCGGCGGACACTTGCAAGCCGGACTTGGACGGATTCGGATCGAGAATGGCGATGATGTCTTTCAGGCCTTTGCCGTAGGTTTTCATCAGCCCCTGGAGCTTTTCTTCGAATTCGATTTCTTTCTTGAGCCCGGCATCGTTCTTCAGCGATTCCAGCTGCTTGAGCTGTTCCTGAAGGGCCTTTTCAGCTGCACGAAATTCAGCGAGTCTGGACAATATCTTTACTCCAATAGTGTGTTTGGCTGATACCAACCGCAAACAAAGCTATAAGCCAAGAGCCTTGAAGCGACTCGGTGATAATGGCTCACCTGTCAATCTTGCACAGGCTGAAAAAATTGTAGTAGTTAATGCGCCAAGAGTAAATCCTGATCTTGTCGTCATGTAACAACAGTGGTGTTTTGTATCAATTTGGTGCGTCGGGTCGAAGCGTCGGGCTTAATTTATTTTTAGTTAACGATCACTTAATGCAGCGATGAAGTCGGCGCCGGGCATGGGTTTTCCGAACAGATAGCCTTGCAGGAAGTTGACGTGGTGTGCGGTCAGGTAGTCAGCCTGTGCCGGAGTTTCTACACCTTCGGCAACAATACCCAGATCAAGCTTGGCCGAGAGTTCGATAATCGTGTCCAGAATATGCCGCGACAGCGCATCAATACCGATCATCGCGACAAAACTCTGATCGATCTTGAGAAAGTCGACATTGAATTTTCGCAGGTAGCCCAGGCTTGAATGCCCGGTGCCAAAGTCGTCGATGGCGATCATCACGCCGAGCGTGTGCAACTGCTCGAACAACTGGTGCGTGACGTCGGTCGGCTCGATCAATTGGCGCTCGGTCAGCTCCAGCACCAGGTTGATACTGCCGGGGGCAAACCCGGCGAGAAATTCGCGACAGTCCTCCACTAGCTCCAGGTCCTGGCAGTGACTGGCGGTGATGTTGATGCCGATATGGAACGGTTGGTCGAAGTCCACAGAAAGCGGGCCAAGCAGGGCGGCAGTCTGTTGCATCAGCGAACGGGTCATGGGCACGATCAGCCCCGAATGTTCAGCGAACGGGATGAACAGGTCCGGGCGCACCAGACCTTCCTTGGGGTGTTTCCAGCGCATCAGCACTTCGGCGCCGGACCATTTCCTGCTGTCACCATGCACCACTGGCTGAAAGTAAGGGATGAACTCGCCGGCCTCCAGAGCGCGGAGCATTTCATGGCTGGGCGAGGTGGCGCGTCGTTGCAGGACGTGAGCGATCGCGCCCGAGATCACCCCGAAAAAGATCAGCAGGCTGAACAGCGGTGGGTATTCGGCGGCCATGTAGCGCCACGTTTGCCCTTGCGCGAACCCTGCGCTGACACTGAAGGCATAACGTGAAGACACCAACGTACTTTGCGCTATCGGCAGCGGCGGGAGGGCGCCCTGATGCACTTTGCCATCAGCCGACAGCCAGTTGTCGCCGACCTGCAGCACCAACTGCGTCTGCCGACCGATCAAGCGCAGGATGTTGCTCAAGTGATAGCCATCGAGCGTAGTCAGCGCGCTACCGCGACCTTCGCTGAGCCGATACACCAGCAGCGCGGTGTCGGGCGTGACGGGGTTGCCATTCATCAACCACAGTTTGCCTTGCGCATAGTCGCCCGGGTTCACGGCTTCCTTGAAATCACCGAACAGCGAGCTGCAATAGAGGTTGTTGTCCCACACCAGGTTGGTCGAGCGCACGAAAGGCCGGCGGGTCACCTGTTCGCGCAAAGCCAGTTTTACGCTTTCGCAGGGCTGGCCTGCCAGGGGCAATAATTCGCTGGCGGCCTGGGCGGTGTTGTCGAGCATCAGCTCGAATTGGCGCAACGCCTCATCGGCGGTGTTTTGCGTGCTCTGCTGCAAGGCCCGTTCGGCTTGCATATACAGAATCCCGCCGCCCAGCAGGACGGGCAATACACCGCAAAGCAGGGTCACCAAAATGCGTACGCTACGTTTGCGGCGGGGTCTGACGGTCAAGGGCATAGGCGCATCCTGTTGCGATGAGGTGGAACGCTCGAATGCAGGCCTGGCAACGGCGCACCGGTGAAGAACAGCGGAGTCAGAAGGGATGATAGATGGCTGCTGGCGCTTGTGCCGCTCACGGCTGATTGATCTGCTTGGCGAGTTCGATAAAGGCCCGCGTGGCGGGCGAAGCCTGACGCTGATCGAGAACAGCGAGGCCGATCAGACGTTGCACCGCCGGCAACAGCGGCTTCTTCACGTAGCGCGGCGCTGGATCGTCTGGCAATGAGCCTTCGGCCACGACCGTGACTGCATCGCCCCGGCTGACGACGTCGAGTGTGCTGAGCAATTGCGAGCAGCGGTAGCGAATGTTCGGTTGCAGGCGCGCGGCAGTGAACAGGCGTGAAACCAGTTCCGCTGAACCGGCCTCGGTCAGCACAAAGGGATCGGCACACAAATCCTGAAGGCTCAGCGCCGCGCTTGCGGCCAGTGGATGACCGAGCGGGAGCAGGGCAACCATCTGGTCTTCGACCAGCGCAAAAGTGTCGAAGCGCTCCTCGGGCAACACCACGAAACCGACGTCGATTCGCCGCTCTTCCAGCCACTGCAGCACCTGCCGGTCCGGCCCCTCATCGATGTGCACTTCTATGCCGGGATGGACTTGGCGATAGCGCCGCAGAATTCTCGGCAGCAACTTGATCGACGCCGTCGGGCCGAACGAGCCAATGCGCAGCGTACCGCTTTTCATGCCCCGCGCATCGGCCGCCTCCTGGCGCAGCGTGTTGGCCAGGCCGAGCATGGCGCGTGCGCGCTGGAGCAACTGTTCGCCGATATCGGTGAGCTCCACTTGCGACGGGTGTCGGCGCAACAACTCGACGCCCAACTCCTGCTCCAGTGATTTCATGGCGTGGGATACCGCTGACTGCGAAATCCCCTGACGATGGGCGGCGAGGGTGAAACCGCGCAGTTCCGCGACCAGTGAGAAGATCTCCAGTTGCGTGAGGGTCATGAGTGTTTGCTCATTTTACGATGACAAAGGATGAAGTGAATGATACGCCATCCTTTGGCTTCTCTGGTTTGGAGCGTCATGCACAACGTGGAGCAAACTCGCAATAACGTTTCTTATCGGTCGGTTTATCTGACGCTGGCAGCAGTGACCATGATTTGGGGCGGGACCTTTGTTGCCGGGCGTTATCTGGCGGGCAGCCTCAGCCCGCTGTTCGCCGCCAGCCTTCGCTTCCTGCTCGCCAGCGTGGCGTTGCTCGGGTTTGTGTGGATTGCGCGTATCCCGCTGGCACGACCGACGCCTCGGCAATGGCTGCAATTGACGCTGCTGGGGTTCTTCGGGATTTTTTTCTACAACCTCTGTTTCTTTTATGGCCTGCAGTACATCAATGCCTCGCGCGCTTCGTTGATCGTTGCGTTGAATCCAGCCGTGATCGGCCTGGCTTCCTGGCTGTTGTTCAAGGAGCGCCTGGGCCGGGTGAAAGTCGCCGGCATCGCCCTGTGCATTGGCGGCGCGAGTCTGGTGATCGTCAGTCGCAACCCGCAATTGCTCGCCGTGACACCGAATGCCTGGATCGGCGATTTGTTGATTCTCGGTTGCGTAGCGGGCTGGGGCATTTACTCGCTGTTTTCCCGCGAGTTGAATCAGGCACTCGGACCGCTGCAGACAGTGACGTTTTCGGTATTGATCGGCTGCGTGATGCTGTTGGTGCTGGCAACACTGCGTGGCGAGATGAGAGCGGCAGCCTTGCTCAACCTCGACGCGCCGCAATGGCTGAGCCTGATCTACCTCGGCGTGTTCGGCTCGGCATTGGCTTACATCGGCTACTACGACGGCATCCGCAAAATCGGTGCGACCCGTTCCGGCGTGTTCATTGCCCTCAATCCACTGACTGCAGTGCTGCTCGGCGCGCTGTTGCTTGGCGAACAACTGACCTTGACTCTGTGCCTTGGCGGCGCGCTGGTGCTGGCGGGAATTTACCTGTGCAACAAACCCCTTGCACCGATGCGAAAAAGGCGGATTTTATAGAGAGGGCAGACAACCCTATTTACGCTGTGTAGAATCCGGTTACGCATACAATAATAAACGTCTTCTGGCAGCAGAAGCCTCGCCCGCAAGAGCCTTGGGTCGACAATGAAGATATTCGGGTTTCAACTGATCTATGGTGACTTCCTCGCCCGCAGTGTGCGAGGCATCTCCTGCGCACCACCCGCCGGTCTCAGCATTACTGACAACTAACTCTGGTTAATTGATAAGAATGATGAGGCGTCACCATGGCAGATTTATACGAAAACCCAATGGGCCTGATGGGCTTTGAGTTCATCGAGTTCGCATCGCCGACTCCTGGCACCCTGGAGCCGATCTTCGAGATCATGGGCTTCACCAAAGTCGCGACCCACCGTTCCAAGAACGTGCACCTGTACCGCCAGGGCGCGATCAACCTGATCCTCAACAATGAACCGCACAGCGTAGCGTCGTACTTTGCCGCCGAGCATGGTCCGTCGGTCTGCGGCATGGCGTTCCGAGTCAAGGATTCGCAGAAAGCCTACAACCGCGCCCTGGAATTGGGTGCCCAGCCGATTCATATCGAAACCGGGCCGATGGAGCTGAACCTGCCGGCGATCAAAGGTATTGGCGGCGCGCCGCTGTACCTGATCGACCGTTTCGGCGAAGGCAGCTCGATCTATGACATCGATTTCGTGTTCATCGAAGGCGTTGACCGCAACCCGGTCGGTGCCGGCCTGAAGATCATCGATCACCTGACCCACAACGTGTACCGCGGCCGCATGGCCTACTGGGCCAACTTCTACGAGAAGCTGTTCAACTTCCGTGAGATCCGCTACTTCGATATCAAAGGCGAATACACCGGCCTGACCTCGAAAGCGATGACCGCACCGGACGGCATGATCCGCATCCCGCTGAACGAAGAGTCGTCCAAGGGCGCCGGGCAGATCGAAGAGTTCCTGATGCAGTTCAACGGCGAGGGCATCCAGCACGTGGCGTTCCTTACCGACGATCTGGTCAAGACCTGGGATCAGTTGAAGAAGATCGGCATGCGCTTCATGACCGCGCCGCCGGACACTTACTACGAAATGCTTGAAGGCCGTCTGCCGAACCACGGCGAGCCGGTGGATCAACTGCAATCGCGTGGCATCCTGCTCGACGGCTCGTCGAACCCGGACGACAAGCGTCTGCTGCTGCAGATCTTCTCGGAAACCCTGATGGGGCCGGTGTTCTTCGAATTCATCCAGCGCAAGGGCGACGATGGTTTCGGCGAGGGCAACTTCAAGGCGCTGTTCGAATCGATCGAGCGTGACCAAGTGCGCCGTGGTGTACTCGCAACCGAGTAAGCCATGAAAAAGCCTGGCTTATGCCAGGTTTTTTCAAGATCAAAAGATCGCAGCCTCCGGCAGCTCCTACATTTGGAATGAGTTTTCCTGTAGGAGCTGCCGGAGGCTGCGATCTTTTGCTTTAAGACCTGCGTTGTCGCATCAGGTGTTTGAAGCCTTCGAAGATCAGCACCACAACGGCGAGCCAGATCGGAATGTAGGTCAGCCACTCGCCGGCCTTGATACTTTCACCGAGCAACAGCGCGACACCGAGCAGCAATACCGGCTCGACGTAACTGAGCAGACCAAACAGGCTGAATGGCAACAAGCGGCTGGCAATGATGTACACCACCAGCGCCGACGCACTGATCAAACCGAGCAGCGGGATCAGCCAGAGCAGGCCCGGATACTGATCGAACACGGCAAAGCCTTGCTCGCCACCGCGTACAAACCAGTACGCCACCGGCAGCATCAGCGTCATGTCGACCCACAGACCGCCGAGGTTGTCGGTCTTCAGGCGTTTGCGCAGCACGAAGTACAGCGGGTAACCGACCACAACCACCAGGGTCGCCCAGGAAAAACCGCCGACTCGATACAGCTCGTTCGCCACACCCAGCGTGGCAAAGAACACCGCGATTTTCTGCAGGTACGACAGGCTGTCGCCGTAGACGATGCGCCCGGTCAGCACCATCGCCAGCGGCAGCAGGAAATAGCCCAGCGACACGTCGAGGCTATAACCGTTGAGCGGCGCCCACATGAACAGCCACAACTGCACGCCGAGCAACGCTGCCGAAACGATCAGGCCACCTGTCAGCTTCGGAGAGCCGGCCACGCGCCGCAGCAACTCCAGCACCCGCCGCCATTCACCGGAGACCAGCATGAACACGGTCATGCACGGCACGGTCAGCAGCATCCGCCAGCCAAAGATTTCCACGCCGCTCAACGGGGTGAGCAGCGAGGTGTAGTAATACATGACGGCAAACAGCACCGAAGCTGATACCGATAGAGCGATACCTTTAGACAAACTGTCCTCGCGGGTGGGTGATCAAACAGGGCGCGCAGGATACGTGGTTTTTGTGCTGAATATTGGCCGAGTGCTCAATATTTCCCACATTCTGAAGATAAGCACAAAACCAGTGGGAGCGAGCCTGCTCGCGAAAGCGGTGTGCCAGACAACGCAGATGTTGAATGTGCCGGCCTCTTCGCGAGCAGGCTCGCTCCCACAATGGATTTGTGTTGCCCTCGTAATCTGCTGACGCCGCTGATGCCCGGCTTGTGAGGCTTTCAGGCCTGACGCGGTTTACGGCCCGACACAAAATGGCTCACATCATTGAACCCCGGTGTCGACGCGTGCCCCGGGGTCACCAGCGAGTCGATAAACGCTTCATCCTCCGCCGTGATCTGCACCGCCTGCGCCTTGGTGTAAGCATCCCACTGCTGCTCGGTGCGCGGCCCGACGATCGCCGAAGTCACCGCACTGTTGTTCAGCACCCAGGCAATTGCGAATTCGACCATGCCCACGCCACGGCCTTGGGTGTACTGCTGGATCTGCTGAGCAATGCGCAGCGATTCAACCCGCCATTCGGTTTCCAGAATGCGTTTGTCCTGACGCCCGGCGCGGCTGTTGGCATCCGGAGTGACATCGGGTGCGTATTTGCCGCTGAGCACGCCACGGGCCAGCGGGCTGTAAGGCACCACGCCGAGGCCATAGGTCTGCGCGGCGGTGATCTGTTCGGTCTCGGCCTGGCGGTTGACGATGTTGTACAGCGGCTGGCTGATCACCGGGCGGTCGATACCGAGCTTGTCAGCGATGCGAATCACCTCGGCGATGCGCCAGCCGCGATAGTTCGACAGGCCCCAATAGCGAATTTTACCCTGACGAATCAGATCGCCAATCGCCGACACGGTTACTTCCAGAGGGGTGTTGTGGTCCTCGCGGTGCAGGTAATAGATGTCGAGATAGTCGGTACCGAGGCGCGTGAGGCTGGCTTCCAGACCGTTGAAGATGTGCTTGCGGCTCAAACCGCTGCGGTTTGGCACGCCGTCCGCCGGGCCGAAACCGACCTTGGTTGCCAACACCCATTCGTGACGATGGCGGGCAATCGCTTCGCCGACGATTTCTTCCGAACGACCGTTGGTGTAGACGTCGGCGGTGTCGATGAAATTGATGCCCTGATCCCAGGCCTTGTCGATGATGCGCAGCGAATCCTCGGCGCTGGTCTGTTCGCCAAACATCATCGTGCCGAGGGTGAGGGTGGACACCTGCAACCCCGAGTGCCCCAGTGTGCGATAACTCATGCCGAAATCCTTTTATCGGTGGGAAAGCTTCCATCAAATACCAGAAGCGTCCGCCGGGGCAAAGTGAATTATCGGCTCAGTGCCGCGCAACGCGTCTGCAAAAACGCCTGCAGCACTCGAACGCGTTCGGACACTTGCACCCGATGCGGGCAGAGCAGATTGAACGGCACGCTCTCGCCATGCCAGTCATCGAACAGCGTCAGCAGGCGTCCGCCGCGCACGTCCTCGGCGATGTCCAGCCACGCCTTGTAGGCAATGCCATGCCCGGCCAGCGCCCAGCGCCGCGCGACTTCGCCGTCATCGCTGAGATAGTCACCGTGGACTTCAACTTCCAGCGTTTCGTCCTCGCGACTGAAGCGCCAGGTGTTGTAAGGCCGGCCGTTGCGCCAATAGAGCAGGGCGCTGTGCTCGTTCAGTTCGCCGGGATGTTGCGGGGTACCATGGCGAGCCAGATAGTCCGGGCTGGCGCAGGCTACCCGTCGATGCGCCGGCAGAATCGGCAGCGCCACCAGCGTCGAGTCGCTGGGCACGCCGAAGCGCAGCGCGACATCCACGGTTTCGCGAAACAGGTCGGCGTGCCGATCGTTTAGCAGCAGTTGCAATTGAATATTCGGGTGTTCGCGTTTGAAATCATCCAGCCATGCCAACAACACGTTGCGC
Source organism: Pseudomonas sp. IT-P260 (assembly GCF_949768395.1). Lineage (NCBI taxonomy): Bacteria > Pseudomonadati > Pseudomonadota > Gammaproteobacteria > Pseudomonadales > Pseudomonadaceae > Pseudomonas > Pseudomonas sp. IT-P260. The sequence goes on from NZ_CATKPO010000033.1 coordinate 73,458, forward strand.
CCGAAATCCGACGGCGCCGCCAGTTGCAATACCCCGCTGAGGCCTTCGCCGTGTTGCTTGAGTGCCTGTTCGCCTTCGGCCAGGGCGGACAAGGCGATGCGTACACTGTCGAGATAGCGCCGACCTTCTTCGGTCAGGCGCATGCTGCGGGTGGAGCGCGCGAGCAGGCGGAAACCGAGTCGGGTTTCCAGGCGCTTCAACGCAATGCTGGCGGCGGCCGGCGTCAGTTCCAAAGCACGGGCGGCAGCGGAGATGCTGCCGGAGTCGGCCACGCGGACGAAGATCTCCAGATCGAGAATCGAGCTCATTGGTAAAAATCCTTTAAAGATCTGCGCTTTATTGCGGGATTTTTACGTGATTGGCAAGTTCGGGCGTTGCAATCAGTAAAGAAAAAAGATCGCAGCCTGCGGCAGCTCCTACATGGAAATACGCGTTTTCCTGTAGGAGCTGCCGCAGGCTGCGATCTTTTGATCTTAAAACGTGATGATTAAGCCCGCAGAGTCCGCGTCATACGCAGCGCCAGCAAACTCCCGCCAACAATCACACCCGCCAGCAGATACAACGCGGCATCGGTCGACCCGGTGCTGTCCTTGACCCAACCCACCAGGTACGGGCTGAGGAAACCGGCCATCTGCCCCATCGAGTTGATCAACGCCAGTCCGCCGGCCGCGGCGCCCGCGCTCAACAGCGCGGTCGGCACTGGCCAGAACATCGGCAGACCGGTCAGCGCGCCCATGGTCGCAAGGGTCAGGCCGAGGATCGCGATGGCCGGGTTGGCGGCGAAGTTCACCGCGATCAGCAGGCCGAGGGCGCCCATCAGCATTGGCACCACCAAATGCCAGCGACGTTCTTTGCGCAAGTCCGCCGAACGCCCGACCAGCAGCATGAACACCGCCGCCAGCAGATACGGAATCGCGCTCAACCAGCCGATCACCAGGTTGTCGCTGAAACCGAGGTTTTTGATGATCGACGGCAGCCAGAAGTTGATCGCGTACACGCCGCTCTGGATGCAGAAGTAGATCAGGCCAAACGCCCAGATCGCCGGGTTCTTGAATACCGCGAGCAACGAGTCGGAGGTGGTTTTCGGTTTGTTCGCCAGGTCTTCGGCCTGATCGGCTTCAAGCACCGCGCGCTCGTGCGGGCTCAGCCACTTGGCGTTGGCAAAGCTGTCACTCAGCAGGAAATAGGCGAGGGCGCCGAGGATCACGGTCGGAATGCCTTGCAGCAGGAACATCCACTGCCAGCCCGCCAGTCCACCTTGGCCGGCGGCGAAGTGGTTGAGGATCCAACCGGAAAATGGGCTGCCGAGCAGGCCCGAGACCGGGATCGCCGACATGAACAGCGCCATGATCCGCCCACGGCGAAACGTCGGGAACCATTGCGAGAGATACAACACCACACCGGGGAAGAACCCGGCTTCGGCCGCACCGGTGAACAGGCGCAGGGTGTAGAACTGGGTCGGGGTGGTGACGAACAACAGACAGGTCGATAGCGTACCCCACGTGATCATCATCAGTGCGATCCAGCGCCGTGGACCGAACTTGGTCAGCGCGAGGTTGCTCGGTACGCCGCACAGCACGTAGCCGATGAAGAAGATCCCGGCGCCGAGGCCGTACACGGTTTCGCTGAATTTCAACGCGTCGAGCATCTGCAGCTTGGCAAAGCCGACGTTGACCCGGTCGAGGTAGTTGAACAGGTAGCAGATGAAAATGAAGGGAATCAAACGCAGGGTGATGCGTTTGTAGACGGCGTTTTTACCGTCGTCGATGGTCTGGGTAGCTGCGGCGCTCTGCGACATAGCGGCTCTCTCTTTATTATGATTTTTTGCGATGCACAGGTTAACGTTGATCGCCCTGAGAGTCTCGGCCACCTGTGGCCGGATTGTCTTTGTGCCTGAGCACAGGGTTTACCGCCAGACCCTGTGCGGGTGAACAACCGTCCGCCGCCGTTGCTTAAGGATTTTGCCGATCATGTTCGAACTCGATCACGACCTCGCTCAGGATATCGTCGACCGGGCCATGGCCATTTTGCCCTATAACGTCAACGTCATGGACAGCCAGGGCCTGATCCTCGGCAGTGGCGAGCCGGAGCGCATCAACACCCGTCACGAAGGCGCGCAACTGGTGCTGGCCAACGGCCGCGTGGTGGAAATCGATGCGCAAACCGCGGTGCATCTCAAAGGCGTGCAGCCGGGGATCAACCTGCCGCTGATGCTCGATCAGCGCTTGATTGGCGTGCTCGGCATTACCGGCGAGCCGGAGCAACTGCGCACCTACGCCGAACTGGTGCGCATGACTGCCGAAATGCTTGTCGGCCAGCGCAATCAGCAGGCCGAGCAGCAATGGCGGCGCCAGCGTTGCGATGACCTGCTGGCGTTGCTGTTGAGCGACGCCGGCGACTCGCCGCGGCTGGTCGATGAGGCTCAGCAACTGGGGCTCAAGCCGCAGTTGACCCGGGTGCCGTACCTGTTCGAGCTGGGCCTGGAACAAGGGCCGGGGCAAACCGTCGAGGCATTGAGCGCATGGTTGACCTCGCGCTATCCGGACAGCTGGTGCGTGAGTTCGGCCAAGTCATCGCTGCTGTGGTGCCGGCCCGCAAGTCAGACGGTTGAGCATGATCGTTTGCTGGAAAAGCTCGATGGCCTGGGCTGGAACATTCTGCGCATCGCTGTAGGCGGGCAGGCGGATGGGCTGGCCGGTTTGCGTCGCTGTTATCGACGGGTCGGCGATCTGCTGGCGTATGGGCGGGAGGTGCTGCCGCAGTCGCGACTGCTGACGCTCAATCGCTATCGTTTGCCGGTGATGCTCTGGCGCCATCGCAATGACGACGCGCTGGATGAACTGCTCAAACCGTTGCGCAAAGTGATTGCCAAAGACGGTAACGGCCAGTTGCTCGCGACCCTGCGCAGTTGGTGCGAACACGACGGCCAGAGCCAGGCCTGTGCCGATGCGCTGGGCATTCACCGCAACAGCTTGCGTTACCGGATGGAGCGGATTGCCGAGTTGAGCGGGGTTGATCCGCTGAAACTCGACGGGATGCTGGCGCTATATCTCGGGGTGCAATTGCTGCCGCAGACTGACCCGAGTTGATCGGGTGTTTTCACCGACGCCTTCGCGACCAGGCTCGCTCCCACATTTGAAATGCATTCCCCCTGTGGGAGCGAGCCTGCTCGCGAAAGCGTCGGTACATTCGACACAGGCTTTTGTAGAAATGAACAATAAACGCCAACCGCCCTTGTGCAGCGGACAGGCGTCAATGCGCATGCCGACTGGCAGCATGAGGAGCATTGGAACTGGAGAATTCGCATGAAGATCGTCATCGCCCCCGATTCGTTCAAGGACAGCCTGAGTGCCCAAGGTGTTGCCGAGGCCATTGCCTTGGGCCTGGCGCAAGTCTGGCCACACGCCACGCTGGTCAAATGTCCGATGGCTGACGGCGGTGAGGGCACGGTGGAGTCGATTCTTGCTGCCTGCGAAGGCGAACTGCGCCGAACTCGGGTGCGCGGGCCGCTGGGCACTCCGGTCGATGCGGCGTGGGGCTGGCTGCCGCACAACCACACCGCGATCATTGAAATGGCCGAGGCCAGTGGTTTGCAGTTGGTGCCTACGGGGCAGCGCGATGCCTGCATCACCAGCACCTTCGGCACCGGTGAACTGATTCGCGCCGCACTGGATGCCGGCGCGCAACGGGTGATTCTGGCCATTGGCGGCAGCGCCACCAACGATGGCGGCGCCGGCGCGATGCAGGCGCTCGGGGTGAAATTGCTCGATGCACAAGGTCAGGTGCTGGTACCGGGCGGCCTGGCCTTGGCGCAACTGGCGCGGCTGGACTTGAGCGAGCTTGATCCGCGTCTGGCCCAAGTGCGCTTCGACATCGCCGCCGACGTCAACAATCCACTGTGCGGGCCGCATGGCGCCTCGGCGATTTTCGGCCCGCAAAAGGGCGCGTCACCGGTACAGGTGCAACAACTGGATCAGGCCCTCGGTCACTTCGCCGAGCTCTGCGCGCAAGCGTTGGGCAAAGACGTTCGCGATGAGCCGGGTAGTGGTGCAGCGGGCGGATTGGGTTTTGCGGCCAAGGCGTTTCTTGGCGCGCAATTTCAGGCAGGTGTTGAGGTTGTCGCGGAACTGGTGGGCCTGGCTGAAGCGGTCAACGGCGCCGATCTGGTGATCACTGGCGAAGGTCGCTTCGACGCGCAGACCCTGCGCGGCAAAACGCCGTTTGGTGTGGCGCGGATCGCCAAAAAACACGATGTCCCGGTCATTGTCATCGCCGGCACGCTCGGCGAGGGTTATCAGGAGCTCTACGAACACGGCATCGACGCCGCATTCGCCGTCACCAGCGGCCCGATGACCCTGGAGCAGGCCTGCGCCGAAGCTCCACGCTTGTTGCGCGAACGGGCGACGGACATCGCCCGGGTCTGGCAAATGGCCAAAGTCAATAACTGACTGCGTGAAGATGTTGTGGCGAGGGGATTCATCCCCGATGGGCTGCGAAGCAGCCTCCTGCGTTTTTCGCTAAAAACCAGTTTTGAGATTTTGCGACTGCTGCGCAGCCGATCGGGGATGAATCCCCTCGCCACAGAGGGTTGGTGTCAGGGTGTTTCAGTGGTGAAGCACCTTGAAAAATATTTTCGCTTTACACGAAATCTTCCTAAAGCCCAGCCGATACAGAGGTCAGGCGCACACAGATTCCCTCGAACAGTGCCGCCGGACTGACCCCGCTCAAGGGCCAGTGATGACGGCAAGGACGCTCGCAGTTACCTCTATCCGAGAGTCCAACCATGTCCTTGCGTAACCTGAATATCGCGCCTCGTGCTTTCCTCGGTTTTGCCTTTATCGCCTTGTTGGTGATTGTCCTTGGCGTGTTCGCCGTCAACCGCATGTCGACCATCCGCCAGGCCTCCATCGACATGGAGACCAATCAACTGCCCAGCGTCACGTACCTTGGCGTGGTAACGGAAAACGTTCTGCGCCTGCGGATTCTGTCGTTCCGGATTCTGGTCAACCGCGACCCGGCAGGCCTGCAAGAAGCGCAAACGCGCATCGGCGTGCTGGTGGACAAGGTGCGCAGTGCTCAGGCCAGTTACGCCGCGTTGCCGGCAGAGAGCGAAGAGCGAGCGTTGTACCAGACGTTCGCGACCACACTCGACAACTACCTGCAAGCGCAAAACCAGATGATGGAGCTGTCGCGCCAGGACAAAGTCGACGAGATGCGCACCCTGATCAACACGCGGATCAAGGACGGCACTGACCAGATGGGCGAACAGCTCAACAAGCTGATCGCAATCAACGCTGCAGGCGCGAAAGTCGCCTCCACGCAGGCCGGTGAGTATTACGACAGCGCCATTACCGGCATCGTCATTGTGGCTGTTGTCGCGGCGCTGGCCACCGTCCTGCTGGCCCTGCTGCTGACCCGCAGCATCGTCACCCCATTGAACCGTGCCGTACAGGCGGCGCAAACCATCGCTGGCGGCAACCTGACCCAGTCGATTGAAGTGGATGGCAAAGACGAAGCCACACAACTGCTGCAAGCGTTGTCGACGATGCAGACTAATCTGCGCAAAACCATCGAACAGATCGCCGGCTCCGCCACTCAATTGGGCGCTGCAGCCGAAGAACTCAGCGCGGTCACCGAAGAAGCCTCCCGTGGACTGCAACAGCAGAACAACGAGATCGAACAGGCCGCCACCGCCGTCAACGAAATGACCGCTGCTGTGGAAGAAGTGGCACGCAACGCGGTCTCGACCTCCGAAGCCTCGAACCAGTCGACCCAGGCCGCCCGCGAAGGGCGCGATCAAGTGGTGAAAACCGTCGACGCGATCCAGACCATGACCCATGACGTGCAGAGCACTGCACAAATGATCGAAGGCCTCGCCGCGCAGGGGCGTGACATCGGCAAGGTGCTGGACGTGATCCGCGCCATCGCCGAACAGACCAACCTGCTGGCCCTCAATGCGGCGATCGAAGCGGCGCGTGCCGGTGAGGCCGGACGTGGTTTTGCGGTGGTGGCGGACGAAGTGCGTGCCTTGGCCCATCGCACCGCGCAGTCGACTCAGGAAATCGAAAAAATGGTCGCCGGTATTCAGAACGGCACCGGTGAAGCCGTGTCGTCGATGCAGCAAAGCAACCAGCGCACCCAGACCACCCTGGAAATGGCTCGTGCCGCTGGCGTGGCACTGGAGCAGATTACCCAGTCGATCCATCAGATCAACGAACGCAACCTGGTGATCGCCAGCGCCTCGGAAGAACAGGCGCAGGTCTCGCGTGAGGTCGACCGCAACCTCGTCAACATCCGTGACCTGGCCACGCAATCGGCCGCCGGGGCCAACCAGACCAGCGCCGCGACCCATGAACTGTCGCGTCTGGCGGTGGATTTGAATGCGATGGTGGCGCGGTTTGTGATTTGACCTAGGGTGAAGGCTGGAGACCGCGCCATCAGGAGACGTACATGCGCTATTCAGCCTTGACCCAACGCATCGCCGGGGAGGGCGCAGCGGCCTGGCAGATTCATGACCGCGCGCTGGCGTTGCGCGCCGAGGGAGTCGACATTCTGCTGCTGAGCGTGGGTGATCCGGATTTCGACACGCCGCTGCCGATCATCCACGGCGCCATCGACAGCCTGTTGGCTGGCGATACCCATTATTCCGAAGTGCGTGGCCGACTGGCGCTGCGCAAGCTGATCGCCGCTCGCCACCAGCGGCGCAGCGGTCAAGTGGTGGATGCCGAGCACGTGATCGTGCTGCCCGGCGCGCAATGCGCGGTGTATTCGGTCGCTCAATGCCTGCTGGATCCGGGTGACGAAGTGATCGTGGCCGAGCCGATGTACGTGACCTACGAGGGCGTGTTCGGCGCGTGCGGCGCGACGGTGGTGCCGGTGCCGGTGCGGCCGGAAAATGGCTTTCGCGTTGACCCCGCCGATGTCGCCGCGCGGATCACGCCGAAGACCCGCGCGATGTTGCTCAACAGTCCCAATAATCCTTCCGGCGCGAGCCTTTCCCTGTTGATCTGGCAAGCGCTGGCGGCGCTGTGCGTGCGTCACGATTTGTGGCTGATCAGCGACGAGGTCTACAGCGATCTGCTTTACGAGGGCGAGCACATCAGCCCGGCGAGTCTGCCGGGCATGGCCGAACGTACGGCGACCATCAACAGTCTGTCGAAATCCCACGCCATGACCGGTTGGCGCATCGGCTGGTCGATCGGGCCGAAAGCGCTGGCCGAGCATCTGGTGAACCTGTCGTTGAGCATGCTTTTTGGCCTACCGGATTTTGTGCAGAAAGCGGCGGAGATTGCGCTGCACAGCGATCTGCCGGAAGTGACGCAGATGCGCGAGGAATATCGTTTGCGCCGCGATCTGGTCTGCGAGCATTTGCGCGGCTGTCCGGGGTTGCAACCGATTCGCCCGGATGGCGGAATGTTCGTGATGGTCGATGTGCGCCAGACCGGGTTTGGTGCGCAGGCATTTGCCGAGCGGCTGCTGGAAGGTTACGGGGTGTCGGTGCTGGCCGGTGAGGCCTTCGGGCCGAGTGCGGCGGGGCATATTCGCATCGGGCTGGTGTTGGACCGGGTGAAGCTGGCGGATGCCTGTGCGCGGATTGCGTTGTGTGCGGTGCAGTTGTTGCAGGCGCGCAGTGCCTGACAGTTTTGTGTTGTCGAGGCTGGCCCTTTCGCGAGCAGGCTCGCTCCCACATTGAATTGGGGGTACACAAAATTTATGTGCAACCCGAACCCTGTGGGAGCGAGCCTGCTCGCGAAGACGGACTCTCAGTCGGCGATTTTTCAGCCCTGCCAAGCCGCCGGATTCACCAGATTAGCCGGCTTCCCCCCAGCCAAAGCCGCCAGCAGATTGTCCACCGCACACCTGGCCATCGCCTCCCGCGTCTCATGCGTCGCCGAACCCATGTGCGGCGTTGCCACCACATTATTCAGCTGCAACAACGGCGAGTCATGATTCAGCGGTTCACGCTCGAACACATCCAGCCCCGCCGCGCGAATCCGTTGATGGCGCAGCGCGTCGATCATTGCCGCTTCATCCACCACTTTGCCGCGAGAGATATTGATGAAGATGCTCTCGGGGCGCATCAGCGCAAATTGCTCGGCGCCGATCAAACCTTCGGTCTGCGCGGTCAGCGGCAAGGTAAGACAGATGAAATCCGCCTCTTGCAGCAGCGCCTCAAGGCTACGGTACTGCGCGTCAAAACGCGCCTCGACTGCCGGTTTGCGCGACTGGCTGTGATAAAGCACCGGCATGCCAAAACCGAAATGCCCGCGCTGCGCCAGCGCCTCGCCGATGCGACCCATGCCGATGATGCCCAGGGTCTTGCCGTGCACATCGGTGCCGAAATGCGCCGGGCCGATGTTGCGGTGCCACTGGCCACTGCGCACCATGTTCGCCAGTTCCACCACGCGCCGGGCCGTGGCGAGGATCAGCGCGAAGCCAGTGTCGGCGGTGGTTTCGGTGAGCACATCCGGGGTGTTGCTGAGAAGGATCTTGCGTCGGCTCAGGTAGTCGATGTCGTAGTTGTCGACTCCGACCGAAACGCTGGCAATCGCCTGCAGTTGCGGCGCCAGATCGAGTAGCGCGGCGTCGAGTTTGAGGCTGGCACCGAGCAAACCTTGGGCGCTCGGCAAGGCGTCGCGCAGCTTCATCAGGCCGTCGGCGTCGAGGGTTTCGATCAGCGTCACGTCACAGTGTTGCTGTAGGCGCGTCATCAGCGCCGGCGACAGTTTCTTGTACAGCACGACTTGCTTTTTCATGGGCAAAAATCTCTTCAGGAGTGCGCCGGCACGGGACGCGTGGCAACGGCTTTGGCCACGACACGATCACTGGCGCCGGGCTTGAGAAAAATCGTCAGCACCACCGACAGCAGCAACGCGCCGCTCATCAGCAAATACGAAGCGCCGGGCGAACCGGTGGAGCTGTTCAGATAACCGACCAGGTACGAGCCACCGAACGAACCGAGCGCGCCCATGCTGTTGATCAGCGCCATGGCCCCACCGGCAACGTTGGCCGGGAGGATCTCCGGAACGATGGCGAAGAACGGCCCATACGGCGCGTACATGCAGGCGCCGGCGATCACCAGCAGCGTGTAGGACCACCAGAAATGTTCCGCGCCCAAGGCGTAGGAGCCGTAGAACGCGATGGAGGCGATCAGCAGCGGCGGCCAGACGAAGCGTTTGCGCTTCTGCAGTTTGTCCGAGCCCCACGACACCGCGAGCATGCCGATCACCGCCGCCAGATACGGCAGCGCCGACAGCCAGCCCGCTTCGATCATGTCCATTTGCGCGCCGGCCTTGAGGATCGACGGCAGCCAAAGCACGAAGCCGTAGACGCCAATGCTCCAGCAGAAAAACTGCAGCGCCAGAATGATGACCTTCGGCGAACGGAAGGCTTCGGCGTAGTTCTTCACCGCTTTGATCCCGATCTGTTCGGCGGCGAGAGCGCTTTCCAGATCGTGCTTTTCCTGCGCGCTCAGCCACTTGGCCTGAGCCGGACGATCATCGGCCAGTTTCCACCAGATAAACGCCCAGAGCACCGCCGGCAAGCCTTCGATGATGAACATCCAGCGCCAGCTGAAGTGCTGCACCAGATAGCCCGAGACCACCGACATCCACAACATCGTGACCGGGTTGCCGAGGATCAGAAAAGTGTTGGCCCGCGAGCGCTCGGCACGGGTGAACCAGTGGCACAGGTAGACCAGCATCGCCGGCATTACCGCGGCTTCGACCACGCCGAGCATGAAACGGATGACGATCAGCCAATAGGCGTTGGAGACCACGCCGGTCAGCGTGGCGAGCCCGCCCCAGAAGATCAGGCTGAAGAAAATCAGCTTTTTCACGCTGTGTTTTTGCGCGTAGATCGCCCCGGGCACCTGGAAGAAAAAGTAGCCGAGGAAGAACAGCGCCCCGAGCAAAGAAGACAGGCCCGGGGTGATCATCAAGTCGGCGGCCATGCCGGACGCGGCGGCGAAGCCGTAGTTGGCGCGATCGAGATACGCCAGGCTGTAGGTGATGAACACGATCGGCATGATGTACCACCAGCGGCGGGCGGCGAGGGTTGCGGTTTTCATGGTGTTGCTCCTGAGCTTGTTGTTTTTGTCGCAGCAGGTTCAAATTTTTGCGGTGATCAAGCGGGCCTCTTCGCGAGCAAGCTCGCTCCCACAGGGGAATGCATTCCAAATGTGGGAGCGAGCTTGCTCGCGAAAGCGGTTTCGAATTCAACGATGAGTTCAGACCGGGTCGGCAACCCCTCCATATCCCCGCGACTCTGCACCGCCCGACTGCCAATCCAGTTGGCGCGTTGCACCGCCTCGGCAAAGCTCTGATGTTCAAGCAGGGCACTGATCATGCCGACGGCAAATCCGTCGCCCGCACCCACTGTGTCGACCACGTTGGCCACCGGTACTCCGGCGACAAACCCCTGATCCAGTTGCGTGCGGTAATAAGCGCCTTGCGGCCCAAGCTTGATCGCCACGGCTTCAGCGCCCTGATCAAGATAGAACGCGGCGATGTCCGCCGGGTCTTCGAAGCCGGTCAGCAAGCGGCCTTCGCTCAAACCCGGCAGTACCCAGTGGGCGAGGGCGGCGAGGCGGTTGATTTCGCGGATCATCTCTTGCTCAGAGGCCCACAGGCTCGGGCGCAGATTGGGGTCGAACGACACGCTGCGCCCGGCATGGCGCATGCGAGTCATCAGTTCGAACGACATTTCCCGAGCGCTGGCTGACAGTGCCGGTGGAATCCCGGTGGCGTGCAGGTGACGGGCGCTGAGCAAGGTATCGGTGATCGACTGGACGGACAGACGACTGGCCGCAGAGCCACGGCGGAAATACTCGACCTGTGGGTCGCTGCCATCGTCGTTACGGGATTTGAACTGGAAACCGGTCGGATGCTGGTGATCGACCGCGACGTGACTGCAATCCAGACCTTCCTTGATCAAGGTCTCGACCACAAAACGTCCGAGGGAATCGCTGCCGACCCGGCTCAGCCACGCCACATTGAAACCCAGGCGCGACAAGCCGATCGCCACATTGCTGTCGGCGCCGGCAATGCGTTTGTGAAAATGTTCGACCGCCGCCAGATCACCGGTCTGCTCGGCGACCAGCATCGCCATGGTTTCACCGAACGACAGAATATCGATCTCAGACATGGGCAGGCTCCAGACGCGATTGGCCAAGGCGGGCGAGGGCGGCGACGTGTTCCGTGGTCAACGCCACCAGGTCATCGCCCTGCAACGGGTATTCGGCGGCACGCATAACGCCTTGGGCCATGTGCCGCAGCAGTTGTTCCCACAAATGCAGGTCGCTGACGGCGGGCGGCACGGCGACCAGTTTGCCGTCAGCGCGGCGCGCTACCGCTTTGCAGTGCACGTAGCCGACATGCCGTCCGAGCAGACGTGCGGCGTTGGCAGCGGACTGGTCCTGCCACTGCCAGTTGCCGATGTCGAAGGTCATCTTGATCGGCAAATCATGCTGCTCGACCGCCGCGAAAAAGCGCTGGAACGGCTCGATGCGGCCGCCCTGCAAGGTCTGGTCGTTTTCCACCAGCAGCTGCACCGGGCTGTTGCCCAGCAGTTGCTGCAGCGCCTGCAGATCACAGTTGTCGGTGAAATAGCCGAGTGAGACTTTCAGCCATTTCGAGCCAAACGCCTGGGCGTGTTGCAGGGCGTTGATCAATTCGGGATTGGGCCGCGCCTGACCGGCGAGCCACAGTTCGGTCGGCGACGAATAGATGCTTTGCAGACCCTGCGCCCGGGTGGCGGCCTGCAGTTGTGCAGGCACTTCGCGGGTCAGCAACTCTTCGCGCCATTCGATGCGATCGGCACCGGCGGCAGCCAGCACGTCGATGAAGAAATCTTGCCCGCGTTGGCGCACAAGCTCGGCGCCGTAGCTGGACAGGCTGATGGAAACGGCGGGTTTATTCATTGTTATCTGCCTCTGAAACCGGTTTCATTTTTGTTCAAAAAAATATCAGGTGGTTTTTTGATGGTCTTTTGGGCTTCGTCGCTGGCAAGCCAGCTCCCACAATGTTCTGGGGTATTGGATGGATTGCATTAACACCACAAAACCCTGTGGGAGCTGGCTTGCCAGCGAAGGCGTCAGCTCAAACACCACCGTTCCCTCGGGTAGAACCGCGCTCAATCAGCACCGGGGCAAAATCGAGCCTGCGTGGAATCTCGGCATCCCCCCGCAAACGCTTCAACAGACACTCAAACGCCCGTGCGCCAATCTCGGCCGTTGGCTGGGCGAGGGCGGTAATCCCGCTGCCCACCAACGGGTACCAATCCAGGTCATCCAGGGCAATCAGCCCGACATCCGCGAATAACCCGCAGCCGATTTCACGCAAGGCGAGGGTGCAGGCCAGCGCCGCCACGCCGTTGGCGCAGAACAGTGCTTTAGGCCCGGTAGCCGGTGTGTTCAAAAAGGTTTGAAGATCAGTGGCGAGTGCGTCGCCGGTTTCCAGCACCGCACCGGTCAATCCGGAACGCTGGGCAATCTGCGTCTGAAAATTGCTGACCCGCTCGATCCGCGAACTGGTGCCGTCATAAGGTTCAGTCACCATCAACACATCGCGATAGCCGCGCTGCTCAAGGTGCGTCAGGGCCATCTCGACAGCCTGCGCGTTGTTCAGCCCGAGCATGTCGCTGTCGAGGCCATCGACCTTGCGATCTACCAGCACCAGCGGCATTTCCCGGTGCAGTTCGTGGAGTTCGTCACGGTGATGACCGAGGGTGTTCACGATCAGCCCTTCAATGTTGTACGAGCGCAACAACGCCAGGTGTTGGCGTTCCTGCTCGTCATCGCGGTCGGTGTTGCACACCACCAGGCTGTAGCCATGCGCACGGCAGGCGGTTTCCACCCCGTGCATCACGGCAATCGAATAAGGGTTGCGGATATCGGCCACCAGCATGCCGATCAGGCGCGTGCGCCCGCGTTTCAGACCACGGGCCATCTGGTTCGGGCGGTAACCCAGCTCGCTGATCGCCTGCTCGATACGCAGGGCGATGGCGTCGGAGAGCAGGGCGCGGTCATCGCCGATGAAGCGCGAGACGCTGGCCTTGGACACGCCGGCGCGTTCGGCAACATCGAGCATGGTCACGCGGCTGCGCTGGGCGGCGGAAAAGTCGTTCACGGTGTGAAACCTTATTATTGGATTTATTCGTTTCGTGCGCCGCGATGGCGCTGAAACCGGTTTCAGGAAACACCAGAAGCCGACGCTCCGTCAAGTGAATGCGCGTGGTACTTCAACGTGGCGCCGACGGGCGGTGCTTAGCGTTATTGAGGTATCTGCGCAATGCTCAGCCAAACAGGCCGGCAGCAATGTTGATCGAAAAGCCCAGAATCGCGGTGTTGAACACAAACCCGATCAACGACTGCGCCAGGACGATCTTGCGAATGTCCCGGGTAGCCACGCCGACATCGGCCGTCTGCACCGCGACGCCGATGGTGAAGGAAAAATACAGGAAGTCCCAGTAATTGGGCGTGGTCAGGCCTTCGGCAAAACGCAGGGCCGGTTCCTTGCCGTCCCAGGTGTAAAACAGGCGTGCGTAGTGCACACAGAAGATCACCCCGATCACCAGCCACGAACCTACCACGGTGACGGCGGTGAAGGCGTAATGCAGAAGTTTGCGATGGGTATCCAGATCCTTGGTGCCGGCCAGTTCCAGGGTGATGGCGGCGAGACTCGCCAGGGCTGCGATACACACCACGAACAGCACCAGCCCGGCGTTTTCGTCTTCGATGACGGCAATACGTTTGACGTCCGGCGCCTTCGCCCGGACGGTCAGCCAGAACATCAGGATCAGGTAGGTCCAGACGCCCGTATTCCAGCCGATGAGGATTTTGCTGACGATGGCGTCGGCAGGAACCAGCAGGCCGGTGGCAAGGCCAACCAGAGCGGCGGCGGACAGGCGAGGGTGGGTGCGGGCGAGAAAGCGCATGGGGATTCACAGTGATGATCGATCCCTGCACCTTAGCGCACGCTATCGTGCTTTTGTAGGCGCTGCTGGCTGCGATTCTTTTGATTCTGTTCTATCAAGATCTAAAGATCGCAGCCTGCGGCAGCTCCTGCAGTGGGATCAAGGATGTTTGGTGAAGCGTTGGACGAGCTTCATGACCACCACGAAAAACAACGGCACAAAAATCACCGCCAGGGTCGCCGTGATCATCCCGCCGATCACCCCGGTACCGATCGCCTGCTGACTGGCCGAACTGGCACCGGTGGCGATGGCCAAAGGCACCACGCCAAGGATGAACGCCAGCGAAGTCATGACAATCGGTCGCAGACGCAGGCGCGCTGCCTGCAACGTTGCATCGATCAGGTCGTTGCCTTCGTCATACAGGCTCTTGGCGAATTCGATGATCAGGATCGCGTTCTTCGCCGACAGACCAATGATCGTGATCAGCCCGACCTTGAAGAACACGTCGTTGGGCATGCCGCGCAAGGTTACCGCCAGCACCGCACCGAGTACGCCCAGCGGTACCACCAGCAGCACCGAGGTCGGAATCGACCAACTCTCGTACAGCGCCGCCAGACACAGGAACACGATCAGCAGCGACAGGCCGAGCAGGATCGGTGCCTGGCTGCCGGACAACCGTTCCTGCAGCGACAGCCCGGTCCATTCCTGACCCAGGCCTTTCGGCCCTTGGGCGACCAGTCGTTCAATCTCTGCCATCGCTTCACCGGTACTGTGCCCCGGCGACGGTTCGCCAGAAATCGCAATCGCCGGGTAACCGTTGTAACGGGTCAGTTGCGCCGGGCCTTGGGTCCATTTCGCCTGGACGAACGCCGACAGCGGCACCATGTGCCCGGCGTTATTGCGCACGTGCATTTTCAGCAGATCATCGACCTGACTGCGCTGATCGCCTTCGGCCTGGACCACCACCCGCTGCATGCGCCCCTGATTGGGGAAGTCATTGATGTAGGAAGAACCCACGGCGGTGGACAGCACGTTGCCGATGTCGGCAAACGACACACCCAGCGCGTTGGCCTGCTTGCGGTCCACTTCCAGTTGCACCTGCGGCGCTTCGGCCAGCGCGCTTTCGCGCACGTTCATCAGGATCGGGCTTTTCTCGGCGGCGGTGAGCAATTCGGTGCGCGCCTGCATCAACGTCGCGTGACCGAAACCGCCGCGATCCTGCAGACGGAATTCGAAGCCGCTGGAAGTACCGAGACCGTCAACCGGTGGCGGCAACACCGCAAACGCGATGGCGTCCTTGATCTGGCTCAGGGCGATGTTGGCGCGATCGGCAATCGAAGTGGCCGAATCGTCGCTGCCGCGTTCCGACCAGTCTTTCAGGGTGGTGAACGCCAGTGCCGCGTTCTGCCCGCTACCGGAGAAACTGAAGCCGAGAATCACCGTGCTGTCGCCCACCCCCGGTTCACTGGCGTTGTGCGCCTCGATCTGCTCGACCACCTGCACCGTACGGTTCTTGCTCGCGCCCGGCGGCAGCTGGATATCGGTGATGGTGTAACCCTGATCCTCGACCGGCAGGAACGAGGAGGGCAGTCGCGCGAAGCACAACCCCATGCCGATCAGCAGCACGCCATAGATCAACAGATAACGTCCGCTGCGCTTCAGCGCGTAACCGACCCAGCCTTGATAGCGATCGGTCAGTTGCTCGAAGCGGCGATTGAACCAACCGAAGAACCCGCTCTTTTCATGATGCTCGCCCTTGGCAATCGGCTTGAGCAGCGTGGCGCACAAGGCAGGCGTCAGCGTCAGGGCCAGGAACGCCGAGAACAGGATCGAGGTGGCCATCGACAGCGAGAACTGCCGGTAAATCACGCCCACCGAACCCTGCATGAATGCCATCGGAATGAACACCGCCACCAGCACCAGGGTAATGCCGATGATCGCCCCGGTGATCTGCTTCATCGCTTTGCGCGTGGCGTCTTTTGGCGACAAGCCTTCGCTGGCCATGATCCGCTCGACGTTTTCCACCACAACGATGGCGTCGTCCACCAGAATGCCGATCGCCAGCACCATACCGAACATGGTCAACACGTTGATCGAGAAACCCAGCGCCAGCATGGTGGCGAAGGTGCCCATCAGGGCCACCGGCACCACCAGCGTGGGGATCAGGGTGTAGCGAATGTTCTGCAGGAACAGGAACATCACCGCGAACACCAGCAGCATCGCTTCACCGAGGGTGTAGACGACTTTGGTGATCGAGACTTTGACGAATGGCGAGGTGTCGTACGGAATCTTGTATTCGACGCCCGCCGGGAAGTAGCGCGACAACTCGTCCATCTTCGCCCGGATCAATGTGGCGGTCGCCAGCGCATTGGCCCCCGGTGCCAGTTGCACGCCAACGGCGGTGGACGGCTTGCCGTTCAGGCGCGTGCCGAACTGGTATTCCTGACTGCCGATCTCGACCCGCGCCACATCGCCGATGCGTACGGTAGAACCATCGGGGTTGGCCTTGAGCACGATGTCGGCGAATTCTTCCGGCGTCGACAACTGACCCTTGACCAGAATGGTCGCGGTGATTTCCTGCGTAGACGGGTTGGGTAAATCGCCGATGCTGCCTGCCGATACCTGGGCGTTTTGCGCGACGATAGCGGCGTTGACGTCGGCCGGGGTGAGGTTGAAACCGATCAGCTTCTGCGGATCGATCCAGATCCGCATCGCGCGTTCAGCGCCATACAGTTGGGCCTTGCCGACGCCGTCGATGCGTTTGATTTCGTTCATCACGTTGCGCGCCAGGTAATCACTGAGCGCTACGTCATCGAGTTTGCCGTCGCTGGAGGTCAGGGTGATCAGCAGCAGGAAGCCGGCGGAGACTTTCTCCACCTGCAGGCCTTGCTGATTGACCGCTTGCGGCAGGCGCGACTCGACCACTTTGAGGCGGTTCTGCACATCAACCTGGGCCAGTTCCGGGTTGGTGCCCGGCTGGAAGGTGGCCTTGATCGTCGCGCTGCCCAAGCTGCTCTGCGATTCGAAGTACAGCAGGTGATCGGCGCCGTTGAGCTCTTCTTCGATCAGGCTGACCACGCTTTCATCGACGGTTTGCGCCGAGGCACCGGGGTACACCGCATAGATTTCGATTTGTGGCGGCGCGACGTCGGGGTACTGCGCCACCGGCAATTGCGGGATGGCCAGTGCACCGGCCAACAGGATGAACAGGGCGACGACCCAGGCGAACACCGGGCGGTCGATAAAGAACTGCGGCATAGAAGAGCGTCCTGCTTACTGACCAGAAGTCTGGGCAAGGGGAAGAGGGGTGTCGTCGATCTGCACTTTTTCGCCGGGACGGGCGTGTTGCAGGCCTTCGATGACAATACGGTCACCGGGCTTGAGGCCACCGGTGACGATCCAGCGGTCGTTTTGCACTGCGCCCAGTTGCACCGGTTGTTGCGCCACGCGCATCTGCTCGTCGACAGTCAGTACCTGAGCGATACCTGCACTGTCACGCTGCACCGCACGTTGCGGTACGGTGATGCCGTTCTGCACGGTCGCTTGTTGCAGGCGTACGCGAATGAAACTGCCCGGCAACAGGTCAAGATCAGGATTGGGGAACTCGCTGCGCAGGATGATCTGGCCAGTGCCTGGATCGACCGTGATGTCGCTGAACAGCAACTTGCCCGGTAACGGATAGAAACTGCCGTCATCCTGAATCAGCGTGGCCTTGACCTGATCCTGGCCGACTGCCTGCAACTGCCCGGAACGGAACGCGCGACGCAGTTCGTTGAGTTCACGGGTCGACTGGGTAAGGTCGGCGTAGATCGGATTGAGTTGCTGGATCAGCGCCAGTGGCGTGGTTTCGTTCTGCCCGACCAGCGCGCCTTCGGTAACCAGAGCCCGGCCGACTCGGCCGGAAATCGGCGCGGTGACGGTGGCGTAGCCGAGGTTCAGCTTCGCACGCTCTACCGCGGCTTTATTGGCGGCTACATCGGCGGCGGTTTGCCGGGCATTGGCGCGGGCGTTGTCGTAGTCCTGAGCGCTGATGGCCTTGTCGTCGATCAACTGCGCGTAGCGCTGCTCTTGCAACTTCGCCTGAAAGGCGTTGGCCTCGGCCTTGCGCAGCGCGGCTTCGGCGCTATCAAGATCAGCCTTGAACGGTGCCGGATCGATGCGAAACAGCACGTCGCCCTTTTTCACGTCGCTGCCTTCACGGAAGGTGCGTTGCAGCACCACACCGGCGACCCGGGCGCGCACTTCGGCGATGCGCGGTGCGGCGATGCGCCCGCTCAGTTCACTGCTGATCGACAGGGGGCGGGTTTCGATGGTTTCGATACGCACGGTGGCCGGCGGCGCTTCTTCTTCGGCCTTCGAAGACGAATCACAGGCGCTCAGCAACGACGCAACAGCGATCAGGCCGAGCCCGGCCAGAAGTTTTTTCGACATGTACCACCCCCAATATTGAAGCCCGCATCCTAAGGCCAGACGCCGAGGGTAGCGGTGAAGCTTTGTAGGCGCTGTGTGAAATTGTGTAAGGGTTTTACTCAGGGACGGGTGAGGGCGTATATCCTTTACGCCTTGAATTCTTTTGTTACGGTTGGACCGCTTTCGCGAGCAGGCTCGCTCCCACACAGGTTTTGTGAACGACGCAAAATCGATGTGGGCGCGAGCCTGCTCGCGAAGAGGGTCTGACATCCACCACAGCAATATCTGGAACACCCCATGCCCAACATCCTTCTGGTCGAAGACGACACCGCCCTCGCCGAACTGATTTCCAGCTACCTGGAGCGCAACGGCTATTCCGTCAGCGTGATCGGTCGTGGTGACCATGTGCGTGAACGGGCACGGATCAATCCGCCGGACCTGGTCATTCTCGACCTGATGCTGCCGGGGCTCGACGGCCTGCAAGTCTGCCGTCTGCTGCGGGCCGATTCGGCGACGCTGCCGATCCTGATGCTGACCGCCCGCGACGACAGTCACGATCAGGTGCTGGGCCTGGAAATGGGCGCCGACGATTACGTCACCAAGCCCTGCGAGCCACGGGTTCTGCTGGCCCGGGTGCGCACCTTGCTGCGACGCAGCAGCCTCGGTGAACCGATGACGGTCAATGACCGCATCGTCATGGGCAATCTGTGCATCGATTTGTCCGAGCGCACCGTGACCTGGCGCGGGCAGCCGGTAGAGCTGTCCAGTGGCGAATACAATTTGCTGGTGGTGCTGGCCCGGCATGCCGGTGAAGTGCTGAGCCGCGATCAGATTCTGCAGCGCCTGCGTGGCATCGAGTTCAACGGCACCGATCGTTCGGTGGACGTGGCGATTTCCAAGCTGCGGCGCAAATTCGACGACCACGCCGGCGAGGCGCGCAAGATCAAGACCGTGTGGGGCAAGGGTTACCTGTTCAGCCGTTCCGAATGGGAATGCTGAGCTGATGTTCAGAATCCTCTTTCGCCTGTACCTGGTGACGATCGTCTCCTACAGCGCGGCAATCTATCTGGTGCCGGATCTGGTGATCATGGCGTTCCGCGAGCGCTTCATCACTTATAACCTCGACTATTCGCGGGGCCTGCAATCGCTGATTACCCGCCAGTTTCACGCGGTGCCACAGGATCAGTGGCCAGCCTTGGCGCAGTCGATGGACAAGGACTTCCAGCCGCTGCACATCGTTCTGGCGCGCATCGACGACGCCGGTTTCACCGCCCCCGAGCAGGCGCGTTTGCGCCGTGGGGAAAACGTGGTGCGCATTGGCGATTGGGGATGGCGCACCTTGGCGGTCACGCCGCTGAACGACGATGTCGCGGTGCAAATGGTGGTGCCGCCGGATCCGTTGGACGTCAATCTGTTGTACTGGAGCATCAACGTGCTGATCGGCGCGACCATGCTCGCCTGCCTGCTGTTGTGGATTCGCCCGCACTGGCGTGATCTGGAGCGCCTCAAGGGGGCCGCCGAACGCTTCGGTAAAGGCCACTTGAGCGAGCGTACGCAGATTCCCGCCAGCTCCAACATCGGCAGCCTGGCCAACGTGTTCGACACCATGGCCGGCGATATCGAAAATCTGCTCAACCAGCAGCGCGACCTGCTCAATGCGGTGTCTCACGAATTGCGCACGCCGCTGACCCGTCTGGATTTCGGTCTGGCCCTGGCACTGTCCGATGATTTGCCGGCGACCAGTCGCGAGCGCCTGCAAGGGCTGGTGGCGCACATTCGTGAACTGGATGAACTGGTCCTGGAATTGTTGTCTTACAGCCGCCTGCAGAATCCGGCGCAATTACCGGAACAGGTTGAGGTTTCGCTGGATGAGTTCATCGACAGCATTCTGGGCAGCGTCGATGAAGAGCTGGAATCACCGGATATCGTCATTGATGTGCTGCTGCACGGTCAGCTCGAACGCTTTTCGCTGGACCCGCGCCTGACCGCCCGGGCGATCCAGAACCTGCTGCGCAATGCCATGCGCTATTGCGAGAAGCGTATCCAGATTGGCGTGCAGGTCAGCCCCGATGGCTGCGGGATTTGGGTTGACGATGATGGGATTGGTATCCCGGATGACGAGCGCGAGCGGATTTTTGAGCCGTTTTATCGCCTGGATCGCAGCCGCGACCGCGCTACCGGTGGTTTTGGTCTGGGCCTGGCCATCAGCCGCCGGGCGCTGGAGGCGCAGGGCGGGACACTGACGGTGGAAAGCTCGCCGCTGGGTGGGGCGCGGTTCAGGTTGTGGTTGCCCACTGCAAGCTGAGCATCAACCCACTGTAGGAGCTGTCGAGTGAAACGAGGCTGCGATCTTTTGATCTTGTTCTTGAAATCAGAATCAAAAGATCGCAGCGTGCCGCAGCTCCTACAGGGTCAGATGAGTTGGTTCGACTCAATCAAGCCAACCCCGGCCGTCTGCATCCGCTCCATGGCCGTCGCCAGTGAGCCCTCCATATCAATGGCGCGACAGGCATCCAGCACCACAAACGTATTGAACCCCGCCGCCCGCGCGTCCAGCGCCGAGAACATCACACAGAAATCCAGCGCCAGACCGACCATGTACACCGTGTCGATACCGCGTTCTTTCAGGTACCCAGCCAGTCCGGTGGTGGTGCGCCGGTCCGCCTCGAGAAATGCCGAATAGCTGTCGATGTCCGGGTTGCAACCTTTGCGGATGATCAGTTGCGCATGAGGCAGTTTCAGGTTGGGGTGAAACTCGGCACCGGCGCTGCCTTGCATGCAATGATCCGGCCAGAGGGTCTGCTCGCCGTAGGGCAGTTGAATGACCTCATACGGTTTGCGCCCGGGGTGACTGGAGGCGAATGACGCGTGGCCGCTCGGGTGCCAGTCCTGGGCAATGATCACTTGTTTGAACAGGCCGCTGAGGCGATTGATCAGCGGGACGATCAGATCGCCCTCGGGTACGGCCAACTGGCCGCCCGGGGTGAAGTCGTTCTGCACGTCAATGACCAGCAGGGCGCTGCGGGGTGAAATCTGCATCGGTGGTTCCTCCTTGGATAATCACTCGCTCAGCATAGTGGCAGCGACTCTCATGCGCTCAACCGTTCGATCAAGCGCCTGGCCAGATCTTCCAGTTCCGGCGCCGGGTTGTGCCCGATCAACATCCACGCATGCTCGCCTTCGGCCCAGTACACCACGTTCATTTCACGGCGCCGTTCGTGCGCCAGTGGCCGGCTGCCGCTATTGGAGCGGGTCACGCACAAGGCCAGCGGCCCATGCCTGGCGTCCAGATAGGTCAGTTGCGCAATCGGTACGCCGTCGTACTCGAGCATTTGTGCACGTTTGAGTTCGGCGCCCGGCAACCTCACCAGTGCCGGCGACAGACTCAGCCCCAATCGTGCATCCACCGCACGCAATTGCGCGCGTTGGCTGGCTTCGTCGCCCGGCAAATGATCGAGCGTTTGCGGCACATACAGCGCCATATAGTCGCCCACCAAGGCGCGCCAGTTATTTGCCTGCTGTGACTGCCAGGCGAGAAACAGGCGATCGGCCAATACGCCGCCCGCCAGCAGACTCGCGGCGGCCGCACCGATAAACCAGCGTCGACTCAAGCCCGGCCGCTGGGGGGCGGGGATAGCATCGAGGCGCGCCTGCAAACGCTCCAGCGGCGCCTGTTGCGCCAGTTCGTCATAGGCATCCTTGTACGGCAGGCTGCTGCGTTCGAACCATTGCACGCGCAGGCTGAGCAACGGGTCGTCGGCAATCGCGCTGTCGAGCTGGCTGCGATACGCCGGGTCCAGCTCATCATCAAGGTAGGCCACCAGTTGTTCGTCGGAGGGCTTGTTCATGGGCGGTCACCTCCGGTGGTTTTCGGCACGGCTTGCAGTGGCGGGTATTCGGCCAATTTCAGCCGCGCGGTGGCCAGACGACTCATCACCGTACCGATCGGCACTTGCAGGATATCGGCGACTTCGCGGTAGGACAGGCCTTCGACGTAAGCCAGGTATACGGTTACACGCTGGGTTTCCGGCAACGCATCGACCCGGCGAATCACCTGCGCCGCCATGACGTGGGTTTGTGCGGCGTATTCGCCGTCGAAGGCCAGTTGCCCGTCGGCATCAACCTGGCCCGCACCCTGACGCACCCGGCGGGCGCGCACTTCATTGAGCCAGATCGAATGCAGGATGCTCAGCAACCAGCGATCCATGCGCGTGCCGGCCACATATTGCCCGGCACGTTCCAGCGCCCGCACGCATGTGGCTTGCACCAGATCCTCGGTCACGTGCCGATTGCGCGACAGCAGCAGGCCGTAGCGCCACAGTCGCGCCAGATGCTGTCCGAGTTCCGCTCTGAATGCCTGATCGCTGACGATGATGGCGTTCCTTTATCTGTTTCAGGTTTTCGATGAATCGTTGATGGCTTCAGCCAGGTCCTGGTATTCCTCGCAAGAGGTTCCGCAAATCGATTTGATTTGCTGCAACTGTTCCTGCGCCAGGTCGACGCGGCCTTTGATTACATAGGCTTCGCCGAGGTATTCACGCACTTGCGCGTACTGCGGATCGAGTTGCACCGATTGCAGGTAATAGCCGATGCCTTCATCTGTACGCCCCAGTTTTCGCGTGGCGTAACCGCGATAGTTGAGGGCTTTGGCGGTGTTCGGTTGTTTGAGGGTGTCGAGCAGGGCCAGAGCTTCTTCGTATCGACCGTCCTTGGCCAGCCTGTAGGCGTAATCGGTACGGTCGGCATCCGGCACGGCACGGCTGGTCTGCATCACGCATTTCTGCGATTGGCTGTCCCAGACCTGGCCTTTGGGGCAATTGGGTTTCTGCACGGGCGCACTTTCATCACCGTTGGCAAACGCCATTGATGCAGACAACGCGGTCACCAGCAGCAACGGGGCGGCGAACATAACGGAACGGATAGTCATGGGCAAGGCTCCACAGAGGGTTATGTTTCACTTTGAACACCACAGCACGGCATTTTATTCATTGCTTTGTCAGGCTCTGTTCAAGGTAAGCGCAAATTGTGGCGTTATGCTCAAGAACGCCAGCCGTCCATCCAGCGCCTGACGATGCCTCCGCGCTGCCATACGAGGAACTGCCATGAAAGATCAGGTCCATCACTCCGCTGCTGCCGGCTACAAGACTGCCGCCGACACCTACATCAAGGGCCGCCCGGACTACCCGCCGCAGGTCAGCCAGTGGTTGACCCAGACGTTGGGTCTGGACAGTCACAAGACGGTCATCGATCTGGGTGCCGGTACCGGCAAGTTCACCGGCCGGCTGGTGGCGACCGATGCACAGGTAATCGCCGTGGAACCGGTGGCGCAGATGCTGGAAAAACTCTCCGCCGCCTGGCCGCAGGTGCTGGCGGTGAGCGGTACGGCGACCGATCTGCCACTGCCGGATGCGTCGGTGGATGCAGTGGTCTGCGCGCAGGCGTTTCACTGGTTCGCCACGCCCGAGGCCTTGAGCGAAATCGCTCGTGTGCTCAAGCCCGGCGGCAAGCTTGGCCTGATCTGGAACCTGCGCGACACGCAAGTCAGTTGGGTGCCGAAACTCGATGCCATCGTTAACGCGCTGGAAGGGGACACGCCGCGTTACTACACCGGCCAATGGCGTCAAGTGTTTCCGCATCCGGCGTTCGGGCCGTTGCACTTGCAGCAGTTCCACCATGGACATACCGGCTCGCCGGAGGACGTGATTTTCAATCGGGTGCGCTCCACCAGTTTCATTGCCGCGTTGCCGCAGGCGCAGCGGGACAAGGTCGATGAGCAGATTCGCGCGCTGATTGCCTCGGAGCCAGCGTTGCGTGGGCGGCATGTGTTGACGGTGCCTTATGAGACGGCGGCGTATGTGGCGGTGAAGGGCGGTTAGATCGGCGGTGCAGCCCTTCGCGAGCAGGCTAGCTCCCACAAGGATCGGTGGTGAATGCAGAAACTGAGTTCACTGAATATCAATGTGGGAGCGAGCCTGCTCGCGAAGAGGCCAGCCCTGACACTGCATCTCTCGACCCAGTCCCGCATTTGGCCGAACCGCCATCGTGATGCCTTGTTATAGTTCGGGCCTCATTTTCTGCCCGGTAAAGGATCACTGCCATGACTCAATACACCGCCTTCAGCGTCGAACTGGCCGACAACATCGCGCACGTGCAGATCAATCGTCCGGAAAAGATCAACTCGATGAACGCCGCGTTCTGGAGCGAGATCGTCGAGATTTTCCAGTGGATCGATGACACCGACGAAGTGCGAGTGGTGGTGCTCAGCGGCAACGGCAAACACTTTTCCTCTGGCATCGACCTGATGATGCTCGCCGGCGTCGCCAATGAGCTGGGCAAGGACGTCGGCCGTAACGCGCGTCTGCTGCGGCGCAAGATCCTGACTCTGCAAGCCTCGTTCAACGCCGTCGATAATTGCCGCAAACCGGTGCTGGCGGCGATTCAGGGCTATTGCCTCGGTGGTGCCATCGACCTGATCGCCGCCTGCGACATGCGTTACGCTGCCGAAGACGCGCAATTCTCGATCAAGGAAATCGATATCGGCATGGCCGCCGATGTTGGCACTTTGCAACGGTTGCCACGGATCATCGGTGACGGCATGCTGCGTGAACTGGCTTACACCGGTCGTACGTTCGGTGCCGACGAAGCGCGCAGCATCGGTCTGGTCAATCGCGTTTATGCTGACAAGGACCTGCTGCTTGAAGGCGTGATGGACATTGCTCGCGACATCGCCCGCAAATCGCCCATCGCAGTCACCGGTACCAAGGAAATGATCAGCTACATGCGTGACCATCGCATCGACGACGGTCTCGAATACGTTGCCACCTGGAACGCCGCCATGTTGCAATCCACCGACTTGCGCGTGGCCATGGCCGCCCATATGAGTAAACAGAAACCCGAATTTCTGGATTGAGAAACCATGACAGCTCGCTGGACCACTGCAGTACTGGACACCGATCAACCCGGCGGCTGGGCCGTGGCGCGCAGCCCCGAAGGCTTTCTGTTCGATGACAACGGCGCGCTGTTCCCCCGGGAATGGCTCAAGCGTCAGGACTTGTCGATCCTCGCCGAGCATGGCATTGGCCATCTCGATGGCGAGCCGGTGTATCTGCTGGAGCTGCACAGTCACAGCGAAGTGCCGGGCTGCAACTGGAAGGGGCTGCGGGCGTTCATGCTCGATGGCGATCACACCGTCTACAAGGTGTTGGGTTATGCCGCGCAGATCGGCACCTGGGCGCGCGAACATCGCTTCTGCGGCAACTGTGGGCAGGCGATGATGCAGGTGCCGCGTGAGCGGGCGATGTATTGCCAGCCGTGTGAGCTGCGCAGTTATCCGCGGATCTCGCCGAGCATGATCGTGCTGGTCACCCGTGGTGACGAGATCCTGCTGGCGCGCTCACCGCGTTTCGTCACCGGGGTCTACAGCACGCTGGCCGGGTTTGCCGAGCCGGGCGAGTCGGCCGAGGATTGTCTGATTCGCGAGGTGCGCGAGGAAGTCAGCATCGAGGTGAAGAACATCCAGTACATGGGCAGTCAGTGCTGGCCGTTCCCGCACTCGATGATGCTGGGCTTTCATGCCGAATATGCCGGTGGCGAGATCGTCTGCCAGGAAGACGAGATCGAAGACGCCCAGTGGTTCAACGTGCACGATCTGCCGCCGTTGCCGGCGTCAAAATCGATTGCCCGTTACCTGATTGACGTCTACGTGGCGCGCCGTTTAGGCCACGCTGAACCAGTGTTGCCAGGCTAGGCGCACGGTCAGGCCCAGCACCACGGTGATGAACACCGGACGAATGAACTTGGCGCCGCCGCTGATCGCGGTGCGTGCCCCGAAGAATGCGCCGACCATCACCGACAGGCCCATGCTCAGGCCGATGATCCAGTCCACTTGCCCGGAAAACATGAACACCGACAGCGCCGCAATGTTGCTGACGAAATTCATGCTGCGCGCCACACCGCTGGCCTTGACCAGGTCGATGGGGTAGAGCAGCAGGCTGCTGACGGTCCAGAACGCACCCGTGCCGGGGCCGGCCACGCCATCGTAGAAACCGAGGCTGAAGCCTTGGCTCGATTGCCATTTCTTCTTGATCGGCGCGTCGCTGTCCAGCGGCGCTTTTGGCGTACCGCCGAACAACAGATAGAGGCCGCAGGCGAAGACGATCACCGGCAGCATCTTGTTCAGCCATTCCGCCGGCAGGTAATGGGCGACGATCGCGCCGGTCAGCGCGCCGACCAGAGTGCCGATGATCGCGTGCATCCACTGCCGAGGATGGAACAGTTTGCGTCGGTAGAAGGTGAAGCTGGCGGTGGCCGAGCCGAAGGTCGAACTGAGTTTGTTGGTGCCCAACACCAAGTGTGGCGGCAGGCCGGCCGTCAGCAGCGCGGGCGTGGTCAGCAGACCACCGCCGCCGGCGATGGCGTCGATGAAGCCGGCAATGAAAGCGACAAGGGCCAGAACGGCCAGGGTAGTGAGGTCAACGCTGAGTTCGAAAGGCATGGAATCGGCTTGTGTGGCAGGAAGGAACGGGGCGTCATCATAGCCCGTAACACAGGCTCCTGCGACACGGATCCGTTGCCGTCATGGGCGCCGGGATTTCACTTTAGTCGAGGGTTAAAAACTGAAAATTGTCGAGAAAATAACATCCCTTGTTGCCGAACGGATCACTGGGTATGGCGATCTGAATATCCACCCGGCCGTAACCCTCTGGCGTAATGCCTTCCACCGTAATTGTCTGTGATTGCCGATCGACGTATCGCCAACTGGTCCAGATAGTTGATTCGCCCTGATCATTGGTCATCCAGATGGTATAAACGACGAATGCATTAATCAGCGGGTTGTCTGCCGTCTCGCGGCCCTGGATATGAAAGGTTCTATGCTGGGTGTTTTCGATAGGCACGGCCTCAGGTGCCTCGATGTCGAAATCGAACTTGAAAGCTCCGGGCTTGACGCTGAAAATTTCAGCAGCCAGATTTTGTCCTTGATTTCTGCCGCCGACCATTCGAGCAGCAAAGTTGCCTTCGCGAAGTTCTACGGTTATTGGCGTGTCATATCCCCTGGGACGCCAGTAGTCGAAGTTGCCGCTGCTGAAATCACCATTTTTGATGCGATTGGTCTGCTTCATAAAGAGTCCTCAACGATCATGAAGTTGGCGGTGTCCGCCGATCATTGAGTCAATCAAGACTCGTGGCTACTGTCATAAATGACAGTCAGTTAGACATTTTCGCGATAAATCGATGGCGATCATCTTGAAAAGGGAAGAAGGCTGCGATCGATTGACCTTGTTGCTTTCGAACAGGCCAATATCTCGCAGCCTCCGCACATTGCGACAGGGATTTCCGTGAGCTTACAGACCCAGGTCCGACAGCCCCGGATGATCATCCGGACGCCGACCCAGCGGCCAATGGAACTTGCGTTCGCTTTCCTTGATCGGCATGTCGTTGATGCAGGCATAGCGCTGGAACATCAGGCCGTGCTCATCGAACTCCCAGTTTTCATTGCCATAGGAACGGAACCAGTTGCCCGAATCGTCGCGCCATTCATAGGCGTAGCGCACGGCAATCCGCGTATCCGAATAGGCCCAAAGTTCCTTGATCAGGCGGTAATCGAGTTCCTTGGCCCATTTACGGGTCAGGAACGCCTTGGCTTCTTCACGGTTGTTGGCGAACTCGGCGCGGTTGCGCCATTTCGTGTCGAGTGTGTAAGCCAGCGACACCTTCTCGGGGTCGCGGGAGTTCCAGCCATCTTCGGCCAGTCGAACTTTTTCGATAGCCGATTCACGATTGAACGGCGGTAGCGGTGGACGCACTTGGGCAGCAGTCGACATTGTCAGTCTCCCGATCTAATAAACGATTAAACAACGGTTCAGGCTTATTTAAGGCGTTACAGGTCCAATAACTTACGCGCCATGCATTGCGCATTATCAGCGGCACTGTGATCACCCATCACAAGCGCTACGGTAATGGCGCCGTCAATCAGGATCAGCAACTGCCTGGCCAGACGTTGCGGATCTTCGACGCCATGTTCGGTGCACAGCTCGCACAGGTAGTCGAGCAGCTTCTGTTTGTGGTCTTTGGCGACCTGGCGCACCGGGTCCTCGGGGTCACCGGTCTCGCCACTGGTATTGATGAAGGCGCAGCCGCGGAAGCCTTCCGAGGCGAACCAGCTTTTGAGCACGGTAAACAGGTTGAGCAGGCGGTCGGCCGGGGTTTCGGCCTGGTCGACGGCGCTGCGGTACCAGTGCATCCAGCGCACGTCGCGGCGTTGCAGGGCGGCGACGGTCAGCTCCTCCTTGTTGGCGAAGTAGCGGTAAATGCTTTTTCTGGAGACGCCGGCGGTTTTCACCAGAAGATCCATGCCGGTGGCCGCAATGCCACTTTTGTAGATCAACTTTTCGGTGACATCCAGAATGATGTCGCGGGTCGAGGTGTCATTGATTTCGTTCATGTGGTGAACAGTAGAACGATCGTTCTCCTTGGTCAAGCGTTTATTTTCAGATCGTTTTCGCGAGCAGACTCGCTCCCACATTTGAAATGCGATCCATTGTGGGAGCGAGCCTGCTCGCGAAGGCGTCATTACAGACAGTAACAAGACCCGAACCGGTTGATGGTGTAAGCTCTCGGGTTCTTCGGATTCGACCCATTGCGAGCCCTATGCCGTTGCTTTTCAAACGCTCTTTGCTGCCCAAACTGCGCAGCTTTCCCCTGACTGCCGAGGCCGTGACGATTCTGTCCGGCGCCGCCGAGTTCCGTCGTTGCCTGCTGGAGAAAATCGCCGAGGCGACCCGGCGCATCTACATCGTTGCGCTGTATTTGCAGCACGACGAGGCCGGTCAGGAAATCCTCGATGCCTTGCACGCCGCCAAGCTCAAGCGCCCGGAGCTGGAGATCGTCGTGGTGGTCGACTGGCTGCGCGCCCAGCGCGGGCTGATCGGTGCCGGCAAACAGCCGGGCAACTCGGCGTGGTATCAGGAAATGACCCGCACGCATCAGAGTGAAGTGCCGGTCTACGGCGTGCCGGTGCAGACCCGCGAACTGTTCGGCGTCCTGCACTTGAAAGGTTTCGTGATCGACGACTGTGTGGTTTACAGCGGTGCGAGCCTGAACAACGTCTACCTGCACAAGTTCGACAAGTACCGTTTCGACCGCTACCACGTGCTGCACAGCCGCGAACTGGCGAACTCGATGCACCATCTGGTCAAGCACGGCCTGATCGAATCCAAGGCTGTGCATCGCCTCGACCTGCCGAACCTGCCGACTACCCGCAGCCTGCGCAACGACATCGGCGACCTGCGCAGCCGTCTCAAATACGCGGCGTACGACACCAGTGCCGGCAGCACGGCACATACCGGCCTGTCGGTGAGTCCGCTGCTCGGCGTGGGCAAGAACAACCCGTTGAACCGGGTGATTGTCGAGCTGATCGCCAGTGCGCAACAGCAGCTGACCATCTGCACGCCGTACTTCAACCTGCCGCTGCCGATCATCCGCGAGATCAACCGCGCCCTGGCCCGTGGGGTGAAGATCGACATCGTGGTCGGCGACAAAACCGCCAACGATTTCTACATTCCGCCGAGCGAGCCGTTCAAGGTGATTGCGGCGCTGCCGTACCTGTACGAAATCAGCCTGCGGCGTTTTGCCAAGCGCCATCAGCGCAACATCGACAGCGGCCAGTTGAACCTGCACCTGTGGCGTGACGGCGACAACAGCTATCACCTCAAAGGCATGTGGGTGGATCAGCGCTATACGCTGCTGACCGGCAACAACCTCAACCCGCGGGCGTTTCGTCTCGACCTGGAAAACGCGCTGCTGATCGATGATCCGCAAGGCGAGTGGCTTGAGCCCCGGGCGAAGGAGCAGCAGGAGATTTTCCACAACACCACGCGGATTGCCAGCTTCCAGAACCTTGAGACTCTGCCGGAGTATCCGGCTGGAGTGGCGAAGTTTCTCAAGCGGGTCAGTCGGGTGCGGATTGAGCGGTTGCTGTACCGGATTTTGTAACCGTTAAAAGCAAAAGATCGCAGCCTTCGGCAGCTCCTACATTGGGTATGTGAACACCCTGTAGGAGCTGCCGAAGGCTGCGATCTTTTTTACTGGCGACTCAAATCCGTCAGTTCAGCCCCAACTTGCCACGCAACGTGGACAGGTCTTCCGCCAAGGTATTGACCGGGCCAACCAGTGCCTTGCGATCGTTGTCCTTCACCTTGTCATACGTCTCGAAACCACCGTCCTTGGTCTTGTACTTGGCGAGGATCTTGTCCACGGTGGCGAAGTTCTTGTCGACTTTGGCAACGAACGCCTTGTCTTGCTTCTCGATCTGCGGACGGAACAGGTCGACGATTTTCTTCGCGCCGTCGATGTTGCCCTGGAAGTCGTACAGGTCGGTGTGGCTGTAACGGTCTTCTTCACCGGAGATCTTGGTCGCGGCAACTTCTTCCAACAGCGCGGCCGCACCGCCGACGACTTTCTCCGGCGGGAAGGTCAGGCCGGCGACGCGGGTCTGCAGGTCGTTGACGTCGCTGTCCAGCTTGTCAGCCAGCGCCGTCAGGCCTTCGGTGCTCTTCTCCGAGAACAGCGAATATTCGAGGCGATGGAAACCGGTGAAGTCTTCAGCCTTCACGCCTTTTTCGTGATCGTCGACGCGCGAGTCGATGGATGCATCAAGGTCACTGAACAGCTCGGCAATCGGCTCGATCGACTCGTAGTAAACGCGAGTCGGCGCGTAGAGCTTTTGCGCGGTGGCCAGATCGCCTTTCTTCACCGCATCGGTGAACTGCTTGGTGTGGCTGCCCAGTTCATCCAGTTGCTCGGTGACGTAGATCTTGTAGTCCGACACCGGGCCGACCAGATCCAGCGGCGCTGTTGCGGCGAACGCCGACAACGGGGTGTTGAGTAAACCGATGGTCAGCAATAACGCGAGTGGCGACTTTTTCATGGAGCGGCTCCGAGGTTTTTTATGGTTAGGCAGCTGTTTTGGGTTGGGTGGCGTTGAGCAGCGAGCGACCGATGAAATCCTTGTCGCCGGTGACACCCGGGAGGGTGAAGAAGTAACCGCCGCCGACCGGTTTGAGGTATTCCTCAAGTGGCTCGCCGTTGAGCCGGGTCTGCACGGTGATGAAGCCTTTTTCCAGGTCGGCCTGATAACAGATGAACAGCAGGCCCATGTCGAGCTGGCCGTTCTTGTTGACGCCGTTGGAGTAGTTGAACGGCCGACGCAGGATCAGGTTGGCCTGGCTCGCGGCAGTGCGCGGGTTGGCCAGGCGGATGTGCGCGTCGAGCTTGGTCAGCTTGCCTTCCGGGTCTTTGCTGTAATCCGGGACCTCGGTTTCATGGTGGGCGCCCATCGGCGCGCCCGTGGTCTTGACCCGACCGATGATGCTTTCCTGTTCCTGCAACGGCGTACGGTCCCAGCGCTCGACGAAATTGCGGATGATCCGCACCGCTTGATAGCTGCCGTGCGCCGCCCAGGCCGGCTCATCGCTGCCCGGTTGCACCCAGACAATCTTGTCCATGGCCTTGGCGTCGTTGGAGTCGGGGTTGGCCGAGCCGTCGCGGAAACCGAGGAAGTTACGCGCCGATTGCGCCGGCACACCCGGTTTGGCCGGGGCTTGCGGCGGCACGCTGCCTTCCTGTTTCCAGCGCACCAGCAGCAGGTCCGGCAGGTTCTTGACGATGTCGCGCAGGGCGTGAATGTTGGTGTCGGCGGTGTTCGAGCAGAACTGCAGGCTCAAGTCGCCGTGGCAGCACTCGGCTTCCAGCGCATCGTTGGGGAAGCCGACCATGCGTTGCAGGCGCTTCGGTTTGGCGGCGGCCAGACCGAAGCGTTCGTCGAACAGCGATTCGCCGACCGAGACGGTGATGGTCAGGTTGTCCGGGGTCACCACCGGGCCGAGAATGCCGGAATCCGGCGGCGGCAGTTTCGGGTCGATCTGCGCCACCGGGCCGCCCTTCATCAGGAACGCGATGCGCTCGTTGAGGGTACGGAACAGCCGCTCAAGGTCTTCGCGATCACTGGCCAGTACGTCGAACGAAACCAGCATGCCGGACGCCGGGCGCGGGGTGACGATGCCGGTCTGGTGCACGCCGTGGAAGTCGTGGCGGTCTTCAGTCTTGTCGCTGCTCGGCGCTTCGGTGACTTGCGCCGGGGCTGCAGCCATGGCCGGGCAACTCAGGGCCGATCCGGCCAGGGCGACGCCGGCGACACCCATGCCCATCAGCAGGCGGCGACGTTGCACATCGAGGTTTTGCAATTCTTTCATCGGTATTCGTCTTCTGCTTACAGGCCGGAGAGGCCGAGGGCGGGGTCGATGCCATCCAGAGCGTCGGCGAGTGCCTTGGCCTTGTCGGCGATCTGTTTGCGTTGTGCGCCACTGACCGTGTCGTAAGTGGCGTAGCCGTCCTTGACCTTGAAGCTGTTCAGTACGCTGTCGAAATCGCTCAGCGCCGCGTCGATTTTCGGCAGCAGATCCGGCGCCGACTTGCTCAGCATCGGCCGCAGCAATTCGACGACCTTGTGCGCGGTCTCCAGATTGCCGGCAAAACCGTTGAGATCGGCGTGGCTGTAGCGTTCCTCTTCACCGCTGGCGGCGCGCACGTCGGCCAGGGTGTTGAGGTTGCGCACTACGATGCTCACCAGCTGTTCCGGCGGCAGCGATTGGGCCAGCAGTTGCTGTTTGAGCGTGGTGACGTCGACCAGCAGACGCTCGGCGACCGGGACCAAGCCGTCGAGGCTGCGCTGCTGGAACAGCGCATATTCGACGCGGTGGAAGCCGACGAACGCTGGATCCTGCTCACGTTTTTCGAAGTAATCGGCGCGGGCATTGATGCTGTTGTCCAGTTCCGCCAGCCTTTGCGCGGCAGGTGCCAGACGCTGGTAAGCGGTACGGGCGGGCAGGTACAGCGCTTGCGCCTGCGCCAGGTCGCCGCTGGCAACTGCCTGATTCAGCGCGGTCACGGCTTTGATCAGCGCGCTGCCCTGAGTCGCCAGATACACGCGGAACTCCGACAAAGGCCCGACGAAAGCGACCATCGACGGTTTGGCCTTGGCGGCAGCGTCGGAGGCTGCGGTAGGCGTTACGTGCAACACGCCACGCGGATTGCTCAGCAGACCGCATGTGATCGCGTAGTCGCCGGGTTGCAGATTGGCGTTGATTACCTGACTGAGGCCCGGGGCAATGTTCTCACGCTCTTCGATCACCAGCACGCCGTCGAGGATTTCCCATTCCACCGCCCGCTCGGAACGGTTGACGATGCGGAAACTGGCGCGGCCGGCGGGAACCGTCAGCTCATTCGGATCACAGCTGTGCGCGTTGATGTTGACCACCACTTCGTCATGATTGTGCTGACGCTTGGCCGCGGCCATTTTCGAGGCGTAGTAGAACAGGCCGCCGGCGGCGATCATCACGACCACCGAACCGGCCACCGCCCATCGCAAGGCGCGGGGAGGCGAGGCCTGAGGAGTATTAGGCGTTGACATGGGTGCCCTTATTGGCTGGAAACGGAAGACGATTTGCCGGCTGTGTCTGCGCTGGAGGCCGGCGCGGCGGGGTAGAAAAACATCGCCAGCGCCAGCACCAGATAGATCAGGTACGCACCGAGGGTGCTGACGGTCGGCGCATCCTGATAACCGAACATGCCGGCCAGCACCGAACCCAGCGGGCCGTCCATCGGCAGCGTCGCGCTGAAATCAAACAGCACACTTTGCAGGTGATTCCACACACCGGCTTCATGCAGGGCTTGCACCGAGTTGGCGAGGATTCCGGCGGCGACCACCAGAATGAACAACCCGGTCCACTTGAAGAACGCCGACAGGTTCAGGCGCATGCTGCCGCTGTAGATCAGGAAACCGACGACGATTGCCAACAACAGGCCGAGCAGGGCACCGATTGGCGCGCCCGGGCCTTCGCTCTGCTGGAATACCGCGAGCAGAAAGAACACGGTTTCCAGTCCTTCGCGAGCCACGGCGAAAAACACCATGGCGATCAGTGCGATTACTTGATGCTTTGACGAGGTCAAGGCGTGATCCAGCGAGGCCTGTAATGAATGCTTGATCGAACGTGCGACCTTGCGCATCCAGAACACCATCGAACTGAGAATGCCCACCGCGACCAGTCCGACAATGCCTTCGAACAATTCCTGCTGTTTCTGCGGGAATTCGGCACTGACCAGTTCCAGGCCACCGCCGACCAGCAGCGCCAGCGCAGCGGCGAGGAAGACGCCGATCCACACTGCCGGCATCCACTGGCCACGACCGGTCTGTTGCAGGTAGCTGGCGATGATGCCAACGATCAGCGCGGCTTCAATGCCTTCGCGCAGCATGATCAGAAAGGGAACGAGCATTCAGGCAACCACGAGTGATTTAGATAGGTGGCTAAGTTGTAACATAATGACACTCATTCCCAAATGGGGATGGTTGACATTTACCTGAACATTCGCTGAACGGCATGTTTTTCGTCCCCCGCACAGCCCCCTTGTAGGAGCTGCCGAAGGCTGCGATCTTTTGATCTTGTTTTTAAAAATCAAAGTCAAAAGATCGCAGCCTTCGGCAGCTCCTACAGGGGATTCGTGCTGAATTCGCATCCTGCGTTAAGATGCCCGTCACTCGAAAACCACAAGGTCTGCCTCGCTCCATGTCGGAAAAAGACACCATCGCCGTGCAGCTGGTGCGTGAAGCGCTGCTGCAAAGTTGTGCCCCGGGCGTGGCCACGGATGAAGTCTTGAACAAGGTCGGGATTGCGCCGGCCCTGCTGCACAGCAAACAGGGGCGGGTGCCCGCCTCGCAATACGCGAAACTCTGGCGCTTGCTGGCCCGGCGCGGCGATGACGAGTTCTTTGGCATGGATCCGCGCCGGCTCAGGTCCGGCAGCCTCGAATTCCTCTGCCGCAGCGCCATGGCGCAATCGACGCTGGCCGCCGGCCTGAACATGGGCCTGAGTTTTCTCTCGCTGATGCTGGAAAAAATGCCCGCGCAACTGGTGCATCAGCAGAGCCTGGCGGAAATCGTCCTGCTCGAAGACGACCCGGAGCCGCGCCGCGCGTTCACCTATTTCACCTATTGGATGATCGTCCACGGCGTGGCCTGCTGGCTGGCGGGGCGGCGGATTCCGATTCTGGCGATCGAATTGCGCTGCGCCGAGCCGGATTTCTGCGACGACTACCGGGTGATGTTCTCGGAAAACCTGCGCTTCGAACGTCCGCGTACGCGGATGATTTTCGCCGCTGACTGCCTTGATCTGCCGATCAAGCGCACGGCCGAAGAATTGAAACGCTTTCTGGCCCATGCGCCGGCGAACATTCTGGTGAAATACCGCGACCCGGAAAGCCTGGCCAGCCGGATCAAGCAGGACCTGCGGCAGCTACCCGCCGAACAGTGGCCGGAGACCGAGGTGCTGGCGCAGCAACTGTGCATGTCCGCCTCGACCCTGCGTCGACGTTTGTCCGAGGAAGGGCAGACCTATCAGGGGCTCAAGGACAGCGTGCGCAAGGAATTGGCGATCAGTTGGCTGGCGGAGCCGTCGATCAGCTTCGTCGAGATTGCCACGCGGCTGGGGTTCGCCGATGCGAGTTCGTTCTACAAGGCGTTTCGCAAGTGGTCGGGGTCCAATCCTGGGCATTACCGCACCCTGATCCTTAACGAAGCGGTCTGATCCGACGCACATTTGGAATGCGCTTCCCCTGTAGGAGCTGCCGCAGGCTGCGATCTTTTGCCTTTGATGTTCTAAAAAACAAGATCAAAAGATCGCAGCCTGCGGCAGCTCCTACAGGCGTTTGTTTGTCATTGTGCAAGCATGGCCAAACCAGTCAGCCACTTTGATGGCTTTGACCATTGCCGCCTCCGCGCCGCAGCGCGACTATCCCTGTGTTGTTTACGGTTCCCAGCCTAATAAAAACACCGAGGGATTCTGGCAATGCGCGATTACTTGTCTGCCACCGAACAGTTCAACTATCAGCACACCGTGGACGCTGCGCTCAGCGGCACGCTGGAGGCGCTCAACGCCTGCGTCGAATGTTGCGACCGCCATGCCTTGCCGGGGCGCATCGCGCTGTTCTGGGAAGGCCGCGACGGCGCCAGTGCCACGTACACCTTCAGCGAACTGCAAGACAAAGCCGCGCGCTTCGCCAATTTCCTTCTCGAACAAGGCGTGCAAAAGGGCGACAAGGTCGCCGGCCTGCTGCCGCGCAACATCGAATTGCTCATCACCGTGTTCGCCACCTGGCGTATTGGCGCGGTGTATCAGCCATTGTTCACCGCGTTCGGCCCCAAGGCCATCGAGCATCGGCTGAACAGCTCCGGGGCCAAAGTGGTGGTCACTGACGCGGTCAACCGGCCAAAACTCGCCGAAGTCATGGATTGCCCGACCATCGTCACCGTCGGCGGCGCCAAAGGTCAGGGCATCGTCCGCGGCGATTTCAGTTTCTGGGCCGAACTGGCCAACTATTCCAGCGTTTGCGAACCGGTGCTGCTGAGCGGCGAAGATCCGTTCCTGTTGATGTTCACCTCGGGCACCACCGGCCCGTCGAAAGCGCTGTCGGTGCCGCTCAAGGCCATCGTCGCGTTCCAGAGCTACACCCGCGACGCGGTGGATCTGCGCCCTGAAGATTCGTTCTGGAACGTCGCCGATCCGGGCTGGGCCTACGGCATCTATTTCGGCGTCACCGGGCCGATGGCGATGGGGCATCCGATCACCTTTTACGATGGCCCGTTCACCCTCGAAAGCACCTGCCGGGTGATCAACAAATACGCCATCACCAACCTCACTGGCTCGCCGACCGCGTATCGCCTGTTGATTGCCGGCGGCAACGAGTTCGCCAAGTCGATCAAGGGCAAGCTGCGCATCGTCAGCAGCGCTGGCGAGCCGCTGAATCCGGAAGTGATCCGCTGGTTCGCCGACAACCTCGGCGTGGTGATTCACGACCATTACGGGCAGACCGAACTGGGCATGGTGCTGTGCAACCACCACGGTCTGCAGCATCCGATCCACCTCGGCGCCGCCGGTTTCGCCTCGCCGGGCCATCGCATCGTGGTGCTCGACGAGCAGTACAACGAACTCGGTGTCGGCCAGCCGGGCATCCTCGCCATCGACCGCACGCAGTCGCCGATGTGCTGGTTCGGCGGCTATGAAGGTGTGCCGACCAAAGCCTTCGTCGGCGATTACTACCTCAGCGGCGACACCGTGGAATGGAACCCGGACGGCAGCATCAGCTTCGTCGGGCGCAGTGATGACGTGATCACCACCTCCGGCTACCGCGTTGGCCCGTTCGACGTCGAAAGCGCGCTGATCGAACACCCGGCGGTGGTCGAAGCCGCCGTGGTCGGCAAGCCGGATCCGGAGCGTACCGAACTGGTCAAGGCGTTCGTCGTGCTCAACCCGCAATACCGCGCCGAACCGGCGCTGGCCGAAGAGTTGCGCCAACACGTGCGCAAGCGTCTGGCCGCGCATTCGTACCCGCGTGAAATCGAATTTGTCAGCGAATTGCCGAAAACCCCAAGCGGCAAATTGCAGCGCTTTATCTTGCGCAACCAGGAAATCGCCAAGGCTCAAGAGGCCGCGGCGCACAACGTTTCAGCTTGAATCAGGAAGTCCGTCATGCAGATCGAGAACAAGGTTTTTATCGTCACCGGCGGCGCGTCCGGCCTGGGTGCCGCCACCGCCGAATTGCTGGTCAACGCCGGCGCCAAAGTGATGTTGGTGGACATGAATGCCGAAGCCGTCGCCGCGCAGGCCCAGCGCCTCGGCGCGCAAAGTGTGGTGGCCGATATCAGCAACGAAGCCGCCGCTGAAGCTGCCGTACAGGCGACGGTGAAAGCCTTTGGCAGCCTCAACGGTCTGGTCAACTGCGCCGGTATCGTCCGTGGCGAAAAGATCCTCGGCAAGAACGGCCCGCATGCGCTGTCGAGTTTTGCCCAAGTGATCAACGTCAATCTGATCGGCAGCTTCAACATGCTGCGACTGGCCGCAGCGGCCATTGCCGAGAGCGAAGCCAATGCCGATGGCGAGCGTGGGGTGATCATCAATACCGCCTCGGTCGCAGCGTTCGATGGCCAGATCGGCCAGGCGGCGTATACCGCCTCAAAAGGCGCGATTGCCAGCCTGACCCTGCCGGCCGCGCGTGAACTGGCG
Organism: Pseudomonas sp. IT-P260; assembly: GCF_949768395.1. NCBI lineage: Bacteria > Pseudomonadati > Pseudomonadota > Gammaproteobacteria > Pseudomonadales > Pseudomonadaceae > Pseudomonas > Pseudomonas sp. IT-P260. The sequence continues at coordinate 111,893 of NZ_CATKPO010000033.1, forward strand.
CGTTTCGGCATCCGCGTGATGACCATCGCTCCGGGCATTTTCGAAACGCCGATGATGGCCGGCATGACCCCGGAAGTGCGCGAGTCGCTGGCCGCTGGCGTACCTTTTCCGCCGCGCCTCGGGAAACCTGCCGAGTACGCCGCGCTGGTTCGGCATATCATCGAAAACAGCATGCTCAACGGTGAGGTGATCCGTCTCGACGGCGCCTTGCGCATGGCCGCCAAGTAAGGAGGATTTGTCATGACTCTTGCCAACGATCCGATTGTTATCGTCAGTGCCGTCCGTACCCCGATGGGCGGTTTTCAAGGCGAACTGAAAAGCCTCACCGCGCCGCAACTCGGTGCCGCCGCGATCAAGGCCGCAGTGGAACGCGCCGGCGTCGCCAACGACGCGGTCGACGAAGTGTTGTTCGGTTGCGTATTGCCCGCCGGCCTCGGTCAGGCACCGGCCCGTCAGGCGGCTCTGGGCGCCGGGCTGGATAAATCCACCCGTTGCACCACGGTCAACAAGATGTGCGGTTCGGGCATGGAAACCACCATCCTCGCCCATGACATGCTGCTGGCCGGCAGCGCCGACGTGGTGATTGCCGGCGGCATGGAAAGCATGTCCAACTCGCCGTACCTGCTGGACCGCGCCCGTGCCGGTTACCGCATGGGCCATGGCCGCGTGCTCGATTCGATGTTCCTCGACGGCCTCGAAGACGCCTACGACAAGGGCCGACTGATGGGCACCTTCGCCGAAGACTGCGCCGAAACCAACGACTTCAGCCGTGAAGCCCAGGATGCGTTTGCCATCGCCTCGACCACCCGCGCCCAGCAGGCGATCAAGGACGGCAGCTTCAAAGCCGAGATCGTTCCGCTCACAGTGACCGTCGGCAAGGAACAGCGGCTGATCAGCAACGACGAGCAGCCGCCGAAAGCCAAGCTGGACAAGGTCGCCTCGCTGAAACCGGCGTTCCGCGAAGGCGGCACGGTGACAGCGGCCAACTCCAGCTCGATCTCCGACGGCGCGGCGGCGCTGGTGCTGATGCGTCAGTCGCAAGCGCAGAAACTCGGGCTTAAACCGCTGGCGGTGATTCATGGTCACGCGGCGTTTGCCGACACGCCGGGCCTGTTCCCGGTGGCACCGATTGGCGCGATCAAGAAGCTGGTGAAGAAGACTGGTTGGGCGTTGAACGAGGTCGATCTGTTCGAAATCAACGAAGCGTTCGCCGTGGTGGCGATGGCGGCGATGACCCACCTTGAAATCCCCCACGACAAGCTCAACGTGCATGGCGGCGCCTGCGCGCTGGGCCATCCGATCGGTGCCTCGGGCGCGCGGATTCTGGTGACCTTGCTCTCGGCCCTGCGCCAGAAAAACCTGAAACGCGGGATTGCGGCGATTTGCATCGGCGGCGGTGAAGCCACGGCGATGGCCGTGGAATGCGTTTACTGAAACAAACTCCAATCCGTGTGGGAGCGAGCCTGCTCGCGAAGGCGTCGTGTCAGTCAATGTTTACTTTACTGACACACCGCTTTCGCGAGCAGGCTCGCTCCCACAGGGGTTCTGTGTGGTAACCCGGATTTAAGTTAAGGATTCACCATGATTCCCAACGAAGACCAGACCCAGATCCGCGACATGGCCCGGCAATTCGCCGAGGAACGGCTGAAACCGTTCGCCGCCGAGTGGGATCGCGAACATCGCTTCCCCAAGGAAGCCATCGGCGAAATGGCCGAACTGGGCTTTTTCGGCATGCTCGTGCCGGAACAGTGGGGCGGTTGTGACACCGGTTACCTGGCCTACGCCATGGCCCTGGAAGAAATCGCCGCCGGCGACGGCGCCTGCTCGACCATCATGAGCGTGCACAACTCGGTCGGCTGCGTGCCGATCCTCAAGTTCGGCAACGACGACCAGCGCGAGCGCTTCCTCAAACCGCTGGCCAGCGGCGCCATGCTCGGTGCCTTCGCTTTGACTGAACCGCAGGCCGGCTCCGATGCCAGCAGCCTGAAAACCCGCGCCCGTCTGGAAGGCGATCACTACGTGCTCAACGGGTGCAAACAGTTCATCACGTCCGGGCAGAACGCCGGGATCGTGATCGTGTTTGCGGTGACCGATCCGAATGCCGGCAAGCGCGGCATCACCGCGTTCATCGTGCCCACCGATTCACCGGGCTACAAAGTCGCACGGGTCGAAGACAAACTCGGCCAGCATGCGTCAGACACCTGTCAGATTCTGTTTGAAGACGTCAAAGTACCGGTCGCCAACCGCTTGGGTGAGGAGGGGGAAGGCTACAAGATCGCCCTGGCCAACCTCGAAGGCGGGCGGGTGGGCATCGCTTCCCAATCGGTGGGCATGGCTCGCGCTGCGTTCGAAGCCGCCCGCGATTACGCCCGCGAGCGCGATACGTTCGGCAAACCGATCATTGAGCATCAGGCCGTGGCGTTCCGTCTCGCCGACATGGCCACGCAGATCGCCGTCGCTCGGCAAATGGTGCATTACGCCGCCGCGCTGCGCGACAGCGGTCAGCCGGCGCTGGTCGAGGCTTCGATGGCCAAACTGTTCGCCTCGGAAATGGCCGAGAAAGTCTGCTCGATGGCGTTGCAGACGCTGGGCGGTTACGGTTATCTCAACGACTTCCCGCTGGAACGCATCTACCGCGACGTGCGAGTCTGCCAAATCTACGAAGGCACCAGCGACATTCAGCGCATGGTCATCTCACGCAACCTTTAACCCCAACCCTTTGTAGGAGCTGCCGCAGGCTGCGATCTTTTGCTTTTGATTGTTAAAAACAAGATCAAAAGATCGCAGCCTGCGGCAGCTCCTACAGGGTACAAATTCAGGAGTCATGTATGAGCTACGAAACAATTCTGCTGGAAAACCACGGCCGCGTCGGTCTGATCACCCTGAACCGTCCGCAGGCGCTGAACGCGTTGAACGCGCAACTGGTCAGCGAAGTGAACCATGCCCTCGATGGTCTGGAAGCGGATGCGAACATCGGTTGCATCGTCATCACCGGATCGAAGAAAGCCTTCGCCGCCGGTGCGGATATCAAGGAAATGGCCGAGCTGACCTATCCGCAAATCTACATGGACGACCTGTTCAGCGACAGCGACCGTGTGGCCAACCGCCGTAAGCCAATCATTGCTGCGGTCAACGGCTTCGCCCTTGGCGGCGGCTGCGAACTGGCGCTGATGTGCGACTTCATCCTCGCGGGTGACAACGCCAAATTCGGTCAACCGGAAATCAACCTCGGCGTGCTCCCGGGCATGGGCGGCACCCAGCGTCTGACCCGCGCCGTGGGCAAGGCCAAGGCCATGGAAATGTGCCTCAGCGGGCGGATGATCGATGCGGTGGAGGCCGAACGTTGCGGCATCGTTGCGCGGATCGTACCGAGCGATGAGTTGCTCGACGAGGCGTTGAAAGTCGCCGCTGTGATCGCCAGCAAGTCGCTGCCGATTGCGATGATGGTCAAGGAAAGCGTCAACCGTGCGTTTGAGGTCAACCTGACTGAAGGCGTGCGCTTCGAGCGCCGGGTGTTCCACGCGGCGTTTGCGACGCAGGATCAAAAGGAAGGGATGGCGGCGTTTGTGGCCAAGCGTGCGCCGGAGTTTCAGGGCAAGTAATGGGTTGATCTGACTGACGCCTTCGCGAGCAGGCTCGCTCCCACAGGGGATTTATGTCGTACACAAATCCCCTGTGGGAGCGAGCCTGCTCGCGAAGCTTTTGAGGCAACATCAAAAGATCGCAGCCTTCGGCAGCTCCTACACCGGTTTCCTGTAGGAGCTGCCGAAGGCTGCGATCTTTTGCTTTTACAGTTGGTAGTTCTTCAGCTCCCGCGCAATCACCATCCGCTGAATCTCGCTCGACCCCTCGTAGATCTGGGTAATCCGCGCATCGCGGTAGTACTTCTCGACCGGATAGTCCTCCAGATACCCGTACCCGCCGTGAATCTGAATCGCCGACGAGCAGACCTTTTCGGCTATCTCCGAGGCGAACAGTTTGGCCTGCGACGCCTCTGACAGACACGGTTTGCCCGCCGAGCGCAGGCGTGCCGCGTGCAGGATCATCAAGCGCGCCGCGTTGATTTGCATGTGCATGTCGGCCAACAGGTTGGCGATGCTCTGGTGTTCGTTGATCGGCTTGCCGAACTGGATGCGATCACGGGAGTACACAAGCGCCGCTTCAAACGCCGCTCGGGCGATGCCCAAGGCCTGCGCAGCAATGCCGATGCGTCCGCCTTCGAGGTTGGACAGGGCAATTGCCAGACCCTTGCCGCGTTCGCCGAGCAGGTTGGCCTCGGGGATGCTGCAGTTGTTCAGGGTCACTGCGCAGGTGTCGGAGGCGCGGATGCCCATCTTGTGTTCGGTGCGATCAACGATGAAACCCGGCGTATCGGTGGGCACCAGGAATGCAGAAATGCCTTTCTTGCCCAGATCCGGATCGGTCACCGCAAACACGATCGCCAGTTTCGCTCGTTTGCCGTTGCTGACGAATTGTTTGGCGCCGTTGATCAGCCACTGGCCGTCGCGCAATTCGGCGCGGGTGCGCAGGTTGTGCGCCTCGGAGCCGGCCTGCGGTTCGGTGAGGCAGAAGCAGCCAATGACCTGACCGCTGGCGAGGTCGGCCAGCCAGGTTTGTTTCTGTTCTTCGCTGCCGTAATTCATGACCGGCCCACAACCCACCGAGTTGTGAATGCTCATGAACGCGCCAGTCGCGCCGTCACCGGCTGAAATTTCTTCGACGGCCAGCGCATAGGCCACGTAATCAACGTAAGTGCCGCCCCATTCCTCGGGCACCACCATACCGAGCAAACCGAGTTCGCCCATCTTCGCCACCAGCGCGTCGTCGATCCAGCCAGCCTTTTCCCAGGCTTGTGCGTGAGGTGCGATTTCGCCACGGGCAAAATCCCGGGCCATGTCGCGGATCATTACTTGTTCTTCAGTCAGTTCGAGATCGTGCATGGCTCAGCTCCCGCTCCCATCAAAACCGTTAAAGAAACTCGCGACGTGCCCGGCGTCCAGCGCGGCGAGGGTTGGCGGATTCCAGCGAGGTGTCTTGTCTTTGTCGATCAGCAGGGCGCGTACGCCTTCGATCAGGTCGCCGCGTTCGAACCACTGACGATCCAGATGCAGTTCGAGGGCGAAGCAGTGTTCCAGGCTCAATTGCCGACCCCGACGGAGCATCTCCAGGGTCACGGCCATCGCCAGTGGCGAGCGGGTCTCCAGCAGGTCAGCGGTGGTCGTCGCCCACTCATGGCTGTCGGCGACGGTGACTGCGCGCAGTTGCTCGACAATGCTCGGCACGTCCGGCAGGGCGAAGAAATGGTCGATGGCCGGGCGCAGCTTCTCCAGCGGCGCGTCGCTCAGGGTTTGCACGCCGTTTTTGGCGAGCAGGCCCTGCAGATCCTTGAGCGGCGTGTCGTGCCATTCCAGGTGATCGAGTTGTTCGTCGAGGCTCGCCAGTTGGCGGCTGTCGACAAACCAGTCCGCCAGCCCGCAATACAGCGCATCCGCCGCGCGAATCTGCACGCCGCTGACGCCCAGATAGATCCCCAGTTCACCGGGAATGCGCGAGAGGAAATAGCTGCCGCCGACATCGGGGAAATAACCGATGGCCACTTCCGGCATCGCCAGACGGCTCTTCTCGGTGACCACCCGCAGGTCCGCACCTTGCACCAGGCCCATGCCGCCGCCGAGGACGAAACCGTCCATCAACGCCAGCACCGGTTTGCGGTAGTGATGAATGGTCAGGTCGAGGGCGTATTCCTCGACGAAGAAATCTTCGTGCAGCGTAGCGCTGCTTTTGAAACTGTCGTACAGGGAACGAATATCGCCACCGGCGCAGAAAGCTTTTTCACCGGCACCGCGCAGCACCACCGCATGCACACTGGCATCAGCGGCCCAGGCATCGAGTTGCTGCTGCAACTGGCGAACCATGTCGAGGGTGATGGCGTTGAGACCGGCGGGGCGGTTGAGGGTCAGGTGACCGATGTGGTTGCGAACCTCGGCCAGCACGTCGTTTTGCGTGGCATCCATGGACGGCGTCCGCGGGGATGAAGCCTGAGCAGTCATCACTAACTCCCTGCTTTTATTGTCTTTATTCGAGAAGCTCGCGCGCGAGCGTTGACGGATCGTAACAGTGCAAATTTGCCGTGTACAACGGGGATATGTGCAGGGGGAGTTTGCGTTTTTGCCTTAGGGAAAATCGGATGTGCTTGTGTAGGAGCTGCCGAAGGCTGCGATCTTTTGATCTTGAAAAGATCGCAGCCTCGTTGCACTCGACAGCTCCTACAGGGAGAGTGAGGTGTCAGGTGAAGACTTCGCCGATGCTGCGGCGTTTGGCGTGCAGTTCGCTGGCATGGATCAGTTGTTCGAGGTCTTCGGGAGTGACGTCGATAAACGCTTCCATCTCAGCCAGTGCCCGTTTCAAATCCTCGGCGGTAATTGACTGACTGTCGACGGGAGCCTGCAGCGGCGCGGGTTCGGCCGGGCGCTTCGGGTAGCGGATGCGCGTCAGGTTGTTGTAGGCCAGCGCACTGAGCAGCATGCACGCGGCGGCGAGCATCACCGGTTCCATGGCTTTCCAGTCCAGGGCGATGGTGGCGGGATCGGCCAGCACCAGCGTCAGCGCCAGCGCGCCGGCCGGCGGGTGCAGACAACGCAACCAGCACATCAGAATCAGCGCCATGCCTGCCGCCAGACAGGCACTACCCAGGGTTCGGCCGAGGACGTGGGCCACCAGCAGCGCGACCACGCTGGCGCACAGGTAGCCGCCGATGATCGACCACGGTTGCGCGAGTGCGCCGGAAGACACGGCAAACAGCAACACGGCCGAGGCGCCCAATGGCCCGATCAGGTGATACGCCACTTCATGGCCGAATACCTGACTGCACGCCCAGACACTGAACAAGGTGCCCAGCGCCATACCGATGGCGGCGCGGCTCCATTCGGTGGGGCGGGTGTTGATGGCGGCGGGGAACCAGCGAGCGAGCATGTGAATCGGGTCCTTGGCAGTAAAATCGAGGCAAAAAAAAGGACTTGTCCGTTTCGGAAAGTCCTCGAAGCGTTCCAACTATTGGGGGAGGAACGCGCACAGTGTGCCGTGCAAATTCGATGCTGACAAATTCATATAAATGCTGCTTCAGTGCATTATTTTTGAATTGTGGCCACGCGGCGTCCACTGACAAAACACAGATACCCACCCAGCGCCGCCAGAGCGCTCAAGGCGTAGAACATGCTCGGCGCCGGCGTGTGCATCAGCAGGAACCCGCACATCACCGGACTCAGCGCACCGCCCAGTGCCGCGAGGTTCTGCGCGCCGTAATAACTGCCGCGCAGCGCCTCCGGCGCGAGGGTATCGACGAAGAGGAAATCCGCCGGGTAAATGATCATCTCGCCGAGGGTGAAGATGAACATCGCCACGCACCAGCCGACGAGGTTATCCGCCAGGCTGAAACCGATGAGACCGACGATGAACAACGCCGTACCGCCGGCAATCCAGAACCGCAGGTGCTCGCGCTTGAGAAAACGCCCGATCTGGTATTGCAGCAGGATCACCGTGATCGCGTTGCAGGCCAGCAGAGCGGCCATGGTGTCGAGTGTCTGTTGTTGGGTATGGGTCACCAGCAGGTATTGCGACAGGTACAGGGTAAAGCGCCCGTGAACCAGGGTGCTGAGCAGACAACCGAGGGTGAACAGGATCATCGTGCGGTCGTTTTTCAGGATGATCAGGGTGTTCAGGAAACTCTGTGGTGGGCTGGCCGGCGACAGCGGACCGGTCTCGCGCGATACCCCCAGCAGCAGGAAAACGCTGCCGGCGGCAATCAGCCCGGCGACGATAAACGGCGCTGAAGGCTGAAGCCCGGCAATCACAACACCGATCATCGGGCCCACGGCGTAGCCAATGTTGGTCAGCGTGTAGTTCAGTGAAAACGCCTTGACCCGCTGGCCGACCGGCAGGTTTTCACTGAGCATCGCTTTGGAGCAGATCAGGAACAGTGCCGACGCCGTTTCACTGATGATCAGCACCAGCGTGACCAGATACAGATTCTGCGCGAACGTCAGCAGCATCAGGCCGACACCGCTGGAGAGCATGGTCAGGATCAACAGCTGACGCTTGTCGAGGCGATCGATGATGTAGCCGCCGTACAGCGACAACAGCGTGGCACTGAACACGGCGATGCCCAACAGCAGACCGACGTCCTGCGGGTTGAGGCCCAGTTTGTTGCTGAGGAACAGGGTCAGTAGCGGACTGATCAGGGCACGGCTGATGACGATGCTCAGCGAGGTGATCATCAGGCGGCGTATCAGGCGGGAGTAGGTGGCCACGGCAGTGCAAATGTCCTTATTTTTATGATGAAAACCCATGTGGGAGCGAGCCTGCTCGCCAATACCGAGTGTCAGGCGCCAACGCAGTTGACTGACCGGACGCTATCGCGAGCAGGCTCGTTCCTACAAGGGATTTGTCCTGTCAGGGCAATCTCAGCTGCATGGCGCAGCGTCGCTCGGCGGCAAAACCCTGTTCGATTTCGTTCTGCAGGGCATCGAGCAAATGCGCTTCGTGCTCACCGGGTGCAACGTCCACAAACCCCATCCGCTGATAAAACGGCGCATTCCACGGCACGTCGCGAAATGTGGTCAGGGTCACGGCGCGCATCTGCTCACGGCGGGCATGTTCAATCGCGGCCAGCAGCAGTTGACGGCCCACGCCCTGACCCTGAAACGCCAGGCTGACGGACAGTTCCTCAATGTGCAGTTGCTTGCCGACATCCAGCGCGCGGATAAACCCTGCGAGTTGCGTCGAGGTGTTTTCGGCGACCCAGACGTGGGCATGGTCGATGGCCTGGCGGTGTTGCGCGGCGCTGGCCACGTCGGTGTCGGCCAGCCAGGCGAGGGTCGGATCCGTGCGAAACAGCTCGGCGGCCGAGCATTCAATGGCGGGGAGGGCGTCGGCATCAATCTGCCGCGCCCGGCGTACAACAAAACTCATGGTAAAAGTCCCTGTAAGCGCTGCCGCAGGCTGCGATCTTTTTCCTGAAAGCGCAAAAGATCGCAGCCTCAGTCAGTTCCTACAAGGGTTTGAGGTACAGCAGCACATAATCGTTCTTGTCGAAACGGCCGGTCAGCACCGGTTGCAGACCCGCCAGCGAGGTGCCCTGCAGCGATTGCAGGTCCTTGCTGTCCATCATCAGCCAGGCCGGGCCTTTGAGGGCTTCGAGTTGCTGCACCGTTTCGGTGAACTGCGGTTGCAGGTCCTGCTCGACGTTGACCATGAACTTGATCGCCTTGGCGTCTTTGCCCATGCCGTGCAGCACCAGCGGTGCCGGGTTCTGCTGCACCTGCGCGAATGCTGCGCGACTGAACGCCTGCGTGTCGTACAAGCGTCGCTCCACCGGTTCGAACACCGCGGCATACACCGTCCACAACGCGAGCACCGAGCACAGCGCCAGCACTTCGGCACGCCAACGCGGTATCAACAGGCGCGACAACGCGAGCAATTGCAGAACACCGAGCACGATCAGCACCAGGGTGATGCCGTCAAGTTGCTCGGGAAAGCGGCGCTTGGCAACCAGCAGGGCCACCATCAACAGTCCCGGCGTCACCAGCCAGATAGCTTGGATCACCCCACGCAATACGCGGAACACCCGACCGTGCAGCACCTGAAACGGGTACGCCGCGATGATCGCCGCCATCGGCAACATCGGCAGCAGGTAACGCGCCTTCTTCGCCTGCGGAATCGACAGGCCAACCATGACGATCAGCCCGGCAGCCGCGCAGTATTGCACCAGACGCAAGGCCGGCCCGCGCTGATGCGGTTTGCTCAGCCAGGTCGCCGCCAACGCCAGGATCGCCAGCGGATATGCCAGTGCGTAGTTGCCCATGGAACTGGTGAAGTAATACAGCGAACCGCTGACGCCTTCACTGCCGTCCATGCGCCCCATGAACTGCATGCGGATCACGTCTTGCAGGAACGCTTCGCCGCCACTGAGTCTGGCCAGCCACAACAGCAGCGCGACGCACGCGGCGAGCAGGATCGACGCCAGCACACCGAACACCAACAGGCGTTTCCACTCTCGATTGAGCAGGTAGTAACTGCAGAGCATGCCGGTCGGCACCACCAGGCCGATCGGCCCGCGGATACCAAAACCCAGCAGCAACAGGACAAAGATCAGCGGCCAGCGTCGGCGCGAGCCAAAGTGGTCGTGCGCGTAACCCAGATAAAACACCGACAGCGCCACGGCTGCGAGCATCAGGTCTTGCGACACCGCGCGCACTTCGGTAACGAAGGTGCTGGTGAGCATCAGCAGCGCAATGCTGATCAACGCCCAACGCTGCGAATGCACCGCCAGCAAGCGGTACATCAACGTCACGATCACGCCGCCGGCAATGGCGCTCGGCAGCCACGCCGTCAGGGTATTGATCGCGCCGAAGGGCAGCGACAAAAGCCAGATGAACAGCGTCGAGAGCGCCGAATAATCGGCGTACGGCTGCCCGTAGGTCGTCGGGAATACCGTTGGCCCGTGCCTGAGCATCTCTTGGGCAAACAGCACAAAACGTGAATCGAAGCCAATGGGAGCCTGTCCGTAAACCCCGGCGATAAACAACAGCAGTGCCAGCAGCCCTGCGATCAGGGACTGCCGGCGGATGACAGGCGACAACGTGATCAAGCGACTTCCGCTTTGTTAGGCCACTGCTGCAGCGGCATCGGCAGTTTGCGCGAATCGCCTCGGCCGATCGGGAAGTACTTGAAGCCATTGCGCGCCAGACGCTCGGCGTCGTACAGGTTGCGGCCGTCGAAGATCACCGGGGCTTTCAGGCGTTGCTCGATCAGGTCGAAATCCGGCGCCTTGAACTGCTGCCATTCGGTGCAGATGATCAGCGCGTCGGACCCCGCCAACACTGATTCCGGGGTGCCCATCAGCATCAGTTTTTCTTCGTTCGGGTACAGGTGCTGGGTTTCCTGCATCGCTTCCGGGTCGAACGCGCGCACACTGGCGCCAGCGGCGAACAGCGAATCGAGCAGCACGCGGCTCGGTGCGTCGCGCATGTCGTCGGTGTTCGGCTTGAACGCCAGGCCCCACAGGGCGAAGGTCTTGCCGCGCAGGTCACCTTTATAGAACGCGTTGATGCGGTCAAACAGCTTGTGCTTCTGCCGCTCGTTGATCGCTTCGACCGCTTGCAGCAGGTCGCTGGAGCAGTGCGCCTGCTCGGCGCTGTGAATCAGCGCGCGCATGTCTTTGGGGAAGCACGAGCCGCCATAACCACAGCCCGGGTAGATGAAGTGGTAACCGATGCGCGTGTCGGCACCGATGCCCTGACGGACGGATTCGATGTCGGCGCCCAGGTGTTCGGCCAGTTCGGCTATCTGGTTGATGAAGCTTATCTTGGTCGCCAGCATGCAGTTGGCGGCGTATTTGGTCAGCTCGGCGCTGCGCAGGTCCATGAACATGATGCGGTCATGGTTGCGGTTGAACGGCGAGTACAGGTCGCGCATCACGTCCTGCACTTCGTCACCTTCGCAGCCGATGACGATGCGATCGGGACGACGGCAGTCGGCCACCGCCGAACCTTCCTTGAGGAATTCCGGGTTGGAGACGATATCGAACTGCAGCTCACGACCGGCCTTGTCCAGCGCCGCCTGAATGTGTGCACGCAGCGTGTCGCCGGTGCCGACCGGTACGGTGGATTTCTCTACCAGAATCAGCGGCTGCTCACGGTGGCGCGCCACGGCGTCACCCACCGACAGCACGTATTTCAGATCCGCCGAGCCGTCGTCGCTGGACGGTGTACCCACAGCGATGAACGCGACACGACCGTGCTGCACGGCGAGTTTTTCATCCGAGGTGAAATGCAGGCGGCTGGAGTCCAGACCTTCGCGCACCAGGCTCGACAGGCCCGGTTCGAAGATGCTGACGTGACCCTGGCGCAGCAGTTCGACTTTCTTCTGATCGATGTCCATGCACACGACGTCGTGACCGACTTCGGCCAACACGGCGGCCTGCACCAGGCCGACATAACCGCTACCAAATACTGTGATTTTCATGGAGCACTCCTGAATTCGGGCGCACGAGACGGACGAGTGTTAATAGTGATGACCCCGAGCATGACCAGTGCCACGCCCAGCGATTTAGTGAAACTGAACGATTCGTTGAACAGCGGCAGACTGGCCGCCAGCAGGTACACCAGCGCATAGCTGATGCTCAGCAGCGAATAAGCCCGGCCCAGCGGCAGATCGCGCAATGCCGCGAGCCAACAGAGCATCGACAGGGCGTAGGCGAAAATCGCCGCCACCACCACGGCCAGTGCCGAGAGATCGACACTGCCGGTGCTCAACGCCGCCAGCCATTGTTCCGGTTGCGGCAGGCGCGTCATGCTCCAGCGCATGCCCAACTGGGCAGCGCTGACCAGACCCACGCTGCCAAGAGCAAAAGCGATTCCACGAACCTGGTTCATGACTGTTGCCCCAGCAAAACCACGCCACCGATCACCAGCGCCACGCCCAGCCAATGTCGGCGGTCAATGGGCTCGCGAAAGACGAAGCGGGCGATCAGGGTGATCAGTACGAAGTTGAGGCTGAGCATCGGGTAAGCGATGCCCACTTCAAGACGTTGCAGCACCAGTAGCCAGACGAGCAGCCCGCTGCCGAGTGAAAACAGCGCCAGCCACAACCACGGCGAACGCAGTTTGTCAGTCCACGACGACTCAACGCCGCGCCAGCTCTCCACGGCGAATTTCTGTGCGACTTGCCCCAGACACGTCAGCAGACACGCCGTCAGTAACAGCAACCAACTCATGACGGATCCTTGGGCAGCACCATGATCACCAGATTGCCCGATTCGTAACGGGTACCGTCTTTAGGCAGCAGATCGAGTTCTTCAAGTTCGTCCTGACCCTTGACGCGCATCAGCACGCCGACCGAGCCGCTGCGGCGCGCTTCACGTACCCATTGCTGAACGTTGTCTTTGGTGAGTCGGCGTTCAGCACCTTCCGGGTAGGACAGACCGTATTTGAGTTCGCCGACCGTGTTGTACAGCGCGACCTCTGGTTGTTTCATGCGCCAGGCCAGTGCCGCTGCGGCGCCCAGATCGTTGCTCAGCAAGTGCGTGGCACCGGACAGTTCAGTGACGTGATGGCGGATGAACTGATCCGGGGTTTTGTTGGCCACCACCGATTTGGGCAACGCCGCCGGCAGGATCCCGGCCAGCAACAGGCTGCCCAGCGCCGGCGCCGCCCAGCATTGCAGCGGCAGGAACGCTTGCGCCAGGTTGGCGATGATCCAGCCGATCAAGGCAATGAACACCAGCACCATGCTGTGCAGTTCGTGGTCGTACACCGGTTTGTTCAGTTGCAGGTAAACCAGTGCGATCAGCGTGACCACACCCAGCAGCAGGTTCAGCAGACCGTTGATCCCCAGCGCCCGACCTTGTTCCAGACGCAGACGATCAGCCAGCGCATTGCCCAGCAGCAGTGCCAATGGCAGCAGACACGGCAGGATGTAGGTCGGCAGCTTGCCGTTGCTCAGGCTGAAAAAGCCCAGCGGCAACCACAGCCACAGCAACAGAAAGACCATGTTCGGCTGGGCCCGGGTTTGCCAGGCTTGCTTGAACGCGGTCGGCAACAGGCCAACCCACGGCAGACTGAACGCCACCAGCAGCGGCAGGTAAAACCACCATGGCGCATCGTGCTGCGCATCGTCGCCGGCGAAGCGGCGGATGTGTTCGTGCCAGAAGAAAAACCGCCAGTAATCCGGTTCCTGTGCGTGCACCGCCAGTGCCCACGGCAAGCTGACGACGATCGCGATGGCGATGGCCACCGGACCGAACACCAGCAATTCACGCCAGCGTTTCTGCCAGAGCATCCACGGCAACGCGATCAGCACCGGCAGCAACCAGGCGAGAAAGCCCTTGGTCATGAACCCCATGCCGCAGGCCAGCCCCAGTAGCGCCCAGGCGCCCAGGCGGTGCCCGGTGCTTTTGCTGTCAAGCGCAAACCACAGCGCCACCAGACTCAGGTTGACCCAGAAGGTGAACTGCGGATCGAGGTTGGCGTACCCGGCCTGACCGGCGACGACGGTGAAACTCATGTAGAGCAGGGCGCAGACGAAGCTCTTGCGCGGATCGTTCCATAGCCTGCGCGCGACCAGGTAGGCCAGCAACACACTCAACGCCGTGCTGAGGGCCGACGCGAAGCGCACGCCGAACAGGTTCTGCCCGAACAGTTCCTGGCCGATGGCGATCATCCAGTAGCCGGCAATCGGCTTCTCGAAATAACGCAGGCCCATGAAATGCGGCGACACCCAGTTGCCACTGAGCAGCATGTCCTGGCTGATCTGTGCGTAACGGGTTTCGTCGGGGATCCACAGGCCATGGGTGCTCAACGGCAACAGATAGGCCAGCAGACAAAGACCGACCAACAGCGGCAGTGCCCAGCGTCTGGTCATGCGCCTTGCACTCCCAGCCAGCCTTCGCGGCCTTCGAGCGCACCGCGTTGCACGCGGCCCACGGGCAAGGTGTTGAAATACTCGGGCAGCAAGTTGCCCAAGGGTTGGAAGTCAATGTGGCGCTGGCGTGCATCGGCCAGCAATTGACGAAAGTCCTGAGCCATCAGAATCCCTTCTACTTCGGCATGAATGGTGTAGACGTTGAGTGCTTGCGACTGGAACCGGTCGAGGATGAAGGCGTTGAAGTCCTTCGCCGCCACGTGCGGGCCGACGACCTCGTCGAAGGTCGGCAGGTCCACTGGAATCTGCGGCGTGCCCGGTGTGCCGTCCGCCAGCAGCGGACGGAACAGGCTCTGCCCACGGCAATCGCTGTTGTAGCGAAAGCCGAAAGTCTGCTTGGCCTCGATCACGCGCTCGTCCGCACGCCAACCGGCGGCGGCCGAACACTGGATCTTTTCGCCGAGGATGTCGCTCAAGGTGTCGACGCCGCGACGGATCTGTTCGATCAGTTGCGCGTCACTCCAGCGACCGGCATTGGCCTGCCAGCCATGGTGATCCCAGGCGTGCAGGCCAACCTCGTGACCGGCGTCCCGGGCCTGACGCATCAGGTGCCCGAGATCACGGCCAATCGGTTTGCCGGGCCAGGCAGTGCCGGCCAGCAGAATGTCCCAGCCGTACAGGCCGGCAGCGTTGGAACGCAGCATTTTCCAGAGGAACTGCGGGCGGATCAGGCGCCACAGATGCCGGCCCATGTTGTCCGGGCCGACGCTGAAGAAAAACGTTGCCTTGACCTGCGCCTCGTCGAGCATCTCCAACAGACGCGGCACACCTTCTCGGGTGCCGCGGTAGGTGTCGACATCGATACGAAGACCTGCCTGCATTACTTCTTGTCCGCGATTTCGAGCATGGCTTCACGCAGGAAGAAGTCCAGGGTGTTTCCGATGGTCTCGCGCATTTCCACGGTCGGCTCCCAGTTCAGCAGGCGCTTGGCGTTGGCAATGCTTGGTTTGCGGTGCTCTACGTCCTGGTAACCGGCACCGTAGAACGCCTTGCTTTCCACGTCGCGGAAACCGGCGAACGGCGGGAAGTTGTGACGCAGCGGGTGTGCTTCGAACTGACGCAGCAGCTCTTCGCCCAGTTGACGGATGCTGGCTTCGTTGTCCGGGTTGCCGATGTTGATGATCTGGCCGTTGCAGACATCGTTGTCGTTGTCGATGATGCGCGCCAGTGCTTCAACGCCGTCAGCGATGTCGGTGAAGCAACGCTTCTGCTCGCCACCGTCGAACAGACGGATCGGCGTGCCTTCCACCAGGTTGAGGATCAACTGGGTGATGGCGCGGGAGCTGCCGATACGGGCCGAATCCAGACGGTCCAGACGCGGGCCCATCCAGTTGAACGGACGGAACAGGGTGAAGTTCAGGCCCTTGGCGCCGTAAGCCCAGATCACGCGGTCCAGCAGTTGCTTGGAGACCGAGTAGATCCAGCGCTGCTTGTTGATCGGGCCAACGATCAGGTTCGAGTTGTCTTCGTCGAAGTTCTTGTCCTGGCACATGCCATAGACTTCCGAGGTCGACGGGAAGATCACGCGCTTGTTGTACTTGACGCAGTAGCGAACCAGCTTCAGGTTTTCTTCGAAGTCCAGTTCGAATACGCGCAGCGGGTTGCGGGTGTATTCGATCGGCGTGGCGATGGCCACCAGCGGCAGGACCACGTCGCACTTCTTGATGTGGTACTCGATCCACTCGGAGTGAATGCTGATGTCGCCTTCGACGAAGTGGAAGTGCGGGTGGCTGCGCAGGCGGTCGATGGCGTCGGAGCCGATGTCCAGACCGTAGACTTCGTAGCGGTCGTCACGCAGCAGGCGCTCGGACAGGTGATTACCGATGAAACCGTTGACACCGAGGATCAGTACGCGGGTACGACGTGGCGCACGCCCGGATTCGGCGCCGCGCAGCAGCGAGCCATCCACCAGACCCAGTTCGTTGGCCAGTTGCGGGCCGCTGAGGTACAGACCGTTGTCGTTGCGCTGACCGGCGTTGATCACCAGCGAGTCCTCACCGCAGGCAATGCGCAGCGGATCGACGCTGATCACGCGGCCTGGCGCCTGGCCTTCGTTGCCCTTGACGACGTCGGCGCTCCAGACAATCAGTTTGTGCTCGCCCACGGCGCAGAAGGCGCCCGGGTAAGGACGGGTCACGGCGCGCACCAGGTTGAACAGTTCTTCGGCCGGTTTGGCCCAGACCAGTTTGCCGTCCGCCGGGGTGCGACGACCGAACACGGTGGCTTTCGATTCGTCCTGCGGGGTTTCGGTGATCTTGCCTTGCAGCATGTTCGGCAGGGTGTCGCGCAGCAGGTCGCTGGCGGCCGTGCGCAGTTTGGCGTGCAGGGTCAGGCCGGTGTCGCTGCGTTCGATGGCAACGCGATGCTGGGCAACGATGGCGCCAGCGTCAGCGCGCTTGACCATGCGGTGCAGGGTCACGCCGGTTTCGGTTTCGCCGTTGACCAGTACCCAGTTCGCCGGAGCGCGGCCGCGATAGCGTGGCAGCAGCGAACCGTGCAGGTTGAATGCACCTTTTTTGGCCAGGGCCAGCAGTGGCTCGCTCAGCAGGTTGCGGTAGTAGAAGGAGAAGATGTATTCCGGGTCCAGCTTGGCGATGCGCTCGATCCACAGTGGATGGTTGGCGTCTTCCGGTGCGTGTACCGGGATGCCTTTGTTGGCGCACAGCTGGGCAACCGAGGCATAGAACGCGTTTTCTTTCGGGTCATCGGCGTGAGTGAACACTGCTGCAATGTCATAGCCGCTGTTGAGCAGGGCTTCAATGCCGGCGCAGCCAATATCGTGGTAGGCGAAGACAACAGTTTTTGCACTCATGAGAGAACCTGATCGGAAGTGGAAGAAGTAGCGGTAGAAGAAAGACCATCAACGGTGACGGCAGGGGCCGGAGCGGCCGGCTGGCTGCGCAACACCTTTTCGATGAAGAAACGCGGACGGGCGCGTACATCGCTGTACATGCGGCCGAGGTATTCACCCAGCAGCCCCATGCCGATGAACTGGCCACCGGTAAACACAAACAGCACGGCGAACAGCACGAACATGCCGTCACCGGCCCAACCGGCACCGAAGGCCAGACGCAGGACGATCAACACCATCGCGAACAGCACGCCCAGCCCGGCCATGGCGAAGCCGACGATGCTGAGCAGGCGCAGCGGGGTGGTGGTCATGCAGGTCACCAGATCGAACATCAGGTTGATCAGGCGCATCGGGCTGTATTTCGAATCGCCGTGTTCACGCTCGGCGTGGGCCACGACGATTTCGGTGGTGTGACGGGCGAAGCTGTTGGCCAGGATCGGGATGAACGTGCTGCGTTCGCGGCAGGCGAGCATCGCGTCGATGATCGTGCGGCGGTAGGCGCGCAGCATGCAGCCGTAGTCGCTCATGGCAACGCCAGTGGAGCGCTGCACGGCAAGGTTGATCAGCTTCGACGGATAACGGCGCAGCGCCGAATCCTGACGGTTGCCGCGCACGGTGCCGACCACGTCGTAACCTTTTTCGGCTTCGGCCACCAGCCGCGGGATTTCTTCCGGCGGGTTCTGCAGGTCGGCGTCGAGGGTGATGACCACGTCGCCCTTGCACTGTTCGAAACCGGCCATGATCGCGGCGTGCTGACCATAGTTGCGGTTGAGAATGACCGCCACGAACGGGCTGTTCTCACGCCCGGCGGCTTCTTCAAGCATGTTTGCCGATTCGTCGCGGCTGCCGTCGTCGACCAGCACGATTTCGAAATCGTGATGCAACTGGCGGCAGGCCGCCTCGGTACGACGCAGCAGTTCGGGCAGGCTTTCCTGTTCGTTGTAGACCGGGATGACGATCGACACGCTACGGATTGGATAAGGTTTCACAGGCGTTTTTCCATGATTTGAGCGATGGCACCGACAACGCGATCAAGGTCTTGACCGGTCATGTCGGGGAACAGCGGAATCGAGCAGAGCCGCGCCGAGTTCCATTCGGTGTTGGGCAGGTACAGGTCGGGGTCACGCTGGCGATACCAGGTGTGCAGGTGGGTGGCGATGAAATGGATACCGGTGCCGATGCCCTGATCCTGCAACGCCTTCATGAAGGCTTCGCGGTCCATGCCGCAACGCTCGCTGTCGATGCGCAGGATGAACAGGTGCCAGGCGTGTTGCTGGGCGTAGTCGGGCAGGGCCAGCGGTTGCACTGGCAGGCCTTCGAACTTTTGCAAATAGGTCGTGGCCAGTTCGGTGCGGCGGGCGTTGATTTCGTCCAGGCGCTGCAACTGCACGAGGGCAATCGCGGCGTTGATGTCGGCCAGGTTGTATTTGAAGCCCGGCTCCATCACTTGTGCCTGCGGCTTGCGGCCACCGGTCAGACGGTCATAGGCGTCGACGCCCAGGCCGTGGAATTTGAGCATGCGCACGCGGCTGGCGAGGGCTTCGTCGTCGGTGACGAACATCGCGCCTTCGGCACAGGTCATGTTCTTGATCGCATGGAACGAGAAGATCGCCGTGCCTTGCGAACCAACGTGACGCCCCTTGTAGCGCGTGCCGGCAGCGTGGGCGGCGTCTTCGATGACCGGAATGCCGTACTTGTCAGCCAGGGCATACAGCGGATCGAGATCGAATGCTGCGCCGGCATAGTGCACCGGAATGATTGCCTTGGTCCGCGGGGTGATAGCCGCTTCGATGCGTGCAGCGTCGGTCATCAGCGTGTCGCGGTCGACATCGACGAACACCGGTTTGGCGCCCAGCAGGGAGATCATGTTGGCGGTCGAGACCCAGGTCTGCGACGGGGTGATGACTTCGTCGCCCGGGCCGATGCCCAGGGCCAGCAGCGTGATGTGCATCCCGCCGGTGGCCGAAGACAAGGCCACCGCGTGCTTGCAACCCACGTACTGCGCAAATTGCTCTTCGAGCGCCTGGTTTTTCGGCCCCGTGGTGATCCAGCCCGAGCGCAATACCTGCTCGACTGCGGCAATTTCCTCATCGCCAATACTGGGGCGGGAGAAGGGGAGAAACGCCTGACTCATGGGCACCTCATTACAAAAAAAATAAAGGATGGATTCACTCGATTATTGGATCCAGCCTCAGCGTAGACACAGAAAAGCGCTCCTGCATCAATAACTTGGCAAAAAAAGCATGACGTCGGGGATAGATTGACTTTTCACGATTTGCCCGGCAGGTTGGGGCATAGCCACTACCGAACCTATGGGAATTAAGGTTATGCCGGTTTTTGTGAAAGGAACATGAAAAACCGGTTGGCGAATCGTTTATCTGTCACTTATACAGCCGCTGTTCAGGCTTCTGCCGTCCATCGCAGTTTTTTGTCGGACAGTGCCGCTCAAGTACCTTCTTTACTTCAAGTACATTGCATTTGTTAGTTGTTGTAGTGCTGTACATTTTTTACTCAAGGTTTAACGTTTGATTGATTTAGTTGCTGCAACCCCCGACGCTCCAAAAACCAACCCGATGAGCCTGTACCTCGCGCGTTTGGCGCCCTCCAGCCAATTGACCATGCGTTACGTGCTGCAAGATGCGGCCGATCGCCTGGGCTTTGAAGACATGAATGTCGAAGAGATTCCCTGGCACGCCTTGCAACCGGAAGATGTGGTCGCACTGGTCGCGGCATTACGTGCAGACAACTACGCACCCAATACTTCTTCGTTGTATGTGAATGCGGTGCGCGGGGTGATGAACGAGGCCTGGCGCATGAGCCTGATCAGCCAGGAACATCTTCTGAAGATGCGCTCGGTCAAGGGCATTGCCGGCACACGGTTGTCCCAGGGGCGCAATCTCAAGCGCACGCTGATTCACGAATTGATGGAAGTCTGCGCCGCCGACCCGCGCCCGCAGGGCCTGCGTGATGCGGCAATCATCGCGTTGCTGTACGGCACCGGCATGCGCAAGTCGGAATCGGTGGACCTGGACCTGAATCAGGTCGACTTCAGCGAGCGCAGCCTGTGCGTCACCGCCAAGGGCAACAAGCAGTTGATCAAGTACGCGCCGGCATGGGCTTTCAGCAAGCTTGATGCATGGCTCGAACTGCGCCGCTCGCAGCTCAAGGAAGGCGAGAGCGACGATGCCTTCCTGTTCAACCGTATTCGCCGTGGCAGCCACATCACCCGCGAGCGGATCACCAAGCATGCGATCTACTACATTGCCCGTCAGCGCGGCACGCAGGTCGGAGTGAAGATCATGCCCCACGACTTCCGTCGCTCGTTCATCACTCGGGTGATCGAGGAGCACGACCTGTCGATTGCGCAGAAACTGGCGCATCACAGCAACATCCAGACCACCGCCAACTACGATGTGCGCGATGACAACGAGCGGCGGCGGGCGGTGGATCGCTTCGATCTCTGATCAGTTCAGGCCAAACACATGCGCCGCACCGAGCACCGACAACTGCACCGCGCTGCCGGCGGGCGGTGCGTGCATACCGGTGCTGCGCACCAGAATCGAACGGGCCGGATCCTGAGTCGCGGATGAACTCAGTTCAACCGTCAAAGTGCAGGTGTTGCCGGCAAAATCACGGTCGGTGACCCGCGCGTGGCAGCCGTGACTGTCAGAGGCCACCTCGGCGATCTGCAGTTGTTCGGGGCGCAGCATGATTTGCGCGGCGCCACTGAAACCGTTGCTGTTCACCGCCACCTGACCCAGATCGCAATGCGCCCAACCCGCCTCGATCTGCGCGGGCAGGACCACCGCTTCGCCGAGAAAGTGCGCGGTCTGTTCATCCTCCGGATAGCGGTAGAGATCCATCGGATGCCCGGACTGCACCAGCCGGCCACTGCGCATCACGGCCAATTGATCGGCAAACGACAACGCCTCGCTCTGATCGTGGGTCACCAGAATGGTGGTGACGCCGGCGTCTTCGAGCAGGCGCGCGACCATTTTGCGCATGGCACTGCGCAAACCGGTGTCGAGGGCGGAGAACGGCTCATCCAGCAGCATCAGTCGTGGTTGTTGCGCCAGAGCGCGGGCCAGCGAGACCCGCTGTTGCTGGCCGCCCGACAGCTCATGCGGCCAACGGTGGGCCATGTTGGCGTCGAGCGCCACGCTGTCCATCAACTCAAGGATGCGCTGGGTGCGGGCCGCACCGGTCAGGGCCAGGCCGAAGCCGATGTTCGCCGCCACCGTCATGTGCGGGAACAACGCACCGTCCTGCGGCACGTAGCCGATCTGCCGTTGATAGGCCGGCACTGCGTGGCTGCGATCGACCAGCGTCTGGCCGTTGAGCGTAAGGCTGCCGCTGTCGGGGAATTCGAACCCGGCGATCATCCGCAACAGCGTGGTTTTGCCGGAACCGGAGGGGCCGACGATCACCGTGCGGCTGCCGGTCGGTACGTTGAGGCTGACGTCGTCGAGCGCCTTTTGCGCGCCGAAGGTTTTACTGAGGTTGTGCAGTTCGAGAGCGTTCATCGGCCAGCGGTACGCCTGGATTGGTGATAGAGAATGGCCGTCAGCGGCAGTGAAAGCAGGATCATCAAAAACGCGTAAGGCGCTGCGGCGGCGTAATCGATTTCGCTGGTCATCGCCCAGAAACCGGTAGCGAGGGTGCGCGTGCCGTTGGGCGCGAGCAGCAGGGTTGCGGTCAGCTCATTGGTGATTGCCAGGAACACCAGCGCCGCACCTGCCGCCGCGCCGGGGGCCGCCAGGCGCACAGTGATCAGCCACAATGCGCGCAACGGCGAGCGGCCAAGGCTTTGTGCGATGTTTTCCAGCTCGACCGGGGCTTGCGCGAAACCGGCGCGCAGACTGACCAGCGCCCGCGGCAGGAACATCAGCAGATAGGCCAAGAGCACCGTGATGGTGGTCTGGTAGATCGGCCGGGCGAAATGAATGGTCACGGTGACCAGCGCCAAAGCAACGACAATGCCGGGCAGCGAACTGGTGATGTAGTTGCAGCCTTCCAGCAAGCGCTGGAGCTTGCCCGGAGAGCGGATCGACAGCCACGCAATGGGAATCGCCGCGAGACTGGTCAGCAATGCGCCGGCCACTCCGTAAGACAAGGTCTGCAGCAGCGCCGGCAGCAACTCGTCACCTTCCCAGACCTGCACGCCACCGGCCAGCAGCCAGCGGCCCAGCGTGAGCAACGGCACACCAAGTGCCAACAGGCACGTCAGCGTTTGCAGCAGCAGCGCCAAGGTGGTCGCGCCGCGCCCCAGTTGCACGCTGCGCTGATCCCGGGCGCTGCCGGAACCGACCCGCGCATAACGCGCCTGGCCACGAGCAGCGGATTCCGCCGTGAGCATCGCCAGACAGCACAGCGCCAGAACGCCAGCGAGCATGTTGGCGGCCGGGCCGTTGAAGGTCGATTTGAACTGATCGAAGATCGCCGTGGTGAACGTGTCGAAACGGATCATCGCGTACAAGCCGTATTCGGCCAGCAAATGCAGGCCGACCAACAAGGCTCCACCGCAGATGGCCAGCCGCAGTTGCGGCAACACCACCCGGAAAAACACCGCCCACGGCTTCAGCCCGAGGGACTGAGCGACATCTTCAATCGCCGGATCGAGACGGCGCAAGGTCGCGGCAATCGGCAAATACAGAAACGGGAAATAGGCGATCACCGACACCAGCACGCCGGCCGGCAGACCATGGATCGACGGAATCAAACTGACCCACGCATAACTGTGGACGAATGCCGGCACGGCCAGTGGCGCAACCGCCAGCAGCGACCACAGACGCCGGCCGGGCAGATTGCTGCGTTCGGTCAGCCAGGCCAGGGTTGTCCCGAGCACAATGCACAGCGGCAAGGTGATCAGCACCAGCAGCACGGTGTTGATCAGCAACTCGCCGACCCGCGGGCGAAACACCAGGGCTTCGAGGGTCGCCCAACCGGTGTACCACGCCACGCCGATCACGAAGGCAATCGGCAGCAGTGACAGCAACGACACCAGCACCGCCGAGCTCACCACCCACGAACTGCCGCACCCGGCCAGCGTGCGGGGCGGGTGGAGGAGGTTGGCGGGGGCCGTCACCACGGCCGGTGCAGGCAAGGTTTTGGGCATCACTTAGAGCAACCCGGCCTGGGTCATCAGCTCGACGGCTTTTTTGCTGTCGAGGGTCGACGCATCGACTTTCGGCGCATCGAGGGTTTTCAGCGGGGTCAGCTTCGGATTGGACGGCGCGTCTTTACCCACGGCGTATTCGAAGGAGGTGCCGGTTTCGAGCACTTCCTGACCTTCCTTGCTGGTGATGTATTTGACGAACTTCTGCGCTTCATCCTGATGCTTGCTCGATGCCAGCACGCCAGCGCCGGAGGTGCTGACGAACGCGCCCGGATCCTGATGTTTGAAGTAGTACAACTGGGTGTTTTTGCTGTTCTCGCCGGTCTTGGATTGATCGACGAAGCTGTAATAGTGGTAAATCACGCCGCTGTCGATCTGCCCGGCGTTCACCGCTTTGAGCACCGCGCTGTTGCCGCGATAGATCGTGGCGTTGGTCTTCATGCCCTTGAGCCATTCCAGCGTGGCGGCTTCGCCTTTCTGTTGCAGGACGGCGGCGACGATCGCCTGGAAGTCCGCGCCAGCCGGGGAGGCGGCCCATCGGCCTTTCCAGGCTGGGGTGGCGAGGTCGAGCAGGGATTTGGGCAGGTCTTTTTCAGTCAGCTTGTTCGGGTTGTAGACGAACACGGTGGAACGGGCAGCGATGCCGACCCAATTGCCGTGGGCCGGACGGTAGGCAGCGTCGACTTGCTCAAGGGTCGCGGGCGCCAGCGGGGTAAACAGTTTGGCGTTGTCCACCAGCACCATCGCCGGGGAGTTCTCGGTGAGGAATACGTCTGCCGGCGAGGCGGCGCCTTCCTGCACGAGCTGGTTGCCCATTTCGGTGTCATCGCCGTTGCGAATGGTCACCGGGATCCCGGTTTCCTCGGTGAAACCGGCCACCCAGGCCTTGGTCAGCGTTTCATGCTGCGCGTTGTAAACCACCAGACCCACCGAGTCGGCGGCAACAGCATGCCCGGTGCCGAGCAACGCGGTGGCCAGCAATGCGCGCTTGAAGAAGGATGGAAAGCGTGGATTCATTCGGGCAGCTCCTATTTTCAGACGTTATGAGCAAACCCTCGCAGGAAACAATGCGAACGATTTGCAAGTGTCGAGTCGCGGCAATGTAGGGTGGCAAATGAGAAAAAAACGTCAAAGAAGCCGTTAATAGTTGTCATTGCCATTCAAATTTACCGCGACTCTCTACTTTTGTCTTAACGTCATCGCTCAGGAGTGGGGGATGTAAGCCACGCTCTGGTCTTCCCGCCCGTGAAAGACCTGCTCGCCACGGGTGGGCGTGGTGGTAATGACCTGATGGTCAGCCTTCAATGCATCGAGTGGCACGGCGTCACCGGAACGGTATTGCGCCACGAAAATCGTGCGTTGCGGGTCCCACCGTTCTCCGCTGGTGCGTTCCAGCCAGGCGATCAGCGTTGCTGTGTCGCCATTGTGCGGAAAGTCCTGGATCGTTTCCGGCACGTAGTAGAACGGTGCACCACCGGTTTGCAGGTACATCGGCACTTTGTTGTCGACCTCGACCATCACCATGCGCCATTGATTCAACGGTGCCTGCTGACTGGCCTGCTCGCGAACCTGTTCGCCGAAGCGGATGACACCGCCGCCGCTGTTGGTCCACGGGTAAAGCACACCCAATATCGCGGCAAGCAACACGGTGGTGACAGCGAAACCGATCTTCAGCCCACGGCCTTCGCTGTGGCGAGCGGCCATGCGTCGGGTTACCCACCAGGCACCCAGCAGTTGCGCGAAGGGCACCAGCGGCAAGACGTAATAGCTGCGGCGACTACCACTGGCGGTGAAGAACAGCATCAGCAACGCTAGCCCTTGAATCAGCCAGCGGGTATCCGGTTCGATGTGCTTCCAGTTGCGCGCGGCCACCCACAAGGCGATCAACCAGCACGGCGCCCAGGGCAGGGTGTAGACCGGCAGGTAGATCAAGTAGGTGTAAATCGGCCCGAACTGATCGAACGGCTGGAAAAACCGCACAACGTTTTCACGCAGCACCAGCCCCAGGCCACTTTGTTCGTAGTTGGGCGCGCCGTAGAAGTGCGAGAGCACGAACGGCGTCATGTAAAACGCCCCGGCAATCAATATCGCCGCGAACAGTCGCAGGTTCAGGTGACGTTTCCAGCGGTGCTGGCTGAGCAGGTGCGGCAGCAGCACCAGCCCCGGCAGGATGAAACCGATCAGGCCTTTGAACAGCGAGGTCAGCGACAGCAGGCCGAAGAACACTACGTAGCGCCAGAACCGGGTGTCATCCGGGCCGCGCCAGTACCACCAGACCGCGGCAAGCACACCGCAGACGGTGAGAATGTCGGCAGTGGCGACTCGCGCCCAGAACACGAAGTAGAACGTGGTCGCCAGCATCCATCCGGCAATCAGTCCGGTGCCTTTGCGAAACAGTTGCTCGCCGATGAGGTACACCAGCCACACGCTGAACCACGCGGAAATCACCGAGGACAGGCGTAACGACCAGTGCCCCAGCCCACCCGTGAACCACGAGGTGGCGGTGATCAGCCAGTACGACAGCAGCGGCTTGTCGTAATAAGGGCTGCCCTTGAGATAGGGATCGAAATAGTCGCCGCTTTGCAACATCTGCAAGGCGATGTTGGCCCAGCGGGTTTCCGCCCCCCACAGCTCACGACTGCCCAGACCGAGCAGTAACAGCAGGGCAGTGGCGGCGAGCAGAAGCAGCAACGCGCCCCGATCTTTTTTGTCTGCGGTCATGGTTTGCTCTGGGCAAAAATGAAGATTTCCAGGTTGCCGCGCCGGAAGTGCTGACCATCGATCGGCAGCAGCTCAAGTTGTTGTTCGTCTGAGGTGCTGTTGACGCGCATCACCACACCCACCGAGCCTTTTTTGCGCGCTTCGGTCATCCACTCGCCTACACCGTCGAGGCTGACCTTGCGTGACGCCATGGCCGGGTCATCGAGGCCGTACCTGAGCTCGCCAACGGTGTTGAACAGGTCGACTTGCGGGCGACGCAAGCGCCATGACAACGCAGAAGCGGCTCCCAGGTCGTTACTCAGCAACGAACGGGTCTGGCTCAGTTCCTGCTGATGTTCGGCAATGAACTGATCCGGCATCTTGCTGTTGACGATGGTCGCCGGCATCGCGGCAGGCAGCAGTGCGACGAGCAAGCCGATGCCCAGCGCCGGCATCGCCCACAATGTCAGTGGGCGCACGGTTTGCAGCGCGCCGGCAATGAGCCAGCCGAGCAACACGATATAACCCAGCGACAGGCTGAACATTTCGGTGTGTTCGTAAATTTCACGGGTCGCTTGCAGGTAGATCAGTGCGACCAGCGCTGCAATGGCCAGCACTACGTTGACCACACCGTTGATGCGCAAGACGCGCCCGTTCTGGTCGGCTATCCAATTCATTACCGTATAGCCCATCAACAAGGCCAACGGCAGCAGGCACGGCATGATGTAGGTCGGCAGTTTGCCGCTGCTCGCGCTGAAAAATGCCAGCGGCAGCAGGAACCACAAGGCGAGGAAGGCGATTTTCGGATCGCGCTTTTCGCGCCAGGTGCGCAGCAGCGTCGAAGGCAACAGCAGGGCCCAAGGCAAGGTAGAAGCAAACAGCAACGGCAGGTAGAACCACCATGGTCGTGCGTGCTGTGCGTCTTCACCGGCGGCGAAGCGGCGGATGTGTTCGTGCCAGAAGAAGAATCGCCAGAAATCCGGTTCACGGTAATGCACGGCCAGTGCCCATGGCACGCTGACCAGCGCGGCCACCGCAACGGCGACCAGACCATAACGCACCAGTTCGCCAAAGCGTCGCTGCCAGATCATGTAGGGCAGGGCGATCAGCACCGGCAGCATCAGGGCGAGGAAACCTTTGGTCATCAGGCCCATGCCACAAGCGAATCCCAGCAATGCCCAGCCGCCCAGACGCGCGCGCGGGGTATTGCTGTCGATGGCAAACCAGATCGCCACCAGGCTGAGGTTGACCCACAAGGTGAATTGCGGATCGAGGTTGGCATAGCCGGCTTGCCCGGCGATCAGGCCGAAGCTCATATAAAGAAGGGCACAAGCGGCACTGATGCGCGGGTTGTTCCACAGGCGACGGGCCAGCAGATAGGCCAGCCAGACGCTCACGCCCGTGCTAAGCGCCGAGGCGATGCGTACGCCAAACAGGTTTTCACCGAAAATGGCTTGGCCGATGGCAATCATCCAGTAGCCGGCAATCGGTTTTTCGAAATAGCGAATGCCCATGAAGTGCGGCGCCACCCAGTTGCCGCTCTGCAGCATTTCCTGGCTGATCTGCCCATAGCGGGTTTCATCGGGAATCCACAGGCCGTGGGTCATCAGCGGCAGCAGATAAAACACCACGAACGCCAGCACCAGCCCGGGTATCGCACAGCGTTCGATCAGGGTGCTCTGCTGGAGGCGCGGCAAATTCAACGCTGCATGGCGCAACGGTTTGTTCTCAGACGTCATGACTGGACCTTGGTGCAGTACAAAGTGTGCGTTTCAGTGTTGCGCCTGGCGATATCCGTTGCAGGCGCGGCACTGGGTTGAATGAATGCAGAGGCGAGCACGCCCGAAGGGCGTGTCCTGTATTCAGAGAACGGGTCTGCTTCCAGCGTTAAGTTCTCCTCGAACAGCCAAGCTTTAAAATGAAATATTTCCAGTTTTTTAAAGTGAAAAAAATTTCTTATTACAATTTCATAAATGCTAATTAGTCTGTGCCAGAGCATTGCCCGAGCGTTTTTACTTGATCAAGTCTGATGATTACTTGGCCAATCGTTGCCAGCCTTCTGGGTTCATGATGCCGATTACTTCAAGTTGGCCTTGCGCATCTATCCGGGCTAAAACCGTGCTGCCATATTCGGCGGCGACCGCGCGTGGGTAACCGGTTTGCCGTTCGAAATCGGCGATGCAGCCGCTGTGGGTCACCAGGATCATGTTCTGTCCTGCGGTCTTGTGTGCCACCACTTCATTGCGCATCGTCGGGCCACAGGTTTCCAGCCATTCCGCAGCCACGGCATCGTGGCCGAGCATGTAATGCGCGGTTTGCAGGGTGCGCGTCAGCGGGCTGCTGAAGAACTGGGTCTTTTCCAGGCCCAGTTGCGTAAAGCCACGGCCTACCTCGGCTGCAGCAATGCTGCCAGCCTGGGTGATACCGTCTGCCGGCCCCAGACAAGTATTGGCCGATCGGTCGCAACGCTCAGTATGACGGACCAGTGCGATGACCTCACCGGCCTGCCAGGCCTTCACCCATTCCTGGGTCGCCGATGCACTGGCGTAGCGCAGGTTGGCGGGCGAGCGTTGGACCCAGACGAAGCCGCAAATCAGTGTAATCAACAGCAAACCGACAGCAATGATTGCCCAAGTGCGCGGACGAGACAGAACCCATCGTTTAGACGCTGATTGTACGTGTACTAATTCAACCACGACGTTGCCCCTTGTCATTCCCGAGTTCCACTCAGTACACGCACAGTGCAACGTAAGCTCCAGGAGGTTAGTTACTTTACGGTGGTCTACTTGAATGGCTGCTGAACACTACGTTCAGAGTCGTGGCGGTGCAGTGAAGAACATGTGAAAAATTTGCGAGAGCGGCGCAGGCATTAACGGAAAAGTCTATTTGATAAATAAACTCAAATACTCGTTTTGTTTATTAGGGCCACTTAACAACAGCGCCAGTCGAGGCGAAGCTGCGACTCTGGATAACGTCGTGACGCAGCTGCTTGCAGTCCCCGACATCAGCACTGGAGTCAAGCAACCGGATGGACCTCAAGCAAAGCCTCGCCAATCGGATTGTGATTGTGTTCGCCTTGATGAGCGCGGTGGTTGCCGGTGTCTTTGCAATGGGCATTGTGGCCACGGTACATGTCGTCGAGCACAAGTTGACCATGACCGCCCTCAGCGGCGGACTGCGCCGCTTGTTGGCGATGGACGACATCAACCAATGGCGTCACGAGCCGGAAAAGAGTGAGCTGTTTTTTTTCGAAAACGGTCCCGGACCCATGGCGCTGACGCCACAACTGGCAGGGCTGGACGTAGGGTTTCAGGAGATATCGTTCAACGGCGACGACTTCTATGCGATGGTCGAGGCGGTCGGCGGCCGTAAATATGTGCTGTTGCGCAATCAGGAAAGCTTCGAACAACGTGAACACCTGCTGTTCGTGGTGGTGATAGTCGGGTTCATCCTCAGCGTCATGCTGGCGGTCGCGCTCGGCAGGCTGCTGGCGCGGCAGGTCATGGCGCCGGTGATTCGCCTGGCGGGGCAGGTGCGTCATCGTGACCAGTTGATCGCGCTGGCGCCGGCGCTGCATCCGGATTACGCCGATGATGAGGTTGGGGCGCTGGCGCTGTCTTTCGACCAGACACTCGGCCGGTTACGCGAAACCCTGAACCGGGAAAAGCTTTTCACCAGTGACGTGAGCCATGAATTGCGCACACCGCTGATGATTCTGGCCAGTTCCTGCGAGCTGTTGCTGGCCAACCCCTCGCTGGATTCGCGCTCCACCCAACAGGTCAAACGCATCGCCCGGGCCAGCGCAGAAATGCGCCAACTGGTTGAGACCTTCTTGATGCTGGCGCGCAAGCCGGAAGCGCTTGGCACCGAATCCACTTGCACACTCAAATCTATCGCCGACGCCCAGGTAGAAATCTGGGGGCGATTGATTGGCGAAAAGGGTCTGGAGTTTATCTACGAGCCGCAACTGGCTGGCAGTGCGCGTTATGACCTGACGTTCCTGCAGTCGGTCATGGGCAATCTGCTGCGCAATGCCTGGCACTACACCGATCAGGGCTTTGTCCGGTTGACCCTGCTCAACGACAGTTTTGTGGTCGAGGACAGCGGCATCGGTATTCCGGAAGAAAAACGTCACGCGATGTTCCAGCCATTCGTGCGCGGTGACGAACAGCGCGGTGAAGGCCTTGGGCTGGGGTTGTCGCTGGTGCAGCGGATCTGCAGCCATCAACGCTGGCAGGTTCAGTTGGTTACTCGCGAGCCCAATGGCTGCCGTTTCACGGTCACGCTGTCGGCGGCTCAGGAGGCTGACGGGCAGCGAGCGTTGCCCGCCGCCTGATTGATCAGGGTTGCCAGGCGTTTGACGTTGTTCTGTTGCGCGGCCACCAGTTCGTCGATGCTCGGGCCGGAGGGTGTTTGCAAGGTTGAATGGCAGGTCAGCAGAGCGTTGTCCGCCGCACCGCTCGGGCGCAGGCGCCATTTGACGTCGATCAGCCCGTATTGTCCGGGAATCGAGTCGAAACGCTGCACATCGATACGCACCGAAACATTGCCGCGACTGCCGGTATTGCTCAGTTGATCGCTCAAGGCACTGCGCAATTCATCCGCCAGACTCGCTCCCCACCATTGGGTTTCCAGAATCGCCAGGCCATTGTTGCCCTGACGAATGACGATTTGCGGGCGGTCGACTTGCGGCGGCACGCTGATCCCCTCGATCGGAATCTGCGCCCCGGCCCGGGACGCCGACAGCTCCACCGGCGTCAAGGTGTGAAAGTTTATCGGCTCGCTGCGGCAGGCACCAAGGAGCATGAACGCAGCGAGCACGGTGATCTTCAGCGGTACAGCCATGGGATAGCTCCTGGGCTCAATTGCGTGGCGGTCCTTTCAGATCCAGCGGCGCTGCGTTGTCGGGACGACCGCGAATCAGCGATTCCGGATGGCGACCGAGATAGTCCGACAGCTCACGCAGCGAACGCGACATGCGCCCGAGTTCGTCGAGGGTCTCGGTGAGTTTCTCGCGCTGCGGTGAATCCTCGGCCAGGGTCGAACTGGCGGACTGCAAGGTCTTGCTGACGTCGGCCAGTGTGGTTTGCACGCCCGGCAGGGTTTTCGCATTGAACTGTTGCAGACCTTTGCGCAGCTCGACGAGGTTGCTGTCGAGGTTGCCGGCAATCCGCTCGACCGGCAGTTTGTTGAGCTTGTCGACCACCGCTTCGAGTTTTTCCTGCAACTGTTCGAGGCTGCCGGGCACGGTGGGCAAGGCGACCGGTCGGGCCGTTGCGTCGAATGCAACTTTCTCGGCTTTCGGGAAGAAATCCAGCGCGATATACAGCTGCCCGGTCAGCAGGTTGCCGCTGCGGGCCTGAGCGCGCAGACCGTTGTCGACGAAGGTGCCGAGCAGACGAATACCGGCCGCTTCGTCGTTGGGATCGTGCTTGAATTCGGTCAGCATCTTTTTGTAAGCCTGGCCGAGGCGCTGCGGGTAAATGACGATCCCGACGTTAAGCGGGAAAGTGCGTTTTTTCGCGTCGAAGTCGAGGTTGATTCCAACGACCCGGCCAATCTCCATGCCGAGAAACTCGACGGGCGCATCGACCTTGAGCCCGCGTAACGACTGCTCGAAACGCAACACCATGTATTGCGCCTTGCCGTTGGGCGGGGCGAGGGCGGTCTGTTGATCGGCGAACAGTTCGAAGTCCTTGTCGTCGGCGGCGGCAACGTCGTTGGGGCTGTAATCCGGCGCGCGGAAGGCAATGCCGCCGACCAGCATAGTGGACAGCGATTCGGTCTTCACCGCAAAACCGTTGGCGCCGACATTGATGTCGATGCCGCTGGCGTTCCAGAAGCGGGTATTTTCGGTAACGAACGCGTCGTTCGGTGCGTGAATGAACACTTCGATGTCCACGCCTTTGCCCTCGGGATTGAGGGTGTAGGTCACGACCTGGCCCACCGGAATCTTGCGGTAGTAAACCGGGGAACCGATATCCAGCGAGCCGAGATCCGAGGCATGCAGCATGAAGCGCTTGCCCGGTTCGCCGTAAGTGATCGGCGGCGGATTCTCCAGCCCCTTGAAATGCTTGGCGCGGTTGTTGGCCTGACCGATGTCGGCGCCGATATAGTCGCCGGAGAGCAAGGTATCGATGCCCGAAACGCCGCCGGCACCGATGCGTGGGCGCACGACCCAGAACTGCGAGTCTTCGCGGGTGAAGGTTTCGGCCTGTTTGGCCAGTTTGATCGTGGCATCGACGCTCTTCTGATCGCCGCTCAATTCGACATCCGTCACCTGACCGATCACCACACTGCGATATTTGACCTCGGTCTTGTTGGCAACCAGGCCGCTGCCGGTCTTGAAGTTGACGACGATGGTCGGGCCTTCCTGCATAAGGTTGTGCACCACCAGCGATATGCCGACCAGCACCGCGACGACCGGGACGATCCACACCAGGGAGATGCTGAAACGCCGGGTCTTGATCGGCGCGTGGCCCGGTGCTCGTGGTTCATCGGCGGCTGACGACTTCATCCATGTCCTCCTCGGTTTTGTGGATGCTGAGCGTCAGGAACGCAAAAGCACTTCATCAATATAGAAGTGCTTGGCGATAGAGCAAATTCACGGGCTGATGCGGATTTGTGCAGGCGCTGCCGCAGGGGCGCGCGTTAGCCGAGGATTTCGCGCAGGCGATACCAGAACATGCCCAATGCCAGCAGCGGTGAGCGCAAGGCCGGGCCGCCGGGGAAGGTCATGTGCGGTACCGCGCTGAACACGTCCATGCCCTGACTGTGGCCGGCGTGAATGGCCTCGCCCAGCAGCTTGGCGCACCAATGCGTGACATTCAGACCGTGACCGGAATAACCCTGAGCGTAGAACACGTTCGGCTGTTGCTTGAGCCGCCCGACCTGCGGAAAACGGTTGGCGGTAATGCCAATCTTGCCGCCCCATTGATAGTCGATGCGCACGTCCGCCAGTTGCGGGAAGACCTTGAGCATTTTCGGGCGCATGTAGGCGGCGATGTCCGCCGGATCGCGACCGGAATAGTGACAGGCGCCGCCAAACAGCAGGCGTCGGTCCGCCGAGAGCCGGTAATAGTCGAGGCCGACTTTCTGGTCGCACAACGCAAGGTTGTGCGGGATCAATTGCGCGGCGCGTGCTTCGGACAGCGGCTCGGTGGCGATGATGTAACTGCCGGCGGGCAGGACCTTCCCGCTGAGTTGCTGCTCGAGTTCATCCAGATGCGCGTTGCAACCGAGCACCAGACTGCCGGCGCGGACGCTGCCGGTGGCGCAGCGCACTTCAACCGTTTCGCCGTGGATGATCTGCTGGACCGGGCTCTGCTCGAAAATGCGTACACCGAGGGACGCCGCCAGACGCGCTTCGCCCTGCACCAGATCTAGCGGGTGCAGATGACCGGAGCCCATGTCGATCAGACCGCCAGCATAGACATTGGCGTTGACCACTTGCTGGCGGATTTGCTCGGGGCCGACCAGCTTGGTTTCATGGCGGTAGCCGAGTTCGTCGAGGCTGACTTGTTCGTCCTTGAACGCCGCGAATTGCGCCGGGGTGTTGGCCAGTTCGCAGAATCCCCAACGCAGGTCACACTCGATGGCATGCTCGGTGATGCGCTGGCGCACCAGTTCCACGGAGTCGATACCGGCGCGTTGCAGATAACGCACGCCGTCGTTGCCGACGTAACGGGCAAAGCCTTCGACCTCGTGACCGATGCCGCGAATCAACTGGCCGCCGTTGCGCCCGCTGGCGCCCCAGCCGATGCGCCGGGCTTCGATCAACACCACCGACAGCCCGCGCTGCGCCAGTTCAATCGCGGTGTTGACCCCGGTGAAGCCGCCGCCGATCACGCAGACATCGGCGGTGAGGTCACCGTCGAGTGCCGGCCAGGGCGTACTGGCCCGGGCCGAAGCCGCGTAATAGGAGCGGGCGTGTTCTTGCGTGTACTGATTCATTTGTTCGACTTCACTTTGCTCCAGGACCGGGTCATCAGACGCATGATCGACTGGGGCGGGGTAGAGGAGATGTAGAGCTTGTCCAGCACTGCCTGGGACGGGTAGACCTCGGGATTGTTCACCAGCGCCTGGTCCATGTACTGCTTGGCGGCCGGGTTCGGGTTGGCGTAACCGACCGAAGCGCTGACCTTGGCAATCACTTGCGGATCAAGCAGGTAATTGATGAAGGCGTGGGCTTCCTTGGTATTGCTGGCGTCGGCCGGGATCGCCAGCAGATCGAACCACAGGTTGGCGCCTTCTTTCGGAATCGCATAGGCGATGTTCACCCCGTTCTTGGCTTCCTTGGCGCGGTTGGCCGCCTGGAACACGTCGCCGGAGTAACCGAAGGCTACGCAGATGTCGCCATTGGCCAGATCGGAAACGTATTTCGAGGAATGGAAGTAAGTGATGTACGGGCGGATGCTCAGCAGTTTGGCTTCGGCTTTTTTGTAGTCTTCCGGGTTCTCGCTGCGTGGGTCCATGCCCATGTAGTTGAGGATCGCCGGGAACACTTCGTCCGCCGAGTCCATCATCGACACGCCACACTGGGTGAGCTTCTTCAGGTTCTCCGGCTCGAACAGCACGGCCCAGGAATCGATGTGATCGATGCCGAGCACAGCCTTGACCTTGTCGACGTTGTAGCCGATGCCGTTGGTGCCCCACAGGTACGGTACCGAGTGCTGGTTGCCCGGGTCGTTCTTTTCGAGCAATTCGAGCAATTTCGGGTCGAGATTCTTCCAGTTCGGTAGCTGCTCGCGATCCAGTTTGAGGAACGCGCCGGCTTTTACCTGACGGGCGAGAAAGTGGTTGGACGGCACCACCACGTCGTAGCCGGTGCGACCGGCGAGGAGTTTGCCTTCCAGGGTTTCGTTGGAGTCGAACACGTCGTAGATCACCTTGATCCCGGTCTTGGCCTGGAAGTCGGCGAGGGTGGTTTCACCGATGTAGTCGGTCCAGTTGTAGACGCTGACCTGGGGTTGGGCCAGGGCTGCGGTGCTGCACAACAGCGCCAGTGCGGCGGGAACCATGGATTTCAATAGACGCATATCGACACCTCTTCGAATTTTTTGGATTTTTCAGGTGGTTCGCTAATCCATGTGGGAGCGAGCCTGCTCGCGAAAGCGGTGGGTCAGGCAACATTGATGGTGACGGTGCTGACGCCTTCGCGAGCAGGCTCGCTCCCACAGGGCATTTATGGCGTGGATCAGACGCTCAGCAGCAGGAACTCGCGCTCCCAGGAGCTGATCACGCGCTTGAAGTTTTCATGCTCGGCGCGTTTGACCGCGACGTAGCCGCGCACAAACTTGTTGCCCAGGTAACGCGCAACGGTGTCGCATTCTTCCATTTGCGTCAGCGCGTCTTCGATGGTGATCGGCAGGCGCAGGTTACGGCGTTCGTAGGCGCGGCCTTCGACGGCGGCACTCGGTTCGATGCCTTCGACCATGCCGATATAGCCACACAGCAGGCTCGCGGCGATCGCCAGATACGGGTTGGCGTCGGCGCCCGGCAAACGGTTTTCCACACGCATGGCTTCCGGCCCGGAGGTTGGTACACGCAAACCGACAGTGCGGTTTTCTTCGCCCCACTCAACGTTGACCGGTGCCGAGGTGTCCGGCAGGAAGCGGCGGAACGAGTTCACG
Source organism: Pseudomonas sp. IT-P260 (assembly GCF_949768395.1). Lineage (NCBI taxonomy): Bacteria > Pseudomonadati > Pseudomonadota > Gammaproteobacteria > Pseudomonadales > Pseudomonadaceae > Pseudomonas > Pseudomonas sp. IT-P260. The sequence continues at coordinate 147,669 of NZ_CATKPO010000033.1, forward strand.
TTGGGCGCAAACATCGGCAGCACTTTCGGAATGTACTTTTGCAGGCCGCCGATGTGATGGCGGAACAAGTCGCTCATCTTGCCGTCGGCATCAGCGAAAATCGGCTTGCCCGTGGCGATTTCCACCACGCTCTGGTGCAGGTGCATGGCACTGCCGGGTTCATCGCCAATCGGTTTGGCCATGAACGTAGCGGTGACGTTGTGCTTGAGCGCCGCTTCCCGCAGGGTGCGTTTGAACACGGTGATCTGATCGGCCAGATCTAGGGCGTCGCCGTGACGGAAGTTGATTTCCATCTGCGCCGGGCCGTCTTCGTGGATCAGCGTGTCCAGATCCAGGCCTTGCAGCTCGCACCAGTCGTAGACGTCTTCGAACAATGGATCGAACTCGTTGGCGGCATCGATGGAAAACGACTGACGACCGCTTTCGGCACGGCCCGAACGCCCCAGTGGTGCCTTGAGTGGCAGGTCCGGATCTTCGCAGCGCTGGGTCAGGTAGAACTCCATTTCCGGTGCAACGATCGGCTTCCAGCCCTTGTCGGTGTACAGCTGCAGGACTTTTTTCAGCACGTTGCGCGGCGACAGTTCGATTGGATTGCCGAACTTGTCGAAGGTGTCGTGGATGACGATGGCGGTCGGCTCGATGGCCCATGGAATCACATACACGGCGTCGCTCACCGGTTTGCAGACCATGTCGATGTCGGCCGGGTCGAGCAGGTCGTAGTAGATGTCGTCGTCGACAAAATCCCCGGTTACCGTTTGCAGCAGCACACTTTCCGGCAGGCGCATGCCTCGCTCATGCAGGAACTTGTTGGTCGGTGCGATCTTGCCGCGGGCAATGCCGGTCAGGTCGCTGACCACACATTCAACTTCGGTAATCTTGTGATCTTTCAGCCATGTGAACAGCTGATCGAAAGGGGCATTCATAAAGACCTCGTTATTGGTTTTATAGACGCCGGGGAGGGCGGGTTTCATCTTCCGCCCCTTCCCCTGTGGCGCGTTGACGACTATCTTGGGCGTGCCTTGTAGTTCCATCTATCCACTTTAAGCAGCACCAAAGTGCACCAAAAGAGTGCGCAAGGTCTCCCATGACAACGTGTAATCCGCTTCAGGTTCAGGCGTTTAATACCGCTGATGTCACCGAACAAATCCGCGCCACACCGGGTTGGGTCCAGCATTACCAGCAGATGTCGCCCGGGCATTTCGCCGGGCAGATCCGCTATCTGGATCTGGAAGGTGTGCAGGTCTACGAAGAACAGATGAACACCCGCGTCGAGCAGGCATTCAGTGCGCCATCGGGTGCCTTGGCGTTCTGTTTTGATCGCAGTGACAACGCGCTGTACCTGCTTAACGAAGACAGCCGCAACATTTGGATCACCCCGGAGAACTACCAGGAAATCGCCGTGGTGTTCGGCCCGCAATTCGTCCGGGAACACGGTCTGGATGTGGCGAAACTCGAGGGACTGTTCATGGCGCCGCTTAACTGCGGGCAGAACGCCTTGTTCAGTCGCTGGTTAAGCTCAACGCTCACGAAGTTGTCGCAAGCTGTTGATCCGTTTGATAAAAACTCATTGACTCAGCAGCTGCTCGAAGACTGTCTGTTCATTCTCGACAACGCTCACACCCGTCTTGATCGAGGCGGTTTGCAGCGTCGTACTGAAGAGCGGACGATCATGAAGCGAGTAGGGGAATGGGCAGCGGATTCGCCGGAAGAGACTGTTAATCTGCTTGAGCTTTCGAAGGTGGCAGGGGTGCCGTTGCGTCAATTACAGCAGGCGTTCAAGGCCTACACCGGCATGACCCCGAGCCACTGGCTGCGCCTGCGCCGGCTTAACAGTGCACACCGCGAATTACTCAATCGCCGGCCCACGGAAACCACCGTGGCCGAAGTGGCGATGAACTGGTCGTTTTGGCATCTGGGGCGGTTTTCCAACAGTTATCGGGCGCTGTTCAAAGAGCTGCCGAGCGAGACGCTGAAGCGCTAGCGAGCGTCCCTGACGTGGGTTTGCGTTAGATCGTCGAAGTAGAGGGAATTGTCTTCGATATTCGTCGAAATACAGTTAACTCCACTAAATAGCCGTTTAGTAGAGCTATCAGCCTATCTGCCTTTCAATCAATGGAGCAGGCCATGAATCGATGGAAAACAAAGAGCGTGGACGTGATTGCTGCACTGGATCTGCAGCCTCATGTCGAAGGCGGCTATTTTCGCAGGACTTTTCAAGCAGATCATCGCGCCATGCTGCAAACCACCGGTGGCCCACGTTACCTGGTGACGTCGATCTATTACTTGCTGACGGAAGATTCGCCGGTGGGCCAGTTTCATTTCAATCAATCGGACATCCTGCATTTCTACCATCTGGGCGATCCTATCGAGTACAGCATGATCTCAGGTGACGGTTCGCTTCAAACATTGGTAATGGGTAGCGATATTCTGGCGGGACAGCTTTTGCAAATGCACGTGCCTGGTGGCATCTGGAAAGCATCGCGACTGCTTGAGGGTGAACACGGGTTTGGTTTGATCAGTGAAACCGTGTCGCCGGGATTTGATTTCGCGGACATGGAGATGGGTGACAGACGCAGACTGACTGCGCAATTTCCACAGCATCGGATGTTGATAGAAAAGCTGACGCGGTCTGCTGATTGAGGCTCACAAATTTCAGGCCAGACCGAGGTTTTGGAAAATGCGGTTTCAGGTAAGCCTCTGGATTGAACGTGGCGTGCAACCGGGCTGATTCGGAAACATCTTGTTACGTGTAATGTATATTATGTTAAACAAGGTATTACGTTACGTCCCTCCTGCACCAATGCCTGTAGATTGCAGACATCAAGTCAACTACAGCTAACACGCGCAACGTTTGCGATAATACCGGCCACCGCGGCGCGACAGCATATCGAGTGCTGGTGCCCCCATCTGTTAATCGGGTTTGGAGAACTTCATGCGTGACATCATTGACGGCTTTCTGCGCTTTCAGCGCGAGGTTTATCCGCAGCGTGTCGAGCTGTTCAAGCAGCTCGCGACGGCACAAAATCCCAAGGCGCTGTTTGTCACCTGCTCGGACAGTCGTGTTGTGCCGGAACTCCTTACGCAGCGTGAACCGGGCGAACTGTTCGTGATTCGTAACGCCGGCAATATTGTGCCGTCTTACGGCCCCGAGCCCGGCGGCGTTTCGGCCACTGTCGAATATGCGGTCGCGGTGCTGGGCGTCCAGGACATCGTGATCTGCGGCCATTCGGACTGCGGCGCGATGGGCGCGATCTCGCGCTGCACTTGTCTGGACCACCTGCCAGCGGTTGCTAACTGGCTCCGTCACGCGGACGCCGCGAAAGCGATTAATGCGGCGCATGAGTTCGACACGCCCGGCGCCAAGCTCGATGGCCTTGTGCGTGAAAACGTGATCGCGCAACTGGCGAATCTGCGTACGCATCCATCAGTGGCCCTCGCGCTTGAGCAAGGGCGGCTGAATCTGCACGGCTGGGTTTACGACATCGAAGCCGGATGCATCGATGCACTTGATGGCGCGACACGGCAATTCGTCCCACTTGCGGATTCGCCGACCACCGTCGCGATCGCTGCTCGCAACGCCCCCCAAATGTGATGGGAGAAGCCGCCGATGGCGGCTTCTTGCTTCAGATTGCCGGTCGCCTGGTTGGCCAGACCGCCGTCTCCATCAGTGACCGGCGCTTTGGCCGCCATCGACGTGCAGGATTTCGCCCGTGACGAAGTGAGCGCTGTCCAGATACAACACCGCTGCGACGATGTCTTGCACGTCGCCCATGTGGCCGACCGGATGCAGGCGGCCCAGTGCGGCGTGGCTTTCCTCGCCATGCATCGGGGTCTTGATGATGCCCGGCGAGACCGCGTTAACGCGGATGCCGCGCTTGGCGTACTCGATCGCCAGGGATTTGGTCGCGGCGTTCATCCCACCTTTGGTCAGCGACGCCAGCACCGATGGCACGCCCTCGATGGCGTGATCGACCAGCGATGTGGTGATGCTGACCACATGACCGCCCTCGCCTTGCTTCTCCATCTGGGCAATCGCCTGCTGCGACATATGGAAGAAGCTGCCCATGTTGGTCGCCACCGTATTTAAATACTCTTCGCGGGTATAGGCCGTGAACGGCTTGGCGAGGAAGATCCCGGCGTTGTTCACCAACGTGTCGATGCGGCCAAAACGCGCTACACCTTCGCGAATGGTTTTCTCGGACGTCGCCGGATCGGCGATATCTCCAGCGACGGTCAGGATGTCCGGATCCGATGACGGCTGGATGGAGCGCGAAGTCGCCACCACTTGATAACCGAGTTTACGAAAACCCTCGACGATGCCCGCGCCCAGCCCCTGAGATGCGCCAGTGACCACAACGACTTTTTTTGAATGGCTCATGATAATGCCTCGATAGTTGAAAAAAGCGGTTTCAAGTGCCTCAGCATTACCTGGGCTCCACCAGCGACTGGCGGTACTCGGTCGTGGTTATTCCTGCGTAGCCCCAGTTATCGGTATCGACTTCCTCGATCACGATGTGCGTCAGGTGCGGGTCTTTGTTGAGCACCGTCTGCATGGTTTGGGTGATCTCGGCGATCACCTGTGCTTTTTGTTCTTTGGTAACGCCGTCACGGGTGATACGAACGTTGATGAAAGGCACGGGAAAGTCTCCAGTTCGCGTCTCATCGGCATGATGAGACGGCAAGTGGAATGAACTCTATAAGCTGGCCTTGAATGAATAAATGCGCGCTCGGTTATTTCATTTATGACGCCGTGTAATGAATAAAAGCCGCGGTCCTCGCCACTGCGTCATCGACTTCGGTATGCTTTGGGCACTTCGCGAATACTCGGTGTGATGAATATGAAGCGTCATTTTGATGACCTGCAGCTAGGAAGCATCGAGCTATTTTGCCTGGCCTCGGAAACGGGCAGTTTTACGGCAGCCGCGCAGGTAGCCGGTGTGACGCCTGCAGCAGTAAGCCGCTCGATTTTGCGTCTAGAGGAGCGTTTGGGATCACGCCTCTTCGTCAGAACCACACGCAGCATCCGGATGACTGAACCGGGCCGGGTGTTCTATGAACAATGCCGACAGGCCCTGACGCAACTGGTGGAAGCACAGCAAGAAGTCATGGGCGCTCAATCGACGCCGTCAGGACGGCTGCGCATCAGTCTTCCGACCACCTATGGGCATCACCGGATCCTGCCGCTTCTGCCGAAGTTTCGGGCGCTTTATCCAGACGTCAGCGTGGATATCCATTTGGGTAACCGAAATATCGACTTTGTGGCGGAGGGCTACGATCTGGCGATTCGGGTCCGGGCTCAACCGGACTCGACCCTGATCGCCCGCTTGCTGGAGGACGCACAACTGGTCGTGGTCGCGACACCTGAATACCTGATCAGGGCCGGCACGCCAATGACACTGGATGACCTTGTCGCTCACGAGTGCATTCAATTTGAACTGCCCAGCAGCGGCCGTCGCATCTCATGGCTGTTCGAGGTCGACGGCAAACATCGCGAGATCTTCACAGAGGGCCGCTATTGCTGCTCGGACGATGTGCTGGGCGGCGTCACTCTGGCCAAACACAGCGCTGGCCTGTTCCAGACTTACCGATTCATTGTCGAGAACGAATTGGCCGATGGGCGCCTCGTCGAGGTACTCCAGCCCTATAATGGGCGCTCCCGACCCTACACCCTGCTCTACCCTCATGGCCGCTACGTTCCTCAGCGGGTCCGGGCTTTCGTCGATTTCCTGCTGCAGCACCGAACCGATTGGGCGGCGATCTAGATACAGCCATTTGAGGATCATCAACAAACGCCCGATTCGGATGCGCTAATCTGGCCTGACTTGCGCTGCCTCAAGGACTCTCCCAATGCCTGCCAACTGTACCGAAGTGGATGTCGCGATTATTGGCGGCGGTCAGTCCGCACTCGCCGTGGCTTACTTCCTGCGTCGCACCGGGCGCTCGTTTGTGATCATTGATGCCGAAGCCGCACCGGGTGGTGCGTGGCGGCATGGCTGGGACTCCCTGCGATTGTTTTCACCTTCGACCTGGAGCTCCATCGCCGGTTGGATGATGCCGCCGGTCACCGACGGCTATCCCAGTCGTGACAACGTGATCGATTACCTGCGCCAGTATGAGCAACGCTATCAGTTTCCTGTCGAACGGCCTTATTGGGTCGATGCTGTTGAGCGCCAGGGCGATCGACTTCAGGTCAAAGCCCAGGGCCGTTGCTGGCTGGCCCGTGCAGTAGTCAGTGCGACCGGCACCTGGCGTCATCCTTACCTGCCACATTACCCCGGCAGTGAAACCTTTACCGGCCAGCATTTGCATTCGGCCCATTACGTCAATGCGAAGCCTTTTGCGGGGAAAAAAGTCCTGGTGGTGGGCGGTGGCAACTCCGGTGCACAGATCCTCGCTGAAGTCTCAAAAGTGGCCGACGCCACCTGGGTTACTCCGCAGCCGCCACAATTTCTCGCCGATGAGGTCGATGGCCGCGTGCTGTTCGAGCGCGCCACCGAACGCTGGAAAGCCCAGCTCGCCGGGACCGTCATTGAACAACCGGTCGGAGGCCTGGGCGATATCGTGATGGTCCCGCCAGTCGTCGAGGCTCGGGAGCGTGGCGTGCTCCATGCGGTTCGGCCGTTCCTGCGCTTCACCGAAACCGGGGTGACGTGGGCCGATGGCTCGCAAACGCCGGTCGACGTGGTGATCTGGTGCACCGGCTTCCGCCCTGCCCTCGGTTATCTGGCATCACTGGGGGTGTGTACCGCCGATGGACGTGTGGTCGTTGAAGGTACGCGTTCGATCAAGGAGCCGCGCTTATGGCTGGTGGGGTATGGCGACTGGACAGGTGCCGCTTCCGCGACACTGATCGGCGTCACCCGAACGGCGCGAAGTACCGTTGAGGAGATCGAGCGTTTTTTAATGACGCAAAACACGCCGGCTAGCGAATCAACAGCTCCACGGCACGCGCGGTGATGTTTGGCTTTTAATCAGCACTTCTGTGCAGGAGCTACAAAATGAGCATCGATTGGCTGAACTTTACGCCTTGGACTGCCTTGGGCGGAGGGGCCTTGATAGGCCTGGCGGTCGGGGTATTCGTGCTCGCCAATGGTCGCATCGCCGGCATCAGTGGCTTGATTGGCAGCGTGATGCAATTTGGCAGTGAGGGCTGGAGCGAGAAGGCACTGTTTCTTCTTGGCCTGATGCTCGCGCCACTGTTGTGGGGAGTGTTTGCCGTACTGCCGCAGATCGAGATCAAGGCAGAATGGCCGACGCTGATCATTGCGGGACTGTTCGTCGGCGTGGGCACCCGTTACGGCTCTGGCTGCACAAGTGGTCATGGGGTTTGCGGGATCTCTCGACTGTCCGCCCGATCCATCACGGCAACGATGTGCTTTATGCTCGCCGGTTTTGCAACGGTGTACGTCATTCGTCATGTCGTGGGGGCTTGAAAATGATCAAGCTGAGCGCTTTTTTCGCAGGACTGATCTTCGGCCTTGGGCTGCTCCTGGCAGGCATGGCGAACCCCGCCAAGGTACTGGCTTTCCTGGATGTGGCCGGGGCCTGGGATCCGTCACTTGCTCTGGTGATGGGAGGCGCCATCGCCGTGGCGGTTATCCCCTTGAATTGGGCGCGTAACAACAAGCAATCCTTGTTGGGAGCCCCTATGCAGTTACCGATTAAACGGGAGCTGGATGCCCGCCTGATTGGCGGCAGCCTGCTGTTCGGCATCGGTTGGGGGATGGCGGGAATCTGCCCTGGGCCAGCCGTCGCTATCCTGCTTACCGGGCACGGGCAGATCATCGTATTTGTGTTGGCCATGCTGGCCGGCATGTACCTGTTCTCTCTATTGGAGCGTCGACGCAGGCGTTGATCAGGTACTTGATTGGGGAATCCTCACATCCATTGATTTTTATCAGAAGACGCTACGAGCAATGAATTAAACCTGCCTTATCCCTTCTCTCTGAACCCGGACAGGCAGGTGATCGATGTATCAGAACCTGGCACTGCTTGCCGCCTTCCTTCTTGTCTATAGCCTGTTTGCCGGACGTTTCGAGTCGCGCCTGCTCAATGGGCCTTTGATGTTCATGCTTGCCGGGCTGATTCTTGGCCCGGCATTCCTGGGCCTGCTGCTGCCCCGGATCGACAAGGACGGTCTCCGGATTCTGGCCGAACTGACCTTGGCAATTGTGCTCTTCAGCGATGCGGCCAGCGCTGATCTCAAGGTCCTGAAAGCCCACGAAGGATTACCGCTACGCTTGTTGTTGATCGGGCTGCCGCTGACCATGCTCAGTGGCTGGCTGGTCGGCATCTGGCTGTTTCCGCAGATTCCCCCGATCGAACTGGCCATCTTGGCGACTCTTCTGGCGCCCACGGATGCGGCACTGGGCAAGGCTGTCGTGAGCAATCCGAAGGTGGCGGCATCGGTGCGTGAAGGATTGAACGTGGAGAGCGGGCTCAATGACGGCATCTGCGTGCCGGTGCTGTTGATGTTTCTGGCCCTGTTGATCGAAGAACAGACGCGGTCGCCCGTCTCGCTGGCGGTGGAGCTGGTTGCCGAGGAGCTTGGCATTGGCGCGCTCGTCGGCGTAGCCCTGACGTTGATCGCCTGGTTGTTGCAGCGTTACGCCGGGAAACGCCATTGGCAAACCCCAATGTGGTCACAGCTGACGCTACCCGGACTGGCGCTGGTTTGCTTTGCCACCGCGCAAGCATCGGGCGGTAGCGGGTTTATCGCGGCGTTCGTTGGCGGCCTGCTCGCCAGTTATCTGTTTGCTGAACAAAAGCATGATTTGCTCAAGGCCAGTGAAGAGTTCGCCAGCCTGCTTTCCGTCATTACCTGGGTGGTATTTGGCGCGCAGGTAATCCCTTGGGCCTGGAGCAGTTTCACGCTGAATATCTGGTTGTATGCAGTGCTCAGCCTGACCGTGGTTCGCGTACTGCCTGTGCTCATCAGTCTGGCAGGGACCGACTTCGATTTCGAAACCCGGCTGTTCATCGGCTGGTTCGGCCCGCGCGGCCTGGCAAGTATTGTCTTCGCCGTGATGATTCTGGACTACCCTCTGCAAGTCGGTCGTACGTTGGTGGCTGTAGCAGCCTGTACCGTTTTACTGAGTGTGCTGCTCCATGGTTTGAGTGCCAACCCATGGGTCTCGCGGCTGGCAAATCGTGTTCTTTGATAATTGTCAGAAATGCCACTGAGTGCCGGTGCTAGCGTTGTGACCAACGAATGGCTAAGCGTCTGTCCGAGAAACCTTCACGGAGCAGAATATGGGCAGGAACATGAGTGTTGGCAGGCAACTCGGCTTGCCCGTCGCCATTATCGTCGGCAGCCTGAGCCTGCTCGGCGGCTGCGGCAAAGAACCCCCGACCCTCGCCCGTCAAGCGCCTGATGTCACGATCATGACGGTCACCGCACGCACTACACCGGTGACCTTCGAGTTCGTTGCGCAAACCCAAAGCTCCCGCGAAGTGGAGATCCGCGCCCGGGTTGCCGGGTTCCTGGAAAAGCGGCTGTACACCGAAGGCGACCTGGTAAAAACCGGGCAGACGCTGTTTCAGATGGACCGCAAGCCCTTTGAAGCTTCATTGCTCTCGGCCCAGGGACAACTGGCTCAACAGCAGGCACGCTGGGAGGTGGCCAAAGCCACCCTCGCCCGTGTCCGGCCGCTGGCGGCGCAGAATGCTGTCAGCAAGATGGACCTGGACAATGCCGTCGGCGATGAGCGTCAGACCAGAGCCGCCGTGCTGGCCGCCGAAGGGTCGGTGCGAACCGAACAGCTGAACCTCAGCTACACCACCATCGCCTCCCCGCTTACCGGTCTTTCAAGCTTTGCCAAAAAGCAGGAAGGCAGTTACGTCACACCCGGTGAGTCCGGACTGCTGACCACCGTCTCGCAGATGGACCCGATTTACGTCAACTTCAGTCTTTCGGAAAACGAGACGCTCAAGTTCCGCGAAGAGATTGCTTCCGGGCACCTCATATTCCCGCTGCGCAGTGAATTTGTCGTGGAAGTGGTATTGGCCGACGGCTCGGTGCTTCCCGAACAAGGTCGACTGAATTTTGCCGCGCCCTCCTACAGCCAGGACACCGGCACCTTTCTGGTCCGCGCCGTGGTCGCCAATCCCAATGGCCAATTGCGTCCCGGCCAGTTCGTACGGGCGCGGGCCATCGGCGCTACCAGGCCGAACGCCATCGTCGTGCCGCAAAAGGCCGTTCTGGAGGGAGCCAAGAGCCACTTCGTCTGGGTGATCAATGCTGCGGGCAAGCCCGAACAACGGGTGGTCGAAGTGGGTGACTGGCACGGCGATGACTGGTTCATTACCCAAGGGTTGCAGGCCGGTGAACGGATCGTGGTCGACGGTGCGATCAGAGTCACGCCCGGAGGTCCGCTGAACATCATTGCCCCTCCTGCCCCGCCAGCTAACCAGACGCCGACAAAACCGATGGCTGCCAGCACGCAGCAAGACACCGGGCACAGCCCATGAGTATTTCCCACTACTGCATTGATCGCCCCATTTTCGCTTCGGTGATCTCAATCATCATCACCCTGGCCGGCGCGGTGGCCATGGTCAAATTGCCGGTGGCCCAGTACCCGGATATTACCCCGCCGCAAATTACCGTTTCGGCGACCTACCCCGGCGCCGATGCCCAGGTGGTGGCTAATAACGTGGCAGCGCCGATCGAACAACAGGTCAACGGCGCCGACAATATGATCTACATGAACTCGTCGAGCTCGGCGACGGGGAACATGACCCTCAACGTGTTCTTCGAGATTGGCACCGACCCGTCCCTTGCCCAGGTCGATGTGCAAAACCGCGTCAATCTGGCCTTGCCGCAACTGCCCTCCGCCGTCCAGAGCCAAGGCATTCAGGTACAGAAAAAATCTTCCGCGTTCATGATGGTGCTTGCCGTGTATTCGGCCGGCGAGCGCTATGACAGCACCTACGTCGCCAACTACGCGAACCTCTACATTCTGGATGCAATCAAGCGCATTCCGGGGGCCAACCAGGCGAGCATTTTCGGCACGCCGGACTACGCCATGCGGATCTGGCTCAAACCCGATCGCATGGCGCAACTGGGCATCACCGCCGCTGACGTACAGACAGCGGTCGCCAATCAGAATCAGCAATTCGCCGTCGGCCGTGTCGGGCAATCGCCGACCGGCCAGGCCGTGGAGCAATCGTTCGCGGTGACCACCAAGGGCCGCCTGACGGAGCCTGCGGAGTTCGAGAACATCATCTTGCGCGCCAGCAACGACGGCGCGGCCATCATCCGCCTGAAGGATGTAGGGCGCGCCGAACTCGGGCAGAAGGACTATTCGCTGCGCAGCACCTATCAGGGACGTCCCGCCACGCTGATTGCGGTGTATCAGCAACCGGGGGCAAACGCCCTCGATGTTTCGGCAGCGGTGACGTCGACCCTGGCACAAATGAAAACGACATTTCCCGAAGGGATCGAATACAAGATCGTGATGGACACTACCGCGTTCACCCGCGCGTCGATTTCCGAGGTGATTCACACCTTTTTCGAAGCGTTGGTGCTGGTGGTCGTGGTGGTGTTCATTTTTCTGCAGAGTCTGCGCGCCACGCTGATCCCGGTACTCGCCGTACCGGTGTCGATTGTCGGCACCTTTATCGGCATGTCCGCCCTGGGATTTTCGGTGAACATGCTGACGCTGTTCGGCATGGTGCTGGCGATCGGCATCGTGGTCGACGACGCGATCGTGGTGATTGAAAACGTCGAACGCAATATGCACGTACACAAGATGAACCCCAAGGACGCCGCCAAACGCGCCATGGATGAAGTGGCCGGGCCGGTGGTCGCAATCGTGCTGGTGTTGTGTGCAGTGTTCGTCCCGGTGGCTTTCATGGGGGGCATCACCGGGCAGCTCTACAAACAATTTGCGATCACCATTGCCATCTCCGTGGTGATCTCCGGTCTGGTGGCGTTGACGCTTTCACCGGCCCTGGCCGCCCTGCTGCTCAAACCTCATCAAGGCGAAAAAAACGCTTTTTTCCGCTGGTTCGAACGTAGCTTCGAACGCATGACAGAGGGCTATTCGCGTGCCGTGGCGTTCATGATCAAACGCTTTGTGCTGGCGTTGCTGCTGTTCGCCGGCATGATCGTTTTGATTGCGCTGATGGCGCAGCGCATTCCCAGTGCCTTCCTGCCACCGGAGGATCAGGGGTATCTGCTGGGCGCGCTGATCATGCCCGATGCCGCCAGCCTGGATCGCACCGCTGAAGTGGGCAAGGTCGCCAGTGATTTCTTCATGCATGACGAGGCCGTCGAGGGTGTCGCTATCGTTAACGGTTACAGCCTGCTCGATGGCCAGAACAAGAACAATGCCGGTGCCTTTTTCGTCGGGTTCAAGGATTTCGAAGAGCGCTACAAGGACTCGCAAACCATCAAGGAGCAGAGTGCTCCAGCGCTCATCCAGAAAGCGGCCCGGGCCTTTTCCACAGTACAGGGCGGGATCATTTTGCCGGTCAACCCGCCATCCATACCGGGCCTCGGTACCACGGGCGGCATGGAGGTGTGGGTTCAAAGCAAGGGCGACGCCAGCGTCGGGCAACTGGCCGAGACGGTCGGCATGCTTGTCGCAAAAGCCAGGCAGCGTCCGGAACTCGGCGCCATTACCTCGACCTTCAATGTGTTTTCCCGGCAATTGCTGGTCGATGTCGACCGCGAAAAGGCCGAGACGCTGGGGGTGCCGGTGGAAGACGTGTACAGCACCATGCAAACCATGTTCGGTTCTCTGTATGTGTCTCAATTCAACAAGTTCAGCCGTCTGTGGCAGGTGATTCTGCAGGCTGAACCAAGCTACCGACTCAAGGCTGATGACTTGCAGCAGATTTATGTACGCAGCAAGAACCTGGGGATGGTGCCGCTCAAAGCCCTGCTGACCACCCGCTACGTCACCGGCCCCGACCTGCTGACGCGCTTCAACAACTTCCCGGCAGTCAAGCTCACCGCCAACGCCGCGCCCGGTTACAGCTCCGGTCAGGCACTCAAGGCGCTGGAAGAGATCAGCGCTGAAATCATGACCAATGACTATGCCTTGGCCCTGAGTGGCGAGGCCTTCGAGGAGAAAAAAAGCGGGGGCGCTTCCTCTCAGGTGTTCATCTTCGGCCTGGTCATGGTGTTCCTGATCCTGGCCGCGCAGTACGAAAAATGGTCCCTGCCCGTCGGCGTATTGCTGGCGGTGCCCTTTGCGTTGTTCGGTGCCCTGCTCGCGGTACTGATTCGCGGGTTGAGCAACGATGTTTACTTCCAGATCGGCTTGACCATGCTGGTCGCCCTGGCCGCGAAGAATGCGATCCTGATTTTCGAATTTGCGGTACTGAACCGGGAAAGCGGCATGTCTGCCTACGATGCGGCAATGACCGCCGCCAGGGAGCGGCTGCGGCCTATCGTGATGACGTCCCTGGCGTTCATTCTGGGGTGTGTCCCATTGGCCATTGCCGTCGGCGCATCGGAAAACAGCCGACACTCGATCGGCACAGGTGTCATCGGCGGGATGTTGGCGGCAACAGTCATCGCCATTTTCTTCATCCCGCTGTTCTACTACCTGGTTGAACGCTTGACCGAGAAAAAAGGCGCGCCGCAACAGACCACCCCGCCGCCTTCGCTCACATCGCCCGGAGAGATCCCCGGTGGCGCTCCCCTGCACAGACATGAGGGGGAATGAATGCGCACATGCCATTTGTCGTGGTTGATTTGTCTGGGGCTCAGCGGCTGCATGCTCGGCCCGGATTATCAGCGCCCGGCCACCGACACCCCGGCGGCCTATCGCTACGCAGAGCAAGAGGCCAACGACCTGTCCAACGCGTTGTGGTGGGAACAGTTCAACGATCCGGTGCTCAATGACTTGATCCGCAGCGCGCTGGCGCAGAACAAAGACATCAAGATCGCCGCCGCCCGGGTCGAGGAGTTTCAGGGCCGTTACGGTGTGGCGCGTTCGCAGCTGTTTCCGCAAATCGGCGCCGCCGCGCAAGGCAGTCGTTCCCGGGCGCCACGCGACAATGGCCCGGTACCGCTGGACCCCAGCGTCGACCCGATTTATCAGAATTATCAGGCCACCCTGAGTGTGAGCTGGGAGCTTGACGTCTGGGGGCGCTTGCGGCGACTCAATGAATCGGCACGGGCTGACTTGCTGGCCTCGGAAGAAGGTCGGCGGACTGTGATACTCAGCCTGGTCTCGTCGGTGGCATCGAGTTACATCGCGCTGCGCGAACTTGATCGCCAACTGGAAATCGCTCGTACCACGGCCAAGGCCCGTGGCGACTCCTACGAAATCTTCAAACTGCGTTTCGGTGCCGGGACCATTTCTGAAATGGAATTGGCGCAAAACCTTTCGGAATTTCAGCGCACCCAGGCATCCGTTGCGCAATTCGAGTCACTGGTGGCGCAACAGGAAAACAATCTGGCTGTGCTGCTTGGACGCAATCCGGGGCCGATCATCAGAGGCCGTGAGCTGACACAACTGTCGCTGCCATTGGTGCCCGCCGGGTTGCCTTCGGACTTGCTTGAGCGTCGCCCCGATCTGCGGCAAGCCGAGTTGAATCTGGTTTCCGCCAACGCCCGAATCGGTGCGGCCAAGGCACTGTATTTCCCGACGATATCCCTGACCGGATTGTTGGGCTCGGTCAGTAACCAACTGTCCAACCTGTTCACCGGGCCGGCCGCCACCTGGTCTTACGGAGTCGCGGCCAGCATGCCGCTCTTCACCGCTGGCGGGATCGCCGGCCAGGTGCAACAGACCGAGGCCATTCAAAAACAAACCTTGCTGGCTTACCAACAGTCGATCCAGTCAGCCTTCAGGGATGTTGAAAACGCCCTGGTTGCCGCGAGCAAATCCCGCGAGCAAATGACTTCTCAAGGCAATCAGGTCGAAGCGTTGCGCACCTACACCCGGTTTGCCCGGCTGCGCTACGACAACGGCTATACCAGCTACATAGAAGTGCTGGATGCCGAGCGCAGTCTGTTCGACGCCGAGCTGACCTACACCCGGACCCGGGGTTCGGTGTTCACCGCCATGATCGATGTTTACAAGGCCACAGGCGGAGGCTGGATAAGCAAGGCAGACACGTTGACCTCAACCGTCGGCGAACATTGACCATGACCACGCTGCAGTGCGTTCAAGGGCTGGGCGCGGATGCACTTCGCCGATCGAGGGGTTTTCGATGACCGACACCAACAAGAAAATGAGCCTGATGGGACTCACCACTTTGGTGACCGTCAACATGATGGGCTCGGGCATCATCATGTTGCCGACCAGCATGGCGCAACTCGGGGCGGTCTCGTTGTTGTCATGGATCGTCACCGCTGTCGGTTCCATGGCCATTGCGTATTGTTTTTCCCAGTGCGGCATCTTCTGTCTGCGCTCGGGCGGGTTATCCGCCTACACCGAAGAGGCGCACGCAAAGTCGGGATTTTTCCTCTGCTCGTATCTGTATTTCCTGTCACTGGCCATCGCCAACGTGGCGGTGGCGATCTCCGCAGTGGGATACATGACGTCGTTCATGCCTTGGCTGGGAAGCGGCGCCATTCCTTTGTTCATCGGAACGGTCGGCTTGCTCTGGATAACCACCGTGGCAAATTTTGGCGGCCCCGGCGTTACCGGCAAGATCGGTGCGATTACGGTTTGGGGCGTGATCATCCCGGTCGCCGGCTTGAGCCTTATCGGATGGTTCTGGTTCAAACCCGATCTGCTGATCGCCGCCTGGAACCCTTACCACCTGCCCATTTCCGAAGCGATCAGCAAAGCAATTCCGCTGACACTCTGGGCCTTTCTCGGCATGGAATCGGCCGCGCAGGCCTCTGACGCGGTGGAAAACCCCACGCGCACGGTGCCGCTGGCCTGCCTGTTCGGCACACTGGGAGCGGCGGTTGTCTACGTGCTCTCGACGACCGTCATTCAGGGGATCATTCCCAATGCCGAGCTGGCTAACTCGTCCGCGCCGTTCGCGCTGGTTTATGCGCACATGTTCAATCCAACGGTCGGCCACATCATCATGGCGTTGGCGGTGATGGCATGTGTCGGCTCGCTGTTGGGCTGGCAGTTCACCCTGGCGCAAACCGCCAAGATGACGGCTGACCAGGGCATGTTTCCCAAACTGTTCTGCAAGGTCAGCGCCCGCAATGCCCCCATCGTCGGGATGCTGGTCTGCGGCGTGCTGCAGACCTTGATGGCGCTGTCGACCATTTCGCCGAACGCCAGTGCGCAGTTCGGCAAACTGGTCAGCCTCGCCGCAGTGACCAACCTGATTCCCTATGTAACAGCGGCCACCGGGCTGCTGGTCATGATGTACAAAGCCAAGGTCAGTGCCAGCGTGTACACCCGCAATACCTTGCTGTTGGTGGTGGCCGTGGCGTACTCCCTCTACGCGTTGTATGCCTGCGGCAAAGATGCGGTGTTCGGCGGCATTCTGGTCCTGGTGTTCGGCTACCTGCTCTACGGCTTCCTCGCCAAACGTTTTGTCGACGTGCCTGTGCCGGTTCACCCCCGGGCCGACAATCCTTGACCGCCGTCATCGTGACGGCTCAGACAGCTGAATTCGAGGAACCCGCACATGAACGTGAAACTGATCACATCCCACCCGCTGCTAGTCGTCTGCCTACTGACGCTATTGCCGGTCATGGTCCAAGGCAGCACGCTTGAGCGCATCCGCACGAGCCACACGTTCACCCTCGGTTACTTGCCGGATTTCGCGCCGTTCAGCGAGCAGGTCGCCGATAAAGCCAGCGGATATGCCATCGACCTCTGTTTGAAAATAGCCGAAAAGGTCAAGAGCGAACTGGAGTTGCCCACGCTGAAGATTGCCTACCAGCCTGTATCCCTCAACGACGAAATCGATGCCGTCAATTCGGGGAAAATCGACATTCTCTGTACACCGACCCCTCCGACACTGGCGCGGCGCTCGCAGGTCAGCTACTCGGTGCCGGTCTACACCGCCGGTCTTTCGGCCGTGGTGCGCGAGGACGCCTCCCAGCCTTTGCTTAATGTGCTCAATGGCAAGGTGGCCCATACCGGGCCAACGTGGCGTGCCACTGCGAACCTTGGGCTGTCCAATCAAACCTATGCTGCCATCGCCGGCGGTGTGACCGAGGCGTGGATACACCAGCAGATGCGTTTGCTCGGTGTGGTGGCCACGCTGGTCACGGTGGAGAATGCCGATGCAGGCCTCAAACAGGTTGCCGATGGCAAAGCCAGTGCGTTCTTTGCTGAGCGCATGGTGCTCAAGCATCTGTTGAGCAGGAATGACCCCGAAGGTCACCTGGTGCTGCTGGAGCGGATTTTCGAGTACGCGCCGACGGCCATGGCGCTGGATCGAAACGACGAAGATTTCCGTCTGCTGGTCGACACTGCGCTGAGTGAAATGTACCGCGCCGGCGAAATCGAGCAGGCGTACGACAACTACCTGGATGGCGCCGGCGACGCGGCGAAGAAGCTGTTCAAGATCTACGCACTACCTTGAGAGCCAGGCCACAACGATCGGGGACGCTCAACAGTACGGGCGCTTCAGTTTGATGGCCGCTGCAAAAGCCGCTTCGTCATCACCATCGAGGTCTGCAATGACTGCCCGGTGCGCTGCAGCTTGTTCAGCAGACTGGCGCCCAACCAGAGCTGGTAAAGGGTTTCTGCCAGCTGACGAGCATCAGCATCCGGCACACTTTTATCCAGCTGCCCTTCTTCCAGGCACGTCGTGATCCGCGCAACGATGCGCTCGGCGCCGTCACGCAAGGTGAGGCGCATCGACTCGGACAGGTCGGCGACTTCCGCGCTCAACTTTACGACCAGGCATTCATCGCCGTGACCTTCCAGGGTGCAGCGGTTCTGCCAGCCCTGCCAGTAATCCATCAGCCGCTCATAGGCACTGAGCCCCGGCAGTGTCAGGCGTCGCTCCATATCTGCGAGGTAGCCGACGAAGTAGTCCTCCAGCAGCGCCTGGCCGTAGAGTTCCTTGGATTTGAAGTAGTGATAGAACGAGCCCTTGGGCACACCGGCGGTCTGCAGGATCTCGCTCAGGCCAACGCTGGTGAAGCCCTTTTCGGCCATCATGCGGTGGCCGGTGTCGAGCAGGTGTTGGCGGGTATCGTCGTAGGTCGGTTTCATGGGGCGCAAAATACCAAACATTAGACCAGTCGTATATTTCTGATGAGCAGGAGTTTGCCACAGCGATCGGGCGGAAACACGGCCGTAAAAATTTACTAGACGACCGGTCTAATATGAATCTATGCTGTGCCCGTCATTCCTTCCAAGGTGTCGCAGACGAACCCGTCGAGGACACCCGACCACCACAGGGCGCTCTATGAAAATCTTGATGGTTCTGACTTCCCACGATCAGCTTGGCAACACCGGCAAGAAAACCGGCTTCTGGCTCGAAGAGTTCGCGGCCCCCTACTACGCCTTCAAGGATGCCGGTGCACACATCACCCTGGTATCGCCGGCTGGCGGCCAGCCACCGCTCGACCCGAAAAGCGATGAGCCCGATGCGCAAACCGCTGAAACCGACCGCTTCCGCAAGGACCCTGCTGCCCAGCAGGCACTGGCCAACACCGGGCGTCTGGCGGATGTCAGCGCTGAGGATTTCGATGCTGTGTTCTACCCGGGTGGTCATGGCCCGCTGTGGGATCTGTCCGAGGACAAACACTCGATCGCACTGATCGAAGCCTTCGACCGCAGCAACAAACCCCACGGTTTCGTGTGCCATGCGCCGGGCGTGCTGCGCCACGTCACGGCTGCCGACGGCAAACCGTTGATTCAAGGCCGGGACGTCACCGGATTCACCAACGCTGAAGAAGCCGCTGTGGGCCTGACCGATGTCGTGCCGTTCCTGATCGAGGACGAATTCCAGCGTCTTGGCGGGCGCTACGCCAAAGTGGCTGACTGGCAGGTTCATGTGGTGACCGATGGCCAGTTGGTGACCGGTCAAAACCCTGCCAGCTCGGCAGCCGTTGCTGAAACGTTGTTGAAGCTGTTGGCCTGAGCCACCTGGCCTCCCGAACACCGTGCGCATCACGCACGGTGTTTTTTTTGCCGCATTACTAGTCGACTGGTCTAATAAGGCCAAAACAGGTATCCCATGAAAAACAGCCCTTTCTTCACGCCTTTCACCCTGGGCCCGCACACCCTGAAAAACCGCATCGTCCTGCCGCCCCTCACCCGCCAGCGCAGCACGCAACCGGGCAATGTCGCCAACGCATTGATGGCCGAGTATTACCAGCAGCGCGCCGGCGCCGGTCTGCTGGTCACCGAAGGCACGCAGATCGAGCCTCGCGGTCAGGGCTACGCCTGGACCCCCGGCATTCACACGCCGGAACAAATTGCCGGATGGCGCACAGTCACCGAAGCGGTTCATGCCCGGAACGGCGTGATATTCGCCCAGCTGTGGCACGTCGGACGTGTGTCCCACACCGCCTTGCAACCCGACGGCGCGGCCCCGGTATCCGCTTCTGCCATCGCTACTGAACGGGTCAGCGTGTTCATTGAAACCACGCCGGGCGCTGGAGAGCTGGTCAAGCCATCCGCACCGCGAGCGCTGAGCACCGATGAAGTCCAGGCACTGGTTCAGCTCTATATACAGGCCGCGCGCAATGCGATGGATGCCGGTTTTGACGGGATCGAACTGCACTGTGCCAATGGCTATCTGGTGAACCAGTTCATTTCTGCGCACAGCAATGTGCGCACCGATCAATACGGTGGCTCGCTGCACAATCGCCTGCGTTTTCTGCGCGAAGTGGTGTCGGGTGTCGCCGAGTGCATCGGCAAGGAAAAAGTCGGCGTGCGGTTCGCGCCGCTGTTCACCACCACCGATGAAGCACGCACTTATCTGGGCATGGTCGAGCAAGACCCGCACACCACATACATCGAAGCGATCAAGGTGCTTGAGGACGTGGGGATTGCCTACCTGTCCATCGCCGAGGCGGACTGGGACGACGCGCCCGCGATGCCGCAAACATTCCGCCGCGCAGTGCGCGACACCTTCAGCGGCGCCGTCATTTACGCCGGACGCTACAACGCTGAATCCGGCGCGCGATTGCTCGAATCGGGGCTGGCGGACCTGGTGGCGTTCGGTCGGCCGTTCATGGCCAACCCGGACCTGCCGGCGCGCATCGCCAATGACTGGCCGCTCAATCCACTGAACCCCGCCACGGTCTACGGCGGCAATGCCGAAGGCTATGTGGATTACCCGACCTACAGCGAATAATTCCGCGAATTCGCCCAGCGCTCCCACTGCCCGGGAGCGCTTTGCCCTACGCGCCAAACGCGCAACCTCGCACGCTGCGATGTGAGGTGTTCGCATCTGCACAAAAAAGATTGCCGATTCATTGTCAGGCGGATTTTTTCAGCCTATCTTGAGTAAAACCTATACAAAGAACTTAATTGCGTACAACTCTTGCGCTACGGATTGGCCCTCACGCACAGCACTGCTGCGAGTCCTCTGAATGAACCCACTACTAGCCAGCCATTACCGTGAAATTCTCGTCGGCGTCGGGGAAAACCCCGAGCGTGAAGGTCTGCTCGACACGCCCAAACGTGCGGCCAAAGCGATGCAGTATCTGTGCAACGGCTACACGATGAGCCTGGAAGACGTCACCAACGGCGCCCTGTTCGAATCGCAAAGCGATGAGATGGTCATCGTCAGTGACATCGAGCTCTATTCCTTGTGTGAGCACCACATGCTGCCTTTCATCGGCAAGGCGCACGTGGCGTACATCCCCACCGGCAGGGTGCTCGGGCTGTCGAAAGTGGCGCGCGTGGTGGACATGTTCGCCCGGCGCCTGCAGATCCAGGAAAACCTCACCCGGCAAATTGCCGAGGCCATCCAGCAGATCACCGATGCCGCCGGCGTGGCCGTGGTCATCGAGGCCAGGCACATGTGCATGATGATGCGCGGCGTTGAAAAGCAGAATTCGATCATGACTTCCTCGGTGATGCTCGGCGCGTTTCGTGACAGCACCACCACGCGTCAAGAGTTCCTGCAGCTGATCGGGCGGCGAAGTTGATGTTCGACCCTCGACAGGGGCGATAAACCTGTACAGCAAAAGCATGCTGTACAAGCACGATCTTTCCAATTTCACCCTCCTGCCTGTGCCTTCAGGGAGAACGTCAATGACCCGATTTGTGCTCTTGCTGGCTCTGATACTCGGTGTTGCAAGCTGCGGCAGCGTGGATGTCAGTCACTACGCCGATCAGCAGCCGGCGTTGGATCTGCAGCGCTTTTTCAGTCAGCCGGTGAAGGCCTGGGGGATGTTCCAGAAGCGTTCCGGGGAAGTGGTCAAGCGCTTCGAGGTCAACATCGTCAGCCATCGTGAAGGTGACAACCTGATTCTTGATGAGCACTTCCTGTACAGCGACGGTACGCGCCAACGCCGCGTCTGGACCCTGACGCCCGAGGGCCAGGGACGCTGGAGTGGGCGCGCAGGTGATGTAGTGGGCGTCGCCACAGGTCAGGTGGCCGGCAATGCGCTGCACTGGCGGTACCGCCTGAACCTGCCGGTTGATGGCTCGACCTATGAAATGAGCATGGACGACTGGATGTACCAGATGGACGAGGACACGCTGATCAATCGCACCCGCATGTCCAAGCTCGGGGTTGAAGTCGGCCAGGTGACCTTGTTCTTCCGCCGTCAGGGTGCCGGAGTTAGCCAATGAATAGTGCGTTCAGCATGGCCTCCTTGGGCGATGATTATCGTGCCCTGGTGATCGGCGCCAGTGGCGCCATCGGCCGCGCGTTTTGCCTGCAGCTCAGTCAGGACCCGCGCTGTGCCGGCGTTTGTGAACTGGGGCGCCATACCGTTCCAGCGCTGGATCTGGAGCAGCCGCAATCGATCGCCAGCGCCGCCGCCGAACTGGCCGCGCAAGCGCCCTATCAGTTGATCGTGCACGCTGCCGGCCTGCTGCATCGTGAGCGGATCAAGCCGGAAAAGAGCTACAGCGCGATCGAGGCGGATGCGCTGCAAACCGTGTTTCAAGTGAACACTCTGGGGCCGGCGATGGTGTTGCGGCATTTTCTGCCGTTGCTTGATCCCCAAGGGGCGATGGCGATGCTCTCGGCCAAGGTCGGAAGCATCGGCGACAACCGATTGGGCGGCTGGTACGCCTATCGCGCCTCCAAGGCGGCGCTGAACATGCTGATCAAGACCGCAGCGATCGAACTGGCCCGCACCCGCCCGCAAAGCCGCTTGCTGAGTCTGCACCCGGGCACGGTTGTGTCGAGTTTGTCGCAACCTTTTCGCGGGGCATCCAGCGCCCGCCCTGCGGACATTGCCGCTGAGCAGCTACTGAACCTGATTGACCAGTTGACGCCGGCCGACAGCGGCCAGTTCTTTGCCTACGATGGACAACGCCTGCCCTGGTAGGCAAGGAGTGAAGCATGAATCTGCAAACCCTGACCGAACGCGCGGCCAACAGCGAAATTCGAGAGCTGGAGTTGCTGTCGCTTGAAGGTGGTTTTTATCTGGCCCGGGTTCGCCTGGATCACGGTCAGTTCACCTTGCTCGACGACGCGGCCAAACCGATGCACCTGCGTTCAATCACCCATCTGCGTGACTTGCTGCAGACCGTGCCGGCATTCCCGTGTGTGCTGGTGCAGCAGTGCGTGCACGACGAAATGTGTGGCCGCGATACCGGGCCGGTCGAAGAGCTGCGCATTCCGTTTTCCCTGGCCACGCCGTTATGAAACGAATCCTGCCGGACCGCACTGAATGAACCCGAATCGTCGGTTGTGCCTGGTGCTGGGCGATCAGTTGTCGTTCGATCTGGCCTCCTTGCAGACGCTCGACAGCGAGCGCGACACCGTGCTGCTGGTCGAGGTCATGGAAGAAGCCAGCCATGTACCGCACCATCCGCAAAAGATTGCCCTGATCTTCAGCGCCATGCGCCATTTCGCCCAGTCGTTGCGAGACCAGGGCATTCGTGTCGAATACGTGACGCTGGATGATCCGCACAACAGCGGTTCGGTGCCGGGGGAATTACGCCGTTGGCAACAGCGCTTGCAGGTCGAGCAAGTACACGTCACCGAGTGCGGTGACTGGCGCCTGGAACAATCGATCAAGGATTGTGGTCTGCCCGTTTGTTGGCACGCCGATTCGCGTTTTTTGTGCAGTCGCGCCGAGTTCGCCGCTTGGGCTGCGGGGAAAAAGCAGTTGCGCATGGAGTTCTTTTATCGCGAGATGCGCCGCAAGAGTCGCTTGCTGCTCAATGGCGACGGCACGCCGGTGGGCGGTGCGTGGAACTTCGATGCCGAGAATCGCAAGTCCCTGCCCAAAGGTGTGAAAGCCCCCTACCCGATCCGTTTCAGTAACGACGCCATCACCCGCGAGGTGCTGGATCTGGTGCAGACGCGCTTCAGCCAGCACTACGGTGCCCTCGATGATTTCAATTACCCGGTCACCCATGCCGACGCGCAGGCGCTGTGGGACTATTTTCTGGATTATGGCCTGGCGGGTTTCGGTGACTATCAGGACGCCATGGCCAGTGACGAACCGTTCCTGTTTCATGCACGCATCAGCGCCGCGCTCAATATCGGCCTGCTGGATTTGCGGCGGTTGTGCAGCGACGTCGAGTCGGCCTATTGGGCCGGCAGGATCGCCCTGAATGCCGCCGAAGGCTTCATTCGGCAACTGATCGGCTGGCGGGAATACGTGCGCGGCGTGTACTGGCTGAAAATGCCGGACTACGCACTGGGCAACGCCTTCGGCAACAGCCGTGCACTGCCGGAGTTCTACTGGACCGGTGCCACACAGATGAACTGCATGCGCCAGGCCATTGGCCAGAGTCTGCAGCATGCCTACGCGCACCACATTCAGCGGCTGATGATCACCGGCAATTTCGCCCTGCTCGCCGGCATTGCGCCGAGCCAGATCTGTGAGTGGTACCTGGCGATCTACATGGACGCCTTCGACTGGGTCGAACTGCCCAACACGTTGGGCATGGTCATGCATGCCGACGGCGGTTACCTCGGTTCCAAACCCTATTGCGCCAGTGGCCAATACATCAATCGCATGTCTGACTACTGCCGCGGCTGCGCCTACAAGGTCAGCGAAAGTACCGCGGACAATGCCTGCCCGTTCAATGCGTTGTACTGGCATTTTCTGATGCGCCACGGTGAACAGCTGCGCGGCAATCAGCGCATGGCGATGATGTACAAGAACCTCGACCGCATGCCGTCAGCCAAGCAGGAGGCGCTGTGGCAACGCGGGCAGAACCTGTTGGCGCGTCTGGATAACGGCGAATCGATCTGAAATCAGCGCTCGCTTGCGCCGGTGGTGAAACTTAAGCACAACGCGCCCGGTCAACGGATGATCGGCGCTCGAGTCCTCTGCGAGCGCAATGTCCACTGCTCGTGTTGTGCTTACGCGCTCTATGCAGCCAGCCCCTGAACATTCAACAAAGCAGGTCACATGGATACCCTTGAACACCTTAGTCGCGAAGCGCTCGAGTCAGAAGTCAGGCGATTGCGCGCGGCGCTTCAAAGCACTCAGGTCGACACACAGGACGTTGACCTCGAGCGCGACATGGCGGCGCAACTGCAAGCCAGTCGGGACGCACTCGCCCGCAGCGAGGCTCGCTTCATCACCATTCTGGAAACCATCGAATCGGCGTTCGCCATCGTCAAGGTCAAATTCGACGCTGACGATAAGCCGGTCGATTATTACTTCGTCGAGGCCAATCCGGCGTTCGAACACCAGTGCGGCGTCAACCTGCGCGGCAAATGGGTGACCGAGTTCGCGCCCAATCTGGAAAGCTTCTGGTTTGAAACCTACGGCCATGTGGCCAAGACCGGGGAACCGGCGAACTTCGAGAATTACGCCAACACCTTCGAGCGCTGGTTCGACGTGCGCGCCGTGCGTGTCGGCGATCCGGCCGACCGGCAGATCGCCATTCTGTTCAACGACGTCACCCAGCGGCGTGACGCCGAGGAGCGTTTGCGAGCCAGCGAGGCCATCGCGCGGGAGAACATCGAGCGTGTGCAACTGGCGCTCGCCGCCGGGGCCATTATCGGCACCTGGCACTGGGACCTGCTCACCGACCGCTTTGCCGTGGACGAGGCGTTTGCCCGAGTGTTTGACCTCGACCCTGCACTGGGCCGCGAAGGGCTCAGCCTCGAACAAGTGATGGTGACCGTGCATCCCGAAGACCGCGACGGACTGACCAGCGCGATCAACGAAGCCATCGGCCGTGGTGGCGCCTACTCCCATCAGTACCGCGTGCGTCGCACGGACGGCAAGTACCAGTGGATCGAGGCCAACGGCCGTGTTGAGTGTGCAGACGATGGAACGCCGTTGCGCTTTCCCGGTGTACTGATCGATGTCGAGGAGCGACGCAATGTCGAAGCGGAGCGCGACCGCGCCATTGCCGCATTGCGCGCGCTCAACGATACGTTGGAGCAGCGCGTGTCATCGCGCACTTCAGAGCTGATGCAAGCCGAAGAGAAACTGCGTCAGTCGCAGAAAATGGAGGCCGTCGGCCAACTGACCGGAGGCCTGGCGCATGACTTCAATAATCTGTTGGCCGGCATCTCCGGCGCGCTGGAATTGATGGGCGCGCGCATCAGCCAGGGACGGCTGAACGAAGTCGACAAGTACATGATGACTGCTCAGGGCGCGGTCAAGCGTGCAGCCGCCCTGACCCACCGGCTGCTGGCGTTCTCCCGACGCCAGACCCTCGATCCGCGCCCCACCGACGTCAACACGCTGATGACCGGCATGACCGAACTGATCCAGCGTACGGTAGGCCCCAGCATCGTCCTGGAAACCCGCGCCGCGCCGGGGCTTTGGCCAACGCTGGTGGACGCCAGTCAGTTGGAGAATGCTCTGCTCAATCTGTGCATCAACGCGCGCGATGCGATGCCGGACGGTGGGCGCATCACCATCGAAACCGCCAACCGCACGCTGGACGGCGAGACTGCGCGCACCCTGGACATGCCAGAGGGCGAATACCTGTGCCTGTGCGTGACCGATACCGGCACCGGCATGACCGCCGATATCATCGCCAAGGCCTTCGACCCCTTCTTCACCACCAAACCGTTGGGCCAGGGCACGGGGCTAGGACTGTCGATGATCTATGGTTTCGCCAAGCAATCCGGCGGCCAAGTGCGCGTGCATTCGCAGGTCGGCCGGGGCACCGAAATGTGCATTTATCTGCCTCGCTATCATGGCGAACCGGTGCCGAATCAGGATCACAAGGACAACGCGCCGGCCGCCTTGCCCAAGGCAGGTGAGACCATTCTGGTGGTGGACGACGAGCCAACGGTGCGTGCGTTGCTGACTGATGTGCTCGGCGATCTCGGCTACACCTTGATAGAGGCTGCTGACAGTGTGGTTGGGCTGAAGATGTTGCGCTCGGACATTCACATCGACTTGCTGATCACCGACGTCGGCTTGCCGGGTGGCATGAACGGGCGGCAACTGGCCGATGCGGGCCGGGAAATCCGCCAGAGCCTGAAGACCCTTTTCATTACCGGGTATGCGGAAAACGCGGTGATTGGGGCCGGTCAATTGGGCCCGGACATGCAAGTGCTGACCAAGCCGTTTGCCGTCGACACGCTAGTGGCGCGGGTCAGCGACCTGATGGCGATGAAATCCGAATGAGCGACCGTTGCGGCGCTGTAATCCCAGAGAGAGTGGCTGCGGCCAAGGAGTGATAAATGGTGACGTTTCTGATTTTCCTGATTGCGTGCGGCGCTGCAGCGAGTACCGGGGTAATTTTCAAACCCGGGCCATGGTACGAAGGGCTGAACAAACCCGGATTCACTCCACCCAATTGGGCGTTTCCGGTGGCCTGGACAATAATCTATCTATTGCTGGCCTGGGCCGGTTATCGCTTGAGCCTGATTCCTGGCAGTCAGACCGTGTTGGCACTGTGGGCCGCGCAGATCGCCTTGAACACACTGTGGACGCCGGTGTTCTTCGGTGCGCATCAGGTGGCCGCCGCCATGGTGATTCTGTTGGTGTTGTGGCTGGTAGTCGCGGCAATGGTGTTTCTGGCGATGCGCCTGGATGTGATCACCGGGCTGATCCTGTTTCCTTATCTGGCCTGGTTGTGTGTGGCGGCGGCGTTGAATTTCTCGATTCTGCGCAATAACCGTGGGTGATCAAGCGCAACAGCCAATGTTCATTGGAGCGCTGAAGGGGCTGGATTTCATCTATGAAAATAGAGACAGCCCCATTCTGCCAATCAGGAAAACCAGCAGAATCAGGAAAAAGATCCGAATAAAGCCACTGCCATACCGCAGTGCCAGAAAAACTCCAGTCAGCGAACCGGCAATATTGCACAGTGCTACGACGCCACCTACAGCCCACAGAACATTTCCCGTTGGTACAAAAAACATGAGCGCCGCGCAGAACGTGCCCAGATTGACCAGCTTTGCGGAGGCGGAGGCATTTAAAAAATCAAAGCCAAAATATTTGACGAAAATGAATAGCAGAAGGCTGCCGCTACCCGGACCGAAGACGCCGTCATAAAAACCGATCAAGCCACCCCAAAAAATGCCCCACGCAATTTCCTTTGTTCCGCAATGAAATTCAGTGCTGATCAGGCCTAATCTTTTTTCCGCGAACGTATAGATGGCCATCGCTATCAAAACAAAAAAAACAACGAACTCCATGATTTTTTTGGGAACGATTGACACTGAAAACGCGCCAATGAACGCAAAAACGAATGCCGACAGCATGGTGGGCAACATCAGTTTCCAGACAATTTTTATTCTTTTGGTATAGCTGTATATCGAAGAAAGATTGCCCGCAAGAACCGCCAGCTTATTGGTTCCAAATACGGTTGCCAAACTATATTGAGGAAGCGCATGCAAAAGTGCTGGCAGCTGTACAAGCCCGCCACCACCTACCGCTGCATCTATCAAACCACCACAGAATGCAAAAAAGCCTAAAGCAAACAACGCTTGTTCAAAATCCATTCAGGAGATCCTTTCGGGACTGAAACTCTTCGCAAAGCAACATGAAAATCTCCGGATTATTTCCCGCTAACCCGCTGATTTAAATTTCCACAATCAGATCAGACTTTGAAAAATAGGTGACTTGATGGGTTTCGACAAGTGACTTATAGTGATCAAATCATTCATCATAAGTGAGCAATAGCATGGAGCTTTCTCAACTTACTATGTTCAAGACTGTAGCGGATCACGGAAGTATCATTCGCGCCTCTGAATTACTGCACTGTGTGCCGTCCAACATTACCAACAGAATCAAACTTCTGGAAAAAGAACTTGGGGTATCTTTGTTTATCAGGAAAGGTCGGGGGCTTGTTATCAGCCCTTCCGGTAGATTATTTCTTGGGTATGCGAACAAAATCCTGTCTTTGTGCCAGGAATCACAAAGAGCGCTCGATCCTGCGGCGGCGCCGTCAGGACTCTTGAAGATCGGGGCAATAGAGTCATCGGCCACCGGCAGACTGCCCAAGTTGCTCTCAAAGTTTCATCAACTCTATCCATCTGTGCAAATGCAGTTCAGCACAGGTGACTGGTCGCAGTTATTGAATGATGTGGTTGATCATAAACTCGACGGTGCCATCATTGCTGTCAATCAGGATCATCCTGATATTGAAAGTATCGAAATCTACATGGAAGAACTGGTATTGATTGCCTCTTCAGCTGCGGGGCACGTGCATAATCCGCAGGACTTGAGTGGCACGGATATATTCATGTGGCCTGAAGGCTGTCCTTATAGAAAGGCGCTGGAAAACTGGCTGCAAGCGCATGGTGTTGTTAGTCCTATAACAAGCATTGCCAGTTACGGCACCATTCTTGGGTGTGTCAGCTCTAGAGCGGGTGTTTCGTTAGTGCCCAGAGGCGTTTTTGAACAGTTTCGCAGGATCGGTGACATAAGCGGCCATGTATTTGACGACCTGCACCCAATACAGAATTATTTTATATGGAATAAAAACAGTGGACCTCATCGAGCAAAAGAAAAATTTGCGGAGCTGCTCGTAGAGGAATTCAAGGACGTCTGACGTCATTTTTACAGTTTTGCGCGCCCACTGATCGCAGTGCCTGCCAGGCGTGTTGTCCTTTCTGAGCATTCTTTCTCGTGAGTCCAAACAGCAGCAGCCGTACGTCGGTTGATGACTGGCACGTCGAATCGGCGTTTATCGATTCACTCTCCCTCCGTTGATTGATACCTGTCAAAAATCTCATTTGTTCAGTCGATATAGCGACTTTGCCTCACGCTCGACCAGCCCTTGCCGGTCCCGTGAGCGCTCACGCCTGCCCGCAAACCCGCGTAGCGGCGTTGATCTATGCTTCATTCTGAATTAGTGATTTAACTAGGTAGTTACCTAACTATATAATGCACGCCTCATTTCAACGGGACATTCAACGTGAAGCAGAGTCAACGCCTCTCGGGCATATCAAAATTCATTCTGGTCGGGCTGGGGGTGATCATCGCCCTGCTCGGCCTGGCACTTGCGGCTGGCGGAGTGAAGCTGGTCAGCCTGGGAGGGTCGTGGTACTTCCTCGTGGGCGGTCTGGTGATGGCCGTTTCCGGTTTGCTGATCGCTCGCTTCAAGACGGCCGGCGCCTGGCTGTTCGCGGCATTTCTGGTGGGCACCGCAATCTGGGCGGTGAGTGATGCCGGGCTGGTGTTCTGGCCGGTGTTCTCACGCCTGTTCATGTTCAGCGCCGTGGGCCTGGTGGTGGCGCTGGTCTATCCACTGCTCAAGCGCGCCAACGGTGGCGTGCCGGGTCGTGGCGCTTACGGCGTTGCCGCTGTCCTGGCCGTGGGACTGGCGGTGGCTGCCGGCAATATGTTCGTTGCGCACCCGACTGTCGCTGCCACCGGCACTGGCCCAGGCCTGACCCCGGTTGAGCCGGACAAGGCGCAAAAAGACTGGGCGCACTACGGTAATACCGAGGGCGGCAGCCGCTTTGCTGCGCTGGACCAGATCAACCGCAACAACGTCGACAAACTGAAAGTGGCGTGGACCTACCACACCGGTGACGTCGCCGAGAGCGATGGCAACGGTGCCGAAGACCAGCTCACCCCACTGCAGATCGGCAACAAGGTGTTCATCTGCACCCCGCACAACAACCTGATCGCACTGGACGCCGACACCGGCAAAGAGCTGTGGAAGAACGCGATCAACGCCAAATCGAAAGTCTGGCAGCGTTGCCGTGGCATGGCTTATTTCGATGCCACCAAGGCCATCGCTCAGCCAAGCAATTCGAGCATCATCGAAGCCAAACCGGCGCCTGCCGCCAATTGCCAGCGCCGTCTGCTGACCAACACCATCGACGCTCGCCTGATCGCGGTCGATGCCGACACCGGCGAGTTCTGCCAGGGTTTCGGCAACAACGGTCAGGTTGATCTGAAGGCCGGTCTGGGCGATGTGCCGGACAGCTACTACCAGCTCTCCTCCGCTCCGCTGATGGCCGGTACCACCGTGGTGGTCGGCGGTCGTGTGGCCGACAACGTGCAAACCGACATGCCGGGTGGCGTGATCCGTGGTTTTGATGTGATTACCGGCGCCATGCGCTGGGCGTTCGACCCGGGCAACCCGCAGGATAAAAAGGCCCCGGCCGATGGCAGCACGTATGTGCGCAGCACGCCGAACAGCTGGGCGCCGATGTCCTACGACCCGGCGACCAACACCGTGTTCTTGCCGATGGGCAGCTCGTCCACCGACATCTATGGTGTCGAACGCAGCAAACTCGATCACACCTACGGCGCCTCGGTGCTCGCGCTGGACGCCACCACCGGTGATGAACGCTGGGTATTCCAGACCGTGCACAACGATCTCTGGGACTTCGACCTGCCGATGCAGCCGAGCCTGATCGACTTCACCAAGGACGGCAAAACCGTTCCGGCGCTGGTCATCGGCACCAAGGCCGGGCAGATCTATGTGCTCGACCGCGCCACCGGCAAGCCGTTGACCGACGTTAAAGAAGTCCCGGTCAAAGCCGCGAACATCCCGAACGAACCGTACTCGCCAACCCAGCCGAAATCGGTGGGCATGCCGCAGATCGGTGCCCAGCACCTGACTGAGTCGGACATGTGGGGCGCCACCCCGTACGACCAGTTGCTGTGCCGGATCGATTTCAAATCGATGCGTTACGACGGCCTGTACACCGCGCCGGGTACCGACAAATCGCTGAGCTTCCCGGGTTCGCTGGGCGGTATGAACTGGGGCAGCCTCTCCACTGACCCGGTCCACGGTTTCATCTTCGTCAACGACATGCGCCTGGGTCTGTGGATCCAGATGATTCCGTCGCAGAACAAGGCTCAAGCCTCGTCCGGTGGCGAAGCGTTGAACACCGGCATGGGCGCGGTACCGCTCAAAGGCACGCCGTATGCGGTGAACAAAAACCGCTTCCTGTCGGTGGCCGGCATTCCTTGCCAGGCGCCGCCGTTCGGCACCCTGACCGCGATCGACATGAAGACGCAGAAAGTCGCCTGGCAGGTTCCGGTCGGCACCGTTGAAGACACCGGTCCGCTGGGCATTCGCATGCACCTGCCGATCAAGATCGGTCTGCCAACCCTCGGCGGCACCCTGTCGACCCAAGGTGGCCTGATCTTCATCGCCGGTACTCAGGACTTTTACCTGCGCGCCTTCAACAGCGGCAACGGCGAGGAAATCTGGAAAGCGCGTCTGCCGGTCGGCAGCCAGGGCGGTCCGATGACCTACGTTTCGCCGAAGACCGGCAAGCAGTACATCGTTGTAACCGCTGGCGGCGCGCGTCAGTCGACTGACCGCGGCGACTACGTGATGGCTTACGCCTTGCCGTAAACCGCAGTGCCCGTGTTGAACACGGGCGCTTTATTTTTGCGCGCGGCACCTGAGGGTGCCGCGCCGCTTTCCGATATTGCTACCGCTTTGAGCAGGAAGATCTCCATGTTTGGTTTTACTCGTAACGGCTGGGTCAACGGCGTGCTGTTGGGCCTGACCTGCAGCGCCACCCTGCCCGCCTTCGCCGATACCGATGCAAACCTGTTGACCCGCAATACCCTGACCGGTGACTGGGGTGGCTTGCGTCACCAGGTGGACCAGGACGGGATCAAGTTCACCGGCGATTACACCGGTGAAATGGCCTACAACGCCGATGGCGGCCTGCACCGTTCCGGCCGTTACTCGCAGAACATCAAGCTCGGTGCACAGTTCGACCTGAGCAAGTTGTATGGCGTGGAGAACGCCGGCAAGGTCCAGTTGACCATCAACGACCGCCGCGGCAACAGCGCCTCCGAAGACCTGGTTGGCAACCGTCTGCCGATCCAGGAAAACTACGGCGGCCTCTACACCCGACTGACGGAACTCAGCTACGAGCGCAGTCTGTTCACCCCGGCGCTCAACGTAAAGCTCGGTTACATGGCCATGGGCAACGACCTCGGTGGTCTGGACAGCGGCATTCTGTGCAACTTCATGAACGCCGGTTTCTGCGGCCATCCGCTGAACATGTCCGGCGGCAGTGGCTGGACCAACTACCCCAACGCGCACCTGGGCGTGCGGGTGAAGTACGACTTGTCGTCCTCGTGGCAACTGCGCGTAGCGGCGTTCAACGTCGACCCGGAAAGCAACGGCAACTCCAGCCGCGCCTGGCACCTGGGCCCGAAACACACCACTGGCACCGTGGTGCCGATCGAACTGGTGTACAAGCACGCGGGCCAATTGCCCGGCGAATACAAGCTGGGTTACTACTACGACAGCTCCGACGTGAAACGCATCGGCAACGACAAAGAAGTCTCCGGCCGTGGCGGTCACTACCTGCTGATCGATCAAGCCGTATGGAGTTCGCCAACGTCCGAGGGCCGCAGCCTGCATGCGTTCGGCCAATACTCGGCAGCCAGCGAGGCGGCTTCGCCATTCAGCAAGTGGTATGGCACCGGTCTGGTGCTGTACAAACCGTTCGAAGGTCGCCCGCGTGACACCGTTGCCTTGGGCTACGGCCGCGCCGTACCTAACCCGCGCAGCCGCGACGTGCAGCAGGACGCCGCCATGGCCAATGGAACGCAGTTTCCGAATCTGGACAGTGGCGAGCAGTTGATCGAACTCGGCTACGGCTACCAGGCCACGCCTTGGCTGACGCTGCGTCCGAACATGCAATACATCATCGAGCCGGGCGCGTTTTCCGGGCAGGACATCGACAATGCGCTGGTGTTTGGTTTACAGGTGAAAGCCTCGCTCTGAACCTTCGATTTGAAGCGATAGCAGACCTCAAACAACCCGGCATTTCGCCGGGTTTTTTGTTGCTCGATTATCTCGACCCGGGAGGGTCTCTTGTCACGTGTTCAACGCTGACTGCGGCGTATCGGGATTAAGTTGCCGACGCCGGAATTGCCCCGGAGGCTGGCCATGGATCTGGCGGAAACGCCGGGAAAAATAAGCTTCATCCGCGAATCCGCACAACCTCGCCACCTCGCCCACCGGCCGTGTGCCATTGAGCAGGTAATTGCGCGCTGCGTGCATCCTGCGTTCGAGCACAAGTTCGGTAAACGTCTTGCCGATTTCCTTGCGCAACCAGTGCGTCAGGTACGTCGGAGACAGATAGGTCGCGGCCGCTACCTTGATCAGGTTGAGATCCGGATCGGCAATGTTCTTGCGCAGATACTCATACATGCGGCTCAGAGCATCGCGTCGACTGGCTTCAGCCGCATTTTCCTCTGCCAGGCGTTTGAGCGGTTCGGCATACAGAAAACATACGTTGCCGATCAGTTGCAGCAACAAGCCCTTGAGCATTTCGCGGGTACCGAACTGGCGGTTCTCATCCAGCGTGCGCATCTGCTCGATCAAGGCACAGACCTGGTTGAAATCCGCATCCTCCAGAACGAAGTCCAAATGCTCCTGAAAGCGGAACGGCGACAACTCGGGTGCCAGAAGAATCGACACCTCCTCCAGATCCATCGGGTCGCACTGCAAATGCGGCAATAGAAAGGTTTGGGAAAAGTTGATCACCATGAACTTGCTGTCCGCCGGATGCGGGATCACATGCACCCGATGCGGCAGGATAAAGGCCAGTGTATTGCGCGGAAACGGGCGCACAGCGTTGCCGATGTGCTGCACGGTGTCGCCGCCGAGGTTGACCTGAATCTGGAAGTACTCATGTCGATGCGGGCTGGTTTCGGCGCGGCGGCCCTGTTTGTCGCGAATGTAAAAGTCGGTGAGTTCACTGCGTTGCTGCATGACATAGGTGGGGACGCGGCTGGGTGACGGCATTTTTTGAGAATCCTCGACAGGTACGTTGGCAGGTTGTCCTGGCGTTGCCGGGCAAGTGGCGGTGTTCATCTTGAAGCCTCAGAGATACGCCATCAAGAGGTCATACGATGTCTCAGCCCGTGAAAAAAATTTGCCCGTGTGCGTACCGATTCCGACTGTCCAAAAAAACCAGTTTTGGATGATTTCTATTTCTTGTTTTAAAACAAATAGATAGATGACTCGAAGACGAAAATCCCGAGCGGATTTACTGTGGCGTATTTTTGGACAGGTTTGCCCAATCGGTTTTTCAACAAAAAAACGATCTAACACCCGGATTGCTTTAACAAGGTTGTACGACCACTGTGATTGCACACGCAGCCCGACCTCTATCAAAAACAATCAAAGGTGCGCACGTCATGACCCTGCTATTGCTCCCCGCTGATCCCCCCGAACTCACGCCTGTAATGCCTGGCGCACGACGAACCTGAACGTCTGCCGCTAACGCTCACTGTCTTTTTTCAGCACTCGATGGCTCGCTCGCGCTTTTGCGGGCATGACGTCGGCTGCCCGGAAATAACTCGACATTTCTAACAATAAAACGAGGCTTACTCATGTCGAATACCCACACTTCCCAGACGAGCGCTGCGCCGTTGCTCGTCGGCGCGCGCGACACCGTGCTGCCTCAGCGACTGCCTTCGCGGCGGCGCTGGTTCATGCTCTCTTTGCTGCTGATCGCGACGATCATCAACTACATCGATCGGGTGAACATTTCGATTGCCGCACCGTTCATGGCCAAGGACCTGGGCCTGGACAAGATCGAAATGGGCCTGATTTTTTCCGCGTTCGCCTGGACCTATGCGCTGGCTCTGGTGCCGGCCGGGTTTATTGCCGACCGCTTCGGTTCCCGTTTCACCTACGGTGTCTCGCTGATCAGTTGGTCGACGGTCACCGTCTGCCAGGGCTTTGCCAGCGGATTCGCCTCCCTGTTCGGCCTGCGCCTGGCCGTGGGCGCCATGGAAGCTCCGGCGTTTCCGGCCAACAGTCGTGCAGTCACGGTGTGGTTTCCGGCTCGCGAGCGCGGTCTGGCCAGCAGTATCTATGTGTGCGGCCAGTATCTGGGCACAGCGTTGTTTACCGGGGCGCTGTTATGGCTGGCCACGACCTTTGACTGGCGCCATGTCTTCTACAGTACGGGCGCGCTGGGCATCGTTTTTGGTGTGCTGTGGCTTTATCTGTATCGCGACCCGTTGAACTGCAAGAAAGTCAGCAAAGAAGAACTGAGCTACATCGAAGCCGGCGGTGGTCTGGTCAAGAGCAGTCAAGAGCGCACCCGTTTCAACTGGCGGCAAATCGCCGAGTTGTTCAGCTACCGGCAGATCTGGGCAATTTGCATTGGCAAGTTCGCCAGCACCTCTGCGCTGTACTTTTTCCTCACCTGGTTCCCGACTTACCTGATCGAGGAACGCAAACTGACCATGATCAAAGCCGGGATTTTTGCCGTGATGCCCTTCGTGGGCGCCACCGTCGGCATTCTTCTCGCGGGCATTGTGTCCGACCTGCTGATTCGCCGGGGCTACTCGATGTCCTTCGCGCGCAAATTGCCACTGGTGATTGGCTCGATGCTCGGCATGTCCATTGTTCTGGTCAATTTCACCGACTCCAACATGATCTGCATTGCCGTGTTGACCGTTGCCTTCTTCGCTCAAGGCATCGCCTCGTCTTCGTGGGCGGCGGTGTCGGAAGTAGCGCCCAAGGAACTCATTGGGCTCACCGGCGGCATCACCAGTCTGGCGGCGAACATTGGCGGCATCGTCACGCCGATCGTGATCGGGGCGATTGTCCACGCCACCGGCTCGTTTGCCTGGGCGTTCTGGTTCATCGGCGCTGTCGCACTGATCGGCACCCTTTCCTACTCACTATTGCTCGGCCGTTTGTACCGCATCGAGCTGAAGGCGAATTGAGATGTAAAGCACCGTTTTCTCCAACCAGAGGCGGCTTTCGTCCAACTTTGCCAACGAACGCCGCCGTACGCTGAAGCTTCTGACAGGACTTTTAACAGGATGAACATGACTGAGTATGTTTTTACCCCGGATCTGCCAGTGACCTTGCCGGTTGTCGGCAGTAAGCAACGTTTTCCCGTCGGCCGGGTGTTTTGCGTCGGCCGTAATTACCCCTGGCCAGACACTCAGGGGCAATCTCGCCAGCCTCCAGTGTTTTTCATGAAGCCGGCGAGCAACGTGGTGGATGCCGTTGGTGAAGTGCCCTTCCCGCCTCTGACCGACGAGTTCGCCCACGAGATCGAGCTGGTCGTCGCCATCGGTGAAGGGGGCGCCGATATTCCAGAGAGTGAAGCGTTGGCCTACGTGTGGGGCTACGCCGCCGGACTCGACCTGACCCGCCGCGACGTGCAGCGCCAGGCCAAAAGCAGCGGTTTGCCATGGGAAGGGGCCAAGGTGTTCGACGGTGCCGCACCGATGACCGCCGTTGTCCCCGTCAATCGGTTGGGCCATCCCGACGGGGAGCTATGGCTGAACGTCAACGGCCAGGAGCGTCAGCGCGACAGCCTCGATAACCAGATCTGGTCGGTCAGTGAAGTGATCAGCCGGATTTCCCGATCGGTGACGCTCAAGGCCGGCGATCTGATCATGACGGGCAGCCCGGCGGGCGTCGATGTGTTGCAACCGGGCGACATCATCAACGCCGGCATCGACGGTAT
This sequence comes from Pseudomonas sp. IT-P260, assembly GCF_949768395.1. Lineage (NCBI taxonomy): Bacteria > Pseudomonadati > Pseudomonadota > Gammaproteobacteria > Pseudomonadales > Pseudomonadaceae > Pseudomonas > Pseudomonas sp. IT-P260. The sequence continues at coordinate 184,518 of NZ_CATKPO010000033.1, forward strand.
CGGCCAACTCGAAATGCGTGTCGGCCCGCGGACTTGATCCCGCGCCACGCCCAACCTGATTCGTAGACAGGAGAACAATAAGATGTCGAGCGCTCAAGCTTTGAAAGTAGCCCTGGTCACCGGTGCCGGTAGCGGAATCGGGCGCAGCGTGGCCCTCGGTCTGATGGCCGACGGTTACACGGTGGTACTCGCCGGCCGCCGACCGGAACCGTTGCAGGAACTGGTCGCCATGGCAGCCCTGCAAGGCCATCAGGCGTTGGCGGTGCCTACCGATGTGCGTGAGCCTGCCAGTGTCGATGTGCTGTTTGCGACCATCGCCGAAGTCTATGGACGCCTTGACGTGGTCTTCAACAACGCCGGGGTCAATGCCCCCGCCGTCCCCCTGGATGAACTGACGTTCGAGCAGTGGCGCAACGTGGTCGACACCAACCTCAACGGCGTTTTCCTCTGCGCCCGTGGTGCCTTCGGGCTGATGCGCCGCCAGCAACCGCAGGGCGGGCGGATCATCAATAACGGCTCGATCTCGGCTCATACACCACGCCCGTTCAGCAGCGCCTACACCGCCAGCAAACATGCCGTGCTCGGCTTGACGAAGTCGCTGGCACTGGACGGTCGCGAATTCAACATCGCCTGCAGCCAGATCGATATCGGCAATGCCCTCACCGAAATGTCGGTGCGCATGACCAAAGGTGTGCGCCAGGCCAACGGCAGCATCGCCGTGGAGCCGATGGTCGACGTCAAACATGTGGCTGATGCCGTGCGCTATATCGCGGCCCTTCCACTGTCGGCCAACGTCCTGAACATGACAGTCATGGCCACGGCCATGCCTTTTGCCGGTCGCGGTTAAACCGGCCCTTTATCGAGTAAGTGAGGTTTACATGAAGCCAGAAGTCTTGCAGCTCAGCCCGATCCTGATTCCAGAAATCAACGCCCGTCTCAGCGAACTGTTTACGATCAGACGTTACTTTGAGCAGGCTGACAAAGCGGCGTATGTGCACGAGCACGGGGCCAATATCCGTGGCGTGATCACCGGTGGCCATACGGGGATCAGCCAGGCGCTGATGGCGCAACTGCCGAAACTGGAAGTGGTGGCCGTCAATGGCGTCGGCACCGATGCAGTAGACCTGGCTTACGCCCGGGATCGCGGGATCCGCGTCACCGCAACCATCGGCGCGCTGACCGAAGACGTCGCCGATCTGGCGATCGGCTTGCTCATCGCCGTGTGTCGCGGTCTGTGTACCAGCGACCGTTATGTGCGCTCCGGCCAGTGGCCGCAGAGCCCGACACCGCTGGCGCCGCTGCCACTGGCTCGCCAGGTCTCCGGCATGCGCATCGGCATTGTGGGCATGGGCCGGGTCGGCCGCGCTGTGGCAGTGCGGGCAGCTGCGTTCGGTTGCCCGATCAGTTACACCGATCTGCAACCGATGAACGATGTCAGCCACACCTTCGTGGCTGACCTCAAGCAACTGGCCCGCGACAGCGATGCCTTGATACTGGCAGCCGCCGCCGATAAAGCCGAGGCGATTATCGATGCGCAGGTGCTGCAGGCGCTGGGCAAAGATGGGTACCTGATCAACGTGGCGCGGGGCAAGCTGGTCAACGAAGAGGATCTGGTGGCAGCCCTCAAGGCCGGCGAGATTGCCGGTGCGGCGCTGGATGTGTTTGTCGACGAACCGAATGTGCCTGAGGCGCTGTTCGCCAACGAACAGGTGGTGTTGCAGCCCCATCGCGCCAGCGCAACGCTGCAGACGCGCACACGAATGGGCGAAATGGTCGTGGCGAGTCTGCTCGACAGCTTCGGCGGAAAAACACCACAAGGGTGCGTCACCGGCTAGCGGTAGTCAGACATCCTCCGACTCTGCTCGAAAGCGTCGCAGGTGCGCCCTGGCATAAGGCCTGTCAGCGTGACCTGCGTTGCCCTCGTTTGACGGATGCGGCCAGCCATCGAACCTTTATGGCGAAAACACCGTCCGAGCTAAGACGTAATTGTTGACCGCTCGCCACGAGGTTTCCGTTTGAAAGCCACCATCGTCAAAAAATACCGTCTGATCATCAAGACCATGGGTTACGTGGGCTGGTCGCTGTTCTGGCTGTTGCTCTGGGACATCGCCGTCACCGTCGACTTCATGTTGTTCCTCAACGCCAAGATCAACCTGCCGCTGATGCCGCTGACACTGCTCGGTTCAGCGCTGGTGGTGCTGATCAGTTTCCGCAACAGCAGCGCGTACAACCGTTGGTGGGAAGCGCGCACCCTGTGGGGCATGATGATCAACAGTTCGCGCAGCTTCGCCCGGCAGGTGCTGACGCTGCTGGATGATCCGCAGAACGAAATCAACCCGGTGAAGGCGACGCTGTTGCGCCGCCATGTGGCGTACGTCAATTGCCTCGCCGCGCACCTGCAAGGTCAGCCTTGCCCGGAGGAAGTGCGCGCGTTCATCCCGGCAGATGAGTTCGCCCGCAGCGGCACCACCAACAACTTCGCCAACGACATACTCACCGGCTCTGCATCGTTGCTGGCCCGGGAATACAAGGCCGGGCGTCTGGACAGCATTCGTCTGGCGCGGCTGGAATCGACCATGGTCGAGCTGTCCAACAGCCAGGGCGGGATGGAGCGGATCGCCAATACCCCGCTGCCCTACCCTTACGTGTATTTCCCGCGCCTGTTTATTTCGCTGTTCTGCCTGATTGTGCCGGTAGGACTGGTGGAGTCGCTGGGCTGGTTCACCCCGCTCGCCTCGACCGTGGTGGGCTTCATGCTGCTGGCCATCGAACGCATCGGCACCGACCTGCAAAGCCCGTTTCGCCATAGCGAGCACCAGATTCAGATGGAGGCCCTGTGCGAAACCATCGAGAAAAACCTGCAGTCGATGCAGCGTGATTCGTTGGGGGATGCGCGCAGGGCTGAAGAGACCGTTTAAACAGATGCACGCCAGGGCGTAATGCCCTGGCGAGTCGCAGGCATTAATTCTTCTTTTTCGCCGGCTTGTCAGCCTTCTTTGCATCCTTGGCCTTTTCCGGCTTGCTATCGGCTTTCTTGGCAGACTTTTTCGGTTCGGCGTCTTTCTTCTTGTCTTTCTTGTCGGAGGACTTGGAAAGCGCCGAAGCTGCCGTCGATTTCTTTTCCGGCGAGGACTTTTTGTCTTTCAAGTCCTTGCTGGCTTTCGAAGCGTCGTCTTTTTTGCTTTTCTTCTCGTCTTTAGCCACGTTGACCACCTCTCGAAATGTGCCGGTATTGGCACCGGGCCTGTGCGAATAAACACAAGCTGATCGTTAGGCGTGAGCGTTCGGGCGGGGTTCAGATTATTTGACTCGACCCAGCACCCTTGGCGGCGGTCAGGGGTAATGACCCAGACGAGTCTGGTGCGTGACTTGTGTGCCGAGCACGCACCAGAGCACGATTGCCTCCGAATCACCTTGCGTCCAAGACGACTCAGTGCGGGCTGGCGGTCGGACGAACCACAATCTCACTGACGTCAACATCGTCAGGCTGCTCGATGGCATAGGCGAGCGCTCGCGCAATGGCATCTGCATTGAGCGCCACACGCCGGAAGGCTTTCATTTCTTCGCGGGCCATTTCATCCGAAATCGTGTCCGCCAACTCGGATTCAACAACCCCCGGGCACACCACCGTGACGCGGATTTTGTCCGTTTCCTGGCGCAGACCATCCGAGATCGCCCTGACGGCGAATTTGGTCGCGCAGTACACCGCCGCTGTCGGGGAAACCGCGAGGCCACCAATCGATGAGATATTAATCACCTGACCGAAACCTTGCGCTTGCATGTCCGGCAAGACGGCGGCAATACCGTGCAGTACGCCGCGAACGTTGACATCAAGCATCTGGTTCCATTCGTCGACCTTCAACGAGGCCAGGGGAGACAAAGGCATCACGCCCGCGTTGTTGATGATCACATCGACCTTGCCGTGTTGCGCCTTGGCGAATGCCACGAATGCGTGCATCGATTGCAGATCCGTAACGTCCAGTGCACAGGCGCTTGCTGAGCCACCCTCGGCGTGGATCTCGCTGACCAGTTTGTCCAGACGCTCGGTACGGCGGGCACCGAGGACCACATGCGCGCCTTTGGCGGCGATCAACCTGGCTGCCGCTTCGCCAATGCCACTGCTGGCACCGGTAATCAGGACGACTTTGTTTTGAATGTTCGACATATCCGTAGCTCCTGCTGTCTGCGTTGAGGTTCAGCACTGACCGCCAGAGGGCGGTCGTTGCTGCTGGGTGTGTCGAAAAGATTAAGGGCACAGACCTGCTCGACGCGTGCCGAAACCTGCGCAACTTTTGCCTATTCGTGTCTGTGTGCATCGCCGCACATTTGTAATGAAGCGCCGCTCAGGCCCCACGGAACTCGCTGGGCGTTACGCCCACTTCACGCCGAAAGACCTGCGAGAAGTGACTGGGGCTTGAGTAACCGACCTCGAGTCCGATGTCGATGATGCTAAGGCGGGTTTCCAGCAGCAGGTGCCGCGCACGAACCATGCGCAAGCGAATGAAGTACTGCGACGGCGAAGTCCCGGTCGCACGTTTGAACAGGCGGCTGAAGTGGTACTCGCTCAGTTCGGCAAGACTGGCCAGCTTTGCCAGGCTGAAATCAGCGTCCAGATGCGCACTCATGGCGTCAGTGACTTTGCGCAACTTGTAGGCTTGCAGAGCGTTCACCCGGCGCCCGGGCTGGCTTTCGGCGCGATAGCTGCGCACCAGATGTACGGCCAGTGCCTGCGCCAGAGAGCGGGAAAAAAGGGCACTTGGCGAGCGTTCAGTGGCCAGTTCAGTACGCAACTGCTCCATGACAAAAGCGACGCGCTCGTCACGCGCCCCTGAAACATCGCGCAAACGCACAGGCTCAGCGTGCTCACCTGACACTTCCCGAGACGCCTGCTCGAACAACGGCAGTCCCAGATAAAGGTGCATGACTTCGAAGGTATCGCCTTCATGCGTCTGCCAACGCATTTCATAGGGCTCATCGGAACTGGTGAGGAAAAAATCGCCGGCACGGACCTGCGCAGCTTCCCACTCTCCACCCAGTGCGCGCTCCTCCACCCTCGCCGCCCCCGCCAGAACCAGAACGAGCAGCGGTTCGACCACTGCAGGCACAAGAATGGGCTCACTGACGCTGCGATGGGTAAACAGCGCAATGACAATGTCTTTGATTTCCAGGCGTGATGGTAACGGCTGCGGCTCGCCTGGCAGGTAGTCAGCCATTGACTCGCCGGTGATGCGCAGGTCACGAGATGACGTCGACATCGGTTCCTGGGAGGTGCGTCCGGTATTGGCCATGAAATCGTCCTTTGCGGATTCAGCGGTGCAAAGCCAGGCAAGTCTCATAGGCTTGCCCGTACTCCGCGTCACGTAGACCGGCTCGATGATATCGGGCTTTTCCCGTGGGTTGAATCGAGCACTGAACCGCCCTCACTGACATTCGGCGCAAAACCCCGACAGTCTGGGCAATCTCACGAACGCCGACCTTCGCCCGCTGCGAGACAGTAGACCCGTCGCCGATGACAGCGCCTTGCAAGCGCCAGCACGGCTTATCCCTACTTGATCAAAACGCTGGAGAACGTCATGACTGATATCAAGAACAGCACCCCAAACGAAGTGGCCGGTAAAGTCGCGCTGGTCACTGGCGCGGCCAGTGGCATCGGCAAGGCCATCGCACTGCTGCTGCATGCCCGCGGCGCTCAGGTCATTGCCGAAGATATAAACCCTGAGGTGGAAGCGCTGGCCCGCCCAGGTCTGGTGCCACTGGTGGCTGACATCTCGCAGGACGGTACCGCCGAGCGCGCAGTCGCTCTGGCTGTCGAGCAATTCGGCCGGCTGGACATTCTGGTCAATAACGCCGGCATCATCATCAACAAATTGGTCATCGACATGACCCGCGAAGACTGGGAACGGATTCAGGCAGTGAATGCCACAGCGGCATTTTTGCATAGCCGGGAGGCCGTCAAAGCGATGATGCCCAACAAATCCGGATCGATCGTCAACATCGCCTCCTACGCCTCTTACTTCGCCTTTCCCACCATTGCCGCCTACACCGCTTCCAAAGGCGCGCTCGCGCAACTGACGCGCACCCTGGCGCTTGAGGTCATTGGCCACGGCATCCGCGTCAACGCCGTTGGCGTCGGCGATGTGGTGACCAACATCCTCAACAATGTGGTCGACGATGGCCCTGCGTTTCTCGCCCAACATGGCGAGGCCGCACCGATCGGTCGCGCCGCCCAGCCGGAAGAGATCGCCGAAGTGGTCGCCTTCATCGCCTCGGATCGCGCCAGTTTCATGGTCGGTTCGGTGGTCATGGCCGACGGCGGCATGACTGTCACGGCCGGCTGAGCCGCCGCACGAAGGCGCCGCACGACATGCTCCACAAGAGCGAGAGGATCAGGCAAATCTGCGGCAGTTTCGTCCTAACACCGCCCGGCTCGCCTACGTAATCTGAAAGCACGCAACGGATGCAGACACAGGCCACGGCAGGCCACTCAGAATGAACAACGTCAATGAGGACTGAACAATGAAAAACGCAAAACGGCTTTCCCTTTCACTGATGATCAGCGCGATGCTGGCCTGCGCGATGAACCTTTCCTCCACCGGCCTTAACCTGGCCGCTGATGGTGCTGATCGAACTCCCGGCATGCGCGTGAGTGAGGGTGGCAGTGACCGCACTCCAGGGTTCCGCGTTGCCGCAGACGGCTCGGACCGTACGCCCGGCATGCGTGTAAGTGAAGGCGGAAGTGACCGCACACCGGGGTTTCGCGTGGCCGAAGACGGCTCTGATCACACGGCTTTGGGTCGTATCTGCTAAGCCGGACAATCGCGGAGAAAAGCTGATGAAAAATGCCAGGAAAACCACTCAGGATCATCGTTACGCGGGCATGTGGGTCACCGCTGACGGATTCATCCGTCATGAGCTTCTGACGACTGGGCGTTACGACGAGGCCCGTGGTAAAAATAAGAGCGCCTATCAGGGCCGCTACGAGCTGGTCGGTGATTACATCCAGTACTGGGACGACACCGGCTTCACCGCTGACGGGCATTTTCATGACGACGTGCTCTATCACGCCGGCATGATCCTCTATCGGCAATGAGCACTTTGATGATGTCGGATGAATGTCGTCTGCCTGGACAGTTCCGGGCAGACGCTCATGAATACTTGTGAGAGCCTTGAAATGGAACAGAGCGATGCTTTCATTCTGCAAAACACAGCCATCTACCGTGACGAACTGGTTCGCCTGCTGACACAGCGCTTTTCCACGCCCGGAGTCTATGAAACCGCGATAGCGCCCCTGCATGTCATCCGTTTCGACTCCCCCTCAGAGCTTATCCATACCGTGCACAAGCCGGCACTGTGCCTGATCGTGCAAGGACAAAAGGAAATCGGCCTGGGTGACGACCATTACCTGTACGACCCGCTGAGTTACCTGGTGGTATCGGTGACGCTTCCAGTGTCCGGACGTGTGCTGATGGCCAGTCCGGAGGCGCCCTACCTGTGTATCCGCTTTGATTTCGAGGCCACGGAAATTGCGCAGGTCATCGCCGATGCCCCTCCGACGGGCGTCCCGGACGAGCCGGAGCTTGGCCTGTTCCTGGAAAAAGTCGATGTGCCCCTGCTGGAAACCATGCTGCGGCTGGTCCGGCTGCTGGAAACACCGAAAGACATCGGCATGCTCGCGCCTCTGGCCTTGAGGGAGCTGTATTACCGCCTTCTGCGGGGCGTACACGGGCGTCGTCTGTATGAGCTTGCCCTCGGTGACTCGCAAACGCGTCGGGTAACGCGGGCAATCGATTGGTTGAACAACCACTACACCCAACCCTTGCGCATTGAAGAACTCGCCCGGGTCGCCAATCTGGGCAACTCCACCTTGCATCATCGCTTCAAGGCAGTGACGGCCATGAGTCCGCTGCAGTATCAGAAACAACTGCGCCTGCAGGAAGCCCGCCGTCTGCTGCTCGGCGAAGGGCTGGATGTGGCGAGTGCCTGTTATCGAGTGGGCTACGAAAGCCCCTCGCAATTCAGCCGGGAATACAGTCGTCAGTTCGGGTGTCCGCCATCAAGAGATGCCAGCCGAGTGCGCCACCCTGCGTGAACGACTGACCGGCGGCGAATGGGTGGCCTCCAGCTGATGCTGAAGTCATTGCACGGCATTTTTCATGACGGCCATCGCCATTCGGGCTGGCTTAAATGTTCGGCAAAAAAGTCCGACAGCGCTTTGATCTTTACCGGCCGTGTACGCGCCGAGGGGGTGACGAAATACAAACCGCCACGGGCCATACTCCATTGCGGTAACACCACCACCAAGCGCCCGTCTTTCAAGTACTCGCTGGCGATAAACTCCGGCAGTTCGGCGATAGCCAAGCCCTCAAGCAACACCGGCAATAACGCATCCGAGTTGGTCACTCTCAGCGGGCCGCTGGGCACCACGTCTTCTTCGCTGCCGTCTTGATGGGTGAACCGCCACACTTGGCTGCGGGCCCGGTAGGCATAACTCAGGCACGTGCGGGACGCGAGTTCGCGGGGGTGGCCAGGATGGCCATGAGCGTCCAGATAAGCCGGTGAAGCGACCAGGTATTGAGTGACGGCACACAGTCGCCGTGCAACCAGCGAGGAATCCGGCAATACGGCGATGCGTAACGCCGCATCGAAGCCCTCGGCGATCAGGTCTACCGAGGCATCTGAAAGGTGCAGATCAATCGACAGCTCGGGATACTGGCGCAGCAATTGCGGCATCAGCGGTGCCACCCAACGCAAGCCAAACGACATGGGTATCGCCAAGCGTACTTGGCCGCGGGGCTGGACCGATAAATCCTGAGCCTCGCTTTCTACCTCTTCAGCCTGCCGATAAATCTCACCCGCCTTGGCCGCCATGCTCGCGCCGAATTCAGTAAGTGCCAGTTGCCGTGACGTACGGTTGAACAAGCGCCCACCCAGGCGCGCCTCCAACCGCGCGACCGCCCGCGATACCGTCGGCACCGACACGCTCATGACGCGCGCCGCGCCGGCAAACGAGCCCTCTTCGGCCACCTTGGCAAACATCGCCAACCCTTCGAAATCCGGAAGTCTGCTCATTTCATTTCTGCAACGATAGGTTTCAGACAATTCTATTTTGAAAGTTTTTCCCCGTCGATAAGCTTCTCCCACACCGCAACTCACTCAATCGAAATACGGGAGAAACACCATGACTAACAAACTCGAAGGCAAAATTGCATTGGTCACCGGCGGCACTACAGGCATCGGTCTGGCCACCGCCAAACGCTTCGCTCAAGAAGGCGCTCACGTCTATATCACCGGCCGTCGCCAAGCCGAACTGGACGCCGCTGTTACCGCGGTCGGCAACGCCACCGGCGTGCAGGTGGACTCCACCAACCTTGATCAGCTGGATGCGTTGTATCGCCAGATTGGCGCGACCCACGGTCGAATCGACGTGCTGTTCGCCAATGCCGGCGGTGGATCCATGCTGCCACTCGGTGACATCACGGAGCAGCAGTACGACGACACTTTCAATCGCAACGTAAAAGGCGTGCTGTTCACTGTGCAAAAGGCACTGCCGCTGCTGGCCCCAAAAGCCTCGGTGATTCTCACCGGCTCTACGGCAGGCAGTTCGGGCACCGCCGCCTTCAGTGTGTACGCCGCATCCAAGGCCGCCGTGCGCTCGTTTGCCCGCAACTGGATTCTGGATTTGAAAGACCGCCAGGTGCGCATCAACACCATAAGCCCCGGCGCTACCCGCACGCCTGGCCTGGTTGACTTGGCCGGCCCTGATGCCGCTCAACAGCAGGGCTTGCTCGACTACCTGGCGTCGCTGATCCCCATGGGGCGAGTCGGTGAGGCTGATGAAATTGCCAGCGCGGCGTTGTTTCTGGCCTCGGATGACGCCAGTTTCGTCAACGGTATCGAGCTGTTTGTTGACGGCGGTCAGGCGCAAATCTGAGCAGTCAGCGGGCGACTGTTGCGGTCGCCCGCCAACCCACGCCTGAGTGTGAGCATTACCAACCCGGACGGCGTTCGCTGGTGCTATTGTCAGGCGCAGATTGAGCGGGTGTCACTGCCGCACAATCTTTTTTACAGGGTTCTGCCAAGGGCTTGCTCGTAGCAGGAAAGGAAATGCCGCCACTGCGACTCATCCCAGAAAGAATGCCGTCTGAGCTGCGGAATGTCGTGACGCGCCGCGCCCATTGCCGTAGCACGACCGCGAGACTTCTCCAGGTCCAGCAGCGCCAGTTCGAAATCGAAGTCAGCGTCGGTAATCGACGCCTTGATAAAGATGTGTTTGGAACGCATGCAACCGTGCTGCCATTTGCCCGAGTGCAGCCGCGCCAGCATTTGCGCTAAACGTTCAAGCAGTCGCAGATGTTGCGTTGTGGTCAACAGGCTTGCAGCGCCCTGGCCATACCAGGTATCCAGATCGATGAAGCCGCCCAGGTCTTCGGTAACCAGAACACCCTGCCATAGGCCGTCAACTTTTCTCGCACCATAAAATACCGGCCTTGGTGCATTCACGCCCAGTTGCTCGAGTCTTGAAAGGGCAACGCCTTCACGCAATGCGGTGGGTCGGCCAGTGGGGTAACGCAGACTGCGGAACAAATGGCCGGTCTGACGCTTTACAAAAAACGTCTTGTCACCTTGAACAATCAGCTGGACACCGCTGGTGCCGCTGCGGCGCACATTCGGCGGTTCCACCCACGACCCGGACGTACCCCACCAAAAATCAAACTCATCGCGTGCCCTGCCCATTGTGTGCTCCATTTTTTGTAGAAATTGTTTCGTGCGACGTCGCAACAGCAGCTCAGTCTATTTGTGGACGTTAATAGTTCCCTATTTATCGCGGATGTTAGGTACATCTTGAGGCTTTTACGCAACGATGTGACAGAAATTGGCTATTGACGGTGTTTATCCCTTCGGGGAGACCGTTGCTCACATACTGATACCGGCAGAGCGCGGTCGACACATCGAGTGACTGATGAGTGAGCCTCATAAACCCTTGCCGATTGACCCGTCTAGTGGCCCTCTCAATGAGCAAGTAGTCGGCGAGGCGCTGTCCCCGGTTCGTGACCAGGTCGTGATCGTCACCAAATTCGGCTTCGCCGTCGGTGCCGACAACACAAAGCAGACTCTGGACAGCCGGCCCGAACGTATTCGGGTCGCCGTCGAGGGGCCACCCGATTGTTTTTTCGATCAACTTGAAAGCCCGTTAAATTGACCCAGATCATGATTCAATTCGATTGAGGGAAATAACGAGCAACTTCCTTGATCCGCATTTTCTTTGTGCTAAAAATATTGCCGCCAGTGGCTCCTTACAGGGATGAGTAAGGGTTTGCTCATCCGCAGCCATTGCCCACGGATGCATACTTTCAACAAGGAAGTCATATGAAAATAGTTGGGCTGTCCGGGATTCTCCCGTCACGCATTATCAGCAATCAAGACGTTATAAACCTGGTCGAGGAACACTCTAAAGATACGTTCCAGGAAGACTTGCCAAAAACCTTGAAGACCATCAGCAAGTTGCTTGAAAAAAGCGGCAGCGGCACGCGGCACTGGCTGGGCGCCGACGAGACGCCGATGGAACTGATGGAGACAGCATTCAACTCCGCGCTCGCCCAGGCCAATATCGACAAGGCCGACCTGGATCTGTTGATCTATCCGAACGTCACGCGAGGCTTCATCGAGCCGGCCAACAGTACGTTTATCGCCAAGGCGCTGGGCCTGAGCTGCAGAAACTTCGATGTGGTGGACGCCTGTAACGGCTGGGTGACCGCCATGGATGTCATCAACAGTAAAATGCAGGCCGGGGAAATTCGCTACGCGGCGATCGTCAATATGGAATTTGGCATGTCTGCTGGCGGGCCGGTGATGCCCAAGAACTTCTCTTTACAGTCGTCGGCGGAACTGGCTTACAAGTTTCCGAGTTTTACCATTGGCGAAGCTGTCACGGTCACCATTCTCAGTCATGAAGCCCCCGGCAACTTCAAGTTCTCGTACATCAACAGGCCGGACTTGAGTGACTTGTCGACCATCTCCCTGCCGGACTGGAAACTGTTCTGTAATGAGGAGGATATTCCGCGTATTTCACCGACCGGCGGTCAGTATCAATTCAATTCCTACGCAGCAGCCTTGCATGAAGATGGTCGCAACGAAGCGATAAAAGTCTTCAATTTGCAAAACGTCTCTGCTGCGGATGTTCATAAAGTGTTTATTCATACCGGTTCACCCAAGATGTGGGAGCACATTGGGCAACTGATCGGTATTGATCACAAGTTGCACCATGTCGGGCATAAAACCGGCAACATCATTACCGCGTCCATCCCCTACGGCATCTTCGATGCGATGAGTCGCGGCGAAGCCGAGACCGGGCAGTTTTGCATGGGCTGGGCGGGCAGCGGCGGGATGGTTTTCTCTGCGCTGTCGTTTACCTTGTAGGGCCTGATGCAACTTGCCGTCGTGAGGCGGCAAGTTGCTCGTCCATGATCAAACTGTTGGTCGGTACCAAAACGAAAATCGCGATTCGATCTCTAGGCCAGCGGCGGGTAGTCGGTATAGCCCTCTTCCGAACCACTGTAAAAAGTGGAGGCATCCGCAGTAGCCAGCGGCGCATCAAGGAAGAAGCGTTCCGGCAGATCAGGGTTGCTGATGAACAGCGTGCCAAATGTGACTGCATCGGCCAGGCCGGTTTGCAGGGCCTGTTCCGCAGACTTCCGATCATAACCAACATTCAACACGAAAATTCCTGAGAACCGCTTGCGAGCCCCGGGCGCCAATGGTTTCGCGCCTTCCGGCAGAGTCCCAGGTTCCATGAAATGCAGAATTCCAACGTTTCTCTTTTCCAGCGCTTCTACCGCGTACATGTAGGTCTGCTCGAGATTGGAGTCGCCCATGTCATTGTACGGAATGCGCGGCGACAGCCTGACCGAGATACGGGCCGGTCCGAAGACTCTGATCGCGGCGTCCGTGGCTTCAAGCAAGAACCTCGCCCGCTTCTCAATGGTACCGCCATATTCGTCGGTGCGTTTGTTTGAGCCGTCCTCCAGAAACTGCGCGGGCAGATAACCATTGGCACCGTGTATCTCTACACCATCAAAGCCCGCATCTTTCGCGGCCTGTGCAGCTTTTTCGTAGTCCCCAATGGTGGACTTGATTTCATCAATGGTCAGTTCGCGTGGGGTCACCGAGGGTTTGATGCCTTCTGGCGTGAACGCCTGGCTATTGAAGGGGACTGACGATGGCGCGACCGGGAGTTCTCCTCCATGAAAATCAGGATGAGATGCTCTACCGGTGTGCCAAAGCTGGGCGAAAATGAGGCCACCGGCTTCATGAACTGCCTGAGTTACCTTCTTCCAGCCCGCAATCTGTTCAGGCGTATAGATCCCTGGGGTATTCGTCCAGCCGACGGCCTGGGTGCTGATCTGGGTGCCTTCGGTAAAAATAAGGCCCGCCGAGGCACGCTGTGCGTAATAGGTCGCAGTCAATTCGTTGGCCACCTGATCCTTGGATCGACCTCTTGTCATCGGCGCCATGAACACCCGATTTCTGAAAGTGAGCTCTTCGTTGTTTAAGGGGGTTAGGAGCTTAAAATTTCCCATACTTTCCTCAGAATAAATTTTATTGAACGTCCGCCCGTGCCTAACGATTTCTTAAGTGCGGCTCGACCAAAGAAATGCTTCTGTCGGATGCTCGATTGGCTGGCTGCAAGCCACTGGCAAGAGTGGCGAACGAGGGTCCGTTTCGGACCGCTTCCCTCAAGTGAGGACAATCGACAAGGTATCAATAATAAACCTGGCGTCAATTAGGCACCGTTCGTACACCTGGTAGGTCTGAGGATACCTACCGTCAGGAAATAGTCCGCGGCGTATGGGCTGGCGAGCCGTATACATTGGCCTCGCGCGCAAGAGCAGGACGCTCTGCGTTCATGATCGAACGGCCTGAGCAATCGATGTGAAGATTCGGTTGAAGCAGGTATCGAGATTGATTGCCCGCGCATGAAAGGCAAAAACCAGCGCACTGCCAACAACAAAAAGTGTTGGCAGAGTTTCATGCTTACCAGATCGCGCTGGTTCGATTGAGATCTTCGGTGTTTTTCAAGCCATCGGATGACAAGTCCCGAAGCGCAGCATGGGCGGCCGACAACGCGTTCATGTAATCCAGTGAAACAGCCTTCCCTACGTACTTGTCGGTCCGATTGCAGCGGCGTCGAACTTCTGCCGGGCAGCATCAACCTCCGGTAGCTTGGCGAGCGTCCATTCATGCAGAGCCCGAAAAGGTTGTTGCAGCGTGCGGCCCAGCGGCGTGATTTGGTACTGCACCGCGACTGGCGAAAGCGAAATCACCTCGCGCGATACCAGGCCGTTGCGCTCCAGCCGGCGCAGACATTGCGTGAGCGCTTTTTGGGTAACGCCTTGCAGGCGACGACGAATCGCGTTGAAGCGTTGCGGACCGTCATCAAGCACGGCCAACACCATCATCGACCATTTATCAGCGATCTGCTCGAATAAAGCTCGGCTAGGGCAGTCGGACGAGAAGCACAGCGGTTCGAGTTCAAGCATGGCGGTTTCCTTCTGTATACCCAGGCGCTCTCAGGCGCGAGATTGACGCCAAGTTTACTGGATATACCGCATCTGAGAACGCTTTCTCCTGTCGTAGCGTTGGCGCTGATTGGCAACCGGCCCCTGCCGATTGCAAAGAGCTTGGTGATTGCACTCCCCGCAGCCAGCAGAAAGCTACCTATCGCGCTCAGCCCTCTCCCGCTTCGCAGCCAAGAGACTCGATATGCCGGTACCGTCACTACGAATCGCTTTTGACCTTCGAGTTAATTATTGAACACTCTTCATCTTCAGCCGCCCCCACAACACGAATCGTGCGATGGCATACGACTGAAGCTCTATGATCAGAAATACGAAAGGGCACAGTAGAGTCCTCTCTGTCTTTGATCCGCGGGCTTATTTCAAGTTTGCTGTTTCAGTTTGCCTCTGATTCACATGATTAATCCTGAACCAGATGGAGTACATCGCCGGCAGGAACACCAGCGTCACGATGGTTCCGACGAACGTGCCGCCGATCAGTGTGTAAGCCAGCGTGCCCCAGAACACCGAGTGCGTCAGCGGGATGAACGCGAGGATGGCCGCCAGTGCAGTCAGCAGCACCGGGCGCGCGCGCTGTACCGTGGCTTCTATCACAGCATGAAACGGATCAAGCCCTTCTTGAGCGTTGTGATGGATTTGTCCAATCAGGATCAGCGTATTACGCATCAGAATCCCCGACAGGGCGATCAGCCCGACCAAGGCATTGATACCGAACGGCTGCTGGAAGAGCAGCAGTGTCGGCACCACACCAATAAGCCCAAGTGGCGAGGTGAGGAACACCATGATCATTGCCGACACCGAACGCACCTGCAGAATGATGATCAGCAGCGTGACGGCGATCATGATCGGCAGCAGTGGCAAGATCGCTTGGCCGGCCTTGCCCGACTCCTCGATAGCCCCCGATTGCTCGATTCGATAGCCCTCCGGCAGCGTATCGATAACCGGCTGCAGCGCCTTCGTGATCACGCTTGAAACGTCCGGAGGCTGCAAGCCTTCGGCAATGTCGCCGCGTACAGTAATGGTTGGTGTGCGATCACGACGCCGAAGGACGGGATCCTCCATGCGCACGTCCACTGTCCCTACCTGCGACAGCGGAATTCGCTG
This sequence comes from Pseudomonas sp. IT-P260, assembly GCF_949768395.1. Taxonomy (NCBI): domain Bacteria; kingdom Pseudomonadati; phylum Pseudomonadota; class Gammaproteobacteria; order Pseudomonadales; family Pseudomonadaceae; genus Pseudomonas; species Pseudomonas sp. IT-P260. Next base: position 200,195 of record NZ_CATKPO010000033.1, read on the forward strand.
GCCCGCCGTGCCCACCAGCGTAAAGCCTTGTATTTTCGCAGGGTCGAGCCGGATATCACCCGCCGCACGCCCAATCACTTGTACCGAACGGATGTTTTCACGAACTGCGGTGATCGGTACCCCGGCAAGCAGGAACTGCAACTGCTGCGCGACCGTACTGGAGGTCAGCCCCAACGCCTGCAAGCGGTCCTGATCCAGGGTGAAATGCAGCGTGGGTGTCAGCGGTCCCCAGTCAGTATTGACGGTTCGCATCAAGGGACTTGCCTGCATCACGGCCTGCACCTGAGCGGCAATCTCACGCAATCCAGAGGGATCGGGGCCCATCACCCGGTAGGCAACAGGAAATGGTGAATACGGACCAAACACCAACTGCGTAACCCTGACCCGCGCTTCTGGAGCAAGCCCTTCGGCAACGGCCTCGCGTAAACGGAGCTTGAGGGCTTCCCGTGCCTCCTGACTCTGCGTCAACACCACAATCTTCGCGAATGACGGATCAGGCAGTTCCGGCGCCATGGCCAGGTAGAAACGCGGCGCACCTTGTCCGATATAGGCCGTGACGATTTTTGCTTCATGCTGCTTTTGCAGCCAGGCCTCGACTTTGGCGGTGGTGATACTTGTTTGCTCGATGGAGGTTCCATAGGGCATTTGCACTTCGATCAACACTTCTGGACGATCCGAGGTGGGGAAGAACTGCTTCTTGACCAGGCTCATGCCGACAACGGCCAGAACAAACGTCGCAATGACGGTTCCGGCGACCAGCCATTTGCGGGCGATGACGCGCGTCAAGATCCGGCGGAATCGATTGTAGTTGGGCGTGTTGTAAATGGCCGCGTGACCACCTTCAACCTGCTTGATGTCCGGCAACAGCTTCACACCCAGATAGGGGGTGAAGGCCACCGCCACCACCCATGAGGCAATCAGGGCAATGCCTACGATCCAGAACATGTTGCTGGTGTACTCGCCTGCGGTCGATTGCGCGAAGCCGTTAGGCAGAAAGCCGATAGCGGTCACCAGCGTGCCGGAAAGCATCGGTGCGGCGGTGTGACTCCAGGCATACGCGGACGCTTTGATACGGTCGTAGCCCTCCTCCATTTTCACCACCATCATCTCGATCGCAATGATGGCGTCGTCCACCAGCAGTCCAAGCGCCAGGATCAGCGACCCCAAAGTGATCCGGTCAAAGTTCTTGCCCGTTGCCGCCATCACCACAAACACCACGGCTAGCGTCAGTGGCACCGCCGCGGCCACGACAATACCGACGTGCCAACCCATGCTGAGAAAGCACACCAGCATCACCACCAGCAAGGCGACGAAGAACTTGATCATGAACTCGTCGACGGCTGAACTGATATTCACTGACTGATCGGTGACCTTGCTGAGTGTCATGCCCAGTGGCATGTCTTCGTTGATCCGGGTTGTCTCCGCATCCAGTGCCTTGCCCAGATCCAGGCCGTTCCAGCCCTCGCGCATTACCACACCCAGTAACAGCGCTTCCTCACCGTTGTTACGCACAAGGAAGGTGGCCGGATCTTCGTAACCCCGCTCGACCGTCGCAACGTCCGAGAGCTTCAAGGTGCGTCCCTGAATCGCCAGCGGCGTGTCACGAATCTTCTGCACCTTGTCGAAGGCGCCGTCAAGGCGCAGGAAGACTTCTGGCCCCTTGGTTTCAATCGAGCCGGCCGGCGTCAGTACGTTCTGATTGTTCAGCGCGGCAAAAATATCCTGCGGGGCTACCCCCAGCGTGGCCAGCCGATCATGGGAGAATGAGACAAAAATACGTTCACTCTGCTCACCAATGATGTTGACCTTTTTCACGCCTGGCACATGCAACAGACGCTGGCGCAGCGATTCGGCATCACGTACCAGCAGTCGCTGCGGCTCGCCTTTGGCTTTCAAGGCAAACAGCGCAAAGGTCACATCTGCAAACTCGTCGTTGACCATCGGGCCAACCACGCCGGCCGGTAGCTTGATCGATTCGTCGTCGAGTTTTTTGCGCGCCTGGTAGAACTCCTCCTGCACCTGTGAGGGCGGTGTGCGATCAAGCAGTGTCACCACGGTGAAGGCCAGACCCGGACGAGTGTAGGTTTCCGTGCGGTCGTACCATTTCAATTCTTGCAGGCGTTTTTCCAGCGGCTCGGCGACCTGATCCTGCATTTCCTGCGCGGTCGCGCCCGGCCAAGCCGTGATGACCGTCAGTTGCTTGACCGTAAACGGCGGGTCTTCCGCGCGCCCGAGTTGGAAAAATGCCAGGATCCCGGCGACACCGATCAGGAAGATCAGGAATACCGTGATCGAACGCTCGCGAACGGCGAGCGCCGAAAGATTGAAGCGCCCCTGGCTCATGGACGGCTCCCGGCAACCTGGACGTCCGCCTGTTGAGCCAGTCTCACCTCCTCCCCCTCGCGCAGAAGATGTGCGCCTAAAGCGACAACTTGCTCACCGACCTTGAGTTCACCGTCGACACGCGCAATGTCATCGCTCACGCCCAATATCTGCACAGGCCGCCAGGTCACCTTGGCCGGGTTGCCAGCAATCACCCAGAGGCCGGGGCCTTTACCTGGGTCATAAACCGCCGCCAGCGGCACTTGCAACACCTGTGCATTTGCGCGGCTGGCAGCGATCTGCAGCGTAACGGTCGAACCGAGCGGCGCATTGGCCAGCGCGCCCTCCAGCACATACCGCGCCTCAAAGGTGCGCGTCATGCGATCGGCCGAGTCAGAAAGTAACCGCAGCCTGGCTGTCACAGCACCCGAGGTGTTGCCATAAAGTGTGGCCTGCGCGGTCGAACCTGCCGCCGGACGTAGCGTCTCGGGCAGGTGCACAATGGCTTCGCGCTGCCCTGCCCGCGCCAGTCGAACCACGGCTTGCCCGGGGCTCACCACTTGTCCTGGCTCGGCCAGCGTCTCCACCACCACGCCATCGGAATCAGCAAGCAACACCGCATAACCGGACGCATTGCGAGCGACATCAGCCTGCGCTTGCGCCGCGCTCAACTGAGCTTTGGCGGTATCTGCGGCGGCTTTGATCTGATCGTAGGCCGAGGCCGAAATGGCCCCGGCGGCGACCAGATCGCGATACCGGACTTCATCATCCGCCGTCTGAATGGCTCGCGCCCGAGCGGCCATAACCGACTCTTGCTGCGCCCGCGCCTGCAGCCCGAGATCAATCGGATCGAGGCGCATCAGTGGCTGACCTCGTTTGACCGTCTGGCCTGTGTCAACCAGGCGTTCAAGTATTTTGCCCGAGACCCGAAAGCCAAGGTCAGCCTCAACGCGGGCGATCACGACGCCCGTGAAAGAACGTGAAGCCTCGGACGCCGCCGAAACCGCAGCGGACCTCACCAACGGGGCATGGGTGCGTGGATCGTCAGCGACGGATGAGTCGCCACAGGCCGTCAGGACGAGCGGCAACAGACAAACGGCAATCGGTACAGCTAGAGGCCGGCGCATAGGTTCCGTTACTCAAGAATAGGACGTGCTCGGCATTTTCAGCATGGTGACCATTAATGTCAATGGTCACTTAATTGTAGTGATCAGCGTATATATTCAGGATTTCGTTGACCTGAAGGGTGTGACGATAATTTAATATGGTCACTTATCATCCTTGTTGCAGGTACCTCAATGCCTCCTGTTCGCCCTATCACGCTTTTGGTGACCGCCAGTTTGATGGCAGGCTGCGCGGTCGGTCCCGACTATCAACGGCCTGCCCTCGCGTTTTCCGATCATTTCCTGAGTCAGCCAGCAGCCGAACAGACAACGGAATTGGCGCGGAGCCGCTTGGTCAACTGGTGGGAGAGTTTTAACGATCCCGTATTGACCGGTTTCGTCACCCAGGCGCTGGAACAGAACCTCGATCTGGCGCAAGCGGCGGCGCGGGTCACACAGGCTGGGGCAGGACTGGGGGCCGCAAATGCCGCTCTGTTGCCCTCCGGGAGTATTGATGGCCAGGCCGCACGCGCTTATCAATCCGTCGAGACGCCGTTGGGCCAAGTGTTGAACTCAACGCCAAGCTATGATCGCTATGGAAGTTCCTACGAGGTCAACCTCAATGCCGGCTGGGAGATTGATGTCTTTGGCGGGCTGAGACGCGAGCGCGAAGCCGCACTCGCCGAATACCAGGCCTCCGAGGCGGGCGCAATCGCTACACGCCTGGCCATTGCAGCGCAGACGGCCGATATCTACATCACCCTCCGTGGGTTGCAGGCGCGACTGGAGATTGCCAACCGGCAAGTCGAAACGCAGCAGGGACTGCTGGAAAAAGTCCGCCTGCTCTACGGCAAAGGCCTCGCTGCCCGCTATCAAGTTCAACAGACAGAGGGCGCGCTGGCGCAAGTCCAAGCGAGCGTGCCAGTTCTGCAGACCGGCCTGGATGCCGCCATGAATGCGCTGGACGTGATGCTCGGCACCCCGCCGGGTACTCACCGCACGCAACTGGCCGGTACGGCGAGCATTCCTGTTGTGCCGCCGATAAACGCCTCGGGAACGCCAGCCGATCTGCTGCGCCGCCGGCCGGATCTGATCGTCGCCGAGCGCCGCTTGGCAGCCTCCAATGCTCGCATCGGCGTGGCGATTGCCGAGTACTACCCGAAACTTTCGCTTAGCGCATTGCTCGGTAGCGCAACGGCTGTTTCCGGCGGCAACCTGTTCACTGGCGGTGCCAGTCAGTCGGCGGCCGTCCTTGGGTTGCGCTGGAGACTTTTTGACGTAGGCCGGATAAACGCGCAGATCGATCAGGCCAAAGGACAGGAGGCCGAAGCGCTGGCCGCTTATCGTCAGTCGGTATTACGCGCCACTGAGGATGTCGAGAATGCCTTCTCCGCCCTGGTGAACCGCAATCTTCAGGCCACCACGCTCGCGGGAGGCGAGGCGTCTCTGACACAGGCTCGCCAATCGTCTTTTATTGCCTATGGAAAAGGCACCGCGAGCCTGATTGATGTGCTCCACGCGGACGAAACGTTGCTCCAGGCTTCCGATGCCCGTGCGCAAGCGCGGACAGAATCGGCGCGGGCTGCAGTCGCGGCATTCAAAGCGCTCGGCGGCGGCTGGCAAGTACCTGAAACGCTGCCAGTCACGTCACGATGAAACTCGCAAGCTTTGTAAAGAGTCTGCTCGACAGTACGCAGCAAAAGGCCTATCGCGGTTTTGACGTGAGCCACGCAACGGCGTTTTCATCAGAGCCTGGCCAGAGTCATGGGGTTTGACGTACAAAAAAGGGCCAACCTCTCTACGAGAATCGGCCCGACAAACATACCTTTGCAGGTCTGAGGTCGGGAGGCATCACGCACTCCCGTCTCAGCATTTTGAGTACAGCCCTCAGCTAGAAACGGTAGCTGACAGACGTACCCAGCCCGCTCGCACTGTTCTTGTATCTGGCACTGTAGGCACCTCTGGATGACGAGGTGTCGTTGACCTTCACGCTCTCCTCCCAGAGGTAGGAATAAGCGAAGTCGATGGTGACATTTTCCACAGGAGTCCAGCCCGCACCGAAGCTGATAACCTTTCGATCGCCAGTAGGAATACGGGGCCCGCGATTGGTGTTGTTGGCGGGTGATTGATCAACCGAAAACCCGCTACGCAGCACCCATTGATTATTCAATCGATAAGCGGCGCCGATGGCGTGAGCCCACGTGTCGTGCCAGTTCTGCTCTTCGCTGATCGTCCCCAATTGACTGCTCAGCAACGGCGGCAGGCCGCTGTTTTCGATCGTCAGCTCCTTGAAGCGACTCCAGCGGGTCCAGGTACTGCCAACATACAGCGTCCAGTCGTTGTTGAATTGATGCGTGGCCGAAAAGTCCACCGACTCCGGCGTATCAACATCCAGCGATGCGTCATAACTGCGGCCGCTGACGCCCAGCACGCTGAAAATGCCATCGGTGACCTTGGTTTTCGCATCCAGGTGGTAACTGACTTTGGAGTGATAAGTCAGCCCCAAGCGGGTCTGATCTGTCGCCTGCACCAGCACACCAGCGTTGAAGCCCAGCGCGGTGTCATCACCCGTGCTTTTGAGCTTACCGTCATTGCGCCCAGGAGTTAATGGATTGGGCACCATGCCCGATATCTCTCCACCGATCCGGTTGATGGTCGGACCGAAACCGATCGAGACTGTTTCGTTAAAGGCGTAGCTGATGGTCGGTTGGAAAGTCAGCGTGGTGACTTCGCTCTTGTTGGCGTAATAGCGTCCGGCAAACCCACTGCCGTAGTCGGTGATCAACCCGAAGGGTACATAAAACCCGACGCCGAATGCCCAGTGCTCATCGATGGGTTTGACGTAATAGCCCATCGGTACGGTGGTCGTGGGCACCATATCGCCGTCCTCCTTACCGCCGAACGTACTGCGAGTCCGGCTGATATCTGACTTGGCGAACAATGTCGCCGCCCCCACGCTGACCTGCTCTTGTTTGAGCCGCGCCATGCCCGCCGGATTGCCGTAGATCGTACTGGCGTCTTCGGCCGATGACGATCGCCCAGCAAAACCGGACCCCATCCCGCTGATGCTTTGTTCGTTGAGTGCAAAGCCACCGGCAAGCACATTGGAAGACACAAACAAGACGGCCAGGCCCACGGGGTTCTTGAGCATTGTTTTTTTCATTATCGGGACTCTATGGAGATCACTGGAAAAAAGATCGAGCACTACAGCGAAGCCATATTATCCATGTGACCAATTCAGTCAATGGTCACGACGAGCAATTTTTTGCGCTCTCCCGGCACTCATTGGCCGGGAACGGGAAACGTCATATGGGGATGTCGTTTGACTCGAATCGACTGACAGATTTAATCAGCGACAGTCAGGGCATGAGGCTGCGCAGGATGAGGTTGGAGGTCAGCGTGGGCGCTTGCTCGATGAAATCCAGATTGTGCTGCAACAGCAAGGGGTTTACGAAAGGTCGCAGCGTCAGATCGATTGCCTCGACTGTCTCGTCCAGTGGAGTCTTGCGCTCGAACTCCCCCGCTTCTCGCCCTTGCCGCACGATGTCGACAATAAAGTCTTTGATCTGTGCTTCATACACCTGGGCACTGTGCCAACGCTCCGAGGCGGAAAACGCAGCGATGTCATAAAGCTTGCGGTCGTTGAAGAACAGGTTCACACCCGTGGCAACGACGGTTTTTACCAATCTGCGCAAACGCTCGGTTGCTGAAACAGCTTCTGCGTTAACGGCCTGCTCGACGGCTGCAACGATTTGCCCCAGACAGTTGGCGCAGATGGCCTCGCCGATCGCTTGTTTGGAATCAAAAAATTTATAGATGTACGCCTTGGAAAAACCGATAGCCTTGGCCAAGTCGGAAACCGTGGTTTTAGCGTAGCCATACTGGCTGAAGTGCTCATTGGCCGCGGCGACAATCTGGTCACGAATGTCGTGCTCGGCCGGGCCACGAGTGTTCGGCGAGGAGGCAGGTACTGATAGCTGATTCATGACAGCAGCTTACTCATCCTATTGTGGGCTGACAACTCGTGACTACACAGGAATAAGGTCACGAGACCAGTGATTTTAGATAAGTCGTGCAGGGTCTCAGCGCCTAGCGCCGCGCATCAGGGACCGGTGTACATGCATTTGCTGCGCGGCAGCGTGCCGCTGGTGCTAGCCGAGTACGGCTATACATTCGAGATAGGCAAGGCCAAGACCCTGCGCACCTGCTGCGCAATGAGGTGACGCCAACTTTCAGACAGATCGCTTTGCCCGACGCATTCCTCGATGCTGGAGCCTTGCCGACTCTGCATGATCGTTACGCTATTTCCACCCACGCGGTTTGCGCGCAGATCGAGTCCTGGCTTTAAATGCCTACTAATGAGGACACTTATGGATAAGCGCTCACTGGGATTTACATGATGTTAGCGTCGAGTAACCTCGTGACTCCCTCATGAATGATCGTTGAAGAAAACTCTACCGCGATGCCCGGTTGAATCCACAGCCGAAACCTGCCGTGTGCGATGTCCCGCTAACGACCGACATCAGGCGTTCAAATCAACCGCTAAACACCGTGCGCTGCGATGAACATTGCGACGGCGGACCGGCAATAGGATTCGACTTCTTTGTCGTCCTTTGCCTTCGCCTCATCGAAGCGGGCGATCATCAGAAGATCGGAGCCTTTGATAAGCGCGGCAAACAAGCGAGCAGACTCCTGAGGGTCGGGCACGTTTAGCATCGCCTCCGTGTGCAACTGACGCAACAGGGCCTCGATCTGGGCCGTGACATAGGCGGGACCGGCTTCGTAGTGGAGCTTGCTCAACGACTTTTGCTTCGTCTTGTCTACCATGATCATGGCTTCAACACTGCGCACTTCCGGACTCAACAACGTGCGTAGCAGGAATGTCCCCACCGCCATCAGCTGATCTGCAGCCGAACCGTCGATGCCTTCAACAATGGACTGTGGTGCAAACTGATGGCAATGGGCCGCAATGGCCGCGCTGAACAGCGCCTCCTTGTTCTCGAAGTGTCGGTAAATGCTTAGCTTGGATATTTTTGCCCGCTGGGCGACCTTGTCCATTGTTGTCGCTTGAAATCCCAACTCCACAAAAAGCTCGCCGGCGGCGTCGACGATCGTTTGGCTGAGCGCCTCGTTGGCTGGCCGGCCGCGCCGGGTCTGGCTGAATTCGGTCATAAATATTCCAGTACTTGACGGTATCGTAATTCAAGGATTATGGTACTCGAAAGTATCCAAACAGTAAAACCCGAGTCCCTTCAGCCACAACGCGGAGCCTATCACCATGAATGACGTCATCATTATCGGCGGCAGTTTTGCGGGTCTTGCCGCCGCTCTCCAGCTTGGTCGTGCCCGCCGAAAAGTCATCGTTCTCGATACCGGCCTTCCGCGTAATCGCTTCGCCGACCACTCGCATGGTTTGCTTGGCCACGATCACAAGCCACCGCTGGAGATTCTGGCTGAAGCGCGGCAACAGTTGGCGCGCTACCCTACGATCAGTCTTGTTACTGCCCGGGCCGAGAGTATCTCCGGCACCATTGACGATTTCACCATCCTCACGGGTGATGGCGAACGCCTCAGGGCACGCCGCCTGATCTTGAGTTATGGCGTCGCAGACCAGATGCCTGAACTTCCCGGCTTTGCCGAAGGCTGGGGAACCTCCATCGTGCCCTGCCCTTATTGCGACGGCTTTGAAGTTGCGGGCCGGCATTGGGGCCTCGTCTGGTCCGGCCCGCCCTCGCACAACTATGTCAGGCTATACCACGACTGGACCGACACACTGACAGTCTTCGCCAATGGTCAAGACATTCCACCCGAGATCCGGGCCGATCTGGCACGCCGCGGCACCCCTGTCGTCGATGGTCGAATCACCGAAATCGACCATGACGAGAGCCACAACACCACTGTCAGGCTCGACGCCGGCCCCTCTGTTGCGGTCGACATCCTGTTCGCGCATCCGCGCAACAAACCGTCCGCACGTCTGCATGAATCACTGGGCCTCGCCACAGTCGATACGCCCCTGGGCATCGTCCTCAAGGTCGACGAGCGACGCGAAACCAGTGTGCCCGGCGTCTACGCTGCCGGCGATCTCGCTAACCCTCTAATGGCTTCTGTCAGCACGGCTTCATGGCAAGGTGCGATGGCGGGCATCTTCGCCCAGCAGTCCATGCTCGTGTGAGAGCAAGCAGCATCGATCACGACAATTTCAATTCCACAATAGACGCGAGCGCCACAATGGAAGTCCTGAAGAAATTCAAGCCGCTAGACGATAAGTTCCCGCTTGAGCGCCAACTCGGCATCTCGGCCGCGCCAATCGTACTAATCAACATATTCACGGTCGGTTCCGCCGACGAAGCGGGTTTCCTGGACGCCTTCAAAGCGGCAGGCGAAACCCTGAAGAAGCAGCCGGGCTTCATTTCCACCCAACTACACCGAGCGATCGGTGATAGTCCGACCTTCCTGAACTATGTGGTGTGGGAGTCCACCGAGACGCTCCGCGATGCCTTCGCCCGCCCCGAATTCGTCGCGAAGGTTTCGGCCTATCCGTCATCCGTCGTAGCCACCCCGCACCTGTTCCAGAAGGTCGCCGTCCCCGGCTTTTGCACGGCCTGACTCCGGAGACATGGCAAGGCGCGATGGCCGATCCTTCGCCCAGCAGTCGATGCCGGCTTAAGAGCACAGACTGGAGGTGAGCATGGAGACGCACATGTCCAAGACCAGCAACACCGAGGCCCGCATCAGCATTTCTCGCCTGACCATTTTTCAAAAAGGCTGAAACACATGGAGTTCGAACACGTCACTTTCGACCTGCCACACGGAACCTTTCATGCGCTGAAGGGCGGCGATCCCGATGGTCAACCGACGATCGTCTTGCACGGTTTCCCAGATCATCCGCCAACCGCGAAGCTCTTCCTTGCCGAGCTCGGCCGCCGTGGCCGTCATGTCGTCGCACCCTGGCTTCGCGGTTACGCGCCATCCCCGACCGCGGGGCCGTTCGACTTCTCGGCTCTCACCAGTGACGTGCTCGCGTTGATCGACCGTTGGTCTCCGGGGCGCCCCGTGGAGTTGATTGGCCACGATTGGGGCGCCCTGATCACCTATGACGCCTGCGTTACAGCACCGGAACGGATCGAACGCGCGGTCGCGCTCGCCATCCCCCATCCACTCACGTTCATGAGCCGGCTGACGCATCTCGCTCAGCTACGCCGGAGCTGGTACATGGGGCTCTTTCAACTGCCTGGAAGCGGCTGGATCGCCACCGCCCGCGATCTTGCCTTCATCGACAGCCTCTGGCGTCAATGGTCGCCCGGCTTCTCGCTCGATCCCGCTCTCAAGGCAGAGCTACACGAGCATCTGCGCAAGAGCATGCCCGCGCCCCTGAAGTATTACCGGGCGATGTTGCGCCCCGGCATGATTGGTGCGACGCGACGCATGTCTCAGCCGATCACGGTGCCCCTGTTACAGCTTCACGGTGCCAACGACGGCTGCATCCTCCCTACACATGTTAAAGACCGACATCGGTTCGCCGCCCCGCACGCGATGGAATTCGTCTCCGGCGTCGGTCACTTCCTGCACATCGAGGCGCCTGAGGCGATCGCGGAACGGATCGCGGCATGGGCCGCCCTTTCCTTGCCTCGATCAAAGGCTGGCTGGTCAAAAACGAAATAAAACGAGGAGATGTCATGACAGAGCAAAAAGCCTATCAGGTCGCCGATTGGAATGGCGAAAGCGGAGAGTATTGGGCCGTCAACCAGGCCCGGCTCGACGCCATGTTTGCAGTATTTGGCCAAGCCGCGATAGAAGCCGCGGCGCCCGCCACCGGCGAACGCGTGCTTGACGTCGGTTGTGGCGCGGGCGCGTCGAGCCTGGCTCTGGCCGCACGCGTCGGTGCGGGCGGACATGTGCTGGGCGTGGACATATCCGAATCGCTGATTGGACGAGCGCGCGAGCTTGCGCCGCAGGATACGCCGGTCCTGTTCCAAGTGGCCGACGCCAGTAGCGCCGAGCTGCCCGACGGCGCGTTTGACATCCTTTACTCGCGTTTCGGGGTGATGTTCTTCGACGATCCAACAGTGGCGTTTGCCCATATGCGACGCGCGCTCCGACCAGGTGGGCGGGTCGCTTTCATCTGCTGGCGCGGCGTGGCCGAGAACGATTGGGTGCGCCTGCCGATGGGTGCGATCAGGGGCATCGTCCCGCCGATCGCACCGCCTGATCCCGAAGCACCCGGACCTTTCTCGTTCGGTGACCGGGGGCGCGTGAAACGTATCCTGACGGAGGCTGGCTTTACCGATATCACTTTTGCGCCGTTCGATGTGTCCATCCCATTCGGCGAAGGCGAAACTCGGGATGCGGCGATCGACGACGCGGTAAGGATGGCGTTCGAGGGCGGCCCGCTGTCGCTTGTGCTCGCGCATCAAACCGATGACATCCGTGACCGCGCCTGGGCTGCAGTTCGTGCCGCCTTCGCCGACCTCCCCGGCGAGCGGTCGGTGATGATCGACGGCGCGGCATGGATCGTCATGGCATGTAATCCGGCAGCCAGCGCTTGTTAGCTTGGACGACGCCCCGTTCAGGGCAACTTTGGCAAATTAGATTGATGTCCTTTTTGGTTTGGTGATCCGTCCTTGGCAAAAGCGAATACTCGTCAATGGTCTTGATCGGCCAAAAGCAGCCGCTAGCGAACGACTGCTTCTGGCCGACCTCTGCCAGTTGTTGCCTTTTAGCGAAGGGCTGCAATCGAATGTGGATTCAACCGCTCGCTGCCATTGCCAAGTCACTTAATCCAGGAGTGGCCGCTATTTTTTCAGCTAAACGCAGTCTCGATAAACGCTTCCAGCGCCTTTTCTTCGAGTATTTCGATAGAGAAATGCCCGAAGCGCTTTGGTAACCAGATAATGCGTGCGCCGGCCGGGGATTGCAGATTCGCGCGAGGCAATGGCTCTCCGTTTTCGTCTTGAGGCTGAACACCCGCGTCCATCAGCTCGTCATAGGCTTTTTCGATATCTTTCGTTGAGTAGCAGTGGCGGTAAATCATGCCTTCACCCGAGGAATCCAAAAGCTCTTTCAGATTGCCTGCCAACGGTTGCACCAGCATGAAACGTTCTTGACCTATCAGTGCAATCGCGTAGCGAACATGCAGACCGCCCCGCTCCCAGACAAGTGTTTTGGAAATCCTGGCGTTTAGTATGTGTGCGTAGTAAGCACAGGCTTCCTCGAGATTATTGACCAGTACATCTACATGACTGAACTTCAAATCCATTGCATAGCCCCTGTCCATAAAAACCATCGTAATAGTCAGCCACTCGCCGGCGGACGCTATCCGAACTACCGCCCTGAATGTTGGCATATTCGACTCGATCTTTTTCCCGGCTGATGCGCGATTCGGTCGAATAGCTGAGAGATTCGTAGAAAATTCCAATACGACCTCATGGTATTCGCATGTCGATATCAGACACGATCATGGCGCAATCAGGCTACTGAATCAGCGACAAGGCCGGCTAAGGTGCCGTGTCTTCGTATCAAACGACCCCGCTCGGATCATGGGGTTGATAAGAGCTGCGGCGTTTGGACGGGCTTCTTTCGGGAGTTTCAGCAGGCAACGATGGTGTTCGATCGGGTGCCCGTTCAATTCGCTTAAATGTCGATCAGCAGAGAATAAAAATACCGATGATCAGCCCGAACTCCATGGATTCGAGTAGCCAATTGGCGCAGGGCTTCAAGCCTCGTCACGTCACAATGCTGTCCATCGCCGGGATTATCGGCGCCGGTCTGTTTGTCGGTTCAGGGCACGCCATTGCCGCAGCAGGGCCGGCGGTGCTGCTCGCCTATCTGTTTTCCGGTTTGCTCGTCGTGCTGGTCATGCGCATGCTCGGCGAGATGGCGGTGGCCAATCCGGACACCGGTTCTTTCTCCACCTATGCCGACCAGGCCATCGGCCGCTGGGCCGGTTTTACCATCGGCTGGTTGTACTGGTGGTTCTGGGTGCTGGTCATTCCTATCGAAGCGCTGGCAGCCGGGCATGTGTTGAACCAATGGTTTCCGCAGGTCGATGCCTGGCTGTTCGCGTTGGGATCGATCATTGCGCTGGTGGTGACCAATCTGTTCAGCGTGTCCAAATACGGTGAGTTCGAGTTCTGGTTCGCCATGGCCAAAGTGGTAGCGATCATCGGCTTCATCGGTGTCGGTTTTGCCGTGTTGATGGGCTGGGTTCCCGACCGTGAAGTCAGCGGGCTGAGCAGTCTGATGGCCACGCACGGCGGTTTTGCGCCCAACGGCTTGTCGGCGGTGGTCGGCGCTTTCATCACGATCATGTTCAGTTTCATCGGCACTGAAGCGGTGACCATCGCCGCCGCCGAATCGAATAACCCGGCGCAGAACATTGCCAAGGCCACCCGCTCGGTGATCTGGCGCATTGGCGTGTTTTACCTGCTGTCGATCTTCGTGGTCATCTCCGTAGTGCCCTGGAATGATCCGTTGCTGGCCTCGGTGGGCTCGTATCAGCGCGCCCTTGAAATCATGAACATTCCAAATGCCAAGTTCATGGTCGATGTCGTCGTCCTGATCGCCGTGGCCAGTTGCATGAACTCCTCGATCTACATTGCCTCGCGCATGTTGTACTCGCTGGGTCGTAGAGGCGATGCACCAAAAGCGCTGAAGGCGACTTCCGCGGCAGGTGTGCCGCGGGCCGCCGTGATCGCCAGCACCGTGCTGGGCGCATCGATCACCGTATGGAGCTACTTCATGCCCGCCGGGCTGTTCGAGTTTCTATTGGCCAGCTCCGGGGCGATTGCCTTGCTGGTGTACCTGGCGATTGCGGTGTCGCAGCTGCGCATGCGGCGGATATTGCAACAGCGCAAAGTCGAGCTGACCTTCCGCATGTGGCTGTTTCCCTGGCTGACGTGGCTGGTGATCGGCTTCATCTGTGCGGCGCTGGCGGTCATGATGATCACCCCGCAGCACCGCACCGAAGTCACCACCACCATTGGCCTTGCGCTGGCAATCTCCTTTATCGGCTTGATGACGTCGCGTCACCCTGCCCCGGCGACGCGAGCAACGTCGGTGGGCTAGGCGTTCACGTCGAAGCTGATACTCCTTTGGCGAAGGCCGGGGGAATGAGCGACGCCTGTATCTCAGACAGATTCCTGTGAGGCCATGATGTCATCGACCCCGTTCGTGGCCGACGGTACGACACAATCCGTTGGTTTTCTGCTGTTGGATAAATTCACGCTCATATCTTTGGCATCCGCCGTAGAGCCGCTACGCATGGCCAATCAATTGTCGGGGCGAACACTGTATCGCTGGCATACCTTCAGCCGCGATGGAACAGCGGTCTGGGCCAGCGACGGCGTGCCAATCACGCCGGACGGGGCGTGGCGTAATCCCTCCATGGCGGACACGGTTATCGTCTGCGGTGGTGTCGGCATCCAGACCTCGATTACCCGGGAGCACACGGCGTGGCTGCAAGCGTTGGCGCGACAGTCAAAACGCCTGGGCGGAGTGTGCACCGGCAGTTGGGCGCTCGCCAGAGCCGGGCTGCTGGACGGCTACGAGTGCAGCGTGCATTGGGAGTTTCTAGCGGCGATGCAGGAAGCTTTCCCGCGCGTCACCGTCACCACCAGCCTCTTCACCCTCGACCGAAACCGCTTTACCAGCTCTGGAGGCACCGCGCCGCTGGACATGATGCTGCACCTGATTGCTCGTGATCATGGTCGTGAACTGGCCAGCGCAATCTCCGAGATGTTTGTCTACGAGCGCATCCGCAACGAGCAAGACCATCAACGCGTGCCGCTCAAACATGTGGTCGGCACGCATCAGCCCAAGCTGCAAGAAGTCGTCGCGCTGATGGAGGCCAATCTTGAAGAACCGATCGACCTGGATAAACTGGCTGAATACGTCGAACTGTCACGCCGACAACTGGAGCGACTGTTCCAGAAATACCTGCAATGCACACCGTCACGCTATTACTTGAGGTTGCGGCTTATTCGCGCACGGCAACTGCTCAAACAAACTTCCCTGCCGATCGTTGAACTGGCGTGGCGTATGTCTGCGGATTCGTCTCCACACCGCATTTCTCAAAATGCTATCGCGAGCACTTTGGTGTGCCGCCGAGCGACGAGCGTTCAGGCTCTGAAATGAGTCGAAAAGCGGCAGTGCAATCGTCATCGATCAGAACGCTGACGACGCTCGATCAGGCACGCAACGAATCGACATTTGCCAGTATTCGAATGATGGACCGCGCCGATCGGGCTTGAACAAAACCGAGACAAGATACAGTGCCCGATACTGCTGCAGGTGTCGCGAAAACTGGTATTCGCTCATGACCAGACGACCTCATGAATCGTCAAAGCCTCGCCTCACCGGCAGACGTTGCTGCTGGATGGCCCTCAACGCGGCCCCTTGTTCTCAGAAAGCCAGTTACCGCCGTCGACCACCAGAAGCTCACCGGTGATGTAGCTGGCCTCGGGTGAGGCGAGAAAAGCGGCGGCGGCAGCCACCTCCTCCGGTCTGCCTGCACGTCCGACCGGCACATAGCGCGCTGCTGTCAACTCCTCGGGGGTGCTGGACTGTGTCGCGATCCATCCGGGAGCAACAGCATTCACAGTGATACCGAATGGGGCGACTTCCAGCGCCAGGCTCATGTTCATTCCGACGATTCCGGCCTTTGCCGCCGCATACGCGGCCTCGCCGGGGTTGCTGCCACGGGTACCGGTGGTGGAACTGATATGGACGATGCGCCCGTAGCGACGCTGCTGCATCCCTGGCAACACGGCGCGGGTCAACAAAAAGGTCGTGGTCAGATTGCGGGCAATCGAGGTGTTCCAGTGCTCGACGCTCATTGTGGCAACGTCGCAAAACACCTCGGGCTCACCCTGAACCGCCATACCGGCGTTGTTCACCAGTATGTCGATTCGCCCCCATAGCGACTCGGCCCAGGTCACCAGTTCGGCGACCTGAGCAGGCTCAGTCAGATCGGCAGCGCGACCTTCCACGGTATAACCTTGCGCACAGAGTTGTGCGACACGCTCAAGGATGCGCGCGCTGCTGCCGGTGATGATCAGCTTTGCCCCCAGGTCACCCAGACGTTTGGCGATGGCGAAACCAATGCCCTGCTCGCTGCCCGCGCCACTGACCAACGCTACCTGACCACTCCAGTTATCAATCATGCAATGCTCCATGGATTACACAGGAAATAAGGTCCGACAGCACGCTGTCACGGGTATTGAGGGATCAGAGGCATTCGAGTTCGTCCCCTTCATTCAGGCCTGATCCACCGCCTCGATCACGCCTTTGTCCTCACCCAGAAAGCCGCCGCTCTGATGCGCCCACAGCCGTGCATACACACCGTTTTTCTCCAGCAATTCGGCGTGGGTGCCCTGCTCGATGATGCGCCCGTCATCCATGACAATCAGCCGGTCCATCGCCGCAATCGTCGACAGTCGATGAGCGATCGCGATCACGGTCTTGCCCTGCATCATGTCGTCGAGGCTTTCCTGAATCGCCACTTCAACCTCGGAATCCAGCGCACTGGTGGCTTCGTCCAATAGCAGAATCGGCGCGTTCTTCAGCATCACCCGGGCAATCGCTACCCGTTGGCGCTGGCCGCCGGACAGCTTGATCCCGCGCTCGCCCACCAGAGTGTCGTAACCGGTATGGCCCTGGCGGTCACTCAACTGGCTGATGAATTCGTCGGCCTGAGCGTTGGCCGCCGCGCGGCGGATCTGCGCGTCGGTGGCATCGGGCCGGCCGTAGGCAATGTTGTCGCGAATCGAGCGGTGCAGCAACGAAGTGTCCTGCGTAACCATGCCAATGGCACTGCGCAGGCTGTCTTGAGTCACGTGCGCAATGTTCTGGCCGTCGATCCGAATCTCGCCACTGTCGACATCGTAGAAACGCAGCAGCAAGTTGATCAGCGTCGATTTGCCGGCACCGGAGCGGCCCACCAGACCGATCTTTTCTCCGGGACGGATGCTCAGGCTCAGGCCATCGAGCACCTGACGCTCGCCACCGTAATTGAATTTCACTTTGTCGAACGTCACTGCGCCGCCCGAGGTCACCAGCACGCCGGCATCCGGCGCGTCCTGCACCTTGGTGCCCTGGGTCAGCGTCGCCATGCCGTCCTGAACGGTGCCGATGCTTTCGAACAGCGAAGTCATTTGCCACATGATCCAGTTCGACATGCCATTGATCCGCAACGCCATGGCGGTGATCGCCGCCACCGCGCCGGCGCCGACATCGCCTTGGTGCCACAGCCACAGGGCATAGCCGCCCGCTGACATGATCAATGCCACCACCAGGGCCTGATTGACGATCTCGAACAGACTGACCAGACGCATCTGGCGAAAACCGGTTTGCTTGAAATCCTCCATCGCCGCCCGCGCAAAGTGCGCTTCGCGGTTGGAGTGGGAGAACAGTTTCACCGTGGTGATGTTGGTATAGGCGTCGGCGATACGCCCGGTCATCATCGAGCGCGCGTTGGCCTGCTCCTGGCCGACCTTGCCCAGGCGCGGCACGAAGTACCCCATGGCCAGCCCGAACAACACGACCCACGCGAGAAACGGCAGCATCAGCTTCAGCGCAAAACCGCCGGCCAAGGCGATGATCGCGATGAAGTACACGCCGATCCCGGGCAGGATCTCGATCATGGTGAACAGCACGTCGCGCACGGCGAGCGCTGTCTGCATCACCTTGGTCGTGACCCGTCCGGAAAACTCATCGGAGAAAAACGAAAGGCTTTGCCGCAGCATCAGCCGATGGAAATCCCAGCGCAGGCGCAGCGGCAGGTTAATTGCCAGAATCTGGTGCTGAACCATGGTACGCAACGCCACCAATCCGACACTGAGCACCATGACGATGCCCATGCCCCACAACACGCGACGCTCCTGCGCAGCCGCTTCCCCGCCCGCCTGCCAGGTCGAGAGCAGATCGACGACCTGGCCGAGGAAGGAAAACAGCCACGCTTCATAAACCGACACGGCAGCGCTGAGCAACGCCAGCGCGAGGACGTAGCCGCGCGCCCCCCGAGTGCAGGCCCAGAGAAACCTGGCCAGACCGTTGGGCGGCGGTGGCAACTCGTCAGGCGGGAAAGGATCGAGTCTTCGTTCAAACACACGAAGCATGGTGTTCTCCAAAACAGTCAAGTCAGGGAGATTCTGCCATCGATTGGATCCCGGGAGGTCTTTGTGAAAAAGTGTGTGCTCCTGACCTCACGAGTGCCTGCCGTCTCTACCAAACCGCGATATGCGAATCCGCCCTCGGCTCGGTCCCGCCACACAGCACGCCCGTCACCGGATCACGCAAAATGATCTGCCCGCGTCCGTAATCCGTCAGGTCACTGGCGATCTGCACCTCATGTCCACGACGGGCCAACGCATTGGCCAGATCCCTTGAAGCGCCCTGCTCGATGCCGACCTTCATCCCGCCCAGCCACTGCCAGCGCGGCGCGTCCAGTGCCGACTGCGGGTTCAGGCCGAAATCCACCAGGTTCATGACCATCTGCACATGACCCTGCGGCTGCATGTAGCCGCCCATCACGCCAAACGGCCCCAGCGCCTGGCCGTCCTTGGTCAGGAAGCCGGGAATGATCGTGTGAAAGGTCTTTTTGCCGGGAGCCAATGCGTTGGCATGCTCGGGATCAAGGCTGAATTCCTGCCCTCGGTTTTGCAGGGCGATGCCGCTGTCGGGCAACACCACGCCGGAGCCGAAGCCGTGGTAATTGCTCTGGATGAACGAGACCATGTTGCCCTGCCCGTCCGCTGTGGCCAGGTACACCGTGCCACTGGCGTGTGGATCGCCCGGCGTCGGCGGCTGCGCTTGTTCGCCAATCTGAGCACGGCGGCGGGTGCTGTACTCGTCACTCAACAGATCGGCCACGGCCACGCGCATGTGCAGCGGATCGGTGATGTAGTGCAGACCATCGCTGTAGGCCAGTTTCATCGCCTCCAGCTGGCGGTGCCAGGTCTGTTGGCTGTCACGGTGGTCGAAGTCGAAACCTTCAAGAATCTTCAGCGCCATCAGCGCCACCAGCCCCTGCCCGCTCGGCGGGATTTCCCAGACATCCACGCCGCGATAATTGACGTGGATGGGCTCGACCCACTGCGCGCGGTAATGCTCAAGATCCGTGGCGCGCAGATAGCCGCCCGTTGCCCGCGAATGCGCATCCAGGCGTTGCGCCAAATCGCCGCGATACAAACTCTCGCAACGCGTGAGGGCCAGTTCTTCGAGGGTTCGCGCCTGCGCCGGGTTATGGAAAATCTCTCCGGCCCTGGGCGCACGACCGTCAATCAGGAACGTGTCGAACCAGGCCTGCAGCACTTCATTGCGATGAGGACTGAATTCATCCAGCGCGATCTGCCATTGATGGGCAACCACCGGCGACAGCGGAAAACCGTTTCTGGCCAGACTGATCGCCGGTTGCAGCACATCGGCGAACGGCAACACACCAAAACGTTGCGACAGCTCGGCCCAAGCCGATGGACAACCGGGCACCGTCACGGGCGTCCAGCCATACAACGGCATTTGCTCATGGCCGGCCGCCTTCACCGCTTCGATGCTCAGACTGGCCGGGGCATGGCCGTTGGCATTAAGGCCATGCAACTGATCCTTGAACCAGACCAGCGCAAACGCATCGCCGCCCAGGCCACAACCCGTAGGCTCGACCACGGTCAGCGCCGCCGCCGTGGCGATGGCGGCGTCGACCGCGTTACCGCCCTTTTGCAGCATCTCGATACCGGCCTGCGCGGCCAAAGGTTGGGATGCCGCAACCATGCCACGACGGGCGAAGACGCTTTGGCGTTGCGACGGATAAGGGTATTCGTGAGCAGAAAATTTCAACATGGCAAAGGCTCTTCAAATCAGCAATTCATTGGCCGGACTTGATCCGGTTCCATTCGCGGGTGATCAGACGCTGGATGTTTTCCGGCAGATCGGCGGAGACGAAAGCGTGGTTGATCACCTCGTCAGTCGGGTAGATCCCCGGATTACCGCTGACCTTCGGATCCATCAGCGCCGTGGCGTCCTTGTTCGGGTTGGCGTAGCCGACGTAATCGCTGACTGGTGCAATCACCTCTGGGCGCAGCAGGTAATTGATAAACGCATGGGCGTTGGCGACGTTAGCGGCGTCTTTGGGGATCGCCAGCATGTCGAACCAGAGGTTCACGCCTTCCTTGGGAATCAGGTAGCGGATGTCGATGTTTTTCCCGGCCTCGCGCGCCCGGGTCTGGGCCTGCATCACGTCACCGGAGTAGCCGATCGCCACGCAAATGTCGCCGTTGGCGAGGTCCGCGGTGTACTTCGATGAGTTGAAATAGGTCACCGAAGGCCGCAACGTCATCAGCAGTTTAGAGGCCTGTTTGTAGTCGTCCGGCTTGACGCTGTTGGGGTCCAGGCCGAGATAAAGCAGGGCCTGGGGAATGATCTTCACCGGCGCATCGAGAAAGGCCACGCCGCAGCTTTTCAGTTTGGCGAGGTTCTGCGGATCGAACACCATTGACCAGGAATCGAGCGGCACATCCTTGCCCAGCACGGCGCGGACTTTCTCCTCGTTGTAGCCGATGCCTACCGTGCCCCACATGTACGGCACGGCGTATTGGTTGCCGGGGTCGGCAGCCTGCAGACGTTGCATCAAACGCGGGTCGAGGTGCTTCCAGTTATCGAGCAATCCGCGTTGCAGCGGCTGATAGGCGCCGGCGCGAATCTGCTTGGACAAAAACTGGCTGGACGGCACCACCACGTCATAGCCCGAATGCCCAGAGAGCAACTTGGCTTCGAGCATTTCATTGGTGTCGAAAATGTCGTACTGAACCTTGATCGTGCTGGCCTTTTCAAAGTTCTTCAGCGTATCGGGGCCGATGTAATCGGACCAGTTGTAGACCTTCACCACCGAGTCGGCGGCCTGAAGCATGGGGACCACGGCGGCGCAGCACAGCGCCGTAAACACACTCGATAAACGCATCGTCGATGTCCTTGTGAAATTCACAGCACGCGGCTGAGGAAGGCCTGGGTTCGGGGATGAGTCGGACGGCTGAAGATCTGTTCCGGCGGGCCTTGTTCGATCAGTTCGCCCTGATCGAGCACCACCACCCGGTCGGCGACCTCGCGGGCAAAGCCCATTTCATGGGTGACCACGACCATGGTCATGCCCTCCTCGGCCAGCTCTTTCATCACTTGCAGAACCTCGCCGACGGTTTCCGGGTCGAGGGCGCTGGTGGGTTCGTCGAACAGCATCGCCTGCGGTTTCATCGCCAGCGCTCGGGCGATCGCCACTCGTTGCTGCTGGCCGCCGGAAAGCATCGACGGGTAATGCCCGGCCTTGTCTGCCAGCCCGACTCGCTTGAGCAAGGCCCGCGCCTGCTCCAGCGCTGCCTGGCGTGGCACACCCAGCACCTGAATCGGTGCTTCGATGATGTTTTCCAGAGCGGTCATGTGCGGGAACAAGTTGAAGCGCTGGAACACCATGCCGATGTCGCGACGCTGGCGAGCGATGTTGCGCTCCGAATCACGCACCAGACTGCCGTCCGCCCGGGTGCGATAGCCCATGGGCCGACCGCTGACCCGGATCTCTCCGCCCTGAATGTCTTCGAGCAGGTTGATGCAGCGGATAAACGTGGTCTTGCCCGAACCCGAAGCGCCGATCAGTACCACCACTTCGCCACGGCGTACTTGCAGCGAGATACCCTTGAGAATCTGTAGATCGCCGAAGGACTTGTGAATGTTCAGCGCTTCGATGATCAGTTCGTCGTTTGGCTGCGCCATGCTTAGCGTCCCCTCAACAGTTTCAGAGTGCTGCGACCGAACATCCGACTGGAGGCCGGCGGCGGCGAAGAAGGTCGGTCGGACTGGCCGAAGCGGTTCTCCAGCCAGCGCTGAAAGAAGCCCCACAGCGTGGTAAGCAACAGGAAATAAATCGCCACCACCAGGTACAACTCGAACACCCGAAAAGTTGCCGAGGTGACCATCTGCGTGCTGAGCAACAGCTCTTGCACGCCGATCACGCTGACCAGCGTGGTGTTTTTCAGCATCACGTTGAACTCATTGCCCAGCGGCGGCACGATCACCCGGAACGCTTGTGGCAGCACGATGCGACGCATCAGTTTGGCGAAGGTCATGCCCAGCGAACGCCCGGCCTCGTACTGGCCCTTGTCCACGGCGCCGATACCGGCGCGGATGATCTCGGCCATGTACGCGCCTTCGTTGAGCCCCAGAGCAATGATCGCGGCCTGAATGTTGCCGGGCACCACCAGCCCGAACAGCTCAATGTCTTCGAAGCGAAAAATCCCGCCCGCCGCCAGCGCGGTGTAGAGGAAAACGATCTGCACCAGCAACGGCGTGCCGCGCATCAGCCACACATAAAAACGCACGGGCAGATGCAGCAACGGGTTCTTCGACAAACGCAACAATGCAGCGGCCAACCCCAGCACACAGCCCAGCAGCATTGCCAGCACACTGATCAGGCAGGTCAGCCAGAGCCCGGTGAGATAAACCCCGCTCGGCTGCAACAGGTATTGCCAGAACACATCCCAATTGAAGTTCATCAACGCCTACCTCAATCGAGTGTGTCGCTGGAAACGTGCCATTTGCTCAGAAGCTGGTTGTAGCTGCCGTCACTGCGCATGTCGGTGATGATCTGCTGCACCGCAGCGCTCAGTTGCGCATCGTCCTTGCGGATGCCCAGGCCGGTAAGGATCCGGCTGAAGGCCGGAACGCCTTCCTCGAACAGGTCCGGGGCCATCGCGGCGTAATAACCGGCGGTTTCCACCGTGGTGCCGTAAGCGTCGACCTGATTGATGCGCAAGGCCTGGAAGGCGTCGGTGTCGGTGTTGTAGACCACCAGTTTCATCGGCGGCTTGCCGGCCTTGGTCAGGCTTTCATTTTCCGCATCGAGCAAGGTCTTGATGGTCGAGCCGTTAAGCACCGCGATCTTGTGCCCGCTCAAATCCGCCAGGGTTTTCAGCGCCTTCGGATTGCCTTTGGGCACGACGACTGCCTGGCTGGAATACATGTAGTTGACGATGTCGATCACCTCGCGGCGCTCGGGCTTGTCGAACAGCTGGTCGACGATCATGTCGCACTGTTTGGCAAGCAAGGCCGGGAGCAGTCCGGAGAACGGAATCACCCGCCAATCGACCTTCTTGTCGCCCAGGCGCTTGGCGATTTCCAGGCCGAGGTCGACGGTCAGTCCTTTGGGCTTTTGCGCTTCATCGAAAGACACCAGCGGCGGCGAATCCATGCCCGAGCAATAGGTCAGTTTGTCGACCTTGACCAGACGCTCCGGCACCGTGGGTGCGGCGAGCGCCCATTGCGAACAGAGTCCGAGGGAAATTGCAGCCAATAACAGGCGAGACGTATGCATGACCAGACACTCCAGTTCGGTTAGTAACGGGGGCAGTACTCAACGTCAAAACATCGGCGGACTCGTGTTCCGCTCTGTGGTTATTTTTCCGATTGCAAAAATTTGATCAGTTCGGGCACCGTGCCTTCGATGTGCTCGCGCACCACGGCTTCGGCCTTGCTGGCGTCGCCGGCGCGAATCGCATCAAGGATGATCTGGTGCTCCTGGCGCGCACTCAGGGGCTTTTCGATGTGCTGCAGCCACAGGCGCATGGGCGCTTCGATCAGCGCGTAGAGGGCGCTGATCTGCTTGAGCAACCGAGGGCGCTCGCTGAGGCTGCACAGGTATTCATGGAACTTGCGATGGCGGCTGACCCACGCCGCACTCTCGTCGCGGTAGTCATCCATTTCATCGAGAAGCCGTTCCAGCGCCGTCAACTGACGCTCGCTGATCCTGGGCACCGCGATGCGAATCGCCAGGCCCTCTAGCGCACTGCGCATCTCGAACACTTCGTGCATCTGCTCGACATCCAGACCACTGACCACCGCGCCGCGATTGGGCCTCAGCGTCACCAGACCCTGCGCATCGAGACGGCGAAACGCTTCGCGCACCGGCATGCGGCTCATGCCGATTTCACTGGCGATGTCCTCGGCGATCAACCGGTCGCCCTTGCGGTACCGACCACCACAGATGCCCTCCAACAGAAAGTTGTAGGCCTCTTCTTCGGCGGTCATCGGTTGACGTTGATCGAAGGCAGGAGCGAATTGCATGGCAGCACCTTTTGTCTTTTTGTATCCAATTATCCACGGATGCAAAAAAAGCACGATGCATGCCAGATTCTGTTCAACTCAGCCAAGCTTTTGATTCGCATGATTTAAGCGACAAACCGGCGATAAGTTCCTGTCTTGCAAGACTCGAGATGTGCTACCCGATGGCTCATTGCGAGCCCTGCAAAGGTGCAGATCGGTAGCTGAGTAACACTTCGCTGATTTTCGCAGGCCTGCCAATAGGAACAGGCAATCCTCGCAGACTAACCGGCATACCCCTCTCGCCCCAGGCTGCCTACCATGGCCTCTCACTTATCCGTCGGAGCTTGCCATGCACAGCCTCAAAACCTTGTTCATCACCGGTGTCAGCAGTGGCTTTGGCAGTGCGCTCGCGCAGGAGGCGCTCAACGCCGGTCACCGGGTTATCGGCACCGTGCGCAATGACGCCGACCTGAAGTCATTCGAAGCCCTGTCAGCAGATCGGGCACACGGCGTGTTACTCGACGTCACCGATTTCGAACACATAGACGGCGTGATCGCCGACGTCGAAACCCGAATGGGTCCGGTCGATGTGCTGGTGAACAACGCCGGCTACGGACATGAGGGTGTTTTCGAGGAGTCACCGCTGGCGCAGATGCGGCATCAGTTCGAGGTCAACGTGTTCGGCGCGGCAGCGATGATCAAGGCGTTCGTGCCGTACTTCCGACAGCGGCGAGCCGGGCATATCCTCAATATCACCTCGATGGGCGGCAGCATTACCATGCCCGGTATCGCCTATTACTGTTCAAGCAAATTCGCCCTGGAAGGCCTTTCCGATACGCTGAGCAAGGAATTGCAGCCGTTCAACATTTTTGTCACTGCGGTGGCACCTGGCTCGTTTCGCACCGATTGGGCCGGTCGTTCGATGCAGCGTACGGCGCGCAGCATCGCCGACTATGACGCCAGCTTCGACCCGGTACGCAAGGCCCGCGAAGAGAAAAGCGGCAAGCAATTGGGCGATCCGCGCAAGGCTGCGCAGGCCATGCTTCAGCTGATCGGCAGCGCTTCCCCACCCGTGCACTTGCTATTGGGCAGCGATGCACTGACGCTGGTACGCGAAAAACTGCAACGCAGCCTGGCCGAGATCGAACAGTGGGAAAACCTGACCCGCTCGACCGATGGCTGAGCCCCGGCAAGGAGATCAATGCCCATGAGTCCATCCGATCCTTACACCGCGCGCATGGTGCAGTTGCTGGGGCAGCTCGCGCCGCTGGAAGGCTATAACCTCAGTGCGCTCGATGATGTGCGTTTTCTGCGTTCGAATCGTCCGCTGAGCAACACCCCGGTGCTGTATGACCCCGGCATCGTCATTCTTTGCCAGGGGCGTAAACGCGGTTATCTGGGTGATGATGTCTACGTGTATGACGCCCAGCATTATCTGGTGGTGTCAGTGCCCGTGCCGTTCACCATGGAGACCGAGGCCAGCGCGGCCGAGCCGATGCTGGCGGTGTATATGCGCCTCGACTTGCAACTGGCCAGCGAGTTGATGCTGCAGGTCGACGAGGTGTTCGGCCCCAGCGACGCTCCGCCCAAAGGAATGTACGCCTCGCCGATGGATGATCCATTGCGCGCATCGACCTTGCGTTTTCTTGAAGCGCTAAGCACTCCCGGCGACGCGCAGATCCTCGGGCCGGCGCTGGTCCGGGAGATCTACTACCGGATCCTGACCGGTGCCCAGGGCGGTTCGATGCGGGCGGCGCTCCAGCAGCAAGGGCATTTCGGCAAGGTCAGCCGGGCGATCCGGCGGATTCACAGCGACTACGACCAACGTCTGGACGTCGAGTCGCTGGCCGAGGAAGCCGGGATGAGCGTACCGAGCTTCCATGTGCATTTTCGCAACGTCACTGACTCATCGCCGATGCAATACCTCAAGGCCACGCGACTGCATCAAGCGCGCCTGTTGATGCTGCGCAGTGCCATGCCGGCTGCGACGGCCGCATTCAACGTCGGCTACGAAAGCGCCTCGCAGTTCAGTCGGGAGTTCAAGCGCTTCTTCGGTCGCACACCGCTGGCCGAGGTCGCGTGGATGAAAGCCACGTATGCCCTGCCCCAGTCCGCCACGCCCTCTGTGTACGTTTCTTCGCACTGAGCACCGATAGCACCGAGCCATCCGCGTCCGCTGCGGTCTCAAGGCAAAATCCCCGCGTATTCACTACGCTTGAGAAATCCGCCGCAGCGCCATTGCCAACAACAGATTGAACAATGCGCTCGGGCCGCTGTTCCAGATGAGCAAACCCTAGCTACCAAGGACGAGCATATGGACAGTTTCGCTCCTGCCACGCCGGTTCCGCCTCAGCAAAGCGCAATCACCCGCCGCCTGGCGTTTGCGGTCGGTACGCTGTTTATCGTCGGGGTGATTGCCGCTGTCGGCACCCTGCTCAGCATTGCCGCTCGCCTGGATCGCGAGGATGTCGAGCAAACCCGCTTCTATACGGCCCGCGCCCTGGAAAATCGCATCGCGACCTCCAAAAGCTACATCACCAGCTATGCCGACTGGAACACGGCCTACGAACACCTGCATCCAGATGTCGATATCGACTGGGCGTACGACCAGCAAAATATCGGCAAAACCCTGTTCACCACCGACGGTTATGACGGTGTTTTTGTGTTGAATCGACAGGGGACCCAATACGCCGTGGTGCAAGGGCAGCAGAAAGACGGTGACATCTCGCGCTGGCTCGAGGTATCTGCCGCCTCACTGATTGATCAGGTGCAAGGCCAATCCAGTCTGACGGTGCCTGTCAGCACCTACTCACTGTTCGACGGATGGCCGGCGCTAGTCACGGCGGCGGCGATCCTGCCCAACGATGAGCGTCCGGTGGGCGATCCGGAACAGACCTCGGTGCTGGTGTTCGTCGACAAACTGACGCCCGCCAAACTGCGGGTGATCGGAGTCGCTTATGGCCTGAGCAACCTGACCCTGACTCCGGATGGACAACTCGCCGAAGAACAACCACGAGTACCGCTGGACAGCACCGGTTACAGCTTGATAGCGGATCTGAAACGACCCGGGCAGCAATTGTTGTGGTCGTTGCTGCCCACGCTTGGCGCCGTGCTGGCCGTGCTGATGCTGTTGACCGCCTATTTCTTGCGCCACGCCGTGCGATCTTCAACCTACGTCGACCACAGTTTCAGCACCTTGCAGGCTTCGAATCAGGCACTGGAAGCGGCCAACCATGCGCTGGAAGCCAGTGAAGAACGGTTTCGCGCGGTCGCCGAAGCGGCGTCGGACTGGATCTGGGAAGTCGACAGACACTTGCGCCTGACCTATCTCTCGGCGCGCTTCAGCGAGGTGACCGGCTACCCACAAAGCGAGTGGCTGGGCCAGGGCATTGGGCAATTGGTGTCGTGCGATACCACGCCGCTGGAGCTGTGGCTGAAGAAACTCACCGAGGACAGCAATGCCAGCGACTTGCGTTGCACCTACCGCGATCACGCCGGGCAGCAACGCCACTGTCGACTGTCGGCGCGGCCAATTATCGAGAAGCAAACCGTGGTCGGCTATCGCGGCACCGCCAGCGACATCACCGACGAAGTCGCCGCCCATGCGCAGATCCAGCACCTGTCGATGCACGACGCCCTCACCGGCCTGCCCAATCGCAACCAGTTGGCGCGTTATCTGGATGAGGCGCTGTTGCTCAAGGAGCACGCTCCGCCGCTGTCGCTGCTGGTGATCGACCTGGACAACTTCAAGCCGATCAACGACTCCCTCGGCCATCCGGCAGGCGACGCGGTGTTGCAGGAAGTCGCCAGTCGTCTGCGCGAATGCACCCGCGAGCACGACATCGTGGCGCGCCTGGGTGGCGACGAATTTGTCGTGGTGCTCAATGGCATGGACACTCGGCAGGAAGTCGACCGGTTCTGTACCCGGCTGGTCGAGAGCCTGCATCAACCGATGCTCTTCGAGCACCATCCGTTGCACGTCGGGGCCAGCATCGGTATCGCCCTGAGCCGCCGCCAGGGTTTCGTGCCCAGCGAGTTGATCCGTTGCGCCGACATCGCGCTGTATCAGGCCAAGTCCGAGGGCAAAAACACCTGGTGCTATTTCGAAGCGCACATGAACGACCAGATCCAGACCCGCCGGCAAATGGAGAGCGACCTGCGCGGCGCGCTGAAAAACGACGAATTCATTCTGCATTACCAGCCGCGCTACACCGTCGATGGCAAGCACATCGTCTCGGTCGAGGCGCTGGTGCGCTGGCAGCACCCGACCAAGGGTCTGCTGGGCCCGGACGTGTTCATCGGCCTGGCGGAACAGACCGATCTGATCGTGGCGCTGGGGCGCTGGGTGTTGCGCGAAGCCTGTGAAACCGCACTCGAATGGCCGTCAGACATCCTCCTGTCAGTCAACCTGTCCCCGGCACAGTTCGCCCTCAGCGATGTCGTCGAAGACGTGCGCGAAGCGCTGATCCAGACCCGTTTCCCGGCCAGTCGCCTGGAACTGGAAATCACCGAAAACGTGATGCTCGTCGACACCGATGGCGCGCTGGCCACGATGAATGCGCTCAAGGAACTCGGCGTGCGCCTGAACATGGACGACTTTGGCACCGGCTATTCGTCCCTCGGCTACCTGCGCGCCTACCCGTTCGACGGGATCAAGATCGACAAGCGCTTCATCGCCTCGATCAGCAACGGCGCCAACGATCGCGCGGTGGTCCAGGCGATCATCGGCCTGGGTAAAGCCATGGGCCTGACCGTGACCGCCGAAGGCGTGGAAACCGAGGAGCAACTGGCGATTCTGGGCAAGGATCAATGCAATGAGGTGCAGGGTTATTTCATGAGTCGGCCCATCGACAAAGCGGCGTTCGCCCGATTGTTGCAAACCGCCAGAACCGGGCCGGCCGATCATTCGCCGTCGAAGAAAGGTCGCGTCATCTAGCCGGCCTTGTATCACTGCCATTCAATCATTGAAATGCACAAAGCCCGTTTCGACACGCGTTGTTAATACGGTTTTCCTGTTGACTTCAATTGGTTTTGTTCAGGGTGTGTTTAGGGCCGTCATGCTTGAATAGTCCTCGCCGCGGGCCAGGCTCAACATCAAACTCGCGCCACACACAAGTTCAATGCAGGCGTCACCGGACTGTCAGGATTGCGGTCAAAAGAACAACTTCACTAAAGGGTTAGCGATGGATCGATATGATGCCCGGCTTGTTGTAGAGCGCACTTCGCGGGCTGGAATGTTGACGGGACTGATTACGAGAAATCCATGCCTGAGCATTTTTTTCATAACACTGGCCGTGTTCATGGCATTGCAGTACAAACCCGCGGTCCTCAACTACACAACACGCTTTGTCGACTTTGCCGATTACATGTTGCTGCACGGCATCACACTGTTCCCGATCGCCGAAGACCTAAAACCCTATCCCGACTACACGGTCCTCAATACCTTGTTGGTCTACCTGGTGTCCTTGCCATTCGGCCGGGTATCCGTTCTTTCCATGGGTTTTCCGTCCTGCGTGGCCGCGTCGCTGATGCTGGTATTCATTTATCGACTGGGCGCGCTGCACAGCAAGAAGTGGGGGGCGTACGGCGTTCTTTTCAGTCTGCTGACCTGGGCTTTTCTCGACGGCGTCAACTCGCTGGCACTGGATATCTATCCGGCGCTGTTAACGGTGGTGTGCTTCTACTTTGCCTATACGGCCGAGATCAAAAAAGACCCGCGCCGCCTTGTGTTTCTGTACGTCGGGCTGGCACTGGGTTTCGCTTTTCGTGGGCCTATCGGCTTGATCGGACCTGCGAGTGTCATTGGCGCTTATTACTTACTGAGCCGGCAGTGGCGCATGTTGCTGCTGTTTTCACTGCTCTCGGGGGTGATTCTGACTGTAGGGGTGGTGTTACTGGCATGGGCGGCCTACGTGCAAGGAGGGCCAGCGTTCCTCGACGAAGTGCTGAACATGCAGGGCATCGCACGCTTCGGTTCCGACCACGCGCCACGCTATTACTTCTACTTCTCGACAGGTCTGCTGACCTACGGCATCACGGTGTTTTACGCCATCAACGTCATTCTCAAGAAGTACAAACTGTTCTTCCGTTCGAACCGCGATAGAAACATCGACCTGCTGCGCTATCTAACCGGCTGGCTGCTAGTGCTGCTGGTGCTGTTCACTCTTCCGAGTTCCAAGAAAGCACGCTACATCCTGGCAATCACCCCGGCGATTTCATTGCTGGCCGCTTACCTCTTCGTCAGCAAGGAAGCCGCCTTCGTCCGCGCCAAAAACGGCCTGCTCAACGTCTGCCTGAAGTTGCCCCTGCTTGGGTTGGGGATGCTGGTAGCGGTGCTGGTCTACAACAACTTCGCCGATGTTCCGTTACAGCCCAACTACTTGGGTGTAGCCTTGGGATTGTCTGCGCTGCTGAGCTTCTACCATGGCAAACACCAGTACTTCGCCGAGCATCCCTATCGGGAGTTCATGACGCTGTCGTTTGGCGTAGCGGCTTTTCTGATACTGGATATGTTTTTCTTCAACCCGATCACCTACCACCTGGAACTCATGATCGAACCCACGCCAAAGTTTTTGCCGTATTGGTTTTGGTGAAGCCTCTTCCTGATTCATGAGTAAGCGACACGACTGTCCAGTATTCACATGTTGATATCTGACAGAGTCATGACGCATTCAGGGTACTGAATCGGCGGCAGGGCCCTGCGCAAAAGCAGTCGTTTGCAGCAGGAAAAAAATAAAGGTGGCGCCCGCTTTCGCGAGCGACACCTTCATCCACTGCCCGCTAATCAGGCCTTCTTGTCCGCTTCTTCCAGCGCTTTTTCAGCGTTGAACCCGTCGAAGTTCTCGAATACGCCCAGAAAGCCCGGTACGGTCACTTCTCGCGCCCAGTCGCGCTGTAGTTCGCAGTACATTTGCGCCCGGCTTATGAGCTTCGCGCCCGCCTGTTCCATTCTGCGCAACGCCGCCTCGTGCGCGGCGAGCGATGTGCCGCCGACCGCATCGACCGGCACATCTTTATCCGCCATTCGCGCAGGGCCGCTATGGGAAAGCGGTCACTCGCGGGTGTCGCCTTCTGACCGGAAGCTGCCCGTAGGCACAGACAGCAATCGGCCAATAAAGGACGATCGCGGTTTAGCTCAGATCTAACGTATACAGTAATATCCGTCTGCACCGCCCAAGCCATGGAGTCGGGCTATTAGCCATGAAGGGATCAAGTGAATCTACAACTTGAAATTGAGAGGATCTTCGAGGGTAAAGCATTTGCCAGGCCACTTTTCTATACCTATCCAGGAGGTCTGCGTTTTGAGCTCTCTGAAACTGGCGGAGTGATTGAGCAATTTCTAACAGCACTACGAAAATCAGCAAAGATCTGCAGCGATATCTTCCTTGATGACGCGACGCTTGTTGCTTGTCTGCGCGTTCATTCTGGCATCAACCGATTTGCTCATCGGCCCCTGATTCGCGCTCTTCGATCTGCAGACATTAACATACCCACGGAATGCTCAGTCTGGAGTGAGGAAATAGATCCGGAGGAATGGTTTTGCGAAAAGGAGCCGGAGTATTGGATCAACATCGCATTTGAAGCACCCGCCACCCAGCTTCAAACATTTCTTTGGTGTGCCTTGGCTAGGGACTTTTCCGCAATTCAGCCTAAACCCAACTGCATTTTGTACCTCTTCAATTTGAAGAAACATGTCATGGTTTTCCCCTACGACGACAGAGGTATGGATGTGGTCGGCCCCAACAAAAATCTGCTTTTACAGCTGTATCGTCTCCATCATGCTTACCTGCTGGATTACGACCGACACACGATGGACACCACATTTTCAGGGCCTGCGTGCTAGCCTTATTGCTCACATTGGAGCTGAAACCATGCCCACAGCCCACATGGAAACCGTCTCCTTTGTGTCGTTTGCTGCCTCTCACGAAGGGCAGGAACCTGTCCAGAGTGTGTAAAAACTCCAAAGCCAGCTCGGATGATTAAAAATCGCCCCCAAACACGCATTGCCGCATCTGTCCGGCGTCAGTAGGATTCGGTCATCGCTGACATAAATGGATGTGTATATGGAAAGCATGCCGAGACTGGAAATTGAGCGCGTTGCGTATCAAGAGTTTTTAACTCTTTGGGAACGCGGTGTATTCGATAATCAGCGCTTAGGCCAAGCGTTCTATAACCATTTTCGGCTTCATCGTCTGAGCGACCAAACGCGCCTGTTCGGTCTCTATGAAACTGACGGAGACAAGGCCATAACCGCGATCTCCCGCCTGTTCCAAATCAGATAACTTTGACCCCGCGTTTCGCGAGAGCAGGGTCAGCCTTGAAGACCGAGAGGAGATCTAGCGTTTTTACACACTCCGGGCTAGAAGCGGACGTATTGGCATTTGTGTAGTATCTGCCTCTCTTCCAACCTATATGAGGTGCCCGACGTCTAGTCGACACCCCCATCCCCTACAAGAGCTGTCCTAGACCTGCAATACGCCCTTTACTCGATGGAGCGCCCATCACGGTAAGGTCATGTTTGTATGACGTACACGAGCAACCACAATCCCTTGATATTTTACAATAAACCCTTCCATTTACCTGAAGCCTATATCATGTAGCCATAACTGCCGCGAGCTTCGGATGTTTATTTTGATAATACAGCTCCACCTCAGCATCATTCTCCAGGAATTGCCATACCTCTTTTGAACGCATGGAGTATAAAAAGATAACTGCAAACACTCCCAGATACAGCCATACCAGACTCGCCGTGCCGAATTTAGACATGATAGCGCCAGTCATCACGAATGAAACCGAGCTTCCCAACTGACTAATAACCAACGTGGACGCCATCAATCTTACGCGTGCACCCGAAGGTATAGACACAACTCTTTTATCCATTCCGATCAAGGTAATACAAGCACTGGCCGCCCCCGCGAAAAACAGCCAAGGAATCAATAGCCAAACTTCATCGCTTTGCGTCGTCGCGCAAAGTGAAAAAGTCAGTAACGACCAACATCCAAGATATTTTTTGCGCTGATTGTGTCTTTTAGCAATAATTGGGCTCAAAATTAACAAGCCTGCAATAGCTCCACTCGCGAAGACAGCATTCAACAGGCCTGCATTGCCTTCCGCAAGATTGCGAGTATGTATAAGTGTCGGAATCAGCATCGGCACGATCGCCGTGACGGTCAAACCAAGTAGCAGTCCGGAACAGGTCAAAAATTGTTCTGGCGGAAGAATGCATTTAAGTTTAAGCCCAAGAAACATGTCATTAATACGATGTGATGTTGATCTTGGCTTTGTGGGGGCTTCACTTATCGGTAGAGCCATTGCTATTACTACGGCTACCAGTCCCAGTATTGAAGAAAAAAGTAGCGAGATGTCCAATGAATACACCGCAATTACAATGCCCGCTAACAAAGGCCCCGCAACCCTACCCACGGTAACAACGATACGCCGAATGCGAAATGCAGCACTCGTTTGATGTTTATCAACAGTTTCAGCAGGATAGATGCCAAAAAGAGGCTGGACCACTCCAAATGCTGCTACGGCGATAACGTCGATGAGAATCAGGGCGTCAAGCGAATACCAGTTAGAAGCAAATAAGTACCGCAATGCACTGGCAAACAAGATTACAATACAACCTGCCTTAAGAGCAGTACTACGGCGCATCGACTCAACGCGTGGCGCAAAGCACAACATTGAAATTATCGCTGCGAATGCGAGTGCTGTTTCGTAGACAGCCAGTTCAAACAGGCTGCCCCGATGTACAATAATCAGAGGCAGCGTTGTGTTCCAACATCCGAGGTAGATCCAGAGCAATAACTCCAGGTATAGATACGTTCGGAATGTACTCAATTCATAATTTCCTTCTTCGTATGGGGGCCGCTATAGCTCCCTGCCATGGCGACCCCTTCACACGAATCAGCCTGCTACAAAATGATTGACTTTAAAGCTATCTGCGCTCACACCAAACTAAGAAAAGAGGTGGCCGTGCATTTTATTCTTGTCTATATCTCGATTCTTTTCGAAGTACTCTCGATCATACCATCTTACGCCGAAAAACATGGTCAACCCCCTTACCACAGTCGCAAGCTGCCAATCGTAGAAAACGGCCTCAACCGGTCGAACTCCCAATCGCTCATACTGCTCAATACGAAGTAGCAACCCTTAAACACGAACCGTAGCAGAGTGTGTTTCACATTCCAGTTGAGCGCCCTGATAATTAATGTTCAACCAAACTGCGCTGTCAAACTATTTTTTTATGCACCATTGTGGCAAATAAACCACGACCAACGGAGCCTTTAATTGTGGAGATGTGGCTGCAACAGCATCAAAAAGGAGCGCATATGAATTATTTGGTGCACCTCCATAAAGCAAAAAAAGTGTGAAGAAATAATAGTTAGAGACTGACAACCATCCTTTGAATGACCCCTTCTGGCCGATAGCTGCCAGCCAACGTCAACTATTTCCAACTCAGCGCAGACACCGCATGGGATGGCGTTGGATTTTCTCCAGACGTCATTCAAGCCGTTCTTTCGCCATCGTCACGCCCGGTGTTCAAAATACCTGGTGGCTCCATCATCAGTTTGATGAGCGATGGAATTCACCAGTACTGAATTCCATCCGGTCATCGCGGCCGCTGCAACTGACTCAAGTGTGGCGCTGAACCTGTGATCACAAATACCAGCGATACTCCCGCGCACTGATCTCCTGCATGAATGCCAGGTGATCCTGACGTTTGTTCTCGCAATACACGTCGACAAACTCGGCGCCCAGTCCCGCACGCAGTTGTGGCTGATGCTGCAAGGCGCGCACCGCGTCGAGGATTTCCGTCGGGAAATCGATGCCGCTGTTGCGATCGTCGTTGAGGGGAGGGATCGGTTCCTTGCCTGATGCCAGACCATGTTCCAGGCCCACCAGAATTGCCGCCAGCACCAGATACGGGTTGGCGTCGGCGCCGGCCAGCCGGTATTCGATGCGCAGGTTCTTCGTGTCCGACTCGGGGATGCGCAGGCAGGCGTCACGATCCTCGTAACCCCAGCTCGCTTTGGTCGCAGTGTTCACCGTGCCGCTCAAACGGCGCATGGCGTTCTGGTTCGGCGCGAAGATCGGCATGCTGTGCGGCAGCAAATCCAGGCAACCGGCCACTGCATGGCGCAGCGGCTGTTGGTGATTGGCGGCCAGCAGGTTGTTGCCGGCGGCGTCATACAGGCTGACATGCACATGCATGCCGCTGCCCGGATGCTGCACGTACGGCTTGGCCATGAAACTGGCGCGATAGCCGTGCTTGAGCGCAACGCCGCGGGTGCTGCGACAGAACAGCGCCGCCCAGTCGGCGGCGCGCAAACCGTCGTCCAGATGGCCGAAATTGATTTCGAACTGGCCCGGCCCCAGCTCGGCGGTAATCACCGTGGCATCAATGCCCTGCGCCCGCGTTGCTTCAACCATGTCGTCAAGCACCGGGGCGAAACGCGACAGGCGTTCGATGTGCATGTTCGGCTGATCATCGGCGTCGTCGCTCAGCTCGTCGCGAGGGAATTGCGGCAGGCCGTCGCGCAGTTTTTTGTCGAACAGATAGAACTCAAGCTCAAACGCGACCACCGGATGGATGCCTTTGCCCGCCAGTCGGTCGAGGACTTTTGCCAGCACTTCGCGGGGTTCGAATTCGATCGGTTTGGCGGTGCCGTCGGAGGTGATCAGCATTTGTCCCAGCGGTTGACTTTCCCAGGTCACGGGCTTGAGTGTGCCGGGCACCAAGCGGCGCACAGCGTCCGGATCACCGTCGTTGAAGCAGTAATCACCGATCTTGAACAGACCGCCCTGCACGCCCAGCAACACGCAGTTCTGCGGCAGTTTCAAGGCGCTGCCCGCCGCGACTTTTTCGAGCATGTCCACCGGATAGCGCTTGCCGTAAAAATGCCCCGGAATGTCCAGGGAAATCAGGTCGACATAGCGTACCTCGGGGTAGCGTTGGCGAAACGCGCGCACTTCGGCGAGCAGGTCAGAGCAGACAGCGTCCATCGTATTCATCCTTTGTTGTTATCAGGTGTAGACCCAGAGCACGCGAGTGAGCTGCCCGGTGCGGTTGCCGTAGCGGCAATGGGTGTGACTGTCGAATTGAAAGCTGTCGCCGGCACTCAAGGTCACCGGTTCGTCGTCGTTGCCCAGCCACAAGGTCAGTTCGCCTTCGAGGACGTAACCGCCCTGCTCCGAGCTGTCGCTCATGTGCCGGTCACCGCTGCTCGCGCCCGGTTCCAGATGACTTTCGAGCATCGAGAACGAGGCACGCATCTGCGGCGACACCAGAATGTCGGTAATGCCGCTGGCGTAATACAGCGTGCGGCGCTCGTCCGGGCGGGTAACCCACGGCACTTGTCTGGGTTTGGGCAGGCTGTAGAAATAGGTGGTCGGCACGCCGAGGGTTTCGCTGATCGCGGTGAGGTCGGCCACGGTCGGGCGCGACAGGCCGCGTTCGACTTGCGAGAGAAACCCCACCGAACGGCCGATTTTGTCCGCCAGTTCCTTGAGGGTGCATTTCTTGTGCTTGCGCAGGTCGTGGATCAGGATCGCCAGCGCCGCGATTTCTTCTTGCTTGTTCATGGTCAACATCTCATCAAATGCTATCGCGCAGGCGATACCAGGCCTTGCCGATGGCTTCCAGCGGTGCGGCGAAGTGCTTGCCGCCGGGGAAACGGCCATTGCTCACACCTTGATACAACGCCAATTCATCCGTCTCGCCAAGAATTGCATCGGACACCGCGCGGGCGGCGGCCAGTGTCGGCAGCACGCCATGCCCCGAATAACCTTGAAGCCAATAACGGTTGCCCTCGCCGCCGACATCCGGCGTACGGTTCATGGTCAGGTCGATGTGCCCGCCCCAGGCGAATTGCAGTTCAACGCCCTTGAGTTGCGGGAACACCCGTTCGAGAAACGGCCGGGTCGCCGCCGCAATGTCCTTGGGCATGCCACCCAGATAGGTGCAGCCGCCGCCGAACAACAAGCGGTTGTCCGGCGTGCGGCGGAAGTAGTCGAGGACAAACTGGTTATCGGTCACGCAGACGTTGCTCGGCAGCAGCGCGATGGCTTGCTCCGGGGTCAGTGGCGCGGTGGCGACTTGATAAGTGCCGACCGGCAGGATGCAACGGGAGAGTTGCGGATCAAGTTCATCAAGATAGGCGTTGCAAGCCAATACCAGCACGTCCGCCTTCACCGAACCGCGTTCGGTATTGACCCGAAAACCGTCGCCCTCCTGCTGATAACTCAGCGCTTTGCTTTGCTCATGAATACGCCCGCCAGCGCGCTCGATGGCGGCCGCCAGGCCAAGCGCCAGTTTCAGCGGATTGAGGTGCGCGCCTTCGGCGTCGTATAGACCGGCCTGATAGCGTTCGCTGGCGACCCATTGCGGCAGGTCTTCACGGGGAATGAATTGCAGGCCGTCATGGCCCCATTTGTGACTGGCTTCGTGTTGCCATTCAGTCAGCAGGCTGACCCGACGCGGCATCACCGAAGTCCACAAATGGCCGGGGCGATAGTCGCAATCAAAACCGTGTCGCACGGGCAATTCACGCAGTTCCTGCGCGGCCCAGCGCATGCCGTCCCATAGGCGACGGGCGCGCTCATAGCCGAGCGCAGCTTCCAGCGGCGGCATGTCGCACGACCAGCCCAGAATCGCCTGCCCGCCATTGCGTCCCGACGCGGCCCATGCCACGCGACTGGCTTCGAGCACAGTGACGCGCTTGCCGGCCAAAGCCAGACGCAACGCGGTGTGCAGCCCGCTGAATCCGGCGCCGATGATCACCACTTCCGCGTCGTGCGCGCCTTCCAGCGCCGGCCGCGTGCTGAGAACATCGGCGCAACTGTGGGCGTAATAACTGGCGACATGCTGCTGGGATTGCTGAAACATTCGGCGCCTCATGAAATTTATTTCTTATAATTTCATGAAAATCTACAGAACAAATTTCATAGCGACAAGCAGCAAAGCGTTTTCCCCCGTTATCAGGGTCGCCATAACAGCGGGATGTTTCGCACCTCAGGCCTGAGGTGCTACAGCGGCAGCTCAACCCGAGCCTGCAAGCCGCCGCTGCTGCGATTGCTCAACGTCAGTTCGCCGCCCTGCTCGCGCACGATCGCCCGCGCCGCCGACAGCCCGAGCCCGACGCCACCAGTTTCCCGGTTGCGCGAGGTTTCCAGGCGGAAGAACGGGTCGAACACCCGCTGCAACGACGCTTCGGGAATCCCCGGCCCCTCGTCGCTGACGTCAACGCAAACGCTGTAGCCATCGCTGCTCAAGGTAATGGCCGGCTGCTGCGCGTACTTTTCGGCGTTTTCCAGCAGATTGACGATCACACGCTTGATTCCCAGCGGGCGACCTTCGTAGACCAGATGCGCCGGGCCATGGAAATCGATAGCGATGTTCTGGTCGCGGTAGTCGTCGATGATGGTCTGCAGCAACTCCGACAGGTCGAACGCAGTGCTTTGCTCCGGTTGAGTGTCTTCCCGAAAGAACGCCAGCGCAGCGTTGATCATCGACTGCATTTCTTCAATGTCGCGGATCAGTTTGCCCTGATGATCAAAGTCCTCCATGAACTCGCTGCGCAGGCGCATGCGGGTCAGCGGCGCACGCAAGTCGTGGGAGATCGACGCGAGCATGTGCGTGCGCTCGCTGATGTAATGCTGGATCTGCGCCTGCATGGTGTTGAACGCGATGATGGCCTGGCGGATCTCGTCCGGGCCTTCGACTTTGATCGGCGGCGCGCGCAGATCACCGCCAAAGCGGCGGGCGGCACTGGCAAAGCGTTGCAGCGGTTTGGCCAGTTGCTGCGTGGCCAGCCAGGCCACCAGCACGGTGGCGATCAGACCGAGGGCGATGATGATCGCGATGCGTGTGCCGATGTCCAGGCCCCAGGAGCGTTCAGGCGAAGAGAACAATAACCAGCTGGCATCCGGCAGTTGAATCAGCGCCGCGTAGCGCGCCAGCGGACTGCCGCTCGGCCAGTCGGCGGGATTGAACACCCGAATGTCTCGCTCATCACCCAGCAACTGATGCAACCCCGACGTCTTGTTGGCGATGAGCTGCGTACCCCCCGCTGGCAATCCGAGTTCGTCACGTTGCGCACTCCATGTCACCTCCTGCGTCGGGCCGGTTGCCGCGTGCGCGAGTTTCGGGCGTAAAGGCGCTGGTGCAGCCTCGATCACTTTGACGGTCGCAGCAATCTGCTCCAGCAACCCGGTACGTTCAATCGGTGGTCGCGCCCAGGTCCCGGCCACCTCCACGAACAGAAAATTGAGCGCCAGCGAAGCGAGCATGGCCGCGACGATGGTCAGGGCGATCCGTCGACTCAGTGGATCACGGCGCAGGAATCGACGGATCATGCGCGCGTGACCTTGGCGGTGAACAGGTAACCGCCGTTGCGCACGGTGCGGATCAGGTCCGGACGCTTGCTGTCCGGCTCGATCTTGCGGCGCAAGCGGCTGACCTGCACGTCGATGCTGCGATCAAAGGCGTCGTGGCCCTGGCCGCGAGACAGGTCGATCAGTTGCTCGCGGGTGAGAATGCGTTGCGGGTGATCGAGAAACACCACCAGCAGATCGAACTCGCCACCGGACAGCGGAATCATCACGTTTTCCGGGGAGCGCAGTTCGCGACAAGTGATATCCAGATGCCAACCGGCGAAAGCAATCACCGGTCGCGAAGGTTCGCTGACAGGGCTGAGCTGCTCACCGGCACGACGCTGCACGGCGCGCAGGCGGGCCAGCAGTTCACGCGGGGCGAACGGTTTGGTCACGTAGTCGTCGGCGCCCAGTTCGAGGCCGACAATCCGGTCGCTCAATTCGCCCATGGCGGTCAGCATGATGATCGGAATGCCCATCTGCGCCCGCACTTTCTGGCACAGGCTCAGGCCACCTTCACCGGGCAGCATCAGGTCGAGAATGATTGTGTCCGGGCGCTGCTGGGCAATCGCCGCCCACATCGCTGCGCCATCAGCGGCGACATCGACCTCGTAGGCGTGCTGGATGAAGAACTTCTTCAGCAGGGCGAGAATTTCCACGTCATCGTCGACGATCAGCAGTCTGCTCACGGGCACAGGATCCTCAGGCCAAAAAAGAACGCATCTAAAACCATTCTGGCCGCCAGGTCATATATTTCAATCGAGCAACATTCCTTCGTCGCGGACATCAAGCGGACATGCTGCGGCAAAACCCCTCAGGCACTCTGCTCGCCATCGACAACCGGGGGGCATTCAATGAGCGCATTGCACGACAGGTACACCGCCGAGGGCCACGACGCCCGCTATCCGTTGATTCTCAGCCAGCGCACCAGCGCGCCTGATCAGAATACGCCGTTGCTGTTTCAGGAGTTCTGCCTGGGCCTGTCAGATGACCAAAGCCGTATCGTCCTGCGCCGCTATTTCGAGCAGTACGGCCCCAGCGATTCGCAATGGGTGGAGTACGTGCATTCGATTCCGACCGCCGACCTCATCCAGTGGATCATGAGCCACGGCCAGCTGCACATCGAATGCTCGGACAACACCCCGCCGCTCTCCTCCCCAATCACTGCCCGCGCTTGAACGACACGGGTCAAAAGCGCAAAACAAGGATTCGCATGATAAAAAGCCATTGCTTGATGACACTGATGTGCACAGCGTCTCTGAGCCTGTCGGCCTGCAGCAGCAAAACCGTTGAACCGCAGAAGTACACAGGATTTCTGCACGATTACAGCGTGCTGAGCGAGCACACATCGCCATCCGGGCAGACCGTGCTGGGCTGGGTCAGCCCGGCGCTGGCCCGAGGGCGTTACACCCAGGCCTATCTGGCGCCCAGTCAGTTCTACCCCAGCGTCGCGCCGACCGAGCGAGTTCCGCTGAGCACGCTGTCCGGCGTCACCGACTACTACGACGCCGCGCTCAGGCTGGAGCTGGGCAAGGTCATGCACCTGGTATCGCAACCCGGGCCGAACACCCTGACCGTCAGACCAGCGATTACCCGCGTCGCCGCCAGCACCCAAGGCTTGCGCTTTTATGAATGGCTGCCGGTGACCCTGGTTGCCGCCGGCGTGAGCACCGCCACCGGCATCCGCGATCAGGACAGCGAAATCACCACCGAAGTCTCGTTCGAGGATGGCTCCACCGGCGAAGTGGTCGCCGAAGTGGTGCGCAAGGGCACCGGCGTGCCGCTGGAAAACGACAAACAGGTGCTGACTGCCGATGACGTCAAAGGCGTGCTGGACGGCTGGGCCAGCGATCTGGGCAAGTCGTATGCCGCGATCCGGCGCTGACGCCCCCCCAAAGAACGGCACTGACTAAGGCAAATCCTGACCCTCCGGTTTTTGTGCGGGGGCCGTGAACCACTTGTCCTTCGGCACTCGCTTCTCTTGCTGCGGGTCATCCAGATAATGCGGCGACATGATCTGCACGCCATATTCGTTGAACACATCCTGAATATTGGCGTGAAGCATGCTCAGCAACACCGCACGCGGGCGCGGCTGGCTCGGAATGGCCTGCGCTACCAAGCGATATTCGGGATAGAAATCCGACAAGGCAGTCTGGAACACCTGAGCCGGCGGGTCTTCCAGAACACCCGGCGTGCGGCGGGCCGCCTCCAGCAACATCGCCTCGACCTGCCGCCACGGGGTGTCGTAACCGATGGTGACCACGGTATCGACCACGTAACCGGGACCCTTCACGGTGCGCGAGTAGTTTTTGGTGACGGTGCCGGTGATCATCGAATTGGGCAGCGTCAGCACTTCACCCAACCCCGTGCGGATGCGTGTGGTGAACATGCCCAGCTCGGTGACGGTGCCCTCATATTCGCCGATCCTGACGAACTCGCCGGGGCGCAAAGTGCGCGTGTAGGTCAGGATCAATCCGGCTGCCGCCTGCCCCACCACACTGGTGGCACCGAGGGAAATCATCAGGCCGATCAGCACCGACAAGCCCTTGAACGCATCGGTGCCGGCGCCCGGCAGATACGGATACGCCATCGCCAGGGCAAACAGCCAGATGGCCAGCGAGGTCAGGCGTTGGGTCGGTTGCAGGGTCTCATGGTTCAGCCAACTGAAGGTGCCCGGGGTCGCCATGCGCCGCAAAATGCGCCGGGCAAACGCCGTCACCCCACGGGCGATAAAGAAAATGGCCAGCGCCACGCCGAGCCCGGGAATCGCCCCGACAATGCCATCCAGCAGATAACCGGCCAACTCGAACAGGTAGTTGTTGAGGCTTTCACCCCACGGCCGGGTGTAGGGAAATCGCGACAGGACAAACCCGAGCCATTCATAGGTCAGTAGCGCAATCACCAGCCAACGCAACACCAACAGCAGGCGACTGACCAACGGATAGAGAAAATTGGCGTCGATCAACTGCACCCGCCCGACTTTCAGCACTTGGGTATGGCGCTCCATCAACTCGGGCAATTTGCTCAGCAACTTGCGACGCAGGTAGGCCAGGCACCAGAGCAAGCCGACATAGATCACAGTGGACGCTGCCGCCAGCGCCAAAGACCTGAGGATCAGATGCAGGCTGCGCGCCTCACCGGTTTCTGTGACCACCTGGCGCAGTTTCTCGGCAGCGCCTTCGGCAGCCTGCTGCACTGA
Source organism: Pseudomonas sp. IT-P260 (assembly GCF_949768395.1). Lineage (NCBI taxonomy): Bacteria > Pseudomonadati > Pseudomonadota > Gammaproteobacteria > Pseudomonadales > Pseudomonadaceae > Pseudomonas > Pseudomonas sp. IT-P260. Next base: position 243,266 of record NZ_CATKPO010000033.1, read on the forward strand.
GGCGTATTCGAGGCCATCAACGTCCTTGGGCGCGACGATGAACGCGCGCTTGTCGCCCAGTAAAACCATGTAGCTGTTGTGGATCGGGTCGATCGAGACCGTCAGATTCTCCGACTCGTCCAGCGCCTCGGTGATGACCGTCTTCGCTCGCTTGACCCGCGTCGCCGGCGATTCGCCCAGCAGCGTCGCGCGAAACAGCATGATGCTGCGGTTGGCGACCTTCAGCTCCACCGCTTCATTCGCAGGCTTTGCCGTCTCCTCAAGCGCCCAGCCAGCTGCGGACCCGAGCAAGGCACACACCATCATCGCTACCGCCAGCAGCCTGCTTCGCATGCGCGTGTTTCCTTACGCCCGGGTGTCAGAGGAATACGTAAGGCAGCGTAGTTGAGCGCTGAACGGTTGTCAGATCGGCTTGCAGGATGAGGGTGATGACAGTATTTCTTCATTGCTGTCATTCACTCTGCGGACAGCCTTCGCCTCCTGACGGGGCGGACCTGTCAGTCCGTTCAACCTTCCAGCATGCCGTGACACAACAGCGTCAGCACCCCGCGCATGTGCAAGGCATGCGCCGGTCGGTCCGGCACTTCCTGGGTCGCCAAACGGATGAACGCCATGTTCGCGTACTGGTTGAACAGCGTTGCCGCCACGTCCAGATCGACCGACGCACGCAGCTTGCCCTGCGTCTGGAAATGCCCGAGCAGCGCTTTGGTCTCCTCGATCACCGCCGCATTCCACGGACTCAATGCCTGAGCCAGTTCACCCGTGAGCAGAAACGGCGCCAACTCACGCCACAGTGAGGCCGGCATCGCTTGCAGTTGGTAGTCGGTCATCAAGCCTTCGAACTCGCACAGCGCCTCCAGCGGATCACTGTCGTCGTCCAGATTGGCCCGCGCATCACGCATCGCCTGCTCGTCCGGCTGTTTGAGCAAGGCCAGCAAAATTTCCTGTTTACCGCCGAAATAATTGACCACCGTTGGCGCGGAAACCCCGGCCTGATTGGCGATCTGCTCCAGCGTGGTCGCGCCGAAGCCGTTGCTGATGAACAACTCCAGCGCTGCCTGCGCGATGACTTCCCTGCGCTGTTCCTTTTGCCGTTCTCTGAGCCCGCTCATGGTGCTGGTGTCCTGTGTTGCTGATGGGCGTCAGCCTACGGATTTCTTTTTTCACCGACAAATATTTTCTTTACAAAAATATTTTTAAGTGACAAATATTAGCCGTGCACCGCTGGAATGAACGCGCACTCACTTGCCCCGTTTCTCTGGAGAACCGCCATGTCCGCCGAATTCGATCCGACCCGCAGCACCCGCGATTATCAGGCCGCCGACGCCGCCCACCACATTCACGCCTTCGTCGACCAGAAGGCGCTCAACGAGGAAGGCCCGCGGGTGATGGTCAGCGGGGATCGCCTGGCGCTGTGGGACAACGACGGCAAGCGCTATCTGGACGGCATGTCCGGGCTGTGGTGCACCAACCTCGGTTACGGGCGCAAGGATCTGGCCGCCGCGGCCACCGCGCAGCTGCAACAACTGCCTTACTACAACATGTTCTTCCACACCACTCACCCGCAGGTGATCGAGCTTTCCGAGCTGTTGTTCAGCCTGCTGCCCCAGCACTACAGCCACGCGATCTATACCAACTCCGGCTCCGAAGCCAACGAGGTGCTGATCCGCACCGTGCGCAAGTTCTGGCAGGTGATGGGCCAGCCCGAGAAGAAAATCATGATCGGCCGCTGGAACGGCTACCACGGCTCGACCCTGGCCGCGACGGCGCTGGGCGGCATGAAATTCATGCACGAAATGGGCGGCACCATCCCTGACGTGGCGCACATCGACGAGCCGTACTGGTTCGCCCACGAAGGAAACCTCAGCCCGGAAGCATTCGGCCTGCGCGCCGCACGGCAACTGGAAGACAAGATTCTTGAATTGGGCGCCGACAAGGTCGCCGCGTTCGTCGCCGAACCGTTCCAGGGCGCTGGCGGCATGATCATCCCGCCCGCCACCTACTGGCCGGAAATCCAGCGCATCTGCCGCAAGTACGACGTGTTGCTGTGCGCCGACGAAGTGATTGGCGGGTTTGGTCGCACCGGCGAATGGTTTGCGCACCAGGCCTTCGGTTTTGAACCGGACACACTGTCTATCGCCAAAGGCCTGACCTCCGGCTACATCCCCATGGGCGGCCTGATCCTGTCGCGACGCATGGCCGAAGCGCTGGTGGAAAAAGGCGGCGTGTTCGCCCATGGTCTGACCTACTCCGGTCACCCGGTGGCGGCGGCGGTGGCGATCGCCAACCTCAAGGCCCTGCGCGATGAAGGCGTGGTCACGCAGGTAAAAAACGACACCGGCCCGTACCTGCAGAACTGCCTGCGTGAGGTGTTCGGCAACCATCCGCTGGTGGGCGAGATTCAGGGCGTCGGGCTGGTGGCGGCGCTGCAATTCGCCGAAGACAAAGCCACCCGCAAGCGCTTTGCCAACGAGAACGACATCGCCTGGCGCTGCCGCACCATTGGTTTTGAAGAAGGCCTGATCATTCGTTCGACGCTGGGCCGAATGATCATGGCCCCCGCATTGATTGCCACGCGGGCGGAGATGGATGAGCTGGTCGACAAAACGCGCATCGCCGTGGATCGCACCGCTCGCGAATACGGCCGCCTGTAACCCATACCCCCTGTGGGAGCTAGCCTGCTGGCAAAAGCGGAGTGTCATTCAACATCAATGTCGACTGGCAGGCCGCCTTCGCTAGCAGGCTAGCTCCCACAAGGGCACTCGGTTGAACTCAGCACATCGGCTCAATCCCGCCCGGTTGATCGTGCCCATCATCGGAGACTTTCCCTGATTGTCGGTCTCTTTCGATGGCTCCCTCGACACCACGCCTTGCACTGTTGGCCCTGCTTTGCGCAGCGACCGACACTGTTTTCGCCAGCGACTTCTTCAACGACGCCAAAACCGACGTGCTCAGCCGCAACTTCTTCCTGAGCAACGACTACCGCTCGCCCTCGCCCTCCGGCAAAAACTATAAGCAGGAATGGGCCCAGGGTTTTATTGGCACGTTCACCTCTGGCTACACACCGGGCAGCGTCGGTTTTGGCATCGATGCCCACGCCTTTCTCGGCCTGAAACTCGACGGCGGCAAAGGTCATTCCGGCACGGGGCTGTTGCCGGTCGACAGCAGCGGTCGCAGTGAACCGAACTACTCCAGCGCTGGCGGCGCGTTCAAACTCAAGGTTTCGCGAACGACCCTCGCGTTCGGCGAGATGACCGTGGAAACCCCGGTGTTCGACACCTCGGACAAACGCCTGCAACCGGAATACGCCACAGGTTTGCTGTTGAACAGCCGTGAAATCGACAACGTAAACCTCACGGCCGGACACTTCACCGCGTTCAAGAATCAGGACAGCTCTTCAAGCCACGGCGACTTTTCCGGCTACGGCGCCACCACCGAGGCCGGCGGAATCAGTTTTCTCGGCGCCGACCTGTATGGCGGCAGCCCCGTCGGTGGTTCGCTGTACGCTTCGGAACTGACAGACACCTGGCATCAGTACTACGCCAATCTGCACGTCAAACAGTCCGGCCTGCTGCTCGACGCCAACCTCTACCGCACCCGCGATACCGGCCGCGCGCTGGCCGGCGCCATCGATAACACGGCGTTCAGCCTGTCCGGCAAGTACAACTTTGGCCCGCATGGAGTGATGCTCGGCTGGCAACGCATCAATGGCGATACACCGTTCGATTTCGTGGGCGGCGACTCGATCTACCTCGCCAACTCGATCAAATACGCCGACTTCAACGGCGCCGGCGAACGTTCCTGGCAAGCACGCTACGACCTTGACCTCGGCGCCTTCGGCATCCCCGGCCTGACCTTCATGACCCGATATGTTCGCGGCAGCCACATCGACGGCACCCACGCGCCCAAGGGCGGCGCGTACAACCTGTTCGATGCCGACACCGGCGACTATCAGCCGCAGCAAGGCGCTGGCGGCAAACATTGGGAACGGGACATCGATCTGAAATACATCGTGCAATCGGGAGCGGCAAAGGATTTGTCGGTACAGCTGTCGCACGTCTCGCACCGAGCGAATGAGGCACAGGCCGGCGATGATATCGACCGGATTTATGTGGTGATTCAGTATCCGTTGGGGCTTTGATGGCGGGTGGTCAAACCCAGACTCAGAGCCGACATCGCCCTACGAATCCATCGACTGGAAAAACTCCACGAAGCCGCCGACAACGAAACCCTGCTATACACGCCAGTCTGAAAACCCCAATCCCCTGTGGGAGCGAGCCTGCTCGCGAAAGCGGCCGGTCAGCCGACATTGATGTAAATGACACACCGCTATCGCCAGCAGGCTGGCTCCCACAGGGGACAGGAAGCGTTTTTTGGAATCGGGATAATTGGCGGAAGGCAGCCGGAGTCGAACCTGCCCGGGAACGGATGCCGTCCCCAACCGGGTTTGAAGCCCGGCCGCGCCACCGGGCGCGATTGCCTTCCTTTGAACTCAGGGTGCGTCGGCACTGGCCAGCGCGTTGTCATGGCGGATCACCCGGGATTCGCCAATGCGTCGGGTCAGGCCGACGCGGTCGAAGTATTCCAGATACTGAATACAGCGTTTGCGTCCCAAGCCTAGCGCATCACGAAAAGTTGTCACCTGGATCTGTGGATTTTCCTGCTCGAGTTGCAACAGGACGTCGGCCATGCGCCGCAGTTGCCCGGCAGACAGAAACAGGTCGCGCACCACCTGATGCATCAGCCCCAGGCGCGCCAGTTTGCGCAGCAGCAGGCGCACCCCCGCGTCGTCTTCACCGAGCATTTTCGCAACATCGCGCACCCATGGCGGATCGTAGCCGGCTTCTTCGAACAGCGGCTGCATGCGTTGCCACAGGGTTTCGTCTTCGGCATTCAAACGCACCTGATGATCCGGCAGATGCAGCCACGGCCCGCTGGTGTTGATCGATCCGGCGCTGCGCAGTTCTTCCAGCAGAGTGGCAAAGGTCGAGCGCTCCAGCGCCAGACCACTGAAGCGTCGCAGACGGTCGCGATCCGGTCCCATCTGGTCCGGTTCCAGCTCATGCAGTTTGGCCAACTGCTCCAACAGGGTGAACTTCAACTGCCCCCAGCGCTGCACGTTGAACAGCACCGGGCCTTGGCGGGTGTCGATCAGGCGCACGTTGGCCGGTAGTGACCAGTCTTCACGCGGGCGATTGAACTGACGCTCCAACCGTTGCGGATCGAGGCCGCCCGCGCTGTGGTCGAGCAACAGTGGTAGCGCTTGCTCAAGACTGTCGTTGTCGGCCAGCGCTTGCAGCTGTGCCAACCTTTCCGGGCTGCGGCGCTGCCGGGCCGGGGCGAACGGGTCGAGCACCTGACCGCCACCGAGGGTGCGTTGCGCGCTTTGGTCACGCAGGATCAGGCGGTCGCCCTTCACCGCGTGCACCGGCCCGTTGATCAGCAGTTGCGCGAACATGCGCTCGCCAGCACGCAAACGCGGGCCTTCGAGCAATGCCACGCGAGCGATGACGTCCTGAGTGCCGAGGTGCACGTGCACCGGGTGAAAGTGTTCGAACGTGCGCTCGCCGGGCAGCAGTTGAAACTCAATGTCGACCCGTTGCGTCGGTGCGTGCAGCCACTCGGCCAGCAGCCATTGGCCGCGATGAATCTGCTCCAGGGTCAACCGGTCACCACTGATATTCAGCGCCACCCGTTGCCCGGCGAAGGCTTGTTCGGCGGCTTGATTCTGCGCGTGCAACCCGCGCACCCGCACCGCTTTACCGGACGGCCCGAGGGCCAGTTTATCGCCAACGCAAACCGCGCCCGACAACGCGGTGCCAGTCACCACGATCCCGGCGCCCGCCACGCTGAAGGCGCGATCAATGGCCAGGCGAAAACCACCTTCGCGGCTGCGCTCATGGACTTCACGTTGAACCTGCAGCAAGTTCTGGCGCAGTTCATCGACGCCCTGCCCGGTCACGCTGGACACCGTCAGCATCGGTGCTTCGGCAAACGGCCCGGTTTCCAGCAGGTCGAGTACCTGACGTTCAACCTCTTCCACCCTGCCCGCTTCAACCCGATCGCATTTGGTGATCGCCACCAGCGCCCGGGGAATGCCCAGCAACTGCACAATCGCCAGATGCTCACGGGTTTGCGGCATCACCCCGTCGTCCGCCGCCACCACCAGCAACACCAGATCGATGCCCTGCGCGCCGGCGAGCATGTTGTGGGTGAATTTCTCGTGGCCCGGTACATCGATGAACCCGGTCAGCCCGGCACCGGGCTCCAGCTCCGCGTAGAGATAACCGAGGTCGATGGTCATCCCGCGCTCGCGCTCCTGCGGGCGGCGGTCGCCGGTTTGCCCGGTCAGGGCTTGCAGCAAGGAAGTCTTGCCGTGGTCGATGTGCCCGGCGGTGCCGACGATCACGACTCGACCTGCAACTGCGGCAACTGCGACAGCCACGCCGGTTCATCGTCGAGTTGGCGTAGATCGAGCCACAGCGCATCGTCGTCAATACGCCCGAGCACCGGGATCGGCAACCCGCGCAGTGCCGCTTCCAGAGTCAGCAGACAACGCCCGCGCAAGCGTTTCGACACTTGCGGACGCAGGCACAGCGCGGCACTCGGCAGGCGCGCCACCGGTTGGCTGCCGCTGCCGATCATGCCCAAGGCCTGCACGGCGCTGACCTGCCAGGGTTCGCCCAAGACGCCAGCCATCGCCGGTTGGAGACGGCAAGCCTGGGCGAGGATCTCGGCTTGCGGACGAGTCAACAGCCGCAAACTCGGCAGCCGTTCCGCGAGGCGATCCGGGTCGCGATACAGGCCAAGCACCGCTTCCAGTGCGGCCAGGGTCAACTTGTCGACCCGCAAGGCGCGCTTCAGCGGATTCTTTTTGATCTTCGCGATCAAGTCTTTGCGCCCGACAATCAACCCGGCCTGCGGCCCGCCGAGCAATTTGTCGCCGCTGAAGGTGACGATATCCGCGCCATCAAGCAGCGCCTGCCTTACCGTCGGTTCCGCTGGCAGGCCCCAGCGGGTCAGGTCGAGCAGACTGCCGCTGCCCAGATCCTCCAGCAACGGCAAACCATGCCGATGGGCCAGTTCGGCCAGTTCGGCGGTGGGCACCCGGGCGGTAAAGCCTTCGATGCTGTAGTTGCTCGCATGCACGCGCATGATCAAGCCACTGCGTGGGCTGATCGCGGCTTCGTAGTCGCGGGCGTGGGTGCGGTTGGTCGTGCCGACTTCGTGCAGGCGCACGCCGGCGCGGGCCATGATGTCGGGGATGCGGAACGCGCCGCCGATCTCGATCAGTTCGCCGCGCGAGATGATGCCTTCCTTGCGCGCGCCGAGACTGTTGAGCGTCAACAGCACCGCCGCGGCATTGTTGTTGACCACGGTGACGGCTTCGGCGCCGGTCAGCTCGCGGATCAGGCCTTCGATCAGGTCGTCGCGATCACCGCGCTTGCCGGTCGCCAGATCGAATTCCAGATTGAGCGGATAACGTGCGGCCATCTGCACCGCGTCGATTGCTTCTTCGGGCAACAACGCCCGGCCGAGGTTGGTGTGCAGTACCGTGCCGGTCAGGTTGAACACCCGCCGTACGTTGCTGCGCTGCTGCTGGGCCAGACGTTCGCCGACGCGGCCGGCGAGCACGTCGGGGCTGATTTCAATCGCCGACAATTGCCCGTTCAATACGCTGGAACGCAACTCATCGAGCAACTGGCGCAAACTGGCCAGCAACGACTCACGCCCATAACGCTCGGCCAACGGCAGACAGGCCGGGTGACGTAACAACCCATCAATGGAAGGTAAACGCGGGGCCACACTTGCGGACATCAGCCACTCCCGAAAAAACAAGACTGTCCGGCGAGTGTAGACGTTCTGGTCATTCGTCTCCCGGCGCCAGCAACAGATTCGGTGCCAGGCGCTGATAACCGTCCTGCGCCAGACGCATGTCGAGCAGCAGGCTGGTGAGATCCGCCGACAGCGCTTCGCCTTCGGCATCGTTTTCCAGGTACACCAGCTTCAGATAGCTGTTGCAACCCGGGCACACCTCCGCCCGAATCGGCGCCTGATTGGCAGCGTGGCGATCGTCTTCGAGGCTCAGGTAATCCAGCCCCTTGCTCGACTCGCAATACACGCACTTGACCCGCACCACATGCCATTCACAGGCGCACAGCGAACACACCAGATAACGCAGACCGTTGTGCTTGCCGCGATGGCGGATCACCCCGGCCATCGCCGGTGAGCCGCAGCCCGGGCATTGGCTGAGGCTGTCGCCGGGTTTCAGTTGCAGGTTCGGTGCGCTGAGCAGCCAGTGGCTCCACGCCGCTTGCAGGCCGGCGCCGAGGAACGGCACCAGCGCCGCCGGTACCATTGAATACTGGCCGCTGACCAGCGCCACGGCCCACGCGCGCAATTGCCCGACACTGGCACCGCGCAGTGTAGCGAGCGCGTCGACTACGGCGGGTTGCTCGGGCGCCACGTAACGTTGCAATAAAGCATCCAGATAAGTCTGCCAAGCGTCTTCGCGCACCAGTGTGTCGGCGGCGAACGGCGGTAAACCATGTTGCTGACAGGCTTCGATCCTTTGCTGATCAAACGATGCCGTCAGCGGCGGATCATCGAAAACCTGCTGCTGAGCCCGGCACAATCCGGCGATCAGTCGCAGGTAATCAGCCAGCGGATGCCCATGAGCCAATTGCTCCAGACGCTGGGCGCGCAAAGTGAACAGGTTGTGCGGCGGCAGGTGCAGAAACGGCGGCGAACTGGCCGCCGCTTCGATTTCCCCAGGTTCAAGAATGGTTGGCAAAAGTCAGCCCTTTTTGGTGATCGGTCGCTCCGGCACGTCCGGAGTGCGTTCATTGCGGGTGATGTCGCGATACCAGAGCTCGTGGTGTTTCCTGGCCCAGGCGCGACTGACCCAGCCATGCAGCATCGCGTCCACCGAACCCTTGATCCACAGCCCGGCGTAAATGTGAATGATGATGCTGAGAATCAGCACAAACCCCGCCAGCGCATGCAGGAGCATGGCCCAGCGAATCACGGTGATGCCGAAGTACGCGCTGAAATACGCGCGCCAGATCACCAGCCCGGTGAACAACAAGCCGAGCATGCACAGCAGTAAAGTCCAGAACAGCAGCTTCTGCCCGGCGTTGTATTTGCCCACCGGCGGCACGCTTTCTTCATCGTTGACCAGCACCCGGTCGATGCGGCGCAGCCACTTCCCGTCGTTGTCGATAAAGAAGTTCGCGCGCCAGAAGCGGAACACCAGGCCGAGGAACAACACGAACATCAGCACGCCCATGAACGGGTGCAGAATCCGCGTCCACGGCCCGCCGCCGAACAGGTGGGTCAGCCAGAACATCGACGGATGAAACAATGCCAGCCCCGACAGCCCGGCCATGAAGAACAGAATCGCTACCAGCCAGTGATTGGTGCGCTGGTTGGCGGTGTAGCGCAGGATCGTCTTGTTGCTCATGGCCGGTCCTCCCCGCGTGGATCGAAGGTGTGCACCGCCGGATCAACGACATGCACCGAGGTATCAGGTGGCGTCGGATGTTCATCCTCCTCGACGCGATTCGGCCCGATACGCACGTAGTGGAAGAACCCGGCCAGCACCGCCGCGCCCATTGCCAGCAAGCCCAGCGGTTTGCTGATGCCTTTCCACAAGCCCACCAGCGGACTGATGGCCGGCGCATCCGGCAACCCGGCGTAGATCTTCGGCGTGTCGGCGTGGTGCAGCACGTACATCACATGAGTGCCGCCGACGCCTTCCGGGTCATACAGCCCGGCGTTGTCGAAGCCACGGCTTTTCAGGTCGACGATACGTTCGGCGGCGTGCTCCTTCATGTCCTCCTTGGTGCCGAAGACGATGGCGCCGGTCGGGCAGGTTTTCACGCAGGCCGGCTCCAGCCCTACCGCGACGCGGTCGGAACACAAGGTGCATTTGTAGGCCTTGTGATCCTTCTGCGAGATCCGCGGAATGTTGAACGGGCAACCGGTGATGCAATAACCGCAACCGATGCAGTGATCCTGATCGAAATCGACGATGCCGTTGGCGTGCTTGATGATCGCCCCGGGACTTGGGCATGCCGCCAGGCACCCCGGCTCGGCGCAATGCATGCAGCCGTCCTTGCGGATCAGCCACTCCAGGTTACCGGCGTCGGTCTCGTGTTCGGTAAAACGCATCAGGGTCCAGGTTTCTGCGCTCAGGTCCTGCGGGTTGTCATAGGTCCCGTGGTTGTGGCCGACCTCGTCGCGCAGCTCGTTCCATTCCGAGCAGGCGACCTGGCAGGCCTTGCAACCGATGCATTTGGTGGTGTCGATCAGCTTGGCGACTTCCTGCTGATTCCTCACCGAGGGCGGCACCGTGGTGGTGGCCGAGCGGGCAATGATGTCTTGGCTGGCCATTTACAGTTTCTCCACGTTGACCAGGAATGACTTGGATTCCGGGGTCTGTGTGTTGCCATCGCCGAGGAACGGCACCAGGGTGTTGGTCAGGTAACCATGGCGCGTTTGACCGGTGAATCCCCAGTGCAGCGGGATGCCGATCTGATGCACCACCTGGCCGTTGACCTGCAGCGGCCGGATGCGTTTGGTCACCACCGCCACCGCCTCGATGAACCCGCGCTTGCAGCTGACCCGCACCCGATCTCCGGCCGCGATGCCCTTCTCCTTCGCCAGCACTTCGCCGATTTCGACGAACTGCTCGGGCTGGGCAATCGCATTCAACTTGCAATGCTTGCTCCAGAAGTGGAAGTGCTCGGTCAGCCGGTAACTGGTGCCGGCGTACGGGAAGTCCTTGGCTTCGCCGAGGCTTTCCCAGACCGAGTCGAAGATCCGCGCCGCCGGGTTGCTGGTGGCTTTCTTGTTCTGCGGGTGCAGCGGGTTGATGCCGATGGGCGTTTCGAACGGCTCGTAGTGCTCGGGGAATGGTCCCTCGTTCATCTTGTCGACGGCGAAGAACCGCGCCACGCCTTCGGGGTTCATGATGAACGGGTTCATCCCGGCTTCCGGCGGCACATCGGCCTTGTAGTCCGGCACATCGGTGCCGCCCCAGGCCTTGCCGTTCCACCACACCAGACGTTTTTTCGGATCCCACGGTTTGCCCGCGACATCTGCCGAAGCGCGATTGTAGAGAATCCGCCGGTTGGCCGGCCACGCCCAGGCCCAGCCCAAATGCTGATGCATGCCATACGGGTCGGCGTTGTCACGCCGGGCCATCTGGTTGCCGGCCTCGGTCCAGCTGCCGGCGAAGATCCAGCAACCGGACGCGGTGCTGCCGTCGTCCTTGAGCTGAGCGAATGCCGCCAGTTGCGAACCGGCCTTGACCGTCGCGCCACTGGCATCGGTGAAGTCGGCCATGGCGCTGCCGTTGATTTCCTTCGCCAGTTCTTCCGGCGAAGGTTCGTCGGGGATCTTGTACGGCCACGACAGTTTCAGCAGCGGATCGGGGAATTTGCCGCCCTCGGCCTGATAACGCTTGCGCAGGCGCAGGAACAGTTCGCTCATGATGCGGATATCGGTTTGCGCTTCGCCCGGGCCGTCAGCGCCCTTCCAGTGCCATTGCAGCCAGCGGCTGCTGTTGACCAGCGAGCCGTCCTCCTCGGCGAAGCAAGTGGTGGGCAGGCGAATCACTTCGGTCTGGATCTCCGCGCTTTTCACGTCGTTGTACGGCCCGACGTTGTGCCAGAACTCCGAGGTCTCGGTGGCCAGCGGGTCCATCACCACCAGCCACTTGAGCTTGGCCAGTGCGCCCATGACCCGGTTCTTGTCCGGCAGCGCGGCGATGGGGTTGAAGCCTTGGCACATGTAGCCGTTGACCTTGCCCTGGCTCATCAGGTCGAACATTTTCAGCACGTCGTAGTTGGGAATGTCGAGTTTCGGCAAATGGTCATAGAGCCAATTGTTCTCGACAGTGGCGTTGGCGCCGTACCACGACTTCATCAGGCTGACGTGGAATTTGCTGTAGTTCTGCCAGTAGGACAGCTGCCCCGGACGCAGCGGCATTTGCGTGCGCTTTTTGATGAAGGCGTTGTAGTCCTGCTCGGCATCGCCCCCCAGGGTCAGATAGCCCGGCAACGAGTTGGACAGCAACCCGAGGTCGGTCAGGCCTTGAATGTTCGAGTGGCCGCGCAAGGCATTCACCCCGCCGCCGGGCATGCCGACGTTGCCCAGCAGCAATTGCACCATCGCCGCGCTGCGGATGATCTGCGCGCCAATCGAGTGCTGCGTCCAGCCGAGGGCGTAGAGAATAGTCATGGTCTTGCCCGGGATCGAGCAAGTGGCGATTTCTTCCCAGATCTTTTTCATCGCCTCGACCGGCATCCCACAGATCTGGCTCGCCAGATCAATGTTGTAGCGGCTGTAATGCTGCTTCATCAACTGATAGACGCAGCGCGGGTCCTGCAGGGTCGGGTCGACCTTGACGAAGCCGTCCTCGCCCAGCTCGTAACCCCAGCCGGATTTGTCGGTGTAACTGCGCTTGGCCGCGTCATAGCCGCTGAAGAGACCGTCTTCGAAGCTGAACCCGGCTTTGACGATGAACGAAACGTCGGTGTAGTTGCGCACGTACTCGTGCTGGATCTTGTCCTCGGTCAGCAAGTAATTGATCAGCCCACCCATGAAGGCGATGTCGGTGCCGGTGCGAATCGGCGCGTAATAGTCGGCCACCGAAGCGGTCCGGGTAAAACGCGGGTCGACCACGATCAGCCGGGCAGCGTTGTGCGCTTTGGCCTCGGTCACCCATTTGAAGCCGCACGGATGCGCTTCTGCTGCGTTGCCACCCATCACCAGGATCAGATTCGCGTTGGCGATATCGGTCCAGGTATTGGTCATGGCACCACGGCCGTACGTCGGGGCAAGACTTGCCACCGTCGGGCCGTGTCAGACACGCGCCTGGTTATCGAACCCCAGCATGCCGAGACTGCGAATCACCTTCTGGGTGATGTAGCCCGCTTCGTTGGACGCTGCCGACGCGGCGAGAAACCCGGTGGTGAGCCAGCGGTTCACCGTTTGCCCGGTGGCATTTTTCTCGATGAAGTTGGCGTCGCGGTCGGCCTTCATCAGGTCGGCGATACGATCCAGCGCCTCGTCCCAACTGATCCGCGTCCATTCGCTGCTGCCGGGCTTGCGCATTTGCGGGTACTGCAAACGGCCCGGGCTGTGAATGAAGTCCAGCAGGCCTGCACCTTTTGGACACAGGGTGCCGCGGTTGACCGGGTGGTCGGCGTCGCCCTCGATATGGATGATATTTTGCGCGACGTTCTTCGCGGCATCGCCCTGGCTGTACATGATCAACCCGCAACCGACCGAGCAATACGGACAGGTGTTGCGGGTTTCATGAGTGTGGGCAAGCTTGAAGTGACGCACCTGCTCGGCGAAGGCCTGCGTCGGGGCCATGCCCAACGCGCCCAGGCTAGAGCCTGCAAGGCCGATACCGGCGACCTTGAAGAATTGACGACGGCTGAGATCCATCGTGCACTCCTGATCAGGTGGAACCCGGTACTTGAGCCGGGCTTTTTCTGGACAAACACGGTTACGGCAGAATGGCTGCCGGCTTTTTCACTGTAGACAATGACCACACGCTCTGTGTGAAAACCGACCGTCGGCGACAGTCGGTCATGCCCTGGATAACCTGTGGGAGCGAGCCTGCTCGCGAAGAGGCCCTGTCAAATGAGACAAATATTGACTGACACACCGCCTTCGCGAGCAGGCTCGCTCCCACAGGTTTTGTATATCCCCCAAGTGTCATGGGTTTATCATGGCGCCCAGAACCAACCCCGCCTTCACGAGACCGCGCATGACTTTCGATTTTGATCAGGTATTCGACCGCCACAACACTGGCAGCACCAAATGGAGCCGCTACCCGGCCGATGTCTTGCCGATGTGGGTCGCTGATATGGATTTCGCCGCGCCGCCGGTGATCATCGAGGCATTGCAGCAGCGCCTGTTGCACCCGCTGGTGGGCTACAGCGTGGCGCAGGACAACCTGCGTGAAGCCATCGTCGCCGACCTGTGGAACAAGTTCGCCTGGCAGGTCAAACCGCAGGAGCTGATCTTTCTGCCGGGCGTTGAATCCGGTTTCAACATGGCTTTGAAAGCCCTGGTGCAGCCGCAGCAGAACGTCGTGGTGCAAGTGCCAAACTACCCGCCGCTGCGGCATGCGCCGGGGCATTGGGGGCTGAACAAGGTCGAGCTGGAATTCGTCGCCCAGGCCGATGGCACTTACGCCACCCCGCTGGATGCGTTGAGTCAGTCCCTGGCCAATGGCGGTGCGCTGCTCCTGAGCAACCCACACAACCCGCTTGGCAAGGTGTTCAGCGCCCAAGAGCTGACGGATATCGCCGACATCTGCCTGGCACATGACGCCTGGATCATCTCCGACGAGATCCACGCCGAGCTGTGCTTCGACGGCCGCGTGCACGTTCCGACCGCCTCCCTGAGCCCGGAAATCGCCAAGCGCACCATCACCCTGATGTCGGCGAGCAAGGCCTACAACATTGCCGGCCTCAAGACCTCGTTCATGATCATCCAGGACGCCGCCCTGCGCGAGCGCGTCAACCACGCCCGTTGCGGCATGGTCGACAGCGTCAACCCGCTGGGCATGGAAGCCACCCGCGTCGCCTACAGCGAAGGTGCGCCGTGGCTGGCCGAACTGAAAACCTACCTGCAGGCCAATCGTGACTGGCTGGTGGATGCGGTGCGCAGCCGCTTGCCGGGCGTGACGATCAATGTGCCGCAAGGGACCTATCTGGCGTGGCTCGATTGCTCGGCGCTGGACCTGGACAATCCGCAGCAGTTTTTCCTCGAACAGGCCAAAGTCGGCCTCAGCGCCGGACTGGATTTCGGTGATCAGCATCAACAGTTCGTGCGCCTGAACTTCGGCTGCCCGCGGTCGCTTCTCGAAGAAGGCATCCGCCGCATGGAGCATGCCCTGACCCAGCGCAATACCTGAAAACACCACCTCCCCTGTAGGAGCTGCCGCAGGCTGCGATCTTTTGATCTTGTTTTAAAAAACCAAAGTCAAAAGATCGCAGCCTGCGGCAGCTCCTACAGGGGGTTTGTGTTTGCTGTTGGTGTGCAGCGCAAATCCGATCGAACTCACGGCAAACCGTCCGGGTCAACCGCCCATACCCGCCCTGAGAACCTCGGAGATTTGTGATGACCGATTACCCAAAACCACCCTTCCCCAAACAAGCTCAAGCCGTGCCGGGCTCGCAAAGCAACATGCAGCCCTACCCCGATTGCGGCGAGCAGACCTACGTCGGCTCCGGACGGCTGGCCGGCAAGATTGCGCTGATCACCGGCGCCGACAGTGGCATCGGTCGTGCGGTGGCGATTGCCTTCGCCCGTGAAGGCGCTGACGTGGTCGTGGCCTATCTGAATGAACATGACGACGCCAAAGAGACCGCGCGCTGGGTCGAGCAGGCGGGCCGTCAGTGCCTGCTGCTGTCCGGCGACCTCGCGCACAAGGCCCATTGTCAGGCACTGGTGGACAAGACCGTTGAGCGCTTCGGGCGCATCGACATTCTGGTCAACAACGCGGCGTTCCAGATGACCCACGAAACCTTCGAAGAAATCCCCGATGACGAATGGGTGATGACCTTCGACGTCAACATCACCGCGATTTTCCGCCTGTGCCAAGCGGCGATCAAACACATGCGCCCCGGCGCCTCGATCATCAACACCAGCTCGATCAACTCGGACATGCCCAAACCGACCCTGCTGGCCTACGCCACCACCAAAGGCGCGATCGCCAACTTCACCGGCGGTCTGGCGCAGATACTCGGGCCGAAAGCAATCCGCGTGAACTGTGTGGCCCCGGGGCCGATCTGGACGCCGTTGATTGTCTCGACCATGCCCGATGAGGAAGTGCAGAACTTCGGCAGCGAAACCCCGCTCGGTCGCCCCGGACAACCGGTGGAAGTGGCGCCGATCTATGTGCTACTGGCCTCGGATGAAGCCAGTTACATCACCGGGCAGCGATACGGCGTCACCGGCGGCAAGCCGATGTTGTAAGCCTCCATGAGCTTTGTCATCTGGGTCGCGGTGCTGGGCGCGGTGTTGTTGACCCTCGCGTTGACCTCGTCGTACCTGCGCTGGATGCCGGTCACCACCTCGGCCGTGTGCCTGTTGCTAGGGATCGGCATCGGCCCCAGCGGTCTGGATCTGCTGAAGCTGTCACTGGAAAACGCGTCGGTGTGGATGGAGCACCTCACGGAAGTGGCGGTGCTGTTTTCGCTGTTTGTCTGCGGCCTCAAGCTGCGCCTGCCACTGCGCGACAAGCGCTGGCGAATTGCGTTTGGGCTGGCCGGCCCGGTGATGGTCCTGACCATCGCCGGGGTCAGCGTATTGCTGCATTGGGGCCTGCAACTGTCGTGGGGGCCGTCGCTGCTGATCGGGGCGATGCTGGCGCCGACCGATCCGGTGCTGGCGGCGCTGGTACAGGTCAACGATGCGCGGGACGTCGACAGTGTGCGCTTTGGCCTGTCCGGTGAGGCCGGGCTCAATGACGGCATCGCGTTTCCGTTCGTGATGCTCGGTTTGCTGCTGTTGAAGGCCGACACGCAACCCGGCGCACTGACCGATTGGCTGCTGCACGATTTGCTTTGGGCGGTGCCGGTCGGACTGCTGAGCGGTTACTGGATGGGTCGCGGTATCGGTCGGTTGACCCTGTCGCTGCGCATCCGTAACGACGACAGCACCCTGAGCCCGAATGATTACCTGGCGCTGTCGCTGATTGCCCTGGCTTACGTCGGCGCAGAGGCGATTGGCGGTTATGGTTTTCTGTCGGTGTTCGCTGCCGGTCTCGGCTTACGCCAGGAGGAAGTCAAATCCACCGGCGCCAGCCAACCGCCGGCCGAGCATCTGGTGCAACCGGTGGTGGGCCATCAGAACATCGAACCGCAGAACGCGGTGCACGGCGATACCGAACGACTGGAAAGCAGTCAGGTCGCTGCCGGCATCATGATGGGCGACATGCTCTCGTTCGGCAGCCTGGTGGAACGGGCCATGGAAGTGTTTCTGGTAACGCTGCTCGGCGTGGTACTGGTGCCGCATTGGGATTGGCGGGCGTTGGTCATTGGCGCGGTGCTGTTTTTCGTAGTGCGTCCGCTCTGCGTCGCGCTGATGCCATGGGGTAACTTGCTGGATGGTGGTCAGCGCCTGTTGATCGGCTGGTTCGGCATTCGCGGAATCGGCAGTCTGTTTTACCTGTTTTATGCCTTGAACCATGGTCTGAGCCCTTCAGTCGCGACGTTGTGCACCCACATCACCTTGTCGGTGGTGGCACTGAGCATTTTGCTGCATGGCATCAGCACTCAGCCGTTGCTGGCGCGCTACGAGCAACGGCAAAAACGAAAAAACTGATTTTTCCGGTGGGATTATCTTGGGAAATCCATCGAAGTTTTTTCTGAAAATAAATGGATCCCTCTCCAGATTCCGACAGTCACAACCATAACCCCTCGCTGGATGCACTCGGCGGGGTCCGGCAGGTTCGGTTCCCCTGCGGCTTGCAGCCCATGAAGAGGAATCTTTGGATAACAAGGTCACGGTCATGAAAGAATGCTCGACTCCGGCACAAATCAAGGCTTGCAGGGCTTTGGCCCTGGAACGCAATCGTCAACTGTTCGAAGATGCCCACGCCCTCAACCGCGCCGCTTACGAGCTGCTGGAAGCGGACAATCTGGACCTTGAGCAGTTTGAGCACTATCGAGCACTGCGCCGCAAAGCCGATATGAAGTTCGAAGAAGCCATCGATCACTTGTGCGTGCTCAACGAGGACTTTCCGCCGATTCCGATGTCCCCGCATCACTCGCAGGAATTGCGTCGGCAGCTTGAAACCGTCGAATAAAGCGCACAAGAAAAAGCCCGGCTGCGAAGTCCGGGCTTTTTCTTTGGGTGGCGCTCAGCCCCCCGGGTTGGTCACCTGAATGAACACCGCATAAGCGCCCAGCAGGATCCAGAATGTGGCGAAAATCCACGGCGTGCGCACCGAAAACAACAGCGATTTGCGATAGCCCTTATGGCTTGACTCCATCTCGCTGAACAGTGGCGACTCGTCGTAAGCCATGCCCATGATCGGTTCGCTGCGCAACAACTCACTCTGTTTGTAATGCCAGTGATCAATGATGTCGTACGCGGCACGAATCCCCGGCCACGCATTGAGCGAGCTGAGCAGCCCGAGCAGCGCCAGGAATGGCGGCACCACCAGCGTGAACAATTTGCCCCACTCGGGGTTGAGGTTGGACATGCACGAAGCAAACGCAATCACCAGAAACGACTGCGCGGCCAGATAGGCATCGGTGCGATTGGCCAGAATGCTGGTTTCGTACTGAATTTCCTTGCGATAGAAATCCAGCCGTTCCTTGGGTGAGCCGAACATCTTGGCATCGTGTTCGGTCAGGTGCTCTTCAGCGCTGGGCTGAGTCAATATGCGAGGCAAGGGACGCACGCTCCGGGGCGGGGAAACCTGTTAGAAGGCCCCTGCCCCGGACAAGTTCAGGCGGATTCACTTCATCGACCGGGCGATGATTTCCATCAGGTTCAACTGGGTGAACGGCTTGGGCAGACGCGGCAATTGCGCGGCAAAACCCTCCAGACGTTCGGCGTAACCGGTCGCCAGGACGATCGGCAGATCCGGTTTGAGCAGACGCACTGCGTGCGCCAATTGCGCGCCGCTCATCTGCGGCATGGCCATGTCGGTGATCATCAGATCGATGACTTCGCCCTGCTCGAACAACGCCAGCGCCCTGGCACCGGAAGTCGCGCTGACCACACGATGGCCAAGGTCTTCGAGCAACAGCGTGGTGCTGGTCAACACCAGCGAATCGTCGTCCACGACCAGCACGCTCAGGCGTGGCACCGTGATGGGTGCGCTGCCGGGCTGCACCCGTGGAGCCTGTGCGCCATCCGCTGCGACCGGTAACCAGAGTTCAGCTGCCGTGCCTCGTCCCTTCTCGCTCTTGAGGATGAAACGGCCGCCGAGTTGCTCAATGAATCCATGCACCATCGACAGCCCAAGCCCGGTGCCTTTGCCCAGGCCTTTGGTGGTAAAAAACGGATCCCGGGCCGAGGCCAGCGTGTGCTCGTCCATGCCTTCGCCGGTGTCGCGCAGACTCAGGCACACATAACGTCCCGCCGCCATGGTCGAATCGCTCGCTTCAAGGACGACTTCCGCCCGGGCGCTGATCACCACGTTGCCGCCATCAGGCATGGCGTCGCGGGCATTGGTCGCCAGATTGAGCACCGCCAGTTCCAGTTGATTGGAATCGGCCAGTACCGGTTCCAGCCCCTCGGGCAGCGAGGTTTCGATACTGATCCCCGGCCCCAGCGAACTGCGCAACAGCCCGGTAATGCCTTGCACCAGTTGCACGATGTCGACCGGTTCGGTCTTGAGCTCCTGACGCCGGGCAAAGGCCAGCATGCGTTGGGTCAGTGAGACGCCGCGCAGCGCACCTTGTGTGGCATTTTCCAGCAGGCGATTGATTTTCGGGTCGTCACCCACGCGCTTGCGCACAATCTCCAGGTTGCCGAGGATCACGGTCAGCAGGTTGTTGAAGTCGTGGGCAATGCCGCCGCTGAGCTGACCGATGGCCTGCATCTTCTGCGCCTGGAGCAATGCCTCGCGGGTTTTCTCCAGCGCCTGCTGCGATTCATGGACCTCGGTCACGTCACGGGTAATTTTCGCGAAGCCGAGCAATGTCCCGGTCTCGCCACGAATGGCATCCACCACCACATGGGCGAAGAATCGGCTGCCGTCCTTGCGCACTCGCCAGCTTTTGTTTTCGAAACGCCCTTCCCGCGCCGCGATTTCCAGCGCCCGTTGCGGCTCGCCGCGCTCGCGGTCTTCGGCGGTGTAGAAGACCGAGAAATGCTCGCCGATGATTTCTTCCGGCCGATACCCCTTGATCCGCTGGGCGCCCTGATTCCAGTTGGATACCCGACCGTCGGGGCTGAGCATGTAAAGCGCGTAGTCCGTGACGCCCTGCACCAGCAGACGGAACTGCTGCTCGCTTTGCTTGAGGGTTTCTTCGGCCATTTTGCGGTCGGTCAGGTCGCGGGTGATCTTGGCGAAGCCCAGCAGCGTGCCGTCCGGATCGATGATCGGGTCGATCACCACATGGCACCAGAAATGCGTACCGTCCTTGCGAACGCGCCAGCCTTCGCCTTCGAATCGGCCCTCGCGAATTGCGGTGTCCAGCGCCCGTTGCGGCAAGCCTGCCGCACGGTCCTGCTCGGTGTAGAAACGCGAGAAATGCTCGCCGATGATTTCCTGCTTCTCGTAGCCCTTGAAGCGTTTGGCCCCCGTGTTCCAGCTGGTGATGATGCCGTCCGGATCGATCATGTAAATCGCATAATCGACCACTGCATCGATCAGCAGACGGAAACGCATCTCCTCGATCGCGGCAGTTTTGCTCGGGTTGTCACTCATCAGGTTCACCGCTGGTTTTCATTAGCGCAAGTATGCGGCAATCCGGCGCCATGGGAAGGTGCAAACGCGCTTCTAATTACCACCACCGCAATGATGCTCAACGATTGGCGTATTTGATAATGCGTGAGTGCAAAGCGTTGTAAACAAATGCCGGGACCTGATCGGCGTATTGAGCGGTTTTTTGCAGGGCCAGATGACACTCTTTGATCATCTCGTCGCGCTCGGCAAAACTATTGATGGTGTTGCTCGCAATGCTTTGGTAAGTAGCGTAGTCGTACCCTTGTCCGGTCGCAGTCAACTCCAGTGTGCCTTTCGCATTCCGCGTGCAGGTACTGTGGCCGCGCATCGCCCTGTCTTTCAAGGCGCCCAGCCCACGCTCATAAAGGAATATCTGCGAACCCTCGACGGCTTTTGCGGCGGATTCAAGCTGAAAGATCACGGCGTGCGAGTTGTTCAAACTGGTTTTCAGATCCGAGGACCGGACAAACCGTTCCAGCTCCGATTTTTCCAGGCTTCTCAATCCGCGTTTGACATTAGACAGAAAGGCGAAGGCATGACTGCAGGCAACAATATGGATTTCCAGCTGATAGCCTTTGGTCGCAGCCGCCATCGGCAACGCAGCAAAATCGATGCTATCGAAGGCGCACTCCAGGATGATATTGAGTTTGCGCCGGAATGCTTCCTCGAAAATCTTGGCACACACGGCTCTCACAAAGGCTTCGGTGTGTTCATAGGCATGCAGTTTGCCGAGCTCGACCATTTGGCTGTATTGCGGATGCTCTTCGCGGTACTCCGGTATGTACAGGCGCACATAATTATCGTATCGACCCGAAGTCAGCAGGCTTTTCTCCAAAAGATAGGTTTTGCCTGATGCTTGTAGACCTGCGGTAATCAGCATCCGGGGAATGGCTTCGGCGGTTTTCCCGGCGAACAAAGTGGCGCTGATTTTGTTGAAGGCTGTGTTGACGTCAGCGGCGGTGTAGGTATAAGCGGTGGTCGCGTTCATATCTTGATGTCCTTATCAAGGGTCGATGGCAGATGCTCTGCCCTCTTAATAAAACCTGATTGCAGACGTTATGCAAAAAGCACTTCAAGACAGAATATGTCTCTGTTTTTTAGAAGATATTTTCCTACACCAGAACAGCAAACCGCTGACATCTGATGAGCGCCGGACGGACAGAAAATACCGCTTCACCCTGTCGATATCGGGGCGTTTTCGCCCATATTGAGCGACCACCAGCGTGGCAACAGTTGCTGGATCCTGGGTTCGGCGAAGCGGTCATCGATCAGCATCACCACGCCGCGATCCTCACGCGTGCGGATCACCCGCCCGGCAGCCTGCACCACTTTCTGCACGCCCGGATACAGATAGGTGTAGTCGTAACCGGCACCGAAAATCGCCGCCATGCGCCGTTTCAACTGTTCGTTGACCGGGTTGAGCTGCGCCAGCCCCAGAGTCGCAATGAACGCGCCGATCAGCCGTGCCCCGGGCAGGTCGATGCCCTCACCGAACGCACCGCCCAACACGGCGAAGCCAATGCCTTGGCTGTCGGCGGTGAACTGATCGAGAAAGGCCTGCCGCTGCCCTTCGGCCATGCCCCGGGACTGCTGCCACAGATTGATCTGCGGATGGCGTTCGGCGAGCAGCGTCAGTACATGTTGCAGGTAATCGAAGCTGCTGAAGAACGCCAGGTAATTGCCCGGGCGTTTACTGAACTGGCGGGCGATCAGCTCGACGATCGGTTCCAGCGACGCCTGCCGATGATTGAAGCGCGTGGAAATGCGGCTGACGATCTGCACCTGCAACTGTTCGGCGCTGAACGGCGATTCGACATCGATCCAGACCGTGTCGGCGGGCGTGCCGAGCAGATCGGCGTAATAGCGCCGCGGGCTAAGTGTCGCCGAGAACAGCACGCTGCTGCGCGCCGCTTTCAGGCGCGGGCCGAGGAACGCCGCCGGCACCACATTGCGCAGGCACAGTTGCGACAGCGGTCGTTTACGCTCGAGGTCGCGCTTGCTGATGTCGAACAGGTAATGCTCATCGAACAGCTCCGCGACCCGGCCAAACTGCAGCATGTCGAAATAGAAGGTTTGCAGCGCGCTGTCGAGCCCCTGCGGATGATCATTGAGGTAATCGCCAATGGCCGCGCTGCACAGGGACACGGCTTGCAGCAGTTTCTCCGGGGCTTTGTCGTAGGCTTGATACGGCGCCAGTTGCGGCTGATGCAGCGCGTTCCACTCGCGGTTGACCCGTTGCAGGGATTTCTTCAAGGCTTCGGGGGCGGACTTGCGTACGCTGGCCAGCGCGGCCTGATCGAGACTGGCGCTGTACATCGAGCGCCCGCGTTCGACCAGGTTGTGCGCTTCATCGGCCAGCACCGCGACTTTCCACTGGTTGAGCTGAGCCAGACCGAACAGCAGCGCACTGAAATCGAAGTAATAGTTGTAGTCCGCTACCACCACGTCGGCCCAGCGCGCCATCTCCTGGCTCAGGTAATACGGGCAAACCGTGTGCTGACGGGCCACTTCGCGCATCGCCGCCTGATCGAGCAGATTGATCCGGCTGGCCGCTTGCCGGGCGGCGGGCAGGCGATCATAGAAGCCCTGGGCCAACGGACAGGATTCGCCGTGACAGGCTTTGTCCGGGTGTTCGCAAGCCTTGTCCCGGGCGACCATCTCCAGCACCCGCAGCGGCAAATTTTGCGCTTGATCGAATAACACCTGACTGGCATCCAGCGCCAGTTTGCGCCCCGGGGTCTTCGCGGTCAGAAAAAACACCTTGTCCAGTTGCTGCGGCGCCAGCGCCTTGAGCAGAGGGAACAACGTGCCGAGGGTCTTGCCGATCCCGGTGGGCGCCTGGGCCATCAGACAACGGCCGGTGCTGACCGCCTTGAACACCGATTCGGCCAGATGCCGTTGGCCGGGGCGAAAGTCGGCATGGGGAAAGGCCAATTGCTGTGCGGCCAGATTGCGCGCCTCGCGATGGGCCATTTCCTGCTCGGCCCAGTTCAGGAACAACCGGCATTGTTGTTCGAAAAACGCCTGCAAGACCGGCGCACTGAAGGCCTCGACCAGACAGGTTTCCTTTTCGCTGACGATGTCGAAATACACCAGCGCCAGATTGATCTGCGCAAGCTCCAGCTTGCGGCACATCAGCCAGCCGTAGATTTTCGCCTGCGCCCAATGCAACTGGCGATGGTTGGCCGGTTGCTTGCTGAGGTCGCCGCGATAGGTTTTGACTTCTTCCAGGCAGTTCTGCGCCGGGTCGTAGCCGTCCGCCCTGCCCCTGACTTTCAATTGCAGAAACTCGCCTTCCAGCGCCACCTCGCTTTGGTATTTATCGCTGCGCCGCGAGGCCACGGTACGGTGCCCGAGCATGCCTTCGAGCGCTGTCGGCGAAGGGGTAAAACGCAGATCGAGGTCGCCGGTCTTGGCGGTGAACTCGCACAGCGCGCGGACGGCAATGCTGTAGCTCAAGCGCTCTGCTCCGCCCATTGCACGTAGCACACGGCGACCGGCATCTGGTGTTGGTGGCAGAATTCCAGCCAGCGCAGCTGGTTGTCCTGCAGGCGGTCACCCGGGCCTTTGACTTCGATCATCCGGTAGGTCTTGTGCTGCGGCCAGAACTGAATCAGGTCGGGCATGCCTGTGCGGTTGGCCTTGATGTCGAGCAGCAGGCGATTGAACCAGTGCTTGAGGTGCTGGGCAGGCAAGCACGCCAGCGCCTGCTCCAGCAGTTGCTCATTCAACGCGCCCCAGAACACGAACGGCGACTGCACGCCCCATTTGGCGACGAACCGCTCACGAATGGTTGCGGCGTAACGGCCGTCGTCGAGCTGGTCGAGGCAGGCCTGGAACAGTTCGGCGCGGCGTTGCTGAAAGTCTTCGTTGAGCAGATCCACCGGCCCGCGCTGGAACGGATGAAAAAACGCCCCCGGCAGCGGTGCGAATATCGCCGGCCAGCACAGCAGGCCGAACAGCGAGTTGATCAGGCTGTTCTCGACGTAATGCACCGGGCCGCTGTCTTCGTGCAGATGCGCTTGCACATGGAACTCCACTGACAATCCCGGATCAGTGCGCCGCAGTTGCAGATCGAGGCGCTCGACCGGGCGTGGCGCTGCCCGCTTGAGCGGCGGCCCGCCGAGTTTGCGCCGCAGCCGTTGCAACATCCGTTGCAGGCTCTGTTGTTCGGCGGCGCTTTCCGGCGCCTGTTCGGCAAGCGTCGCGAGCTCCAGCGCCAGTGCGTATTCGCCGCAGCGCTCCAGCACCCGGATCATTCGCTGACGGGCGCCGGGGTAGGTGCAATCGCGGTAAATGCTCAGCGCCAGGGCGAACTCAGTGATGCGTTCGCAATACTGGCCGATCTGGAACAACACCTTGCCGCGCCGCCGTTGCAGCCACGGGTTGTCGAATTGCAGTGCGCTGACCTGCTCGACAATGGCTTCCAACGGCTCACCCGCTTCAAAGCGTTGCTGGCACTGATGCAGGAACAGGCAGGCGTCAACGTCCTCTCGACTGCGCAGACCACGGGAGTCGGCGCAGAACTCGACTTTTTCGTAGGTAAAGATCCCGAGGTCGGCGAGGACGAATTCCGACCAGTCCTGGTACAGGTTGCCGAAGAACATCAGACGCAGACGGTCGCACAGGTCCATGATGGTCAGGCTGAGCAAGCGGTCGCCGAGCGTCGGCGCCCACTCGCAAAGGCCGCGCGATTCGCTGAATTGCTCGGCGAGCGCCGGCAGCCAGTCGTCCTTGCGCCCCTTGGGCTGTTCGATGAACTGGCCGAACGCCTGCAGCAGTTCAGCCTTGAGCAACACGTCGAACACCTCGGCCACGCTTAACAGAGCCTGATCGTCGAGCCAGCCGTGACTCAACAATGGCTGCGCGGCGTCGCTGATGTCGCCGATTTCCGGGTAGTTGAGTTTGCCGAGGCGAAAATGCACGCCCTTGCGCATGACCATGCGCACCAGCAGCCCCTGCGAGGCGCGCGGCAAGATCTTGAAGTCGCGGATGAAGCCATGCTCGGATTCGCTCATCACATCGGCATAGCGAAGCTCAAGCCAATCAAGCACTTGCCGGAAGTTGTTGAGGTAATAGAACGGATCGTCGAGTGGGTTGGCAGTCACGGGAATTCAGGGCCATGGCGAGCGAGTACTGGTTATGCGTACAGATACCAGCTCTGCCCGGTCGCGTGCAAACGGAAAAAGATCAGTGGCAGCGGCAATCGGGATTTTTTCAGGGTGCCATCGAACTTTTCCCGGTTCGATGGCACCAACCGCGTTAGAGACCGGATACGGTCAATTCATATGGAATGAGGTATTTGAGGTGGGTATGAATATCAAGACTCTGGGTCTTCCCCTGGCGGTAGCAGCCTTTCTGGCATTGGCCGGTTGCTCGACACCGACCGTGGTGACCTTGCAGAACGGCACCCAGTATTTGACCAAGGACATGCCGAAAACCAAGAACAAGGACGGATTCTATGAGTTCGAGGACATTTCCGGGACCAAGGTGAAGGTCCGCTCCGATGAGGTAGCGACCGTACGCAAGGAAGACTGACACCCCGCTATACCTGTAGGAGCTGCCGAAGGCTGCGATCTTTTGACTTTGATCTTAAAAACACGATCAAAAGATCGCAGCCTTCGGCAGCTCCTACAGGAAGAGCGTGATCTGTGTGGGTTATTCGGAAGCAGGCAAACCCACAATGCTGTGATCACAGCTGAAATACTGTTCACCCCGGCGCGCCAGCTCGGCTTGCAGACGTCGGCAGCGCTCCAGATCCTGCTGGGTCATGCGGTCAATGCTCAGATTGCCAGTGGCCTGCTGTTGTTTGCCGTCACCCAGGCGAATGGTCACGAACGGCTGTTCGGGCTGGATCTGAAACAGGCTTTTCTCTTCGACCGGTTCGATTGCTTCCGTCTTCGCCGGCTTCGGCAGTTGATCGCTGCTGATGCCGTAACGGCTCAGAATCGAGGTTGGCGGCAGATCGGCCCAGGCATTGGCCGATAACAGCGCCAGTCCGACAAGTCCGACATACCCCTTGACCCTTCTCACGTGTGCATCTCCTGTACTCAATGGCGGCTGGCTATAGAACGTGTGGGCACGTGCTGGCTTTAGGCCGCTTTTGCTGTTTGCACAGCTTTTGAGTCAGGGCGTGGCTGTCGAGTCACTTTTGATACCGAGCTGAATCCTTCGCGAGCAGGCTCGCTCCCACACTGGACCTGTGTCGATCACACAGTCCCATGTGGGAGCGAGCCTGCTCGCGAAGGGGCACTGCCGACGCCGTATCAACCTCAGGCGATCACAATTCCATCGGCACTGAGGCTATTCAGCGCCACCCCAACCAACGTCACCGAATCCCCGCCAAACTTCAGCACCGTGTCTTGCCCCACCGTCGAGGCATGGGCGCGGAAATCGTCGTTAGGCAACACACCCTGCACGCCAAGGAACACCAGTTTGTCGTTGGCCGTAAAACCCACCACCCGATCCTGACCGAACGCGCCGTTGAACAGGAACGTATCCGCCCCGCCCCCGGACTCCATCAGATCATTGCCGGCGCCACCGACAAACACGTCGTTACCCGCGCCACCAACCAAGTGGTCGTTGCCGTCCAGGCCGAACAGCCAGTCACCGCCGGCATGCGCCTTGAGCGTGTCGGCACCGCTGGTGCCGGTGACACTGGACTCGTACTGCGTGACGTTGTTGCCGACCTTCAAACCGCTGGCCGTGACGCTGTGGGTTACATCGTCCTTGAACAGGCCCCAGAGGAAGCCCGGCTCCTTGGTGACGATGCTGCCGATGTCGCGGGTGATGCTGATCCCGCCATTGGCGTCGCGGATGTACAGGTTGCCGGCACCGTCGTTGGCGAAGTCGAAGGTGTTCACCGCTTTCTGCAACTCGAGGGTGTTGTTACCCGCGCCACCAAGAATCACGTTGTAGCCGCCAGCGTCACGGAAAGTGTCGTTGCCGGCCCGCCCTTCGAGGTAGTCGTTGCCGCTGCCGCCCTGGATCAGGTCGTTGCTGTCGCTGCCGATGATGAAGGTGCTGCCCTTGTGGGTTTCGGCGTTGCGGTTCAGATCCTGCACCCAGGTGTTGGCCCGCGCCGGGTCCGACAGGTTGGCGACGATGATCGTCGAGTCCTTGCTGGTCAGGTCATAAAACTTCGACTCGATGATCCGGTTCATGCCGTCGCCGTACGCAGTCGGCAGGTGCGAAATCCAGGTCGGGATGTTGAGGATGGAGAACGGCAGCAGATTCCACGCGGTCGAGGCGTAGTGATCGTTGAAGCTGACGATGTTGTCGGTGGCCGATTCCTTGGGCGCGTCATGCACGCCGACCGAGGCGCCGGTAAAGGTCGAGCCGTCCAGGGCGCGGAACACCGGATCGTTTTCGTAACCGACGTTGAGCACCTTGTCGGTGCCGCTCTGGGTCGGCGAGGCGTAGGCAATGTAGTTGGAATCGGCGAAGAATCCGCCCCATTTGCCGCCACTCAGGTCAGCCATGCTGTTGACCGCCAGCCCGCCGAGGCTGTGGCCGCTGACCAGCACGTCTTTGCCGCTGAGGCCATTGGCCTTGGCGAACGCCACCACGTCATTCAGTAGATTGCCGAACGCTTCGCCGACGTAATTCTTGGCGTAATCCTTCGGACCGAAAGCTGCCAGCAGGTCGTTGATCACGTCGCCGATGGAGTCGAGGATCAGGTTT
Organism: Pseudomonas sp. IT-P260; assembly: GCF_949768395.1. Taxonomy (NCBI): domain Bacteria; kingdom Pseudomonadati; phylum Pseudomonadota; class Gammaproteobacteria; order Pseudomonadales; family Pseudomonadaceae; genus Pseudomonas; species Pseudomonas sp. IT-P260. The sequence continues at coordinate 271,386 of NZ_CATKPO010000033.1, forward strand.
TCCCGCGGGCCACTGGTGCCGCGAAAAGCGATGCCGATTTCGGTGAGATGGCCCTGAGCGTCGTATTTGCCGAGGATTTCCACCTGAGCGGTGGTGTAACCGGCCTTCTCGCCGAAGAAGGTTCCGCGCGCGTCGGTCTTGCCGTCGTAGCCCAGTTGCGAGGCGGTGATCGGTGTCCAGCCAGCCTTTTTCACCGCGTCGAGGGCGAGTTTTTCCGAGTCGGGGTTCCACGGAATGCCGGGGATCACCCCTTGCGAATCGGTGCCACCGAGCAGCGCGGTCACCAACGTGGCGGGCAGACCGAGGCCGAAACCGTTGTGCTGATAACCGGCGGCAAAGCCGTTATCGAGGTTGTGATAGGAATACAGCGTGATCGCCATGGCATCGCTGAACAGCGCCTTGGAATCGGCTGTGCCGAAGTTCTTGTAGTCATACACACCCATTGCTATTGCCTCTCTTTTGTTGGAATTGTCAGAGATAGCTCACAGCCAGGGCGCCCCTCGCGGGCACGCCCCGGAGCATTTCAGTACTACTTGCATAAAGGCTTTGATCTTTTGATCTTAAAAATCAAAAACAAAAGATCGCAGCCTGCGGCAGCTCCTACATCCATAAATCCGTGTAGGAGCTGTCGAGTGAAACGAGGCTGCGATCTTTTGATCTTGAAAATCAAAATCAAAGATCGCAGCCTGCGGCAGCTCCTACAGAGGCTGGTTAATCAGGCGAAGACGAACGCCGAGTCCGACAGGTTAGCCACTCCCACCCCCACCAGGGTCACGGCATAGTCGCCAATCTTCAGCACCGTATCAGCGCCGGACTGGGCAACATGCTGCTTGTAGTCGTAGCCCTGCCCCGCGCCTTCGACGCCCATGAACACCAGTTTGTCGCTGCCCTGGTAGCCATTGATCGCGTCGAAACCGAAGGCGCCGCTGAACAGGAAGGTGTTGTTGCCGCCCACCGCCGTCATCACGTCATTGCCGGCGCCGCCCACGAACGTCACGTGGCCCTTGTCGCTGATCAGCTTGTCATCGCCCCCCAGACCGAACAGCCAGTCACCGTCGGCGCTGGCGTGCAGCGCATTGCCGTACCCATCGCCGTTGAGCGAATGGGTGTACTGGGTCAGCTCGTTGCCATTGGTCAAACCCTTGGCCGTGACGCCCCAGGTAATGTCCTTGCTGCCCCACCACGAACCCGACTCCTTGCTCACCAGCGCGCCGATGTCGCGGGTCATGCTGATGCCGCCGTAGGCGTCGCGCACATACAGCGTGCCGTCACCGTCGTTGGCGAAGCTGAAATTCTGCAGCGGTTTCTGCAGCTCGAACGTGTTGTGGCCCTGACCACCGAGCAGAATGTTAAAGCCACCGTCATCGCGGAACCGGTCATCACCGCCCAGGCCTTCGAGGAAGTCGTTACCCGCCCCGCCCTTGAGCCAGTCGCCGCTCTGGGTGCCGATGATGAAAGTGCTGCCGGTGTGCGGCTCGCCGCTGCGCCCCAAGTCCTCGACCCAAGTCTTGCCCCGGGAAGATTCCTCCAGGTTGGAGACGATAAGGGTCGAGTCCTTGTGCGTCAGGTTGTAGAACTTCGAGTCGATGACCCGGTTCAAGCCATCGGCATACCCCAACGAGCCGTGGGCCGACCAGCTCAGCGGATTGACGATGCTGAACGGCACCAGGTTCTGCGCGGTGGACGCGTAGTAGTCATTGAAGTTGACGATGTTATCGGTGGTCGACTCATGCGCCCCGTCGTGCTTGCCCAGCGACCCGCTGCTGAACGTGGTGCCGTCCAGTGCGCGGAACACCGGATCGTTTTCGTAACCGATGTTCAACACGTTATTGCCGGTGCTGCTCTGGGTCGGTGAAGCGAACGCGATGTAGTTGGCGTCCTTGAAGAATCCGCCCCAGTTGCTGGCGCTCAACTCGGCCACGCTGTTGACCCCGAGGCCACCGAGGCTGTGACCGCTGAACAGCACGTCCTTGGCGGCAATGCCGTTGGCGATGGCAAACGCGGCGACGGCCTTGAGCAGATTGTCGAAGGCATTTTTCGCGTAGTTGCTCGCGTAATCCGATGGGCCGATGGCGGCGAGCAAATTGTTCTTCATGTCGCCGAAGGTGTCGCTGTAACCCAGCCCGCCAGTGCCGCGAAAGGCCACGCCGAGGCCGATCAATTTGCCGCCGGCGTCGTACTTGCCAAGCACTTCGGCCTCGGCGCTGGTGAAGCCGTCCTTCTCGCCGAAGAATGTGCCTTGCGCGCCGACCTTGCCCTGATACCCCAGTGCCGTGGCGCTGAGCGGTTTCCAGGCGGTCGCCGGCAAAGGCTGGCCGGTGGGCGTGTAGGCATACAGCGTCAGGGCGATGGCATCGCTGTACAACGCTCTGCCATCGGCATTTTTGTAATCGAACAATCCCATGTTGTGCTCTCTCTTCCTTCAAAACCGGCAGCCCGCAAGGGACTGCCGGCACGCGTTTAGAACTGCCAGTCGAGGGTCAGACCCACACCGTGGTCTTTCTCGTTGTTACCGATCAGTCCGTTGTAGTCCAGGTTGACCCGGACATCGCGATTGAGCGCCAGCCCGGCACGGACGCCGACCACGGCCGCATCACGATCCATCGACACACTCTGCACGGTGAACGCGCTGTTGCCGTTGGCGAAGGCCAGGTGGCTGTCAGCATCGACACTGCTCAGATTGTGCTGCCAGCCGAGGGTCGCGCCCAGTTCCAGCTGATGCTTGTCCGACAGGGCGAAGCTGCGCTTGGCGCGTACGCCAAGGGTCGACAGCACCACATCGCGGTTGTCTTCACCGCCCTTGAGCGCCGCGGCATCACCCTTTTCGGTGAAACTCTCGGTGTTCAGGTGCACGTACGACAGATTGGCGAATGGCTCCAGATTCATCGGTTGCAGACGCAGATCGTAAGCCGCTTCGGTGAACACTTGAGTGGTCGCGGCATCGTGCTTGGTTTTCTCTTTGCCATTGACGCCGGCGAACTGCAGATCACGCTTCACGTCCACGCGGTGCCAGCTATACGCCGCACCGGCAGTCAGACGCAGCGCATCGATCTGATGCCCCAGGTACGCGCCGAGGTGGTAGCTGTCGACCGAGGCCGACGAATGCGTGCCGCTGCCCATGTTCAATGAACTGTCGCTATAACCGGTAACGAAACCCAGACGGGTATCTTCAGCAATCAAGCCGTCGACACCGGCCAGCAAGCCGCCGATGGAGCTGTTGGCGTCGGCGTTTTCGTGGCCGCCATCGCTTTTGCCCCACGAACCCAGTACCTTGACCCAGGCGTTGCTGCGGTCGTCGGTCGGTGCGTCGGCATTGAACAGATCACGCTCACGCAGACGCTCGCCCACCGCTTCACGCAGGTAGCGGCTGTCGTTGATCAGCATCGTACCGATGGCCGGATGAATCTCGCCGGACAGTTGCTGGAACGCCTGTTGCGCCGACGCCGCGTTTGGCGACAGCAGCAAGGTTTCGAACAACGCATTGCCCGCGCCCAGCCCCTCGGCAGCCGCACCGACCGCACGCTGATTCGGCGTCAGGCCGACACTGGCGAACGACGCGCCGTTGCGCCCGACGTCCAGTTGCACGCCGTTTGCCGAGTACGCCAGGGTGCCGCCGAGGAACGCGTAGTTCGGCAGCACTTGCCCGAACTGGCCTTGGATGCCACCGGCCGCTTGCAGGATGTTGAACTGCGAACCGAGCAGGCTCTTCACTTCAGTCGTCGTCAGCAAGGTCGGGCTGTTTTCCAGCGACAGACTGACCGTGGCGCCATCAATCACCGCTTTGCCACCAGCAACGATCTTGTCGCTGCTGGTCGGCGAGACTTCCACCGCGTAGGTCGAACCGCGCTCGAAGGTCACGTCACCGGCGACGTTCAGCGTGCCGATCGAGTTGCCCGGGGCGACGATACCGCCGCTTTTCGCGGTCAGTGCGCCGATGCGGCCGTTACCGCCGAGGATGCCGCTGTCGTTGACCGTGACTGCCGAAGCCAGCGAGCCGTTGATCGCCAGACGCCCCTGATTGACCAGGGTCGGGCCGCTGTAGCTGTTGTTGCCGGTCAGCACCAGCGTGCCGATACCCTGCTTGGTCAGGCCGCCGTGTCCGGAAATGTCGTTGCGCCAGGTGTCGAGGCCGCAGGTGATGTCGGTGCAGACGCGTTCGGTGGGTTTGCCCTTGTCGATGATCGCGCCGATACCCGGCAGATCCGCCACAAACTGCCCGGAACCGTAGGCACCCTGAATGCGGAATTCCTCCGGGATGTCCTGTTCGGTGACGAACATCGCCGGGCCATCAATGCCCTTGCGCAGGTTGATCATGCCCCAGCCGTACAAGGCGTCGATGCCCGGTGCGCCGAGGTCGGTGGCGGTGGTACGCAGCACCGTGGCGACCTGGTCACCCGTCATGTACGGGAAGCGCTCCATCAACACCGCCATCGAGCCGGCCACGTGCGGCGCCGCCATCGAGGTGCCGTTGTAGTTTTTGTAGCCGGTGGTCAGGTTGTCGGCGTTGGTGCCTTCGATGATCGAGCTGAAGATCTTGGTGCCCGGCGCCGAAACGCAGAAACTCGCGGTGTAACCGCAACGCGAAGAGAACGTACTCATGATGTACGGGTTGGCGCTGGCCAGATCCGGGTTCTTCTGCAACGCGGCGACGGTGATCCAGTTCGGCGCGATGTCCGGCACGAAGTAACCGAGGCCGGCGATGGCGTCCGGATTGTTCAGGTTGTAATCGTTGCCGGCGGCAAAAATCGTCACGATACCGCTGCGGGCGGCGGCAATCGCGCCGTCGTAGGCGCCGCCGGGCTTGGTGCCGAGCAGTGTGCGGATTTCGTTGAACTGCACTTGCGCGTCGTTGACGGTGAAGTGCGGATACGCCGGGTCGCGGCCGCCAAGGTCGAAACGGTCAGTGATGCCGATGCCCCAACTGTTGTTGATGATCCGCGCGCCGCTGGCGATCAGCGCATCCCATCCGGCCTTGTACACCGCGCCGTCGTTGCCACGCACAATGCCGTCTTCCGGGCCCGGGTCGCCGTTGTCGGCGCTGATGATCTGCGCACCGAACGCCACGCCGTGCATCGGCCCGCCGTCACGGCTGCCGGCAGCGATGCCACCGACGTGAGTACCGTGGGCGCCGAGCTTGCCGTCGGAACCGACCGAGGGCGAACCGTCATAGCGGAACGCGTCTCCGGCTTTGACCGGGATGTAAGGGTCGGTGTATTCGCGGATCCCGCTGGTGACCAGGGTCACGACTTTGTTGGGACCGGAGAACTCCGGGTGCGCGGCGTACACCGGCTGGTCAAAGATTCCCAGTTTCACGCCTTTGCCGGTGTAGCCGGCAGCGTAAGCGGAATCCGCCCCGATGGCGCCCAGGCCCCAATCTGCCTGGAACTCGGCGCTGCGCCAACTGGCGGGATCACCGCTGCGGCCGTTTTCCACATAAGGCGCCGCGTGCGCGGTGCCCCAGGTGGTCAACGCACAGAGTACGGCGCAGTTGAGGGTTTTCATGGCGAAGCGACCGCCCGTTTGCGCGGGGGTATTGTTGTTATTCATCCGGCGACCTTCCTTAGTGTTGTTGCGAAAAATCCGTCTATTTCCAATCTCATGAATGCTGCTTTTCGTGGCGAGGGAGCTTGCTCCCGCTGGGGCGCGAAGCGGCCCTCTGCATTCTTCCAGTCGAACCCCGCTTGGCGGATTTACGACTGCTGCGCAGCCGAGCGGGAGCAAGCTCCCTCGCCACAGGTATGTGTTCACGGAACCTGTAGGAGCTGCCGCAGGCTGCGATCTTTTTAACAGCAAGATCAAAAGATCGCAGCCTGCTGCAGCTCCTACAGGGATACGTGTTCACCCTCCGTCAGAACTGCCAGTTCAGGCTCAGCCCCACGCCGTGGCTCTTCTCGCGGTTGGCCAGTTGTCCGTTGTAATCGAGGTTGACCCGTACGTCCTTGCTCAACGCCAGGCTGGCTTGCACGCCGACCAGCGCCGCATCACGCACCAGCGCAGAACTTTCGACCGAATACGGCGTGCTGCCGCTGGCGAAACGCAGATGCTGTTCGGCGTCGATGTCACTCAAGCTGTGTTGCCAGCCGAGACGACCACTGACGTCCAGCGCCTGTTGCGTCGACAGATTGAAGCGCTTGACCGCCCGTACACCGAGGGTGCTGAGCACTGCGTCGCGCTGATCGCCCGAGCTTTTCAGTGCCGCGGCGTCGCCCTTTTCGGTAAAGCCTTCGGTATCCAGATGTACGTAAGCGAGGTTGGCGAACGGCTCCAGCGCGACCGGTTGCAAGTTCAGGCGATAAGCCGCTTCACCGAAGACCTGCGTGGTGGCCGCATCGACCTTGGCTTTCTGTTTGGCGCTGACGTCGCCGTATTGCAGATCGCGTTTCACATCGGCGCGATGCCAGCTGTAGGCCGCGCCGGTGCTCAGGCGCCAGGCGCCGATGTCGTGACCGGCGTAAGCGCCGAGGTGATAGCTGTCGACCTTGGCCGACGAATGCGTGTCCGAGCCCATGTTCAACGAGCTGTCGCTGTATCCGGTGACCAGACCGATACGCGTCTGATCGTCCAGCGCGCCGTCGACACCGGCCAGCAAACCGCCAATCGAGGTGCTGTAGCGCGAGGTGTCGTTACCGGCGTCGGTCGAACCCCAGGCGCCAAGGGCCTTGATCCAGCCATTGCCTGGTGTGGCGTTGGCATCGTGCAGACTTTCGCCGACCGCGTCGCGCAACTGGCGGCTGTCATTGATCAGCATCGAGCCCAGTGCCGGGTAGATTTCGCCGCTCAATTGCTGGAAGGCTTGCTGCGCCGATGCAGCAGACGCCGACAGCAGCAGGCTTTCGTACACCGAATGGCCGGCGCCCAAACCTTCGACTGCAGTCGCCACCGCACGCTGATTCGGGGTCCGCCCGACGCTGGCGAACGAGGTCGCATTGCGCTGGATGTCGAGCTGAATGGCGTTGGCCGCGTAGTCGAGGTTGCCGCCGATAAACAGGTAATCCGGCAGCACCGCGCCGAACTGACCCTGAATGCCGCCGGCTGCTTGCAGAATGTCGTACGAATGCCCAAGCAGGCTGCGCGCTTGCGTGGTGCTGAGCAGGGTCGGGCTGTTTTCCAGCGACAGGCTGACCGTGGCACCGCTGACGCTCGCGCTGCCGCCGGCAACGATGCGGTCGCTGCTGGTCGGTGACAGCTCGACCGCGTAGGTCGAACCGGGGGCGAAGGTCACGTCACCGGCCACGTTCAACGTGCCGATGGAGTTGCCCGGCGCCACGCGGCCGCCGCTGTTAGCGTTCAACGAGGCGATCCGCCCCGAACCGCCGAGGGTGCCGCTGTCGTTGACGGTCACCGCCGAGGCCAGCGAGCCGTTGACGCTGAGCAAGCCGCCATTGACCGTGGTCGGGCCACGGAAGGTGTTGTCGCCGGTCAGCAGCAAGCGCCCTGCCCCGGACTTGATCAGGCTGCCCTGATAGATCCGCGTCGCCGCTGCGGCATCACGCGCCATACCGACCGCGTAGTCGGTCTGATCCTGCTGATTGGCGCCGGCCGGAATACCGTTTTGCCAGCCTTTGTCCTGCAGGGTTTGCTGCCAGGCGCGGTGTTCGGCGAGGTCTTCGCGCTGGCGCTGAATCAATGCCTTGTCGGAGATGTCATTGCTCCAGACATCGCTCTGCCCGGCGGCCAGATTGGCATCGAACGCGCCGAGCAGTTGCCCCGGCCCGCGCATCGCCCGATCGAGGTTGGCCACGCCCCAGCCGACCCGCTCGGTCGGCGCATCGGTGACCGAGCCGTCGAGTTGCGTGGCGGTGGTCAGCAGCACGTCGAGCGCTTGCTGATTGTTCATGTACGGATAGCGTTCCATCACCAGCGCCAGGGCCCCGGTGGCGTGCGGCGCGGCCATTGAGGTGCCGGACTTGATCGCGTACCCGCCGCCCGGGATGGTGCTGTCGATCTTCGCCCCCGGCGTGGTGATGCACCAGTATTTGGCGATGCCGCACTGGTTGTACTTCTGCTGATTGCTTTGGTCCAGCCCGGACACCGCCAGCCAATGGCCTTCCAGATCCGGCTGAAAGTACGGCAACGCCGAGCGCACGCTGGCGTTCGGATAGCCGCTGTTGCCGGCGCTGAACACGTTGATCACGCCACGGCGCGAGACGTCCGCCGCCGCGTCGAGCCAAGTGCCCTGATTCCAGTGCTGAGCGTATGCGGCGTGCAGATCGGCCAAAGTGCGGTAGCTGACATCCGGCGGCTGACTGCCCCAACTGTTGTTGATCGCGCGTACGCCGGCGGCGGCCAGGGCGTCGTAGGCCGCTTTGAAATAACGCGGTTCGGGTTTGGGGCCGAACAGGAAACTGTCGTTGTTGTTGGTGTTGCCGACGTAGATCTGCGCGTTGTACGCCACGCCGTGCATGCCGGTGCCGTCGCGGCTCGCGCCCATGGTGCCGACCACGTGAGTGCCATGGGAGTCGTTGTTGGGGTTGAGGGTGCCGTTGACGTTGAACAGCGAACCGTCGACGTAACTGCCGGACGCCAGCACCGGGTGGTAGCGGTCGCTGGCGAACTCGGGATGGGCGGCATCGAAGCCGGAGTCGAGGGCGCCGATCTTCACGCCTTTGCCGGTGATACCGGCGGCGTAAGCCTGATCGGCCTGCATCCGCGCCAGGCCCCAGTCGCGCTGGAATTCGGCGCTGCGCCAACTGGCAGGATCGCCGGGCTTGCCGGATTCAAGGTACTGCGCATGGGCTTGCGCGATGGAAACTGCGAGCAACAGGGTGCCGACCGCTGCCGGCTTGATGCGTACGTCCATGTTCACCACTCACTTTTCTTATTGTTTTGCAGGCACTGACAGCCAGATCAAAAGATCGCAGCCTTCGGCAGCTCCTACAGGGATTACTGTTCAGCCAGTTCTTGCTCAATGTAGGAGCTGCCGCAGGCTGCGATCTTTTGCTCTGCTTCAAGCGCCTACAGGATTTTCAGTGTTACTGGGTTTTCGGGCCTTGTCCGAAGGCCTCATCCACCCGCGCCAGATCCTGTTCGTTCAAGGTCCCCGCGTAGTAATGCAGTTTGGTCCAGGCCATCAGATAGTCGTAGCGTGCCTGGGCCAGATCGCGGCGGGTGGTAAACAGTTGTTGCTCGGCGTTCAGCGCATCGAGGTTCGTCCGTTCACCGCCAAGAATGCTTTGCTTGGTCGACACCACCAGCGCTTCAGCCGACGCCAGGGCCTTCTGATAGGCACGCAACTTGTTGACGCCCGACAGGCAGGCGCTGAACTGGCGGCGCAGTTCGATCAGCGTCTCGCGGGTCTTGCCGTCGAGTTCGTATTCCGCCTGCTCCATGGTGCGGCTGGCCTGCCGGGTCGAGGCCGACACCCCGCCACCGGCATACAGTGGAACGTTGACTTCAAAGCCGATCGTGTTGGTGTCATAGCGCTGGTTATAGGTGTTGCCGCTGTCCGATTCAGTCTTGCGGATCGACGCATAGGCACTGACTTTCGGCAGGTGCCCGGCGCGGTTGCGCTCGACTTCGTACTTGGCCACTTCTACCGCTTGCCGTTGCGACGCCAGGTTGGGGTTGTTGCTGATCGCCAGCTCATGCCAGGTGTCGTAGTTGGCCGGCATCAACGCGAAGGTCTGGAAGTTCTGATCCAGTGGTGCCAGCTCGCTGATATCCACCGTCTGCACGCCAACCAGCGCGCCCAACTCGCGCAGCGCCGCGTCCTGCTCGTTGCGCGCCTCGATCTCTTCGGCGGTCGCCAGTTCGTAGCGCGACTCGGCTTCGAGAATGTCGGTGCGGGTGCCCTCGCCCTGTTTGAACATGTGTTCGTTCTGCTGGAACTGCTGCTCGTAAGCCTTCTTCTTGGCCTGGGCGATGTCGATCTGATCCTGGGCGAACAAGGCTTTGGTGTAGTTGTCCAGCACCCGTACCAGCAGTTCCTGACTCTTGCCGCGAAACGCTTCGTCGGCGAACAGCGACTGCGCCACGCCTTTGCGATACGCCGCGTAGGCTTCGTAGTCGAGCAACGGTTGCTGCAAGGTCAGGGTCGAGCCGTAGCTGTTGTAGTTGCGGTCTTCGGTCAGATTGCCGCGAGCGGTCAGTTGCGTGGCCTTCGAGGTGTTGTGGCCCCGGTTGTAGTTGTAACCCAGTCTCGGCAACAGCCCGGCGCGGCCGATGATGCGGTTTTCCAGGCCCGCGTCGCGCTCTTTGATCGCGCCAAGGAACACCGGATCGTTGCGCAATGCCTGTTCGTAGACCTCGAATGGCCCCATGGCCGCCAGCGCGCTGTTTCCTGCGAGCAGCGCGAACGCCGCCCCCAACATCGAAAGCTTATTCATACAGCCGAACATCCTTATTCTTCAGTCAACGCAGAGCCAGCGCGATCGAGCAATGGTTTGAACAGGTAGTTGAGCAGTGAGCGTTCGCCCGTGCGCACGAACATTTCCGCCGGCATACCGGGCTTGATCACCAGGCCGTGGAGTTTCTCCATCGCCTGATCACTGACGCTGCTGCGCAACACGTAGTACGGCACGCCGGTTTTCTCATCGACCATCTGGTCGGCGGAAATCAGGCTGACCTCACCCGGCACGCGCGGGGTCTTGCTCTGGTTGAACGCGGTAAACAGGATATCGACCGGCAGATGCGTGCCGACCTTGTCGATCAGGTTGATCGGCAAGTGCCCTTCGACTTCCAGGGTGGTGCCTTGCGGGACGATCTCCAGCAGGGTTTCGCCCTGACGCACCACGGCGCCTTCGGTGTGTACGCCGAGGTTGACCGCCACGCCGTCGGCAGTGGCGAGGATCTCGCTGTGCTGCAGGTCGAAACCGGCCGAAGTCAGTTGCTCCGACAGGGTCACGCTTTTGAGCTGCGCGTCGGCCAGTTGCGTGCGCACTTCCTTCTGATATTCCTCGCCATGCTGTTGCAGCTTCAGGCGCGATTCGAGGATGCCCTGCTCCACTCGGCCGCTTTCACCGGTGTTTTCCGCCAGTTGTTGCTGCACTTGCGACAGCTGCCGCTGGTACTCCATCAAGCGGTTGCGCGGGATGTAGCCGTTGTCCGCCAGCGGCTGCAGGTTGCTCAGTTGCTGCTGCAGCGAATCGGCCTGGGCGTTGAGGTCGGTGCGGGCGCGACGCATGCCCGCCAGTTGCGCAGTGGCACCTTCGATGCTGGCGCGCAGACCGGCCTGCTCGCGGTAGAACGCTTCACGGCGGCTGCTGAACAGTTGACGCTGGCCTTCAAGGACCAGCGCCAGACGCGGATCCGGATCATTGCTCAACTCTGCCGGAAAGGTCACCTGCTTGAGGTTATCGCGCTCGGCCTGCCAGCGCGCGAGGCTGGCCCAGGCCATGCGGTACTGGGCTTGCAGCGACTGCACGTCGGCCGCGACCTGGGTCTGGTCGAGGCGGAACAGTGGCTGGCCCTGTTTCACGATCTCGCCTTCGCGCACCAGAATCCGACTGACCACGCCGGCACTCATTGACTGCACGGCTTTGCGCTTGCCCGACACCACCACGGTGCCCTGCACCGGGATGCCTTGATCCAGCGGCGCCAGTGCGGCCCAGGTGAAGAAACTGCCGGCGCCGACGATGGCCAGAATCCAGCCCATGCGCGCGAAGAATTTCGCATCGCGCTCCGGGCGCTCGGTGACGTATGCGTGTTCCATGGAGGCTTCGTTTTCAGTGTTCATGCTGGCGCTGCTCATACACCCGAATTCCTTGTCGTGGGCTGGTACTGCCGGCTCATGCTGAGCCCGCCCGGTGCCTGCGCAGATTTTTCCCGTGATTGTTCCTGAGCGCCGGACAGCGCCTTGAGTACATCCTGACTGTTGCCGAATGCCTGCAGACGACCGTCGTTGAGCACCAGCAACTTGTCGGCCTGGGCCAGTACCGAAGAGCGGTGTGTGACCAGCACCACGGTAGTGCCCTTGGCCTTGAGCTGGGCGATGGCGCTGGCCAGCGCGGCCTCACCGACGGTGTCGAGATTGGAGTTCGGCTCATCCAGCACCACCAGGCTCGGGTCGCCATACAGGGCGCGCGCCAATGCGACACGCTGCTTCTGGCCGCCGGACAGACCGCTGCCGTCCTCGCCCAACTGTGTGTCATAACCTTGCGGCATCCGCAGAATCATTTCGTGTACGCCAGCCTGTTGCGCGGCGGCCACGACCTTTTCCGGGTTGGCTTCACTGAACCGGGCAATGTTTTCGGCGATGCTGCCGCTGAACAGTTCGATGTCTTGTGGCAGGTAACCGATGTACGGGCCGAGCTCATCGCGGTTCCAGCGATGGATGTCGGCACCGTCCAGGCGCACCGTGCCACCCAGGGTCGGCCACACGCCGACCAGCACTCGGGCCAGGGTCGACTTGCCGGACCCGGAAGCACCGAGCACGCCCAGCACTTCGCCCGCGCGAATCGCGAAGTTGACTATGTGCAGGGTCGCCGCGCGTTGCCCCGGTGGGCCGGCACTGACTTGCTCAAAGGCAATCTGGCCCTTTGGCGCAGGCAACGCCATGGCCTCGTCGCTCGGCGGGAACGCCTGCAGCAAGGCATCCAGACGGCGGTAGGCGAGCTTCGCCCCGCTCCACTGTTTCCAGACGGCGATCAACTGATCGATCGGGCTCAGCACCCGGCCCATCAGGATCGAACCGGCGATCATCATCCCGGCCGTCATGTCGCCCTTGATCACCAGCAACGCGCCAAGACCCAGCACCAGCGATTGCAGGCACAGGCGCAGGGTTTTACTGATCGAGCTGATCACCGCACCGGTGTCGCTGGCCTGGTTCTGCAGACCGAGGAAGCGCGAATGCACGCCGAACCAGCGCTTGCGCAACGCACCGAGCATGCCCATGGCCTGAATGGTTTCCGCGTTGTGCAGGTGGCTGGTCGCCAGTTGACTGGATTTCTGCGAGTAACCGGCAGCTTCGCCCAGCGGCTTCTTGGTCATGTATTCGTTGAGGCACGCCAGCGCGATCAGCAGCAGCGCACCCGCCGTGGCGAGGACTCCGAGCCAGACGTTGAACAGGTAAATCACGAACAGATAGACCGGGAACCACGGCGCGTCGAAAAACGCGAACAGGGCCGGGCCGGTGACGAATTGGCGAATGTGGGTCAGGTCGCCCAGCGATTGCCCGGCGTTACCCTCGCCCTTGAACAGGTTGCGTTCGAACGCTGCCTGATAAACCCGCAGGTTGAAGCGGCGCTCCAGTTGGCTGCCGATGCGGATCACGATGAAACTGCGCACCACTTCCAGCATGCCGATGAAGGCAAAGAAGCCGACCACCATCAAGGACAACATCGCCAGAGTGGTTTCGTTCTGCGAAGACAGCACGCGGTCGTAGACCTGCAGCATATAAATGGAGGGCACCAGCATCAGCACGTTAATCAGTGCGGTAAAGCACCCGACGCTGATCAGAATGCTTTTATAGTCACCCAAAGCCTTGAATAAGGGAGCGGTGGCTGGGGCCTTCGCCATCTTCATTGATTATTCCTGAATGTAATCCCCGCCATTCTTTGGCGAGACGCTTCTATTAATTATCCGTGCACAGACCGGACGGGTTCTTGCAACTTGCATTTACACTTCAATAACAACTTTCAACAGTTCAACGCCACTCGTTGCATTGAGCTGTTGCTTATAACTGCAACATCAAACCTTATAGTCAACCGCTCAGTCAGTGCCGTTGTTCACGGCTGCGGTGTATGGCGCGTCAGCGTAATCACCAGTCCCGACTTCAAAGTGCTCAGATAAAGCCCATCACGTTGTCGGCTGAAGAACTGGATTCTTGAGCCTTCCTTGCCGGTAATCGACAGGCCGTCCGGATCAGGAAACCAGCCGACTGGCGCTTGCTCGAGCCATGCCCCCAGGCATTCGGCGCCCTTGCCCAGTGTCTGGTTGGGTTCCAGATCGATCAGACAGGTGTTCGAGGGTTTATCCTGCAATGCCTGCGCCTCTGCGGCGTCATCGGGTGCAGTCAGAATCGCCTGCCACTGCCCGGCGAACACGGAGGGGTCTTCCAGTCTGAGGCTGCTTGCCATGGTTGCTTCTCCAGAAATCATGATCAGCGCCGCCGAAAGCCACGCCATTCCCTTGTAGGTAAAAACTTTACGGATCATCAGAAAATTCGCTCCGGCACCTAGCCTTGCCCAGCCATCAACACGATGCAAGCAAAGAAAGCGACGCATCAAGCGCCGCTTTCCCGTTTACATCACGCCACGATGTCGCTGGTCGCTGCCTGGCCAACGGTGCTGACCTGGAAGTCCGCCACGCCGTGCCCGGAGAAGTCCACCGACAACAGGCTGTTGCCGCCCGACGAGGTCAGGATCGCGTCGCCGGCCGAACCGGTGAAGCTGCTGACAAAGTGCAGGCCGGACCCGTTGGTGATGGCGCTCAGGTCGATTTTGTCCAGACCGCTGACGAAATCGAGGATCTGATCGATTGCGCCCGGCTTGGAGTCGGAGCTGGAGGCAAACACGAAAGTGTCCGAACCCGAACCGCCCCACAGTTTGTCCGCACCACCGGCGCCGTAGATGATGTCGTTGCCGGCACCGCCCTTCAGCTCGTTGGACACACTGTTACCGATCAGCAGGTCGTTGCCCGAACCGCCGATGGCGTTCTCGATGGTCACGCCCTTGGCGATGGATACGTTACCGATCATGCCACCCACGTCAGAGAACGAGGCTTCATTGAGGTTGATCTTCTGGTTCTGGGTGAAACCCGAGAAGTCGAAGGTGTCCTTGCCGCCCGCATCCCACACCGAGAACACCAGCTTGTCGCTCGACGACGAGGCGCTGAGGAAATCGCGACCGGCGTTGGAGTTGAAGCCGTAGGTGGTGTCACCGGTACGGGTCGTCAGGTTGGCGCCGTACAGTTTCTGGATCGCGGCAATGTCGTCCATCAGCGGGCCGGAGGCATAGGCTTCCACACCGCCCTTGCTGAAGTTCTGGGCGGTGTTGCTTTCACTCCAGTAACTCATGAGGCTGTAACCGCGGGTGTCTTGCCCGTAGGAAGCATCCTTGTAAGTCGGGTTGCCTTCGCCGGCGTTGTAGTCGCCAGGGTGAGACAGGCCCAGGGTGTGGCCGATTTCGTGCGTCAGGGTCTGACGCCCGTAATTGTTCAGACCCGGGGTTTTGTTGACGTCGTAGCCACTGCCGGTCAGATACCAGGACTGACCGTCATAACCTGGCTCGGTGCCTGGCAGGAACGCAAACGCCGCCGCGCCTTCCTGGCCGCCGCTGTAGTTGCCGAAGGTCATGTGACCGTCGCCACCACGGGAAGCTTCGGTGAACGTCACGTTGGCGACATCCGCCCAGGATTGCATGGCGAGCACGGCCTGGGCTTTTTGCAGGGCACTGAACTGACTGAAACCGGTGACGCCCAGGCCGCTGAAGTTAGCGGTTTTGGCGGTCAGAAAGGTGTAGGTCAGTTCGATCTTGCCGCTGTTGTCGAGGTCGTGCCAGGAAGCACCGTCTCGCAGCAGTTGGGTGGCGGCTTGATCCACCGAGAAGGAGGGTTTGCCATTGACCGTGAGGTTGCCGCCACGATCGTATTGATGGCTGAAGCTATTGATCTGATTCCAGGCGGAACTGGTTGCCGCCAGAGACTGCACTGCACCCACAGGCACGAATGTGTCTGCGGTGATATCAATAGCGTTAGCTTTAACTTTCGACATAAACACACTTCCTTGTTTAGCAATGGAACAGTTTTTGTCAGATAGCGACGATCCCTGGCGAGATCGTCCTATCACTCGCCCAATGAAGGCGTAACGAACCTGACACAATTTGAAATCATACGTCTAGCCTTTTTTTGAGATCAAATTGCACTGTTGCGCAAAACTACCGTAAACAAAGCCTGCGGGGTCGAAAGATTGTTTTACCCGGTTTCACCGCCTCCAATTGTCTGACGATTTTCTATTTAAATATTAAATATTGGTAAGTTGTTTTTTGTTAGACGCGTCTCACTTTCCTGCACTCTATTAGTGCAATGCCAGTGTATTGATATCAACTAAATTAACGCGATTTTCTGTAGGAGCTGCCGCAGGCTGCGATCTTTCGATTTTAAAATCAAAGATCGCAGCCTGCGGCAGCTCCTACAGGGTTTCGGGTTGGCTCAGCTACCGGTACGGATTTTGTTCCAGACACGGGTGCGAATCCGGTCGATGTTCAGCGGCATGGCCTCCAGCGCAAACAGCTTGCCCATCATCTCCGGACTCGGGTAGACCTTGGTGTCACCTTTGATGGCCGGGTCGATAAGCCCGTCGGCCTGTTGGTTGCCGTTGGCGTAGTGCACGTAATTGCTGATGCCGGCCATCACGTCCGGGCGCAGCAGGTAGTTCATGAACGCGTACCCGGCCTTCTCATCCGGCGCATCGGCGGGCATGGCGACCATGTCGAACCAGATGGCGGCGCCCTCTTTGGGAATCGCGTAACCAATGTCGATGCCGTTCTTCGCTTCTTTGGCGCGGTTTTCCGCTTGCAGGATGTCGCCGGAAAAGCCGACCGCTACGCAGATATCGCCATTGGCCAGGTCACTGGTGTATTTCGAGGAATGGAAGTAGCTGACATACGGCCGAACTTTCATCAGCAGTGCTTCGGCTTTCTTGTAGTCCTCGGGGTTCTTGCTATGCGGTGGCAAACCCAGGTAGTTGAGTGCCGCCGGCAGCAGTTCCGGGCCGTTATCAAGGATCGCCACGCCGCATTTCTGCAGTTTTTCCATGTACTCGGGTTTGAAGATCAGGTCCCAGGAATCCACCGGCGCGTTGTCGCCCAGTACCGCTTTGACCTTGGCGACGTTGTAGCCGATGCCGGTGCTGCCCCACAGGTACGGAAAGCCGTGCTCGTTGTTCGGGTCATTGACCTGCAAGGCCTTGAGCAACACCGGGTTGAGGTTCTTCCAGTTCGGCAACTGGCTCTTGTCGAGCTTCTTCAGCGCCCCGCCCTGGATCTGCCGCGCCATGAAGTGGTTGGACGGGAACACCACGTCATACCCGGATTTACCGGTCATCAACTTGCCGTCGAGGGTTTCGTTGCTGTCGTAGACGTCGTAGGTGACGCCAATGCCGGTGTCTTTCTGAAAGTTTTTCGTGGTATCCGGCGCGATGTAATCGGACCAGTTGTAAATCTTCACCGTTTCGGCGGCATGGCTAATGGAGGCAGCCAGCAGCAGCGGCGCCAGAGCGAGGGTTTTCTGGATCATGGGGTCGATTCCTGTAGTGGCTATTTTTGTTGGCAGGCAATCAAAGGATCAAACAATCAGAAAATAAGGACGTAGGTCTTGCGCACGGTCTCATGGATATCCCAGATGCCGAGCGTGTTGGCCGGCAACATCAGTGCGTCGCCACCTTGTATGTGCAGGGTTTCACCGCCGTTGTCCGGGGTGAACGTGCAACGCCCGGAGATGAAATGGCAGAACTCTTGCGCGGTGATCTGCCGGCGCCAGCGCCCCGGGGTGCATTCCCAGACGCCGGTTTCGACGCCGTCGTCGCGCTCGACGCTGGTGGTCGAGGCCATCGCGACCGGCTCGCCGATCGGCACGGCGACCGGGTTGGATTGGTCCAGTTGCAGGCTGGCGGTGTTCTTGAACTGCGTAATGCTCATGGTGAGACCTGTCTTGTGAAGAAACGGCGGTTAGTGCATGAAACCTTCCATGAAGCCCGCGACCTGACTGGCGAGCTTGCGCCGCCACGGTGCGGTGGCCGAATTGGCCAGGGTCTGGTCTTCGTGGACAAAACTTTTGATGATCGCGTTGTAACCGAGCCAGCGGCACGGTTCCGGCTCCCAGGCGCGCAGCGCATGGATCCCGCCGTCCGGCAGCACCCACGGCTGGTGTACCAGTTCGGTATCGCGCTCCAGAATCAGATCAGCCAGGGTGCGGCCGCCAAGGTTGCTGGCACCCACGCCCTCCCCGCCATAACCGCCGGACAGCGCGATGCCATTGGCGCGATCGCAAAGCATGTGCGGCTTGAAGTGCCGCGACATGCCGAGGTTGCCGCCCCAGGCGTGGGTGATTTGCACGTTTTTCAGTTGCGGGAACAGCTCACCGAACAGATAACGCCGCAGTTCGACTTCATCGCGGGTCAGATCGAAGTTGTGGCGCAACTTGCCGGCGAACTGGTAGCCGCCGCGAGCGCCGAAGATCAGGCGGTTATCAGCACTGCGCTGGCCATAAGTGACCTGACGGCTGAACTCGCTGAAGGCCTGGCCACGGTTAAGGCCGATTTCATCCCAAGTCGCAGCCGACAGTGGTTCGGTGGCGACAATCAGACTTTGCACCGGCAACTGATAGCGACCCAGCGGCGGCAGCGTCACCGAATAGCCTTCAACGGCCGGCACGATCCAGCGGCTGCGCACACGGGCCCTGGCCGTGCGCAAACTACCCGACTGCCAGTGCGTGACCGGGCTGTTTTCGTAGATCTTCACGCCCATGTTCTGCACGGTACGCGCCAGACCGCGCACCAGTTTCGCCGGGTGAATCGTCGCCACGTGCGGCGCATAGATGCCGCCGTAGGGTTTCGCCACGCGAATCTGTTGCGCCAGTTGTTCGGGGCTCAGCCAGCGGTAATCGTTGTCGGTCAGGCCTTGGGCGTGCAGCTTGTCGAGGTATTCGCGCAGGCTGGCTTCCTGTTCCGGGTAGCGAGCGGCGCAGTACAGCACCCCGCCCTTGCGGTAATCGCAGTCGATACCCTCACGTTCGAGGACAACTTCCACTTCATCGGGGATGCTGTGCAGCAGATCAAAAGACGCGCGGCGTTGTTGTGGCGAGAGGCCGGCGAGCAGTCGATCCTCGCCCAGCAGATTGCCCATCAGCCAGCCACCATTGCGCCCGGACGCACCGAAACCGGCGGTTTGCGCCTCGATGATGGCGATATCCAGACCCGGCGCGAGTTTTTTCAGGTAGTACGCGGTCCACAGCCCGGTATAACCGGCGCCGATGATGGCCACGTCGACATCCAGATCCTGTTCCAGCGCCGGCCGCGCGATCAGCGGCTCGTCGAGTTGATCCATCCACAAACTGATAGTGCGCCACGCCGGCATGCAAGACTCCGCCACTGAAAACCTTCGATGGCGTCGATCCTAGTGCGTGACTTCAATCACTGTCTTGCGCGCGTGCCCGCAAAGAAATTTGTTTGGCGTAGGCCTTCGGCGACTGGCCGGTGTGCTGGCGAAAGCAACTGTAGAACGCCGACAGCGAGTTGAAACCGGCAGCAAATGCCAGTTCATCGATACGCAGCGGTGGCGTGGCGTGATCCAGTGACTTGAGCAAGTGCTGCAGGCGCGCCTGGTTGACGTATCGATAGAAGCTCTGCCCCAGCACCTGATTGAGCAGGTAGGAAATCTGATTGCGGCTGTACCCGCACTCCTTCGCCACCCGTTGCAGATCCAGCTCGGGATCGAGATAAGGCTGTTGCCGTTCGAAATATTGCTGCAGGTCTTCGGCCATGAAACTGATCTGGCGCGGTGACAGGCCCAGTCGACTCACTGCCGGACGCTGGCTGGGAGCGACGGTGCCACTGGTTGGCGTGCGAACCAGCGAGGCATATTCATTGACCCGCCAGATCAGGCCGTCCTTCACCGTGATCGCTTCACTGGAACGGAACGACACCAGTCCGTCGCCACCGCGCAAGGTCACTTCGTACTGAATGTAGGCAGTGTTGCCATCCACGCGGATCCGGTCGCAATGCTCCAGCGCTTCGTCGGATTCTCGCGGCATGCTGACACGCACGTACTCACGTAACTCATCAAAACCGAGCACCCGGTTCTGAAAGAAATCGTTGTACTGAACGTCCGGGTGGTACAGCGCCATGACGCTGTCCAGGTCGCGATGTTTCCAGCTCAAGTGATAGCGCATGACCGTAGCGGCCGTGGCCGGGGTCTGTTCTGGGCCGTCGTCGTCGACATGCATAAAGGGCTCTGCGCAAAAGCACCGAGCTTGCCCAACTTCACCCAGACGATCAATCAGTAAACCGTAGTGGCCTTTTGGCGAAGAGTGAATGAGGCGTGACTTACATCAAAAAATGCGCAGCAATCGCAAAATGAACTGAAAAAGCTCACGGAAAATTCACATGCGGATGCTACTTTTAATGTCACTGACCGGTTGAGCCAATGAAGGCTCTTCCCACCTAACATGAGCAAAAGGAATCGCTCGATGAAGAAGGCGGGCAACACATGAATAAAGGTTCCAGTAAAGTCACTTTCCCCAACGCGTGCCAGTTGATGCGCTGGCATTTTCATCCAATGGGTTTTGAAGCGACGATGGATGCGCCGGGCAGCATGATTGCCCGACTGTTCGATCGTGCCAGCGGTGAGACCATGATCGCCATCGCCGGCATTCCCTGCGCCACGGTGATGAACGCGGCCGATGTCGAACGAATCATCGAAGCCGTGGAAGACGAACTGGAGACTTTCATTCCTCCAGAGTCTCTCAAGAATTACGCTTAAGCTTTTGTTTTTTAATAAAAAAGCCCGCCAATTCCGGCGGGCTTTTTTGTGCGCGCGTGCATCACGCGGTTTGCGGCTGCTTCCGCTGATCGACGAAGAATGCCTTGTCCTGGGCCACCCGGTCAGACGCTCTCGGCATATTGACTGACTGAGCGTCCTGCGGCTCGACGTACCAATAGCAATGGCTGACCGCCCGGGTGATGCCGACGTAGGCCAGCCGCAATATCTCGTCCTTCTGCGCCGTGTCATAGGGCTCACTGTCGCCAGCCTTGCCCAAGCCAGCCATGCGATACACCTGGTTCTTGTACGGAGAACTGGTCAGGTGCTGGCAGTCACCCAGCAGAAACACCGCATCGGCCTGCAGTCCCTTGGCACTGTGGTAAGTCAGCTGTTTCAGGCGTCGCGCTTCATACGGCAAGCTCGAATCAACATTAACTACAGATTGAATATGCTTTTCAATCAATGACTTATCACTGCTTTTTCGATACAGCATCAAGATTGAGTCGCCGCGATTATAGTGTTCAGCCAGGCGCAGCCCCAAAGCCTGATCATCGCGTTCCAGCACGCTCACCGGCCGCAAGGCCTTGGGGGCGCCGCTGGCTTTGGCTTTTTTGCCCGGGATTGCCGGCGCCGCACGGACGATGTGTTCAGCGGCATCGATGATATGTTGATGGCTGCGGTAATTGTCGCTGAGCATCACCCGTGTAGTGCCCGGTGAAGGGAATTCCTTGTTGAATTCCATGAAATAACTCGGCGAACTGCCACGCCAGCCGTAGATCGACTGCCAGTCATCGCCCACACACAGCAACGACGAACGCTGCGCGCCTCGCCCAACATGCATCGCCGGGCCACGACTGCGGATTTCCGCCAGACTGGCACGGATCCAGGAGACGATTTGCGGCGAAACGTCCTGAAACTCGTCAATCATCAAGTGCGACATGGGGCGCAGCAGCTCGTCACTGAGCAGTTTGAGGTTCTCTGGCGAATGTTCGCTGAACAGCGCAAACATCCGGTTATAGGTCATCACCGGCGGTTTCTGATCGAGCAAATGATCTTCCAGGGCACGCCAGAACAGGCTCAGCGCCTCAAAGAAGAACCGATCCGGATCGTCCTTGGCAAAACTCATCCGGCCGACAGCGTCCGGCACGTCCAGCCCGAGGTTTTCGATAAAGCCGGCCGCCGCGACAAAACAGTCCAGCAGCGGCGCTGAAACCAGCTCTCCTTTGACCTTGTAGTCGAAGCCTGGACCGGCGCTCGCGTCGCCCGCCAACGTCGACAACACCCGCTTCGACGCCTCGTAACTATCCATCCAAATCAATGGCTTACGGCAGAAAGCTTGAAACAGGGTGCGCTTGACTGCCCACTCGGCGCGCACTCCGAGCCTGGCGTTGGGTCGGCAGATCTGCGGGTTTTCCCGAGGATCGAAACCGAGCATCACCCAGGCATCGAGGCTGGGAATGTAGCCATGGCAGTGAAAGGTCGAACCGTTGATCTCGAATGTTTGCCGGCTGGGCTCGATGCCTTTGATCGGCCAGGCACCTGCGCGAAACCACAAGTCTTCGATGGCATCGCACAGCTCTTCATCGCGCTTGGCCGCCAACTCCGTCACCGCCATGCGCTTTTGCACGTCCGGGTGATCGCGCTCCAGCTCCTTGAGCTGCAAACCCGCCTTGGCCAACGGCTGAATGAGCTGACGGAAACGCTCGTCTTCCGTGAACAACCGGTGGTAACAGGCATTGAGTTGGCGGCGCTGAGCGTCGTTGATCCGCAAATCGAACGGATTGCTGTCGACCTCTTCGTCAGCACCCTGAATTCGGTCGCTGAGGTTCTCGAACGCCTGCAAGCGCTCAAATCCCGGCAGACTGCGCACCATCGGCAGAATCCGCGAGTGAAAGGTGCGCACCAGTTCCCGCGCGTGTTTCAGGCTCAGGGCCAAGCCCCAGAGTGCAAACAGCTCGATCAGTTTCTTGATGAAATCCTTGCGCGACTCGCGGGTGAAGGTCACCACGGTCATCGAATCAAGTTCAAAGCCCAGGTAGTGAGTGAGCAACAGAATCCTCAGCACCAGCGTCGTCGACTTGCCCGCTCCGGCACCGGCAATCACCGAGGTCGAAGGCGTATCACTGAAAATCATCTTCCATTGCGCGGCGCTTGGCTGGGCATGTTCGGGCAGCAAGCGCGCCACATCGGCCTTCATGCGTTTCTTCAGCTCGGCACTGAGTGGCAGGCGCCAGTCATCGAACAAATGATTGTCCACGCTCGGCGGACGATGTTCGGTGCTGCGACTGTCACGAATCAACAGCACTTGCCGGCCTTCCTCCAGGCCTTCGAGTTTGCCCTCCTTGAAGCCGTACTCCACGCCAGCGGTATGGCCACTGCGAAAGCCGTCAGCCTGACCGTGCAACCATGACGCGCGGTGTTGAGCGCGCAAGCGCGTCAGGCCGTGGCCGAAGAAACGCGCGGCCAGACGCTTGAACCATGGCATCTCGGCCAATGGACGGAGTTCGGGAGGCAGATCGGGAGTGTGTTGCGCCACGCTGAGGGGCTCCAGTGTGTGAGGCTGTTGCGGCTATGGTGTCTTTATTTGCCCCTGAGTTCTAGCGAAATGCTTACAGCTCATTGGTTTAGGCGATGAAGTGAAAGTGGGGTGAGACCGTTTCGAGCCAGTTTCCCATCAATGGATTCGATGGGAATGCCGCACTTTTTACGCTTTTTCTCGTTGGTTGACTGATGGATGATGCCTGCCATTAACCGACGGTCTCGCTTCGTGGCTCTGGCGCTACGCCCCCATGACGAACCTTTTGAGGAAGACGATCATGCTTGAACTCAGACCCTTCAATACGCTGGGCGGCGCTCATCACGGCTGGCTGGATGCCCATCACCACTTTTCCTTCGCCGAATACTACGATCCGCAACGCATGAACTGGGGCAATCTGCGGGTGTGGAATGACGACGTGATCGCCGCCGGCACCGGGTTCCCGTTACACTCGCACCGCGACATGGAAATCATCACCTATGTGCGTGAAGGTGCGATTACTCACCAGGACAACCTTGGCAACAAGGGACGCACTGAAGCCGGCGACGTGCAGGTCATGAGCGCCGGTACCGGCATCGCACACAGCGAATACAACCTGGAAAACAAAGAGACTCGAATCTTTCAGATCTGGATTCTGCCGACGGAAACTGGCGCGCCGCCATCGTGGGGTGCCAAACCGTTCCCCAAAGGTCAGCGCGAAGGCTTTGTCACCCTGGCCAGCGGCAAAGAAGGCGATGATCAGAGCTTGCGCATTCGCGCCGATGCGCGACTGGTCGCAGCCAACCTCAAGGCGGGCGAAACAGCTGAATATCAACTGGATGCAGGACGCCGTGCGTATCTGGTGCCCGCCACCGGCCTGATTGAAGTCAATGGCTTGCGTGCACAAGCTCGAGATGGCGTTGCCGTCGAGCAGGAGGCGGTACTGACGGTGACGGCACTCGAAGACAGCGAAATCGTTTTGGTGGATTTGGCTTAGATTGCGGGTATGAAAAAGGGTGACCCATTGGATCACCCTTTTTACACAGGATTTAACGGCTGCCAACCTCGTGGCGAGGGAGCTTGCTCCCGCTGGGGCGCGAAGCGTCCCTGTTTTGCGACCGCTTTGCAGCCGAGCGGGAGCAAGCTCCCTCGCCACAGTTTCTTTGGTGATTACTACTATTTCGTGGAAATAGCACCATCCACCAAGATTTGCGCCTCAGCCACCAGTTGCTTGAGGTGGTCGTCGCCAATGAAGCTTTCAGCGTAGATCTTGTAGATATCTTCGGTGCCGGAAGGACGCGCGGCGAACCAACCGTTTTCGGTCATCACCTTCAAACCGCCGATGGCCTGATCGTTGCCCGGCGCATGGCTGAGAATGCTCTGAATCTTCTCGCCTGCCAGTTCGGTCGACGTCACTTGCTCTGGCGACAGTTTGCTCAGCAGGGCTTTCTGCTCAGGATTGGCCTTGGCATCGACGCGCACCGAGAACGGTTCGCCCAGCTCATCGGTCAGGGCGCGATAGGCCTGGCTTGGGTCACGACCGGTACGCGCGGTCATTTCAGCCGCCAGCAGAGCTGGAATCAGGCCGTCCTTGTCGGTACTCCAGACGCCGCCATCCTTGCGCAGGAACGAAGCGCCGGCACTCTCCTCGCCACCAAAACCCAATGAGCCGTCGAACAGGCCATCGGCAAACCATTTGAAGCCGACCGGGACTTCGTACAAGCGCCGACCCAGGCGCTTGGCCACACGATCAATCAGGCCGCTGCTGACCACGGTTTTACCCACGGCAGCATCGGCGCGCCATTGCGGGCGGTTCTGGAACAGGTAATCGATGGATACCGCCAGATAGTTGTTCGGTGCCAGCAGACCGCCTGAAGGCGTAACAATGCCATGACGGTCGTGATCCGGGTCGCAGGCGAACGCCACGTCGTAACGTTCCTTGAGACCGATCAAACCTTGCATCGCATGGCTGGACGATGGGTCCATGCGAATCTGACCGTCCCAATCGACCGTCATGAAACGGAACGTCGAATCGACCTGTTTGTTAACAACGTCCAGATCAAGACGATAATGCTCGGCAATCGCCGACCAGTAACGCACCCCTGCTCCACCCAGCGGATCGACACCCAGGCGCAATTTGGCGCCACGAATGGCATCGAAGTCGATCACGTTGATCAGGTCGGCGACGTAGGTGTTGAGGTAGTCATGGCGGTGCGTGGTGCTCGCCTTGAGCGCCTGCTCGTAACTGATGCGTTTGACACCTGCCAGCTTGTTGGCCAGCAGTTCGTTGGCCTTGGCTTCGATCCACTTGGTGATATGGGTGTCGGCCGGGCCGCCATTGGTAGGGTTGTATTTGTAGCCACCACTTTGTGGCGGGTTGTGCGACGGCGTGATGACGATGCCATCGGCCAGACCCGAGGTGCGGCCACGGTTGTAGCAGAGAATTGCATGCGAAACCGCCGGCGTCGGCGTGTATTCGTCGCCTTCGGCGATCATTACGGTCACGCCGTTGGCCGCCAGCACTTCCAGCGCACTGGCTCCGGCCGGAGTCGACAGTGCGTGAGTGTCGATACCGACAAACAACGGGCCATCAATGCCCTGTGCTTCGCGGTACAGGCAGATGGCCTGGCTGATCGCCAGAACGTGCCACTCATTGAAGCTCAGGTCAAAGGAGCTGCCCCGATGCCCGGAAGTACCAAACGCCACACGCTGGGTGGAAATCGAAGCATCCGGTTGGCCGGTGTAATAAGCCGTTACCAGTCGCGGGATGTCGACCAACAATTCTGCCGATGCCGGTTTGCCCGCAAAAGGACTGATAGTCATGCAAAACCTCAGAAATAGAGTGGTTCAGGAAATACAGCGCAGTTTACTGGCAGTTTGACCGCTGCGCGACGGGATCTATCCGACGGTTTCCAACGTTCATTCCACAGCAGCCAGACGCAATGCATCCCCGAGCATTGCAATCGCCCCGCTCAAGCCCGTTTCCCCCTGATCCAGAAGGTTCAGACGCAGATGCCGACGGTGCAAACCCTGCAAACTGAACAGTTCTCCCGGCGCGATCAGAATCTGTTGTCTGAGCAGGCGCTGAAATACGTCGCGCATGTCCACCGGACGCCTTGCCCGCACCCAGACAGTCGCGCCGCCCTGCGGCTCAACGACCTGCAGTGCATCGCCCAAGCGTTCGCGCAGCAAATGGATCATGGGCGTTCGACGTTCCCTGAGCAGCCGGCGAAGGACATGCAGATGCTGATCGATCCGACCGTTTCCATACAGTCGAGCGATAGCCTTCTGGCGGATGGGTGACAGTCGGAACGAACGCATCAGAAAATGTCGCAGTAATTCGCTCTTCCATTGGCGCGACAACACGAACCCGTAAGGTGCTTCGATTCCGATGAATTTTTCGAACGTGGAGAAGACCAGCAGCCGATCAGGATCCAGCAAGTCACGCAGGCAATCGCCGTCCATGACTTCTCCAAGCTCACCATAACAATCGTTTTCCAGAACCCAGGCGCCGTGTTTGACAAGCAGCCCGGCGATGCGGCTGCGGTTGTCTGCAGGAACCTGTGTGCCACGCGGCATACTCAACCCCGAAGAAAGCACCACCAACCTGACATGTTCAGTGTTGAGCAGCGCTTCCAGGCGTTGCGGTTCCAGACCGCCGCAGACCTGCAGGGGCAACTCAATTACGCGTACCTCTGCTGCCTGCAGCAGCCGCAGTATTACCCAGTCGCAGGGCGATTCGACCAAGACCGTTGCGTGTTTGAGCTGTAGAACGGCGACCAGAATTTCCAGCACCCCGCGCAGATCCGCACCGATGTAAACATCCTCGGCGTGCCAGCACTGCTGCGGTGAAGTGGTATAGCGGGCTGCTACGACCGTGCGTAATTCAAACTCACCGCAAGGCTGATCAAGCGGCGTCGGTTGCCGGGGGTACTGCCGCAGCAGTTCGCGTTCGAGCAATAGCAACGGGCTGTCCATCGATTGCACGGAGACCGGATCTTCGGCGCTCAACAGACGCATTCCCGGGCGCCGCGCATTGACGTAGAGCGTTTCAAGCAGATCATTGCCAACGGCTGGAGAAGACAGATCCGCTAACGCCCGGGCGTAATAACCGGACTTGGCAACTGAATAGACCCGCCCTTCTTTCTCCAGCAACGAATAAGCATATTGAATGGTTGAAATCGACACATTGAGACGCTCTGCCAGCTGACGCAGCGACGGTAGCCTGGCGTTGTCATTACCGGTCGTCTCCGCCATCAATCGCATCAGGTAACGATAAACGGCCTGATAAGCAAAACCGGGCTCTCGTACCCCTTTCATGAGCCCGATACCGGGACGACAGGCGCTCTGAAGGATGAATCACTCACCTCAACGCTCCGCTGACCGGCCACCCACGCCGGTGTCGGCATTACCAGCATCCGCCGCGGCTCCTGCCGACCGGGCAGCACCACGGGCCGGCAGTGGCTCCATGGCGTAGAGATGCCCGATCAGCCTGATCGGCAGCCCGCTGACATCCGTCATCCATTGCAACACTTGCTCGGGGCCATGCAGCCCTTGCATGGCCCGGTGCAAATCGGGCAATGCCACCAACATGCCGGGATGACAACTGCGCAGAAACCGCTCAAGCCCGGCCCCCCGTTCGATGAACGGCGTGAACAGCAGACACACCCATTGCGCTTCGTTAAGACCGTAGGTCTGGTGCAGAGCTGTTGCCGCCTCTTCACGCAACGCCTCAGTCTGCTGTAACCCTAGCCTCGCGATCATCTGTTCACAAACGGGATCCGGCACCTGCATTTGCTGCATGTTTACCAGCATGCGTTGAACATGTTCCGCAAAACCGCACTCATAACCGCTTCCGTCAATGAACTCGGCCTCAAGACCGCGAAGATGAGCCTCGATCAAAGGATCGGCGTATTCACCTTCGCCCTGATGAAACACCCATTCCTCCGCCTGATACCCGAGAAACTCGCTAAGCAACGGCCAGCGCTCCTCCAGCTTGCCCACCGCCATGTCGTGAATATCGACGAATGTAGTGCGACGGCATGACTCGAATCCGTCTTCGGGACGCCAGCGCAATAGTTCGGATTCGGCGTAAAGACCGCGATACAGATCCCCTCCCAGGCCGTCGAGAATCGCGAACAAATCATCGAATGAAACGGCATTGGATGGCAGAGCCTCCAGGCCGGCTTTCTGCACCGCTCGCGCGAGATCATTGATGAATTGCTTCTGACGCCGCGGCGACTCACTGGCAACCCAGGCGTCAACACCATTGTTCCAGCGGGCAATCTGGCCGCAAAACTCGGCCCGCGCCAGGCAAACGTCGTCCCATAATTCAAGCGGCTCGTCCCTCGCCCGCCGATGTCCCATCATCAAAAGATTGATGCGATTGGCATCAGCACTGTCCTTGTCGGGTGACTTCTGGTGATTGAACGGCAGTACTTGGCGATGATCCACCATCAGCATTTCGACGCGGGGGTCATCATAAAGAAACAGTGCAGCAAAGCTGCGGTGCAGATTGTCGAGTGCCGCATTGCCCATGCTGCCGCTGCGCAGGACGGCGACACGCAACTGGAAGGTGGCGGGTGCGCGGCCGGCGATACTCAGCTGAGCGGCACGCAACAACGCCAGGGTGTAGCAGCTGTCACGAGTACCGGACGGTGTCACCAGAACCTTGTACTCCCCCATGCGTTCCGCTCCGCCGGCGGCGACCATCAGCCGCTGGATCAGCAACTGCAGTGCAGTCCGTTCGGCTCTGGAAAAGAAACTCAGCAAACGTTGCAGTACTTGCTGGTAGACATAGTTCATTGCCTGATCATGGATCGTGCTCATCAGTACTTTACCCGGCGTAAAAAATTCATATCGCACATCAGTGAAGACACTGGCGCGATAAATTCATCAATAAGTAATAGACGATCAAATACTAACACTTATGATTTTGAAGTTATTTGAAACACTTGCACCTGAGAAGTCGACAATAACGCCACCCTAAGTGACGCAAACCCCTGCCAGCGCTGGGTTTTCCCTGATAGAAAAATATCTGAGGAAACTTCTTACAGCGTCCCACGAACATTGAGTACAAGAAAAGCAGAACGATAATAGGAAAGACCCTACACCGATTAAACAGAAACCGGCATATCGCTCTCGAGATGAATTATTCAACACGGGATAGAAAACAGAATGCACAGACATGGCTCATTCCTTGAGATGAAAGTAATCATTCAATTATCAGGGCTTAGAGGGCGATTAAAAGATACAGATCGCGAGCAAAAACCGGTTCAGATGCACAGACAGCCATGCACTGAATCCGGCAACTGTTGTGATGGCAAGGGAGCAACACGCTGGAGTCCGTGGGACCACGGACTCTGATCGGAGGGGGGTTACGCGGGTTCGACCTGCAGGGCGACCCGCTCGCGGCATGGGCATTCGTCCATGTAACGATGCGCTTCAACGAACTCGTTGAACGGGAAGACCCGAGTCTTGAGCGGCAGCAATACGCGGTCGGCGGTGAGCTGGTTGATGTCACGCAGGGCCCGCTGCAAGGCGACGTGATCCTGAGTGATACCGAGCTCGGGTTTGCCGGTGAAATTGCCGATGCAGTGCACAAAGAACTGGATGTTCTTCTGAAAGGCCGCACAGGCCGGAAATGGTGTCTGATTACCGCCTTGCAGGCCATACAGAACGAGGCTGCCACGCGGCGCAAGCACATCACCGAGCAACGACATCTGCGGGCCGCCAAGACCGTCAAAGACCACATCGACACCACGGTTGTCGGTGATCTTGTTGATTCGCATCAACAGATCTTCTTCCTCGGTGACGATGACTTTCTCGGCCCCCAGCGACAGCAGGTATTCACGCTCATCTGCGGTTTTCGTCGCGGCAATCACCCGCACCCCCATGGCTTTGCCCAACTGGACAAAGGACGGACCGGCGCAATGGCTGGCGTCAGTGACCAGAGCAAACTGCCCGGGTTTGACCCGCGCCAGATCGGCATAGGCGAAATAGGCGATCAACAGCGGCGTGTAATGCACGCTGGCTTCGATCGGGCTGAGCACATCCGGATAGCGCGTCAGCGCGGTGCGCGGCAATACAATCTGCTCGCCATACACCGGGTAGTCGTTCGGGCTTTCGGCCGGAAAACTGGCCACCTTGTCGCCAACCGACAGGTCGTCGACACCGTCACCGATCGCGGTGACCACGCCGGCCATTTCATGGCCGAGACCGGACGGCAAGCGTGCCTGGGACGAGGCCAGGTTCTGACGCCAGAGAATGTCATACCAGCTGATGCCGATCGCTTCGACACGCACCTGCACTTCGCCAGGACCTGGCTGAGCGGCCGCATGCTCTTCGCATTTGAGCACCTCGGCCGGACCAAACTTGTGAAAACGGATCGTGCGGGACATCGCAAACCTCGTCAAAGTAACCTCTAATGCCCTGAACTCTATCTGGGCTTTTGACCCAAGACTATCAGTGGCTATTAATAGTCGACATGCCTGTCATTGATTCCGCAGTATGAACGGCATTGGCAAAATCGATGAAAAAAATGCCGCAACCGGCTCGGTAAAGCTGAATTTAGCGGTGCAGAGTACCAGCCTTTCCCCGTAATATTCATGCCGGCCATTGTTCTCATATGGTCGCTCTCGTCAAGCTTGATGACTCTGCCAGGACTCCAGATGAATCGTAATGACCTGCGTCGTGTCGACCTGAACCTGTTGATCGTGTTCGAAACCCTGATGCACGAACGCAGCGTGACCCGCGCCGCCGAGAAGCTGTTTCTCGGCCAGCCGGCGATCAGTGCGGCGCTCTCGCGCCTGCGCAGCCTGTTCGATGACCCGTTGTTCGTGCGCACCGGACGCAGCATGGAACCGTCCGCTCGCGCCGTGGAAATCTTCGCCCTGCTCTCGCCGGCACTCGACTCGATTTCCACCGCTGTCAGCCGAGCGGCGGACTTCGATCCGGCCACCAGCACCTCGGTATTTCGCATCGGCCTGTCCGACGACGTCGAATTCGCCCTGCTGCCGATGCTGCTCAAGCGCCTGCGCGCCGAAGCACCGGGGATCGTCCTCGTCGTGCGCCGGGTCAACTACATATTGATGCCAAGCCTGCTGGCCTCCGGCGAAATTTCCATCGGTGTCAGCTACACCACCGACCTGCCGGCCAACGCCAAGCGCAAGGTGTTGCGGCGCAGCCAGCCGAAACTGCTGCGCGCCGACACGGTGCCCGGCCCACTGAGCCTCGACGACTACTGCGCCCGCCCCCATGCGCTGGTGTCGTTCGCCGGCGACCTCAGTGGCTTCATTGATGAAGAGCTGGAGAAACTCGGCCGCAAACGCCACGTGGTGCTGGCCGTGCCCCAATTCAACGGGTTGAGTACGTTGCTCGCCGGTACCGACATCGTCGCAACCGTGCCGGATTACACGGCGGATGCGCTGACGGCGGCGGGCGGTGTGCGCGCAGAAGATCCACCGTTGCCGACGCGCACGTTTGAGCTGCACATGGCCTGGCGTGGGTCGCAGGACAACGATCCGGGGGAGCGCTGGTTGCGGTCGCGGATTCAGATGTTCTTTGGCGACCCAGACAGCCTCGAGCTGCCTGCACATTAAGCAGGCAGCTAAAGGTTCAAGTCCTCGGCCGGCTGATGCGATAGATCGACACGCAGTAAGACGACAACGCCAACGCCGCCAGCATCCCGCCGACAAGCCCGACGTAAGCAAAGCCGAACTGGCTGCCAACCCAGCTCCCCACCAGCGCCCCGCCGCCGATGCCGATGTTGTAGATCCCGGAAAACAGCGCCATCGCCACGTCGGTGGCGTCCGGCGCCAGCACCAGGACTTTCGACTGCAGCGCCAGCCCGAAGCCCATGATCGCCATGCCCCAGAACACACTCAACACGCCGAGGTATGAGACGTTGCCGCTGAACGGCAACAGCAACGCCAGGCACAGGGCGAGCACCGATACGCAGATGATCAGAAAGCGTTGCGGGTTATAGCTGTGCAAATAGCTGAACAGCAGCGAGCCGAAAATGCCGGCGCCGCCGAATAACAACAGCAGGAGCGTCACCACCTCACCGCTCATGTTGGCCACGGTCAGTACGAAAGGCTCGATGTAGCTGTAGGCGGTGAACTGTGCAGTCACCACCAGAGCTGTCAGGACATAAACGGCTACCAGCGCAGGTCGCTTCAGCAATATGGGCAGGCTCTTGAGCGAACCCGAGTTCTGGCTGGGCAGCAACGGCAGCACCTTCGCCAGACAGAACACCAGCGCCGCCGCGAAGCCCGCAATCACGATAAAGGTTGTGCGCCACCCCATCGCCTCGCCCAGCAAGCGGCCGAGAGGAATGCCCAGCACCATCGCCAGCGAAGTACCGGTTGCGAGCAAGCCCAGCGCCTGAACCTGCTTGCCCGGCGGAGCCAGGCGCACGGCCAGAGAAGCGGTGATCGACCAGAACAGCGCATGCGATAGCGCCACGCCGATCCGGCTCACCAGCAGCACCCCGAAGCTGGTCGCCAGACCCGACAGAATGTGGCTGGCGATAAACATTGCGAACAGCACGAGCAACAGTTTGCGTCGCTCGACGTTGCGCGTCAGCAGCATGATCGGCAGCGACGTCAGAGACACCACCCACGCGTAAATGGTCAGCATCAGACCGACCTGCGCCGTCGACATGGCGAAGCTGCTGCCGATCGAGCTCAACAGCCCGACAGGCACAAACTCGGTGGTATTGAACACAAACGCGGCCAATGCCAGGGCAATGACTGCGTACCAGTTGCCGGTGTTTGTCGCCGTAGAATCACTCATTGAACGTCTTATTACTCGTCGATGATCGCGTGCGAGCTGTGCGCAAGCGATCTGTGCCCATCTGTCGGTGACTCGTACACCGATTGCCGAATGCGTTCAGGGGACGCTGGGTACACTGAACAAGCCACAAGAAGCCGCGCTGTACGGTCATATATTGGCCGTTCAAGGTCGATAGAAAGCAAGTAATGGTGCGGTGAATCTGTTTCTGCGCGCGAGCAATTTCAATGCCTGTAGATTCTTGCCCGATCCGCAACATACATTTGTCATCAGACCAATTGATAGCACCCTAACGAAAGGTGCATGCTAGAGGGCTCGAATCGCTCTTATATCATTCCGAATGATAGTTACCTTTGCTTCATTCGATTCGTGCCATCACAGCCCGCCGAGCATCATCCGCCCATCTTCAATACATTGGCGGATGATTCCATGGAACAGTCACTCAAACATTTGCGCTTCCCCTTGGCCATGCTGGCCGTGCTGGTGATGAGCGCTTGCGGCAAGACTCCGGAGACTGCCGCCACTATGCCCGCTGCCAAAGTCAGCGTGGCCAAGGTGCTGGAACAACCGGTCAACGAGTGGGACGAATTCACCGGGCGCCTCGAAGCGCCGGAAACCGTTGAAATCCGTCCACGGGTCTCCGGCCAGATCGACGAGGTGGCGTTCACCGAAGGCGCGCTGGTCAAGAAAGGCGACCTGCTGTTCCAGATCGATCCGCGCCCTTTCCAGGCAGAAGTTCGCCGTCTCGAAGCTTTGGTAGCCCAGGCGCGCGCCAATGCCACCCGCAGTGAAAACGAAGCCGGTCGTGGCGAACGTCTGCGTGCGAGCAACGCGATTTCCGCTGAACTGGCCGACTCGCGCACCAGCGCTGCCCAGGAAGCCCGCGCCGCCGTCGGCGCCCTGCAGGCGCAACTGGACCTGGCCAAACTGAACCTGAGCTTCACCCGCGTCACCGCACCGATCAGTGGCCGCGTCAGCCGTGCCGAGATTACCGCCGGTAACCTGGTGACTGCCGACACCACCCCGCTGACCAGCGTGGTTTCCACCGACAAGGTTTACGCCTACTTCGACGCCGACGAGCGTGTGTTCCTCAAATACACCCAACTCGCTCGCAACGGCCAACGTGGCGCCACCACGCCGGTGTACATGGGCCTGTCCAATGAAGACGGCAACCCACACCTCGGTCAGATGAACTTCGTCGACAACCAGGTCAACCCGAAAACCGGCACCATCCGTGGTCGCGCGGTGTTCGACAACAGCGACGGCACCTACACCCCGGGCCTGTACGCACGGCTGAAACTGGTCGGCAGCGGCACCTACAACGCCATGCTGATCAACGACGAAGCGGTCGGTACCGACCTGGGCAAGAAGTTCGTGCTGGTGATGGATGCGGACAACAAGACCGCTTATCGCGCCGTTGAACTGGGGCCGAAGATCGAAGGCCTGCGCATCGTGCGCACCGGTCTGAACAAGGACGACACGATCATCGTCAAGGGCCTGCAGCGGGTTCGTCCGGGTTCGCCGGTGACGCCTGAAGTGATCCCGATGGCCAGCGAGCAGACCATTGCTGCCCTGGCTCAACAACGTCAAGCGCTGGAAGCCAGCAACCTGCCCAAAGTCGCACCTGCCAAAGGTGCACAGGGTACGGCTGTGAAGCTGGCCGCTACGACCCCACGCGGTTAAGGGACGACAACTCCGATGAATTTTTCCCAATTCTTCATTTCACGGCCGATCTTCGCAGCGGTGCTCTCGCTGTTGATCCTGATCGCCGGTGCGATCTCGCTGTTCCAGTTGCCGATCAGCGAATACCCGGAAGTGGTGCCACCGACCGTGGTGGTACGCGCCAACTTCCCGGGTGCCAACCCCAAAGTCATCGGTGAAACCGTGGCCGCTCCGCTGGAGCAGGCCATCACCGGCGTCGAGAACATGCTGTACATGTCCTCGCAATCCACCGCTGACGGCAAGATCACCCTGACCATCACCTTCGCCCTGGGCACCGACCTGGACAACGCGCAGGTGCAGGTGCAGAACCGGGTGACCCGTACCGAGCCGAAACTTCCCGAAGAAGTGACGCGCATCGGTATCACCGTCGACAAGGCTTCGCCCGACCTGACCATGGTTGTGCACTTGACCTCGCCGGACAAACGCTACGACATGCTCTACCTGTCCAACTACGCGATCCTCAACATCAAGGATGAGCTCGCGCGTCTGGGCGGTGTCGGTGACGTGCAGCTGTTCGGCATGGGCGACTACTCGCTGCGGGTCTGGCTCGATCCGAACAAGACCGCTTCGCGTAACCTGACTGCCACCGACGTGGTGACGGCGATTCGTGAGCAGAACCGTCAGGTTGCTGCCGGTCAGCTCGGTGCGCCCCCTGCGCCGAATGCCCAGAGCTTCCAGCTGTCGGTCAACACCCAGGGCCGTCTGGTGTCCGAGGAAGAGTTCGAGAACATCATTATTCGCTCCGGCGACAACGGTGAAATCACTCGCCTCAAGGACATCGCGCGCGTCGAGTTGGGTTCCAGTCAGTACGCCCTGCGTTCGTTGCTGAATAACCAGCCAGCGGTAGCGATCCCGATCTTCCAGCGTCCAGGCTCCAACGCCATCGATATTTCGAACGAAGTTCGCGGCAAGATGGAAGAGCTGAAGAAAGGCTTCCCGCAAGGCATGGACTACAGCATCGTCTATGACCCGACGATCTTCGTGCGCGGCTCGATCGAGGCGGTGGTTCACACCCTCTTCGAAGCGCTGATCCTCGTGGTGCTGGTAGTGATCCTGTTCCTGCAGACCTGGCGCGCCTCGATCATTCCGTTGGTGGCGGTGCCGGTGTCGTTGATCGGTACGTTTGCGGTCATGCACCTGTTCGGCTTCTCGCTCAACGCCCTGTCGCTGTTCGGCCTGGTGCTGGCGATCGGTATCGTGGTGGACGACGCCATCGTGGTGGTGGAGAACGTCGAGCGCAACATTGAACTGGGGCTCAACCCGTTCGATGCGACCAAAAAGGCCATGGGCGAAGTGACCGGCCCGATCATCGCGACCGCACTGGTGCTGTGTGCAGTGTTCGTTCCGGCGGCATTCATCTCCGGCCTCACCGGTCAGTTCTACAAGCAGTTCGCGCTGACCATTGCGATCTCGACCGTGATCTCGGCGTTCAACTCGCTGACGCTGTCGCCAGCGCTGGCCGCCGTGTTGCTCAAAGGGCATGACGCGCCGAAAGACCGCTTCTCCAGGATTCTCGACAAGATCTTCGGTGGCTGGCTGTTCCGCCCGTTCAACCGTTTCTTTGACAAGGCCAGCCATGGCTATGTCGGCACGGTGCGCCGCGTGATCCGCAGCAGCGGCATCGCCCTGCTGCTGTATGCAGGCCTGATGGTGCTGACGTTCTTCGGTTTCTCCAGCACACCAACCGGTTTCGTACCCGGCCAGGACAAGCAATACCTGGTGGCCTTCGCGCAACTGCCGGACGCCGCGAGCCTGGATCGCACCGAAGACGTGATCAAGCGCATGTCCGACCTGGCGTTGAAACAACCGGGCGTGGAAAGCGCCGTAGCGTTCCCGGGCCTGTCGATCAACGGTTTCACCAACAGCCCGAACGCCGGCATCGTGTTCGTGACCCTGAAACCGTTCGACGAACGTAAAGACCCGAGCATGTCCGCCGGTGCCATCGCCGGGGCCTTGAACGGTCAATACGCGAACATTCAGGAAGCGTACATGGCGATCTTCCCGCCACCGCCGGTACAAGGTCTGGGCACCATTGGTGGCTTCCGCCTGCAAATCGAAGACCGGGGCAACCTGGGCTACGACGAGCTGTACAAGGAAACCATGAACATCATCGCCAAGAGCCACAACGTGCCGGAACTGGCCGGACT
Organism: Pseudomonas sp. IT-P260; assembly: GCF_949768395.1. Classification (NCBI taxonomy): domain Bacteria; kingdom Pseudomonadati; phylum Pseudomonadota; class Gammaproteobacteria; order Pseudomonadales; family Pseudomonadaceae; genus Pseudomonas; species Pseudomonas sp. IT-P260. Next base: position 307,976 of record NZ_CATKPO010000033.1, read on the forward strand.
GTTCACCAGCTACACCGTGAACGTGCCGCAAGTCGATGCCGCCATCGACCGCGAAAAGGCCAAGACCCACGGCGTGGCCGTCAGCGACATCTTCGACACCCTGCAGATCTACCTGGGTTCGCTGTATGCCAACGACTTCAACCGCTTCGGGCGCACCTATCAGGTCAACGTTCAGGCTGAACAGCAGTTCCGCCTCGAATCCGATCAGATCGGTCAGCTGAAGGTACGCAACAACAAGGGCGAAATGATCCCGCTGGCGACCTTCATCAAGGTCAGCGACACCTCGGGTCCGGATCGCGTGATGCACTACAACGGCTTTATCACCGCGGAAATCAACGGTGCGGCAGCCCCCGGCTACAGCTCCGGCCAGGCCGAAAAAGCCATCGAAAAACTGCTCAAGGATGAACTGCCAAACGGCATGACCTACGAGTGGACCGACCTGACCTACCAGCAGATTCTGTCCGGCAACACTGCGCTGTTCGTGTTCCCGCTCTGCGTACTGCTGGCGTTCCTGGTACTCGCGGCTCAATACGAAAGCTGGAGCCTGCCACTGGCGGTGATCCTGATCGTACCGATGACCCTGCTGTCGGCCATCACCGGGGTGATTGTCTCCGGCGGCGACAACAACATCTTTACCCAGATCGGTTTGATCGTACTGGTGGGCCTGGCCTGTAAGAACGCGATTCTGATCGTCGAATTCGCCAAGGACAAACAGCTGGAAGGTCTCGACCCGCTGGCTGCGGTACTGGAAGCCTGCCGTCTGCGTCTGCGGCCGATTCTGATGACTTCGTTCGCGTTCATCATGGGTGTGGTTCCACTGGTGTTCTCCAGCGGTGCCGGTGCCGAGATGCGTCACGCCATGGGTGTGGCCGTGTTCTCCGGGATGCTCGGGGTGACCTTCTTCGGTCTGTTGCTGACGCCAGTGTTCTACGTGTTGATCCGTAACTTTGTCGAACGCGGGGAAGCCCGCAAAGCGGCCAGAGCGCACGCTCTTCAAAAGCCACTGGAGGCGCAATAATGAGTCTGAAAGTCTTCCTGCCGAGTCTTCTGGTGCTGGCGCTGAGCGCCTGTGCCGTCGGCCCCGACTACAAGACCCCAGCCACGGAGGCGGCCAATATCACGGCCGCCACCGATGGCGCCGCCGGGCAAAAGAACTTTGACCGTTCGAAATTCGAAGGCATCTGGTGGCAGCAATTCGACGATCCGACCCTCAACCAGTTGGTGACTCAATCGCTGCAAGGCAACCGTCAACTGCGCGTGGCGTTCGCCCGCTGGAAAGCCGCCCGGGCGATCCGCGACGACGTCAGCAACGATGCGATGCCGACCATCACCAGCCGCGCCAGCAGTGATCTGGCCAAGGGACAAATCCCCGGACAGACCACCAAGCGGGTCAACAGCGAGCGCTACGATCTGGGCCTGGACATGGCTTGGGAGCTGGACCTTTTCGGTCGGATCCAGCGCAATCTGGAAGCCAGCGACGCCGACCAGCAGGCGGCCGAAGCCGATCTGTATCAACTGCAAGTCACGATGATTGCCGAACTGGTCGACGCCTACGGTCAACTGCGCGGTGCGCAACTGCGCGAGAAAATCGCCGTGGCCAACCTGGAAAACCAGCAGGAGTCGCGCAAGATCACCATCAGCCTGCGTGACGCCGGCGTCGGTGATCAGCTCGACGTCGAGCGTGCCGATGCGCGTCTGGCCTCGGTCGAAGCCAGCGTGCCGCAACTGCAGGCGGAACAGGTACGGCAGAAAAACCGCATCGCCACCCTTTTGGGTGAGCGTCCGGACAAAATGACCGTGGACTTGAGCCCGAAAGACTTGCCGGCAATTGCCAAGGCTTTGCCAATCGGTGATCCGGGTGAGCTGCTGCAACGCCGTCCGGACATCCTCAGCGCCGAACGCAAACTGGCCTCGGCCACTGCGCGGATCGGTGTGGCGAAAGCCGATCTGTTTCCACGGGTCAGCCTCAGCGGGTTCCTGGGCTGGACGGCCGGGCGTGGTTCGCAGATCGGCTCCTCGGCGGCCAACGCCTGGGCACTCGGCCCGAGCATTACTTGGGCAGCGTTCGATCTGGGTAGCGTGCGCGCCCGCTTGCGTGGCGCCGATGCCGATGCCGAAGGCGCACTCGCCACCTACGAGCAGCAAGTGTTGCTGGCGCTGGAAGAATCGGAAAACGCCTTCAGCGATTACGGCAAGCGTCAGCAACGGTTGATCTCGCTGATTCGTCAGAGTGAATCGAGCCGCAAGGCTGCCGACCTGGCTGAAATCCGCTACCGCGAAGGCACCACCGACTTCCTCGTGCTGCTCGACGCCCAGCGTGAACGGCTGAACGCCGAAGACAGTCAGGCCCAGGCCGAGGTTGATCTGTATCGCGGCATCGTCGCGATTTACAAAGCCTTGGGTGGTGGCTGGCAGCCAGAAACCGTCGCCAGCAAGTAAAGGTTTTCAAAGCGCTCCTTTGGTTGGCCGCAACCAACCAATTTTTTGCCCCGCGTATCATTCGGTCGCGGGGCTTTTTTGTGCCCGCCCCTGTAGGAGCTGACGCAGGCTGCGATCTTTTGATCTTGAACATCAAAGTCAAAAGATCGCAGCCTGCGGCAGCTCCTACAGGCCAATTCGCAAGCACGGGTTTGACTCATGGCCTTCTCTGACCGAAGCTTGCCCCTCTGCTATAGAACGCCAGTTCACGGAAATCTGCATGCCTCAGTCCCGCCGCTACCTGCTCATCAGCCTTGGCCTTGTGCTGCTCGTCGTCATTGCCTGGTTATCTCTGCGCTCCACCGCTCCGGTGGTGCCGGAAGCGATCAAGCGCGGCTACAGCGAAGCCCTGACGGCCGCCCGTTCCGGTCAGCCGGGAGCGGCGCGGCAGTTGTATCAGCAATTGGGTCGCCCGGACCTGTCGGTCAAACGCAGTGTCTGGCTGCTGGCCGAGCTGCCCAACTATCCGAGCCCGCAAGCGCTGAAACTGGCCGACGCCCATCTGCAGAACGAAGCCCCCGAAGTCCGGCTGGCAGCGATTCAAAGTGTGGTCGGGCTGGTGCCTGGCGGGCAACGCAGCCTGCTGCTCGGGCCGATGCTCGACGATGAAGATCAAAACGTGCGTTTTGCCGCAATCAACGCCCTCCTCGGTCTGACGCCGGATGAGTTGGGGCTGTATTTTGCCCCGCTACAGCAAGCCATCGATGGCTGGGAACAAGTGCTTCAGGGCCAACCGGAAAGCGCCGCCACCTATGCGCAGCTGGCGCGCCTGTATCTGCACAACGCCGAGCTCAAACAGGCGCAGCAAGCGCTGGACAACACGCTGCGTCTGGAACCGGGCAACCTGCCGGCGCTGGTGATGCAAATCGATGTGCTCGACCGCCAGGGCCAGAGCGACGCCGCGCGCCAGTTGCTCGCCAAACAACTGCAGGCCCAGCCGGATTCCGCCTATCTACAACACGCCTTGGGCCTGTGGCTGTTGCACCACGGCCAGCGCGAATTCGCCCTGCTCGGCTTGTCCAAAGCCGTCGAACTGGAACCGGACAACAAGGATTACCGCTACGACCTCGCCACCACCCTGCATGCCGCCGAAGAACTGGAAGCGGCGCAAAAACAACTGCAGGAAGTCGTGCAGCGCCACCCCGCCGACCGTAAGGCACGGGTGCTGTTGATCAATTACTGGAAGGAAAGCGGACAGTTGCAGAACGTGCAGATTCTGCTGGCGCAACTGGAACAGATGAACCCCGACGACCCGGCCCTGCAGCAGGGACTTTGAGCCGTTGGCCGCTGATTCAATGACACTTTGCTATCGAAACCTCGGAACCGTCATGAGCGCCAGCGGTCAAGTAATCAGGTAGAGCACAACGGCTGGTACAGCCTGCTGCCTCGATTCCCCTAGTCATGAGAGGGCATTCTTTGTCTACGTCCAACGAGTTGATCAGTGCAAAAGCCGCCACCGGCATCATTGGCCTGGATGACATCCTCGCCGGTGGTCTGTCCCGAGGGCATGTGTTTTTGCTCGAGGGTGAACCCGGTACAGGCAAAACCACCGTCGCGTTGCATTTCCTGTTGGCGGGCGCCCGTGCCGGCGAACGCTGTCTGTACATCACACTGTCGGAAACCGAGCGTGAACTGCGTCAGGGCGCAGCCTCTCACGGCTGGGAACTGAACGAGAACATCGAGATTTTCGAGCTGACACCGCCGGAAAGCCTGCTCAACGCCGAACATCAGCAAAGCCTGCTGTACTCCTCCGACCTTGAGCTCGGTGAAGCCACCAAGCAGATTTTCGAGGTGGTCGAGCGCTTCAAACCGACCCGTGTAGTGCTCGACAGCCTGTCGGAGATCCGCCTGCTGGCGCAAAGCTCGCTGCGTTACCGCCGGCAGATTCTGGCGATCAAACATTACTTCGTGCGTTACGACGCCACGGTCCTGCTGCTAGACGACCTGACCACCGAGTCCCTCGACAAGACCGTGCACAGCGTCGCCCACGGCGTCATCCGCCTCGAAGAGCTGACCCCCAATTACGGCGCCGAGCGCCGCCGCGTGCGCATCATCAAGTACCGCGGGCAGAAGTACCGTGGCGGTTACCATGACTTCACCATCATGGGCGACGGGGTCCATGTATTTCCGCGCCTGGTCGCTGCCGAACACCGTGGCGACTATCCACGCCTGCAATTGACCAGCGGCATCAAGGAAATGGACGCCCTGCTCGGTGGTGGCATCGAGACCGGTTCCAGCACATTGATCCTGGGCCCGGCCGGTACCGGCAAATCGCTGATTTCAATGATCTTCGCCGCCGCTGCCGTAGCACGCGGCGAAAAAGCGGCGCTGTTCATCTTTGATGAAGAGCTGGGTCTGCTCTTCGAGCGGATGAAAAATATCGGCATCGACCTCAAGGCCCTGCAAGCGACCGGCAACCTGCTGATCGATCAGGTGGATGCCGCCGAACTGTCCCCCGGCGAGTTCTCGCACCGGGTGCGTCGCTGCGTCGATGAGGGCAACATCAAGACCGTCGTGATTGACAGTATCAACGGCTATCAGGCCGCGATGCCGGAAGAAAACGCGCTGGTGCTGCACATGCATGAGTTGCTGCTGTATCTGAACCGCAAAGGTGCGGCGACATTCATGACGGTTGCCCAGCATGGTCTGGTCGGCGACATGCAGGCGCCGGTCGATATCACTTACCTGGCCGACACGGTGATCCTGCTGCGCTACTTCGAAGCCATCGGCAAGGTCCGCCGAGCCATTTCCATCATCAAGAAACGCACCGGCAACCACGAGTCGACCATCCGTGAATACCGCATTTCAAGCCAGGGCATGACCATTGGCGAACCGCTGGAAGCATTCCAGGGTGTGTTGCGGGGCGTACCGACTTACCTTGGCGCCAGCAATCCGCTGTTGCGGGAAGATGCCTTGTGACAGCCTCCGTTTCACTGCCGGAACGGGCGCTGATTCTCGCGCCCATGGGCCGCGACAGCCAAGTGGCGCTGATGATCCTCAATGAGGCGGGTTACGGCGGGGTCATCACCCCGGATCTGGGCGCATTGTGCGCTGAACTGGAACCTGGCGCCGGGCTCTTGTTGATTGCTGCCGAAGCGTTGCGCGGCCCGGAACTGGAAACGCTTCTGCATTTTCTGGAGCAGCAACCGGCCTGGTCGGATCTGCCGATCGTCTTGCTGACGCACCACGGCGGCCCCGAACAAGGCCCGTCCTCACGCCTGAGTGAATTATTGGGCAACGTGACCTTTCTCGAGCGTCCGTTTCATCCGGCGACCCTGGTCAGTCTGGTGTCCACCGCCCTGCGCGGGCGACGACGACAGTACGAAGCCCGTGATCGCCTGATCGATCTGAGTGAAAGTGAACGGCGCCTGCAATCAACCCTTGAAACCCTTGAGCAGCAAGTCGAGGAACGCACCGCGCAACTTCGCCACAACGAGGAAGCCTTGCGTCAGTCGCAGAAAATGGAAGCGGTCGGTCAACTCACCGGCGGTATTGCTCACGACTTCAACAACATGCTCACCGGGATCATCGGCAGCCTTGAATTACTGCGCCGGCGACTGGCTCGCGGGCGCCTTGATGACCTCGACAGCCTGATCGATCTGGGCGTTACCTCAGCCAACCGCGCCGCCGGCCTGACCCACCGTTTGCTGGCATTTTCCCGCCGGCAATCGCTGGACTCCAAAGCCGTGCAGATGAATACCCTGGTGCTGTCGATGGGCGAGTTGCTGCAACGCAGCCTCAACGAAAGCATTCAGCTCGACATGCGTCTGAGCGACGATTTGTGGGTCGCTGAAGCCGACCCCAATCAACTGGAAAGCGCCCTGCTCAACCTGGTGCTCAACGCCCGGGATGCGATGCCCGAGGGTGGCAAACTGGTGGTCGAAACCAGCAATCAGGTCCTTAAACAGGCATTCACCGAGGCCTACACCAACCTCGAACCTGGCGAGTACGTCATGCTCAGCGTCACCGACAACGGCAGCGGCATGCCACAGAGCGTGATCAACCGCGCGTTCGATCCATTCTTCACCACCAAGCCCATCGGCCAGGGCACCGGTTTAGGCCTGTCGATGATCTATGGCTTCAGCAAACAGTCCCGTGGTCACGTCTCGATCGACAGCGAAATCGATCAGGGCACCACGGTCAAACTGTACCTGCCGCGCTTCCGCGGCGAGGAACTGGAGCATCCAGTATCCGATGTTCAACAGGCCCCGGAGGCGCTGGACGGCGAGACGGTGTTGATCGTCGAAGACGACCCTGCCGTGCGCGTGCTGGTCAGCGCGGTGCTCAGTGAGTTGGGTTATGCGTTTGTCGAAGCCGGCGATGCCGATGGCGCCTTACCGATCCTCAACTCGACGCAGCGCATTGATCTGTTGATCAGTGACGTCGGCCTGCCGGGCATGAACGGCCGGCAACTGGCGGAAATCGGTCGGCAGTACCGGCCGGGGCTGAAGGTGCTGTTCATTACCGGTTATGCCGAGCACGCCGCTGTGCGCGGCGGGTTCCTCGACCCGGGCATGCAGATGATCACCAAGCCGTTCACCTTTGATCTGCTGACCGCCAAGGTCCGCGAGATGATCAAGAACTGATCCCAAAAACACCTGTAGGAGCTGCCGCAGGCTGCGATCTTTTGATTTAAAAACAAGATCAAAAGATCGCAGCCTGCGGCAGCTCCTACAGGGGCATTTCAGTGTTTTTGTTCAGGCCAGCAATTCCTGAATCTTTTCCTGCAACACGTCCAGATCGAACGGTTTTTCCAGGATCGGCGCCTTGCTGGTGATCGGACTGCCGGTCTCGCGGATTTCCTGCGGGTAGCCGCTGATGAAGATTACTTTCAGGTCCGGACGCAGCTTGACTGCCGGCTCGGCGATCTGCACGCCGGAGATCCCGCCCGGCAGGCGGAAGTCAGTGATCAGCATGTCCAGATGCGGTTTGCTCGCGAGGATCTCGAACGCCTGCTCGCCGTTTTCGGCCTGCAACACGCGGTAACCCTGCCCCGACAGATAGTCTGTCAGCACCATCAAGATAACCGGTTCGTCCTCGACGACGAGTACTACATCTTGTGCATCTACGCTCATGGGAAGCCTTTGTTCGGTCAATAGCTGCTGATACGACCGTGCGGTCACTCAGAGGTTGCGTCGGATATGCCGTTTTCCTGGATTGGCAGACAAACGCGAAACAGGGCGCCTTCGTTGATTTGACTCTCGACGACGATGGAACCGCCATGGGCGGCGACGATCTGCTCGGAAATGAACAGACCCAGCCCGAGACCAGCCACTACCGTCTTGGCGGAAACCCGTTCGAACTGTTGAAAAATACGCTTCTGATTCTCTTCACTGATGCCGATGCCCCGGTCCTGAACCTCGACCCGCGCCTCATCACCTTCACGGTACACCCGCACCTGGATCGGGCTGCGACCGCCGTACCGCAGAGCATTGGTCAGCAGGTTGGAGACCACCTGCTCAATGCGGAACTCGTCCCAATAACCTTCCACCGGCCCGGACGCAGTGAACGACACTTCGGTCTCGGCGGCCTCTATCTGCTGGGCAAAATTCTGCAGCAGGTTGCTCACCAGTTGCACCAGATCGAAACGCACCGGACGGATCGACAACTTGCCGGTACGAATCCGCGAGACGTCGAGCATGTCTTCGATCAGACGGATCAGGCTTTTGATCTGGCGCTCGTCGCGATCGACCATCGCATGCATCTTGTCGAGGGTGAACGCTGCAGCGTTGTCCCGGGCCAGGTGCATCTTGCGCAATTGGGTTTCGAGTATCAGGCCATTGAGCGGCGTGCGGACTTCGTGGGCGACAATTGACATGAAGTCGTCGCGCATACGCACCGCCTGCTCCAGTTCCAACTGAGTGCTCTGCAGCTGTTGCAGCAGCGCTTCCTGCTCGCGGCGCGCCTGCTCCAGGGCTTCGACCTGTTGCTTCATGGCCTTGCTCTGGCGGTACAGGTCGACGAACACGTTGACCTTGCTCTTCACCGCATGGATGTCCAGCGGCTTGTGAAGGAAGTCCACCGCCCCGCTCTCGTAGCCCTTGAACGCGTAATTGAGTTCACGGCCGGCGGCGCTGACGAAAATGATCGGGATGTTTTTGGTTTTCTCGGTGCCGCGCATCAACTCGGCGAGTTCAAAGCCGTTCATGCCCGGCATCTGTACATCGAGGATGGCCATGGCGAACTCGTGTTGCAGCAGCAGCGAAAGTGCTTCGTCCGCCGACAGCGCCTTGTACACCGTGCGGTCCTCGCGCTTGATCAGCGCTTCGAGGGCCAGCAGGTTCTCCGGCAGATCGTCGACGATCAGCAATTTGGCCTGGATATTACTCAGCATGCGATTCGTTCCAGCTCGACAAGCAGACGGCCGATGCCGTGAATGGGTAGGACATGGTCAGGCTGCTGAATCTTCAGCGCAGCCAGAGGCATGGTGGCGACCTGCGCGTCCTGCGGGTCTTGAACAATGGTCAGTCCGCCGCGCCGTTTGACTTGCGCCAGACCGCGAGCACCATCGTGATTGGCACCGGTCAGCAACACGGCAGCCAGGGTTGCGCCGTAAGCATCAGCGGCGGATTCAAACAGGTAGTCAATGGCTGGCCGGGAATGGTGCACGCGGTCTTCAAGACTCAGCGACAGACTGCGATCCTGCTCAACCGACAGGTGGTAACCGGGTGTCGCGAAGTAAACCGTACCGGGAGCGATGTCCTGTTTGTCGGTCGCCTCTTCCACCGGCAGCATCAACCGTCGGGCGAATACTTCGGCCAACTGGCTGCGGCGCTCTTCCGGCAGGTGCAACACGACAATGATTGGCAGCACATAGCCTTGGCGCAGCGGCGCGAGCAGGGTCAGCAGGGCCTCGACCCCACCAGCCGAAGCGCCGACCACGATGGCCTCGACACGAGGCAAATCCAAGGCATCGTTCATAATTTGCGGTAGATCCGTTCTTGTTTGACCAGCGGCTCGAACTGATTCGAGTAGCCGGAAAAATCCAGCGTTTCCTTGCTGCCCAGCACCAGAAAGCCACGATGGCACAGCGATTCATGAAACAGACCGAAGGCACGGTCCTGAAGTTTCTTGTTGAAGTAAATCAGTACGTTGCGGCAGGAAATCAATTGAGTTTCGGAGAACACGCTGTCGGTCGCCAGGCTGTGATCGGCAAAGGTCACGTTCTCGCACAGACTCTTGTCGAAAATCGCGTAGCCGTAGGCGGCGGTGTAGTAATCGGCGAAGGAGCGCTGGCCGCCGGCCTGCTGATAATTGGCGGTGTAGGCGCGCACGTTCTCCATCGAGAAAATCCCCTGCTTGGCCTTGTCCAGCGAGCGCGGGTTGATGTCGGTGGCGTAGATGATCGTACGCTCGAGCAGGCCTTCCTCGCGCAGCAGAATCGCCATCGAATAGACCTCCTCACCGGTGCTGCACCCGGCGATCCAGATCTTCAGCGACGGGTAGGTGCGCAGCAGCGGCACCACTTCCTGGCGGATCGCCAGAAAGTGCGACGGATCGCGAAACATCTCACTGACCGGGATCGTCAGCAACTGCAGCAGCTGCATGAACGCGGTCGGATCGTGCAGCACTTTCTCCTGCAACGCCGAGATCGTCGCGCACTCGAACTGGCTCAAGGCGTGCTGCACCCGGCGCTTGATCGAAGCGCCCGAGTAATCACGAAAATCGTAGCTGTACTTGAGGTAGATCGCCTCAATCAACAAGCGTAATTCGATTTCGCTGTTGCGCTCCACGGAGTGACTGCTATCCACTAAATGCGTTCCATCTTCGGTAACCACACGCGAATCAACGAGAACAGGCGATCCAGGTCGATGGGCTTGGCCAGGTAATCGTTGGCGCCCGCCTGCAGGCAGCGCTCCTGATCGTCTTTCATGGCCTTGGCCGTCACCGCGATGATCGGCAGTTTGCGCCAGCGCGGATCCTTGCGGATTTCAATGGTGGCTTCAAAGCCATCCATCTCCGGCATCATCACGTCCATCAACACCAGATCGATGTCCTCGACTTCATTCAACTTATCAATCGCTTCGCGACCATTACGGCCGATCACCACGACTGCACCTTTGTGTTCCAGCGCACTGGTCAGGGCGAAGATGTTGCGTACGTCGTCGTCCACCAGCAACACCTTGCGGCCTTCGAAGACCTTGTCGCGGCTGCGGGCGGTCTTGAGCATCTTCTGCCGTTCATGGGACAACTGCGATTCGACTTTGTGCAGAAAGAGTGTGACCTCATCCAGCAGGCGTTCCGGCGAGCGCGCGCCCTTGATGATGATCGAACGCGAATACTTGCGCAGCTCGGCTTCTTCATCGCGGGTCAGATTGCGCCCGGTGTAGACGATCACTGGCGGGAACGAGCAGATGTCCTCGGTGGACATGCGCTTGAGCAGATCGTTGCCGAGCATGTCCGGCAACTTCAGGTCGATCACCATGCAGTCGTAGATCGTGGTACGCAGTTTCTCCAGCGCATCCTGCGCCAGACCGACGGCCGTGATCTCGATGTCATCGTCACCGATCAGGCGGGCAATGCTTTCGCGCTGCAGATCGTCATCTTCGACCAGCAGCACGCGTTTGACTTTCTGGGTCAGCTTGGCTTCGAGACGGGCGAACACGTCCTTGAGTTCTTCACGGGTGGTCGGCTTGACCGCATAACCGATCGCGCCCATGTGCATCGCCGCTTCAACGCGGTCTTCGACCGAGATCACATGCACCGGGATGTGCCGGGTTTCGGCATGTTCTTTCAGGCGTTGCAGCACCGTCAGCCCGGAATGGTCCGGCAGACGCATGTCGAGCAGGATCGCATCCGGTACGAATTCGCGAGCCAAGTCGTAACCTTCGTCGGCACCGTGAGCCACCAGGCACTGGTAACCCAGTTCGTGGGCCAGATCGTAAAGAATGTGGGCGAAATTCGGCTCGTCCTCCACCACCAGAATGCAGCGCGTGGCGAACGGTGCCTTGCCACGGTCATCGGCAAAGCGCGGGATGTGCACCGGGGCCATGGGCGATACCGCAATCGACGGCGGCGCCACCGGGGCCGGGCTCGATACCGGCGGCGGCGTAAAGGACAACGGCGCGGACGGTGTGTCGCCTGGCTCGCTGTATTGCTGTGGTAACACGAGGGTGAACACACTGCCCTGCCCCGGCGCGCTGCTGACGCTGATCGAGCCGCCGAGCAAGGCCGCCAGATCCCGCGAAATCGACAGACCAAGGCCAGTGCCACCGTACTTGCGGTTGGTGGTGCCGTCAGCCTGGCGGAACGCTTCGAAGATACTTTCCTGCTGATCCGCGGCGATACCGATCCCCGAATCGCGCACAATGAATGCAATGCGCTCGTCTGGCTGGCCGGCGATGGTCAGGCTGACCGCGCCGTGCTCGGTGAACTTCACGGCGTTGGACAGCAAGTTCTTGATCACCTGCTCCAGGCGCTGACGGTCGGTGTACAGCATGATCGGCGCATCCGGCTGCAACTCGACGCTGAAGGTCAATTGCTTGTCCGCCGCCAATGGCTCGAACACGCTGCGCAGGCCGTCGGCCAGCCGCGCGACACTGGTGTTTTCCGGGATCACTTCCAGCTTGCCGGCCTCGACCTTGGAAATGTCGAGAATGTCGTTGATCAGGTTCAGCAGATCGTTGCCGGCGGAATAGATCGACTCGGCGAACTTGACCTGCTCGGCCGTCAGGTTGTCCTGCGGGTTCTCGGCCAGCAGCTTGGCGAGGATCAGCGAACTGTTCAGCGGCGTGCGCAGTTCGTGGGACATGTTGGCGAGGAATTCGGACTTGTACTTGCTTGAGCGCTGTAGCTCCTCGGCGCGCTCTTCAAGCTGCACCTGAGCCTGATTGAGCTCGGTGTTCTTCTGGTCCATGGCGTCGCGCTGCTCGGCCAGGGTTTGCGCCTGTTCGGCCAACTGCTCGTTGGTCTGTTCCAGCTCGACTTGCTGGGTTTCCAGATGCGCCTGGGATTCCTTGAGAATCCGCGACTGTTCTTCCAGCTCTTCGTTGGCGGTTTTCAGCTCTTCCTGCTGCACCTGCAACTCTTCGTTGAGCTGCTGGGTTTCGGCCAGCACTTCCTGCAGACGCTGGCGATAACGCGCCGCTTCGATCGACGTGCCGATGTTGCCGGCAATCAGTTCCAGCAAATCGATATCGCGGTCGGTGAGCGGACGCAGGAAGCCCAGCTCGATCACGCCGTTGACTCGGTCGTCATCACTGGTCGGCACCACCAGCACACTGTGCGGCAGGCCCGCGCCCAGGCCGGAGCTGACCTTGAAGTAGTCGGCCGGAACCGAATCCAGCCGAATCAGTTGCCCCTGCTGGGCAACCTGGCCGACGATGCCTTCGCCGCTGTAGATCTGCTGATCCTTTTCTTCCTGCTCGCGGGAGAACCCGTAGGACGCCACGCGCTTGAGGCCGCCGTGTTCTTCACGCACGTACAGCGCCGCCACCGCCGTGCCGAGGTATTGCGCGCAGAACTGCAGAATATTGCGCCCCAGCAGGTTCAGCGTCAGTTGCCCCAGCACCTGCTCCGCCAGTTCGGTCTGACCGCTGCGCATCCATGCCTGGCGTTCCAGACGCTCGGCGCTGGCCTGTTGCGCGGCGAGAGTGGCGCTGTAGCTGTCAGACAAACGAACCAGATCACGGCGACCGACATACGCCAGCAAACCGCTGATCCCGGCGATAAACAGCAGGTACAGGGTGATGCTCCAGATTGTGGTGCGGCGCACCTCTTCGTTGCGCGTGGTGCGCAACTGCTGCTCCATGTCGATCACGTCTTCGAATTGCTTGCGGATCTCGTCGGTCAAGCGCTTGCCGCGCCCGGCCTTGACCGCGCCCCGGTAATCACCGCTGGTGCGCTGCAGATCGATCATCGATTGTGCGTAGTTGGCCCACTCGGTCTGCAGCGCCTGCAGACGACGCAGACGATCGGTCTGCACCGGGTTGTCGGCGGTCAGTTCGAGCAAGGTGTTGAGGGCCACGTTGATCCGCGGCTTGGCGGTCTCGTACGGGTCGAGGAAATGCTCATCGCCACTGAGCAGGAAGCCGCGCATGCCGGTTTCCAGATCAACCGTGAGTTTCACCGCTTCGTTGGCGTTATTGATGACGCGATCGGTGTGCTCCACCCACTGGATCACCGACAGCAGATAAGTAATCAGGGATACAAAGAACACGGCGCTGAGCGCGCCAACGCCCAGCGGCAATCCGATGTTGCGCGTCAGGAGTTTGCGAAACCGTGTTTCATCAATCGAAGACGGAGTGGGCATGGGGCGGCCTTGTCGAACTGTCGAAACCCGGGAGTTTGCCCCAAAACGGTCGTATGGATCCATTTTTCTGACTGCTTTGGCAGCGATTTCCTACATTTTCCTGCGCTTACCGAGCACCAACCGTTATCCTTGCGCCGCGAAGAGCAGCTAATCTTTTTTCCGTTGAATCGGGAACTTGTGGCCATGCGCCACTTACTCATGCAAGAGCCCGGCATTTTCGACCGGTCGCCATTCCGATTTCCTTTTTTGAGAGCCCCAATATGTCCACCCCAGCGCCCACCATCCTTGTAGTAGAAGACGACGACATCGTACGCATGCTCATCGTCGATGTGCTGGAGGAACTGGAGTTCAGTGTGCTGGAGGCGGACGACGGTGAGTCTGCGCTGAATATTCTCGGGGATCAGAGCAAGGGTATCGACTTGATGATGACCGACTACGGCCTGCCGGGCATGACAGGCAGTGAACTGGCCGGCAAGGCACGTGAGCTACGCGCCACCCTGCCCGTCCTGTTCGCCAGCGGTTACGCCGAAAACATCGACGTACCTGCCGGCATGCACGTGATCGGCAAACCGTTCTCCATCGATCAATTGCGTGACAAGGTCAAGAGCATTCTGGGGCAGTGATTGGCCTTGATCCGGCACCGGCTGCAGATGTGGTCTAATTGCGCGCCATTTTTAGCCGCCTGCCTGCAAGGAACACCTGTCAATGACTGCATCCCCCGCCACCAAAGTTCTGGTCATCGGTTACGTCTGGCCCGAACCGCGCTCCTCGGCCGCCAGCGGGCATGTGATGCAGATCCTCGAGACGTTCCTGCAGCAAGGCTGGGACATCACCTTCAGCAGCCCGGCGGGCCCGGGCGAGCACAAGGCTGATCTGACGGCACTGGGCATCCGCGAAGTGCCGATCGAACTCAACAACAGCAGCTTCGATGTTTTCATCCGTGAACTGGCGCCGGATATCGTGCTGTTCGACCAGTTCATGATGGAAGAGCAATTTGGCTGGCGCGTCGAGAAGCAATGCCCGAATGCCTTGCGGGTGCTGGAGACTTCCGACCTTCAGAGCCTGCGCCACGCCCGCCACCAACGGCTCAAGGAACGCTTGAAAGACGATCCGGACAATCAGGACTTCAGCGCACTGTTCGCGCCGGCGCTGCGCGAGGAGTTCGAGTTGATGGCCGATACCGATCTGGCCAAGCGGGAAATCGCCGCGTTGTACCGCTGCGATCTGAATCTGATGATTTCCGAAGTGGAAATCCAGTTGCTGGTCGAACAGTTTCAAGTCCCTGGCGAACTGCTGCACTGGTGCCCGCTGATGCTTGAACCCCCGCGCGGTTCGTTCATTCCCTTTGAAGAGCGCGCGCACTTTCTGAGTATTGGCAACTTCCGTCACGCGCCCAACTGGGACGCCGTGCTGTGGATGAAGACTGCTGTCTGGCCGCTGATCCGCCAGCAATTGCCCGGCGCTCAACTGCATATCTATGGTGCCTATACGCCGCCCAAAGCCACAGCGCTACACAACGCGGCACAGGGGTTTCATGTGATGAACTGGGCAGAGGATGCACTGCAAGTGATGTCGCAAGCCCGGGTTTGCCTGGCGCCTTTGCGTTTCGGCGCTGGGATCAAGGGCAAGATCGTCGATGCGATGCTCTGCGGCACGCCCAATGTCACGACGCCCATCGGCGCCGAAGGCATGGGCGGTGCGCTGTCATGGCCGGGTGAAGTAGCCCTGTCGGCCCTGGCCCTGGCCGATGCCGCGGTCGCTCTGCACGAAGACCAACAGCGCTGGACTGACGCACAGCAGGCCGGCGTCGCGTTGTTGAACGCGCGTTATCGGCAGACTGATCACGGCCCGGCGCTGATCGCTCGCTTGCAACATTGTCGCGATAACTTGCCAGCATTACGGCGCGCCAACTTTACTGGCAGCATGTTGCGTCACCACTTGCACAAAAGTACCCAATACATGGCGCAGTGGATCGAAGCCAAAAACCAGAAAAGTTGATAAAACCAAAACTGAGAAAGCGCAGCACCAACACTTTGCAAAGAGTGCTGACTTGTACTTTTGTCCGCTTGCATCAAAGAATAACTTCCGAACTGACCAAACAATGTGACTGGTCGGAATAAAACTTTATCTGCAACGGAATGCATCATGAACAACTACCCTTTGAAAAACTGGATGGCGTCGGCACCCGGTATCGACCAACTGACCCTGGGCGAAGTGGTCTGGCCCGGAGCCCATAACGCCGGGCTGGATTACGACTTTTCGTATCCGGCATATCTGCAGCCGGCGAAAAACTGGTTTGTCTGCCAGGATGGCCCGTTCATTCAGCAACTTAACGAAGGCGTGCGCGCTTTCGACGTGCGCCTGCATGCCGATGAACACTGGCTGGGCATCAAGAAGTTCCATACGTTTCATGGCTTGAAACTGTTCCGGGGGCGTGCTTTGAGCGAACTTGTCAAAAGTCTCAACGTCTTCCTCAGTGATAACCCGAACGAGTTCATCGTATTGGACATACATGAACTCAAGGGCATCAATAATCAATCATTCGATTACAAGGGTTTGCACGAAGTCATCACCACGGAACTGGGCTCGCGGCTTATTCCCAGAAACAACAGCCAGCTGACCATTGAACAACTTAAAAGGATCAGTCCGGTACAACGAGTGGTGTTGGCAAGCGACTCGCACCCCGACTTCAGGTCGCCCCTGTACTGGCCGAAAATCCGTCATGAGTGGAGCGGTTCAGATATCACCTCTGCCGAGCAACTCAAGCAACACATCACACGAACACTGGCCAATCCGCAGCCGTCCGGCAGCCTCTGGTCGTTATCGGCCACCAGCTATGGCGAACTGGCCGGCGTAAAGCGGATCACCCACGAACTCAATCAATGGTTTGGCCCGGACTCGGGCTGGGCGCCAAAGTGCAGCATTATCAATGCCGATTTTGTCGGTGCCACGCGGCTTGCGGAATATTGCCAGCAGATCAACCACGCCAAAGGCCTGGTCAAGGCTCGAGGCTGAGGTGCTGGCACTGTCCGTGACGCGCGTGCATGATGAGCATCCGGACATAACAACAGAACGTATCGGACATGACTCGGGCAACCAGAATCACTGATCCCTCCTACGAGCTGATGGACGATCATAACGGGTTGTCCATCATCTACCGTCAGCATGGTTTTCCCTGCCCTTTAGTGCGTTGGCATTTTCACAAGGAATACGAACTGCACCTGATCGTCGCCAGTTCCGGCAAGGTCTTCATCGGCGACTACATCGGCAACTTTTATCCTCAAACACTGTTCCTCACCGGGCCCAATCTGCCGCACAACTGGATCAGCCAGGTGGCCGAAGACGAAGTGGTGGAAAAGCGCGACATGCTGGTGAACTTCACCGATGAGTTGTTCGACAGCGGGCACCAGGTATTTGCCGAACTCAAGACTCTGGCGCCGCTGCTGGAGCGCGCGCAATACGGCATCGAGTTTCGCGACAAAGACACGATCCGCCAGGCCATGACGCTGATGCAGCGAATTGCCGATACGCGCGGCATCACTCGTCTGGGGCATTTTTTCATTCTGATGGAGTTGCTGGCGGCGACAGACGACTATCAGTTGCTGTCCGGCGCCACCAACACGCAACTGGCCGACGAGCACAATATCGACCGCACCAACCGCGCCGTTGATTTCATCTTCGACCATTACGCCCGGGAGCTGACGCTGGAAGAAGTCGCCGAGCATCTGGGGATGAAGCCGACCTACTTCAGTCGCGTATTCAAACAGGCCACCGGGCGCAACTTCATCGAGTTCGTCAATCGTCTGCGCATCAGCAAATCCTGCGAACTGCTGGCCGACGGCGACAAGCCAGTGACCGAGGTGTGTTTCGAGTCGGGGTTCAACAATATTTCCAACTTCAATCGGCGCTTCCAGCAACTCAAGGGCATGACGCCGTCGCACTATCGACGCCTCGCCGTGCAGCGCCTGACGGAACAGAATCACGCATAACAGCCACATCAAAAGATCGCAGCCTGCGGCAGCTCCTACTCCGATCCCTGTAGGAGCTGCCGCAGGCTGCGATCTTTTTTGCCAGTGCAAAAAAGTATCGGTTCAAGTGCGATGGATGATTTGTCAGTCCGTCGATAGAGGGCTGTAATCAGCACACATTCTTCCTGCACCGGAAGACACAAAAACAATAACTGTCCTTCTGCCTCCCAACGGACGCAGAAAAGGAGTGCACGATGCAACCCACTGCAAAAGCTCTGCTAGCCCTCACCTGCATGTCCCTCAGCAGCGTCAGCCTTGGCGCCCAGACCCTGACCATCGCCACCGTCAACAACAGCGACATGATCCGCATGCAAAAACTCTCGAAAACTTTCGAGGCCGAGCATCCGGAGATCAAGCTCAATTGGGTGGTGCTGGAAGAAAACGTGTTGCGCCAACGCCTGACCACCGACATCGCCACCCAGGGCGGGCAGTTCGATGTGTTGACCATTGGCATGTACGAAGCGGCACTCTGGGGCGCCAAAGGCTGGCTGGAACCGATGAAGGACTTGCCGGCCAGTTACGCCCTCGACGACGTGTTCCCGTCGGTGCGCGAAGGGCTGTCGGTCAAGGGTTCGCTGTATGCTTTGCCGTTCTACGCTGAGAGTTCGATCACCTATTACCGCACCGACCTGTTCAAGGATGCCGGTCTGAGCATGCCCGAGCGCCCGACCTGGGAACAGATCGCCGGCTTCGCCGAAAAACTCACCAACAAGGACAAAGAGCAGTACGGCATCTGTCTGCGCGGCAAGGCCGGTTGGGGCGAGAACATGGCGTTGATCACCACCGTCGCCAATGCTTACGGCGCACGCTGGTTCGATGAGCAGTGGAAACCTGAGTTCAGCGGGCCGGAATGGAAAAACGCGCTGAATTTCTACGTCGACACCATGAAAAAATCCGGCCCGCCGGGCGCTTCCAGCAACGGTTTCAACGAGAACCTCGCGCTGTTCAACAGTGGCAAGTGCGCGATGTGGGTGGATGCGTCTGTCGCCGGTTCGTTCGTCACCGACAAGACCCAGAGCAAGGTCGCCGATCACGTCGGCTTCACCTTCGCCCCGCATCAGGTCACTGACAAGGGCTCGGCATGGTTGTACTCGTGGGCACTGGCGATTCCGACCAGCTCCAAGGCCAAGGACGCCGCCAAGGCCTTCAGTGCCTGGGCGACCTCCAAGGAATACGGCGAGCTGGTGGCCAAGACCGACGGCATCGCCAACGTGCCGCCAGGCACCCGCGCCTCGACCTACAGCGATGCTTACATGAGCGCGGCGCCGTTCGCCAAGGTCACGCTGGAATCGTTGAAAGCGGCAGATCCGAGCAAACCGACGCTGAAACCGGTGCCGTACATCGGCATTCAACTGGTGACCATTCCTGAATTCCAGGGCGTGGGCACCCAGGTCGGCAAGCTGTTCTCGGCGGCGCTGATCGGCCAGACCACGGTGGATCAGGCCTTGGCCGCCGCGCAGCAAACCACCGAACGCGAGATGAAGCGCGCGGGTTATCCCAAGTAACCGCTGAACGACTTGCTCCTGCCTCCTGTGGGAGCGAGCCTGCTCGCGAAGGCGTCGTGCCAGCCAATACACATGGCACTGATCCCGCGCTTTCGCGAGCAGGCTCGCTCCCACATGGGATCTCCATAGGTCTGTATGACTCGGTTGTGATCACCATGAATACTTCAACTGCCAAAGCCCACCTCGACCTGGCGCAACCCCAGCGCAAAGTCCGCGTACGCAATCCCGGCTGGTTTCTGGTCAGCCCTTCGGTGGCCCTGTTGCTGCTGTGGATGATCGTGCCGTTGGGCATGACCCTCTACTTCTCGATGATTCGCTATAACCTGCTCGATCCGGGGGTGAACGAATTCGTCGGGCTGGAGAACTTCACCTACTTCCTGACCGATTCCGGGTTCCTGCCCGGTGCCACCAATACCCTGTTGCTGGTGGGCAGCGTGCTGCTGATCAGCGTGGTGTTCGGCGTGTTGATCAGCGCGTTGCTCGAGGCCAGCGAGTTTCTCGGTCGCGGCATCGTGCGGGTGATGCTGATCTCGCCGTTCTTCATCATGCCCACGGTCGGCGCGCTGATCTGGAAAAACCTGATTTTCCATCCGGTGTCGGGGATTCTCGCCTACGTCTGGCGGCTGTTCGGCGCCGAGCCGGTGGACTGGCTGGCGCACTATCCGCTGCTGTCGATCATCATCATTGTTTCGTGGCAATGGCTGCCCTTCGCGATCCTGATCCTGATGACCGCCATGCAGTCCCTCGACCAGGAACAGAAGGAGGCCGCGCGTCTGGATGGTGCCGGTCCCGTCGCGATCTTCTGGCACCTGACCCTGCCGCACCTGGCGCGGCCGATTGCCGTGGTGGTGATGATCGAAACGATCTTCCTGCTGTCGGTGTTCGCCGAGATTTTCACCACCACCAACGGCGGCCCCGGCTACGCCTCGACCAACCTCGCCTACCTGATCTACAACCAGGCGCTGGTGCAGTTCGACGTCGGCATGGCCTCGGCCGGCGGCTTGATTGCCGTGGTCATCGCCAACATCGCCGCGATCATTCTGGTGCGGATGATCGGCAAAAACCTGACTGACAAAGCCTGAGGCCTGCCATGACCCTTCAACAATCCCGCCGGCTGCAAAGCCTGCTGCTCGGCACCCTGGCCTGGGCCATCGCGATCGTGATTTTCTTCCCGATCTTCTGGATGGTGATGACCAGTTTCAAAACCGAAATCGACGCGTTCGCCACGCCGCCGCAGTTCATCTTCACGCCGACGCTGGAGAACTACCTGCACATCAACGAGCGCAGCGACTACTTCAGTTTTGCCTGGAACTCGGTGGTGATCTCGTTCAGCGCCACGGCGCTGTGCCTGCTGATCGCGGTGCCGGCGGCCTACTCGATGGCGTTCTACGAAACCCAGCGCACCAAGGGCACGCTGCTGTGGATGCTCTCGACCAAGATGCTGCCGCCGGTGGGTGTGCTGATGCCGATCTATCTGCTGGCCAAGAGTTTCGGCCTGCTCGATACGCGCATCGCGCTGATCGTGATCTACACCCTGATCAACCTGCCGATCGTGGTCTGGATGGTTTACACCTACTTCAAGGACATCCCCAAGGACATCCTCGAAGCCGCCCGCCTCGACGGCGCCACCCTCGCCCAGGAAATGCTCCGCGTGCTGCTGCCGATCGCCAAGGGCGGCCTGGCCTCGACCGTGCTGCTGTCGCTGATCCTGTGCTGGAACGAGGCGTTCTGGTCGCTGAACCTGACGTCGTCGAAAGCCGCACCACTGACCGCGTTGATCGCCTCGTACTCCAGCCCCGAAGGCTTGTTCTGGGCCAAGTTGTCAGCGGTCTCGACCCTCGCCTGTGCGCCGATCCTGATCTTTGGCTGGATCAGCCAGAAACAACTGGTGCGCGGCCTCTCATTTGGCGCCGTGAAATGAATCAAAAGCAAAAGATCGCAGCCTGCGGCAGCTCCTACACAGTGCCAGCCATCCCGCTGTAGGAGCTGCCGCAGGCTGCGATCTTTTGATCTTAAAAAAACAACAATGTGGAGGCCCACCACCATGGCCAACCTGAAAATCAAGAATCTGCAAAAAGGCTTCGAAGGTTTCTCCATCATCAAGGGCATCGACCTTGAGGTGAACGACAAGGAATTCGTGGTCTTCGTCGGCCCGTCCGGCTGCGGCAAATCCACCCTGCTGCGGCTGATCGCCGGGCTGGAAGAAGTCAGCGGCGGCACCATCGAACTCGATGGCCGCGACATCACCGAAGTCAGTCCGGCCAAGCGCGATCTGGCGATGGTGTTCCAGACCTACGCGCTGTACCCGCACATGACCGTGAAAAAGAACATGTCGTTCGCTCTTGATCTGGCCGGTGTGCCAAAAGCCGAAGTCGAGAAAAAGGTCGGCGAAGCGGCGCGGATTCTCGAACTGGGGCCGATGCTCGAACGCAAGCCGAAACAGCTCTCCGGCGGCCAACGGCAACGGGTCGCCATCGGCCGTGCCATCGTGCGCAATCCGAAAATCTTCCTGTTCGACGAGCCGCTGTCCAACCTCGACGCCGCGCTGCGGGTGCAGATGCGTCTGGAGCTGCTGCGCCTGCACAAGGACCTGCAAGCCACGATGATCTACGTGACCCACGATCAGGTCGAAGCCATGACCATGGCCGACAAAGTGGTGGTGCTCAACGGCGGCAAAATCGAGCAGGTCGGCTCGCCGCTGGACCTCTATCACAACCCGGCCAACCTGTTCGTCGCCGGGTTCCTCGGCACGCCGAAAATGGGCTTCCTCAAGGGCAAGATCGCCCGCATCGACGGCCAGAGCTGCGAAGTCTCGCTGGACGCCGGTACACGCATCACCCTGCCGTTCAACGCCGCCAACCTGAGCGTCGGCAGCGCGGTGACCCTGGGCATTCGCCCGGAACATCTGGAGCTGGCGCAACCGGGCGACTGCACCCTGCAAGTCACCGCCGACGTCAGCGAGCGCCTGGGCAGCGACACCTTCTGCCACGTCACCACCAACGCCGGCGAAGCCCTGACCATGCGCGTGCGCGGTGACTTGGCGAGCCGCTACGGCGAGCAACTGAACCTGCACCTGGACGCCAGCCATTGCCACCTGTTCGACGCCAATGGCGTGGCGCTGACCCGCCCGCTGCGCGCCGCGGCTTGAACCTCGAGACTTGTCCGATGAAACTCAATAAGCAAAATCTGCAGCGCCTCGCCCCCGAGGTGCAACTGCCGGCCTACAGCCTCAGCGACACCCGCCAGGGCATCGCGCACATTGGCGTCGGCGGCTTCCATCGCGCGCATCAGGCGTATTACACCGACGCACTGATGAATACCGGTCAGGCGCTGGACTGGGCAATCTGCGGCGTCGGCCTGCGCACAGAAGACCGCCGTGCCCGCGACGATCTCAAAGAGCAGGATTACCTGTTCACCCTGTTCGAACTCGGCGACAGCGACGACACCGAAGTGCGGGTGATCGGTGCGATTCGCGACATGCTCCTCGCCGAAGACGGCGCGCAGGCGCTGATCGACAAACTCGCCGATCCGCAGATCCGCATCGTCTCGCTGACCATCACCGAAGGCGGTTATTGCATCGACGACAGCAACGGCGAGTTCATGGCGCACCTGCCGCAGATTCAACACGATCTGGCACACCCGCGAACGCCGAAAACCGTGTTCGGTTTCCTCTGCGAGGCGCTGGAAAAACGCCGTGGCGCGGGCACGCCAGCGTTCACGATCATGTCCTGCGATAACCTGCCGCATAACGGCGCAGTGACCCGCAAGGCACTACTGGCCTTCGCCACCCTGCGTGACCCAGGACTGCGCGACTGGATCGCGCAGAACGCCAGTTTCCCCAACGCCATGGTCGACCGCATCACGCCGATGACCAGCACCGCGCATCGTCTGCAACTGGCCGACAAACACGGCGTCGACGATGCCTGGCCAGTGGTCTGCGAACCGTTCGTGCAATGGGTGCTGGAAGACAAATTCGTCAACGGTCGCCCGGCCTGGGAACAGGTTGGCGTGCAGTTCACTGATGATGTTTCGCCCTACGAAGAGATGAAGATCAAACTGCTCAACGGCAGCCACCTGGCCCTGACTTACCTAGGTTTTTTGAAGGGCTATCGCTTCGTCCACGAGACCATGAACGACCCGCTGTTCGTACGCTACATGCGCGCCTACATGGACCTTGACGTCACCCCGCAACTGGCGCCGGTGCCGGGCATCGACCTGACCGACTACAAGGACACGCTGGTGGCGCGCTTCTCCAATCAGGCGATTGCCGATCAACTGGAGCGGGTGTGTTCGGACGGTTCATCGAAGTTTCCCAAGTTCACCATTCCGACGATCAATCGCTTGATTGCCGATGGCCAGGAAACCAGGCGCGCAGCGTTGGTGGTGGCAGCCTGGGCGTTGTATCTGAAGGGCGTCGATGAAAATGGCGACACCTATTCGATTCCGGATCCACGGGCAGAATTTTGTCAGGGACTGGTAGCGGATGATGCGTTGATTACTCAGCGCTTGTTGGCGGTCGAGGAGATTTTCGGCACGGCGATTCCACGTTCGGCGGCATTTGTGGCAGCGTTTGAGTGGTGCTGCAACAGCTTGCGTGAGGTGGGTGTGACGCGCACTTTGGAGCGGATTTTGACTGAGTGATGCGGTGACTTTACTGCCGCCTTCGCGAGCAGGCTCGCTCCCACAGGTGAACGCGTTTCAAAATGTGGGAGCGAGCCTGCTCGCGAATGGCGGTCTCACCTTGGCAGACCTGACACCCTGAGGGCCTCACTATGACCACCCGACAACTCTTCCTCGGCATCGACTGCGGCACCCAGGGCACCAAGGCGATCATCCTCGATGCCAGCAGCGGTCAAGTGCTCGGCGAAGGCGCCGCCACGCACACGATGATCAGCGGCGCCAATGGTCGCCGCGAGCAGGACACCCGACAGTGGCTCGACGCCTTCGCCCTCGCCACCCGCCGCGCCCTGCTCGCGGCCGATGTCGACGGGCAGGCGATCCTCGGCGTCGGCGTCTCCGGCCAGCAACACGGCCTGGTGCTGCTCGACGATCAGGGCCAGGTGCTGCGCCCGGCCAAGCTGTGGTGCGACACCGAAACCACCGATGAAAACGACCGTCTGCTCAAACACTTGGGCGGTGAAAAAGGCTCGTTGGAGCGCCTGGGCGTGGTTATCGCGCCGGGCTACACAGTGTCGAAACTGCTGTGGACCAAGGAACAGCACCCAGAGGTGTTCTCGCGTATCGCGCGGATTCTGCTGCCCCACGATTACCTGAATTTCTGGCTCACCGGGCGCGCCTGCAGCGAGTACGGGGATGCTTCCGGCACCGGCTATTTCAACGTGCGCAGCCGCCAGTGGGACTTGCAGTTGCTGCGTGACATTGACCCCACCGGTCGCCTGCAAGCGGCATTGCCGGAGCTGATCGACGCGCATCAGGCGGTGGGCACGCTGCTGCCAGCGATTGCCGAACAGCTCGGCCTCAACCCGAATGCACTGGTCGCCAGCGGCGGTGGCGACAACATGATGGGCGCCATCGGTACCGGCAACATTCAACCCGGGGCGATCACCATGAGCCTCGGCTCCTCCGGCACGGTGTACGCCTACGCCGAGGCGCCGCAGGTCAGCGCGGATGCTTCGGTTGCCACATTCTGCTCGTCCAGCGGCGGCTGGCTGCCGCTGATCTGCACCATGAACCTGACCAACGCCACCGGCGCAATCCGCGAGCTGTTCAACCTCGACCTGGAGCAGTTCAATCGACTCGTGGCCCAGGCGCCCATAGGCGCGGAAGGCGTGAGCATGCTGCCATTCCTCAACGGCGAACGCGTCCCCGCCCTGCCCCATGCCACCGGCAGCCTGCACGGCTTGACCCTGAACAACCTGACCCAGGCCAATCTGTGTCGCGCCGTGGTCGAGGGTACGACCTTCGGTTTGCGATATGGACTGGATCTGTTGCGCCACAATGGTTTACAAAGCCGCAGCATTTGCCTGATCGGCGGCGGTTCGAAAAGTGCAGTGTGGCGGCAGATCGTCGCCGACATCATGAACACCCCGGTGATCTGCACCGAACACAGCGAAGCCGCAGCCCTTGGCGCGGCGATTCAGGCGGCGTGGTGCAAGTCATGGTCGAACGGCCACGAAGACACTTTGGCCGATCTGTGCCAGCGCTGCGTGAAGCTCAATCTACACAGTGAAACCCTGCCGGTCGCCGCCAATGTTGCGGCGCTCCAGCAGGTCTATGAACGCTATCAACAGCATGTCGCAACCCTATAAAGAGCAAACAATCATGTATTTGGTGTGTGGCGAAGCCCTGTTCGATTTTTTCAGCGAAGACGATGCCAGCGGTCTGGCCTCGAAGGTGAATTTCAAGGCGATTGCCGGCGGCTCGCCGTTCAACGTCGCGGTCGGCTTGCGCCGTTTGGGTGTGGATTCGGCGCTGTTTGCCGGGCTGTCCACCGACTATCTCGGTCGACGTTTGCAGCAAGTGCTGCGGGATGAAGGCGTGCGGGCGGACTACTTGGTCGACTTTGCCGCGCCAACCACGCTGGCGATGGTCGCGGTCGGTGCCAATGGCTCGCCGCATTACAGCTTTCGCGGTGAAGGCTGCGCTGATCGCCAGTTGAGCCTCGCCCATCTGCCGCAACTCGGAGATGACGTGCGTGGCCTGCACATCGGCTCGTTCTCGCTGGTGGTGCAACCGATTGCCGACACCCTGTTGACGCTGGTGCAGCGCGAAAGCGGCAAGCGCCTGATCACCCTCGACCCCAACGTGCGCCTCAACCCCGAGCCGAACATCAACCTGTGGCGCGAACGCGTGGCGACGCTGGTGCAACTGGCCGACATGATCAAGGTCAGCGACGAAGACCTGAGCCTGTTGTATCCCGAGCAAGACCCACAACACGTGATCGAAGGCTGGCTGCAGCATCGCTGCCAGTTGGTGTTCCTGACCCGTGGCGGCGAAGGCGCAACGGTGTTCAGTCGCGCC
This sequence comes from Pseudomonas sp. IT-P260, assembly GCF_949768395.1. Classification (NCBI taxonomy): domain Bacteria; kingdom Pseudomonadati; phylum Pseudomonadota; class Gammaproteobacteria; order Pseudomonadales; family Pseudomonadaceae; genus Pseudomonas; species Pseudomonas sp. IT-P260. The sequence continues at coordinate 334,219 of NZ_CATKPO010000033.1, forward strand.
CATGGCTCGTGGTCAGTACCAGCATGCTCGGTGCAGATCGCCGATACCGTCGGCGCCGGCGATACCTTTCAGGCGGCGCTGATCACCTGGCTGACCGAGCAGGCACTGGACTCGGTCGAAGGTGTTCAGGCACTCAGCCGCGAGCAGATCGACGCGATGCTCAGGTTTGCCGTACAGGCGGCCGCCCTTACGTGCAGCAAGACCGGTCCGGATTTGCCCTATCGTCACCAGTTGAGCTGAGCGCGTAGACTGTCGGCCTTTTTGCGCGCATGGGGATGACGGTTTGATGTCGGGGCGGACGGCGGGACTTTTGATACTGGCGGGACTACTCAGCGGCTGCGGCACCTCGCCGCCGCGTTCGCCGGAAAACATCTGCGAGATCTTCCGCGAGAAAAGCGACTGGTACGACGCGGCGCAAGTCACGCAAAAGCGCTGGGGCGTGCCGATCCAGGTGCCCTTCGCGATCATGTATCAGGAGTCCGGCTACCGCTACGACGCCAAGACGCCGCGCAAATACCTGTTGTGGGTGATTCCGTGGGGCCGGGTGTCGACGGCCGCCGGCTATGCCCAGGCCAAGGATGAGGTCTGGGCCGATTACCAGAAGAGTACCGGGCGCAATTGGGCTGACCGCGAAGACTTTGACGACGCCATCGACTTCGTCGGCTGGTACATGGACAAGACCACCTCGATCAACGGCGTGTACAAATACGACGCCTATAACCAGTACCTGAACTACCACGAAGGCTGGGGCGGTTTCCGCAACAAGACCTACGCCAGCAAGGCCTGGCTGATGCCGACTGCACGCAAGGTGCAGGCGCGTTCCGACGTGTATGCGCGGCAGTATGCCGGGTGCAAGGAAGATTTGAATCGCGGCTTCTGGAGCCGGTTCTGGCATTGGTTGTAGGCCGCCGAAGATCCCCTGTAGGGGCTGCCGAAGGCTGCGATCTTTTGATTTTGTTTTTTACAATCAAGATCAAAAGATCGCAGCCTTCGGCAGCTCCTACAGGGGGTGAGGTTTACAGGACGGAGAAGTTGTAACTCACAATCAACCGCGTCTCATCCACATCCCGCGCAAATTTCTCATAATTGGTGCGGTAAGTCGCATTGCGCAGACGCAGGCTGACATCCTTGAACGTGCCCGTCTGGACCACGTACTTCAGCTCGCTGTCGCGTTCCCACTCTTTGCCTTCCTGATCGCTGCCAGGGACCTTGATGTGGTCACCGTTGACATAACGGGTCAGGAAGCTCAGGCCGTTGATGCCGATGGCTTTGAAGTCATAGTCATAACGCAGCTGCCAGGAGCGTTCCTGCGCCGCCGCGAAGTCGTTGACCTGCACGTAGTTGACCAGATACGGGTTGCTGCCATCGAGGTACGGCATCGAGTTGTCGCCGTTCATGCGCTGCCAGCCGGCGCTGAACGTGTGGCCGCTGATGCCGTACGAGAGCATGCCGCTCAACGCGCGGTTGTCGATGGAGCCGGCCTTGGCATCACCGCTGTCGGCGCTTTTCAGCAAACGCAGATCGGCCTTCAGCACACCGTCACCCAGCGGCTGGTTAGCCAACATCCCCACAAAGTGCTGGCGATAGATGTCTTCCAGTTCCGCGTAGTGATACTGCGCGGTCAGGCGATCGTTGATCTTGTAATCGATGCCGTACATGTCGAAATGGTCGGCGGTGGTGTTGCAGGCGTAGCGCTTGTTCTTGCAGTGCACGCGGATGTCTTGCGAATCAGTGGAATCCCGTGCGGTGTACTTGTCCAGACGCGCGGCCATGAAGGTCAGGTCCTTCACTTCTTTGGAGGTCAGCATCGCACCGTTGAACATCGTCGGCAGCAGACGACCGTCGTTGTACTTGAGCAACGGCAGATCCGGCAGCAGTGCGCCGTACTTCAGCACCGTGTCCGAAACCTTGACCTTGGCGGTCAGGCCCATTTTTGCGTACTGGCCCTTCGAGCCGCGCGGGTTGTCTCCGCTGGACGGCAGCAAGCCGCTGTTACTGCGATCAGGGCTGGAATCGAGCTGGAAGCCGAGCATGCCCAGCGCATCGATACCGAAGCCGACCGTGCCCTCGGTGTAACCCGATTGCAGATTGAGAATAAAGCCTTGCGCCGACTCTTCACGCTTGGAAGCGCCCTGGTCGCTTGAGGTGTGCCCATCACGGAAATCGCGGTTGAAATACACTGTGCGCGATTCGATTTTCGCCGTGGTGTCTTCGAGAAAACCGCTGGCTTGAACCTGCGCGGCAAAACCGGCGCACAGCACAGCGGCTCCGAAGCCAAACGACTGGCGCGGGGTGATGAGAGGGAATGGGGGACGCATGAAAAACTCCAACAGTACAGCGTTTGCGCCAGGGCGCAGTCAGCCAGAAAAATAGCTTCCGTCCCGGGTCAGAAACAGCCGGGAAGAAGTGGACACGCAGGGGTGAGTTGCAATGATGGCAGATGGCTTTGACGGCCTGAAGGCGACTTTAGTCTGAAACTGACTGGCGATTCTTCGGCGTGCGATTGGCTCAAAACATGCGTTGACCAATGGCTCACGACTGCGAAGCCCCCGGTTTCATTGGGTTTAAACGCCATCATAGGGGTTTTCCCTATACCCCGCGGGGCCCCTCTCTACGGCATTTGCGCCTTGAACGAGGCGGTCTAATCCTCCATCATCCGTCACCTGCTTATTCAATGGACGGAATTCAAGGCATGCTGGACGCCAACGCTACCCACATTACCCTTACCCTCGAAGGCGCCTCCGCCGACCTGCAAGTGCTGAGCTTCACCGGTCGCGAAGCCCTCAACGAGCCTTTCCGTTTCGACCTCGAACTGGTCAGCGCCCGCCCCGACCTCAAACTCGAAGAGCTGCTGCACAAGCCCGGCGTCCTGACCTTCGGCGCCACCGGCGAAGGCAAGATCCACGGCCTGGTGTATCGCATCGAACAAGGCGATTCCGGCAAGACCCTGACCCGTTACAGCATCAGCCTGGTGCCGCAACTGGCCTATCTGCGGCACAACCATGACCAGCAGATTTTCCAGAACCTCACGGTGCCGAAAATCATCGCCCAGGTCCTCGAAGATCGCGGCATCCTCGCCGACGCCTACAGCTTCCAGCTCAACGCCGAGTACCCGCAGCGCGATTACTGCGTGCAGTACGACGAGTCCGACCTGCATTTCATTCAGCGCCTGTGCGAAGAGGAAGGCATTCACTTCCACTTCCAGCACAGCAGCAGCGGCCACAAACTGGTGTTCGGCGACGATCAGACGGTGTTCCGCAAACTCAAGGCCGTGAGCTACCAGCAAGACTCCGGCATGAGCGCCGACAAACCGGTGATCAAACGCTTCAACCTGCGCCTGGAAACCCGCACCACCCGCGTCAGCCGCCGCGACTACGACTTCGAAAAACCGAAGATCCTGCCCGAAGGCGCGGTCAAATCCGAGTTCGCTCCGGACCTTGAGGACTATGATTACCCCGGCCGCTTCACCACCCGCGAGCGCGGCAAATTCCTCTCGACCCGCGCCCTGGAACGCCATCGCAGCGACTACAAACTCGCCGAAGGCAAAGGTGACGAACCGACCCTGACCAGCGGCCACTTCCTGACCCTGGCCGAACACCCGCGCGCTGAATGGAACGACTTGTGGCTGCTGCTGGAAGTCTTCCACGAAGGCAAACAACCGCAAGTGCTCGGTGAAAACGTCACCAGCGACGTCACCGACAACAAAAGCGATTTCCACCAGGGCTATCGCAACAGCTTCCTCGCCACCCCGTGGGACGCGCACTACCGCCCTGCCCTCGAACACCCGAAACCCAAAGTCCTCGGCAGCCAGACCGCGGTGGTCACCGGCCCGGCCGGCGAAGAGATCCACTGCGACCCGTACGGCCGCATCAAAGTCCAGTTCCACTGGGACCGCGACGGCCAATCCGACGACAAAACCACCTGCTGGCTACGCGTCGCCAGCGGCTGGGCCGGCGCGGCCTACGGCGGCATCGCCATCCCGCGCATCGGCATGGAAGTCCTCGTCACCTTCCTCGAAGGCGACCCCGACCAGCCACTTGTCACCGGCTGCCTGTACCACAAGGAAAACGTCGTCCCCTACGACCTGCCGGCAAACAAAACCCGCAGCACCTTCAAAACCCTCAGCTCCCCGGGCGGCAAGGGCTACAACGAGTTTCGGATTGAAGACAAAAAGGGTGCCGAGCAGATCTACATCCATGCCCAGCGCGATTGGGATGAAAACATCGAGCACGACCAGAAGATCCGCGTGGGCAATGAGCGGCATGACACGGTTGAGGCCAACACCTACAGCGAATTCAAAGTCGAAGAGCACCGCATCACCCATTTGAATCGCGTCAGTGAAATGCGCGCAGATGATCACCTGACCGTCGCAGTCACCCAGCACCTCAAAGTAGGCACAGCGCAATTCGTCGAAGCCGGCAGCGAAATCCATTACTACGCCGGCCAGAAAGTCGTCGTCGAAGGCGCGATGGAACTGACCGCCAAAGCCGGCGGCAGCTTCGTCAAGGTCGACGCCGGTGGCGTGACCATCAGCGGTGCCGAGGTGAAGGTCAATACCGGCGGCGCACCGGGCGTAGGTACGCCGGCCGCGCCGTTGCTGCCAGGGCCGATGAAGGTGGCGGATGCGGATAAGGCGGGCAAAGTGCTCATCCCGCTGCCCAAACGCCTCAACGAGTCCGGTATCACGCCGTTGTGCGGCAAACAAAGCAACGGCGCTTGCAGCCGTAAGGATTGCACATGCATGTAAAAACGCTCAGCGCCCTCCTCGAAGCACCACGCTACGCCTTCGAGGGTTTGCCGAAAGAAAGCTCCGACCTGAGCCTATGTTTCATCATTGATCGCGTCCGTCAGCCAGAAGCCATGAGCCGCCTCTACCGTGTCGGCGAACCCGTCGACACTCAAGGCCTGTTCCTCAACACCGACTTCGCCGAAATCGCCACTGACGGCCCTCTCTGGCTGGTCGCACCGTGGGGCAGTCGCCTCGCTGCAGAAGCGGCAAGTCTCTGCGAAGAGAACTTCGCCGGCATCGCCCTCACCACAGCAGATCCAGCCAAGGCACTGGCACACGCACGCTGGCTCCTGCGTGCCAACGATGGCTCCGGCGGTCAAAGCCTGTTGAGTTATCACAAGCCAAGTCTGTGGGCCGCACTCGCCTACACCGCCGGTGAAAGTTCGCATCAGCTCTTCGGCCCTTGGCAGCACGTATACAGCCCGGCGCCGATCCACTTCGGGCGCAATCGCGGTCGCTGGCTCAGTTGGCGAGCCCTTTCGGAACTTGAATGGCTGAGCGACGTCTCAGCGTTCAACCTGCCACCAGCAGCGCCAAAGGTTCAGGAGCATCTGGGATGGGTTTACTGGGCAGACGAGCAATACGCTGCCTACGGTGAACCTACCGACGAACAACTGCCCAACCTCGTGGAAAACCTCAATGTGCTGGTTGCCCACAACATTTACGAAGGGCGTCATTTACTGAAACTGGGCCAAATCACCAACGGCCCGCTGCTCGAAACGCAGCCACAGGCAATGGCCATCCTGCAATCCAGGGAAGAGTCGTTCATCAAAGTGCAGCAGTTGCAGCAACTCGCTAACAGCGCAGCTTGATGACCCCGTCCGTAAAGAATGAATGGAAGCGAAATGGAAACTGAAATTTCAGAAGCCCCCAAGGTAGATCTCAACGGACCAAGTGCGAACGTATCGACTTCAGCGGTACCGGTAGAAAGCAAGCCAGCTTTGGAGCTTGATCCCCAGCCTGAAGCGCCTGACAGTTGCTCTAACGCGTTCGACAACGTGAAGACGCCTTGCTCGACGGAATATGGCGAAGTGATCTACGCCACCAAGGAAAAAATGTTCTACCTGTTGCCTAAACGAGCGGCCAGCTCGATCAAAGAGGCGATGAATGAACTCGAGCAACACATCAGCGCCAGCAAGTCTCCGGAAGAACGACTCAAAGGTATGAACACCGCAGGGCTTCTAGAGTACTTTCTGGAGCCCAAACTGAGTAATTTCCTGCAAGGCGAGCAAAAAAGCCGAATGCTCGAAATCGAGGCTCAGGAACCCGATATCGCGCAGCCCACCATGGCTATGCGATTGAAGGCTGTCAGCCGAGAGGCCCGAAACTCCGCTGCTTTGGACAAACTGCCAGACCAAAGCGAATACGCTCGCAATCGGGAGCTTGCCAATCAACAGCAAGCGAGCCTGCTTGAAGCCAACTCTGACGGCCAGAAACTGCAGCGCCTCTACAACGAATGGAAGAAGCTGAAAGCGATTGCAGTTGCACAGGCAAAAATTGCTGGCTACACCTACGAGAGCGGCAACCTGTTTTCCCCGGGGGCGATCGAAGCAAGAAATCGCGTGCAGACTTACTTGAAAGCCCGCGCTGCGCTCACGAAGAGTGGCAAGTTGACGACTCTGAAGGAGGCAGACTTTCAGAAAGACAAAAAGGCTTATCTGGACGCCACAAACTGCGTAATCGATGGCAAAGCCCGGATGTGTGGTTATTTAAAGGAAGTCGCTAACGAGCGCAAAAAAGTCGAAAAAGACTTCTCTGCTTATATCGATGCGATTTTGAAAGTTGCCGACTACGGATTGGCCCTACCGGAGTTTGCGCTCATTCCTGAGACGGGTGACATCAGCGCAGGTGTCGAGAAGTTCAAAGCATATCTCGAGATGGAGCAGCAACAGATCAAGCTCACCGAGCAGATCCGCACGAAATATAAAGCCTGGATTGACGCCAGCGGCCAAAACGTCGCGCCCCCCACAGGAATCGTGGAAGCGGAGCAAGCAGAGTGGCAGCGCATCCAACAAGATCGCCTTAAACTCCGCGAAGACGCAGAAGCGGCGGTTGCTGCAGCCCTGCCATTACGACATCTCCTGTGGGAACCAGAGCAGTTTCAACCAAAACCGGAAGAGCGCTTGGTCAAAGCAGAATTTCCTTTGCGCGAAGTTGCACTTTTCAATAGTCCCAACAGTCCCGTTAAACACCTGAGTCTGCTCAATCTGGAGGGCATCACAAAGGTACTGAAAAAGGACGCGAGTGAAATCGGCGCCAAAGCAAGCAAGGATTTGAAGAAACTTCCGGGAAACAGCAACGGAAAAGCAACATCGGACACTGACGACAATCCTTTCCATGAGTGGCTGCGAGCGGAAGGTGCACTAGCCATCAAAGATCAGCAGAGTGACTGGTTTGATGAGAAAGGCTGGTTTGATGTAGAGCTGTTCCATTCTTACCTGAAGTCGAAAAACTACAAGGTCGAAACCTTTGAGGATGCAGGAGCCCGCAAGGACTGGGGACTTCGTCTTCGTCAGTTGCTCTTCAAAGAAGAAGTCAGAAGCTCGTTGCGCCTGTTCGACAATAGCCCCCAAGCGCAACTCGTGCGTTGCCTCACACCGCCGCAGTCATCAATCCACACTGGCGCTAAAATAAACGGCCCGACATTCAGTGTCGCGGATAACTTCAAAGCTTCCGCCAAGGCTGAAGCAAGCCTGGGCATTGACCTCGCACGTGGCGAAGTCGAACTGATGAAAATGGATCTTCCGGGCAGAGATCAGGCCAAAGACATCCTGATTCCTTACCTCGACTACGACAAAAATCGCAAAAACCTGAATCTCGGTCGGTTCTCCATCCACCTGGGCGCCAGAGCCTGGGGATACACAGGTGCCACTCTCCTCCTTTCCTCCAGCGTGCAGTTGGGACGTGCAAACGTACAAGGCGGCCTAAATCTTCCGGAAATCACCGACGCAGAACGTCCAGAAGCGACAAATTCAACCGCTGGAACTGCGAGAAGCGAACCGGTGCTGGAAGGCAATGCCGCCAAAGTTCGAGTTGAGGACGGCGCCAAAGCTAAATTTAACCTCTTCGCGGGAGTGCAAGCAGGGATCCTGCTGACCGGCGCTTTGAACTGGGCACCACCGAAAGACATAGCAGCCCTGCGCACCGCGCCAACACCCGGAATGGGTAACAGTGTCAACAGCACAAAGGCCAGCCAATGGTCCAGTCTTGCCAGACTTACTGCTGGTTTTACCGCCGCATACGGGCTAGGCACGAATGCAGACATCGGCATTTCTTTGCACGAAGGCCGCTTCATTATGCGGTTCAAGGCATCACTCATTGTCGGTGCGGGAGCGGGAGGCGAATTCCAGTTCGAAGTCGGTTATGACGGGGTTACTGACCTGATTAATCTCGTGCGTCGAGAAATCCACAAAAACCAGGATAAATCGCTAATTTTTGTAACCGATGATGCAGCTGATTACATAGACAAGCTTAACTTCCTCGGCGCTGCAGGCATGGAAGTTGCGATGTTTTATATGCAAGGCGTGGACATGGTGATGTCCTTATACGAGGCGTTAACTGGCGGTGGCAGAGGGGCGACGATTGCACATACGATCATGAACTATCGCAATCAAACTGAGCTTGAACAATGGATATTAGCAGCAACCCCTGGTGCGCTTGGCCCAATGCTCATGACACTAACCTCTGAGGCCAGCTCATTTAAGATTAGAGAGTATGGGATGCAGGAAACTGATATTAAACCTGCGGAAAAGGAATACTCAAAAGCCCAATGCCACTTAATCCAACAGCAAGCTATTGAGCGCATACTTGGACTGATTGTTCGCCAAGCTGAAACACAGGGAACAATCCCCCTTGCACAAGCACAATTTGAAGAGGCGTGCATGAGCATGAATCGCTTTGGGACAAAAGACGCCAGCGACCCTGAGCAAACTTATTGTGAAAATAGACTAGGAATTGATAACTTCATGTCTGAAGCCGTCCTAAGACTAGTTAGCGTAGATAATGACAGAATGCGCAGTCGATACAAAAAGCACGTTGAGATGCTTGGCGCACGCTTGGATGGATATTGCAAGCGAATAAAATATTATGGCAATACATTCCTGCCGAGCGGTCAAGCTACTTATGTTGGCCCAAAGAATTAAAGAGAAGATTACTTATGTCAATCAAATCCATATTGTGCGCAGGATTATTTACCCTGACATTATGCAGCCAAGTGCATGCCGATCTTTCGTCATCACAAAAAGAGGCAAAAGAGAGAGGGTTGGTACTTTACAACCAATACAAACCCGCAGCCGCAGAATTAAAAATTGCTGCAGAAGCAGGTGACGCCGAGGCGCAATATTATTTAGCGGAAGAACTTCGACAGCAAAAACAATACATTACTTCCGAGGCTCAAAAATGGTATGAATCTGCTGCTTTGCAAGGCGATTTGTACGCAATGTTAAGACTTGCGACATCAAACAATGACTTATGCGAGGTCATGAATAATTGTCCTCAAGGCTCGAAAAAACGCGCCGACTGGTTAGAATTATTAAATAAAGAGACCGTACGAAAGTCAGACGATGGTGACGGTGAGGCGATGTATATTAAATATCTGTCTTCTGGGAAATTAGAGTGGCTGGAAAAATCCGCAACAGCTAACTTCGCCAGAGGGCAGTGGCTTTTGGCAAATCGCTACAAAGAAGGTGAAAAATTTTTTCTGCCTTGGAAACGAACGGAAGAAGTCGGACGTTGGTTAAAAGCATCAGCTGAAAATGGTTTTCCCGCAGGAATGCTTGAATACTCCGCATTTCTTTATGAAAACGGCGGCGATATCGGGGTAGCCCGACATTGGATAGAAGAGGCGGCAAAAACGGGGTATGAGTCTGGCGTTAGTAGCTACGGAGCTTATCTTGCTCATGCCCCTTCTCTATATGATTTCCCGCTTGACCTAGTAAAAGGCTACGCACTGACATCGTTACTGAAGGAACTTGATGGCGGTGGAAACATACAGCCTTACGTAGATGAAGTTCTGCCGGAAATTGCTGAAAAAATGAGTGCTGAGCAGCTAATAGAAGCCAAGGTATTCGCTCAGCAGTGGAAAAGCACACATCCACCTCTATCCTTTTATCCCGGAAAATATGGATTTTGACAAAAAAGTCTTTATTGCGCCAAAGGAACGCGTTTTAGAAAAATACTGTGTAAGTACGAAAACAGCTACATACCAAAATCGTCAGCAAGATACTCAGCTCCAGCGAGCAAACCAAATTGAAATTTATAAAATTATTCAACACCTCTCTTTGTATTTTCTTCATATTGCTCTGCAACACTGCGAATGCCGCTCTCACCCAGCAGCAAGAAGAAGCCAAAAAAAAAGGTATTGAACTTTACAATCAATACAAGGCTATTTCTGCAATCGAACCACTCAAAATAGCGACCGAAGGCGGTGATGACGAAGCACTTTATTATCTGGGTGAGGCATTAAGAAAAAACAACCGCTTCATGACTCCGGAAGCTAAAAAAGCATATGAAAGCTCCGCAAAAAAGGGGAATATCTACTCTATGATTCGCCTCGGGAGAATTGAAGACGACTTGTGTTCAACCATGAAAAACTGTCCACCGGGTGAAGATTCTCCTAGCAGTTGGGTAATCAAAGCTAAAGCCTTGCAATTCAACGATCAACGCAGGGAGATAGCGAATCAATGTACCTGTTATATGAAATGACAGGGAACGATGACTGGCTCGAGAAATCAGCAGAAAACGGATTCGCATTGGCGCAATTTCGTTTAGCCACTAAGTACCAAGAAGGGGGTGGCACATTTCTGCTGCCATCAAGAAGATCTGAAGCAATCGAAAAATGGATGAAGGCGTCTGCAGAAAATGGCTATCCTCCAGGCATGATGGGATTCGCAGCAGCCAGAATTAAAAAAAATGATTTATCGTCTTTCAGATTTTGGAATGAAAAAGCTGCAACTTTAAGCTATGTATCCGGAGTTTTTGGCTATGCATCCTACATTGGTGGGATTGAACCAACATACGGCCTCCAATCAGACTCAGTAAAATCATATGCTCTATTAACGAACCTGCTAGAACTTGACGGTGGCGGCAACGTAATAAACAACGTTAACGATACGCTACCAGAAGTTGAAAAAAATATGTCCAAAGAACAGATAGCAGAAGCAAAAAAACTCGCTAAAACGTGGAAGTCCACGCACCCGCCTCTCTCATTTTATCCGGACAAACTAGGACATTAATGCCTATGGATTGTAGGCTGCCTGCATTTTCTGCCAACTTACAATCCTTTTTTATTACTTCCTTTTAGCAACCCATACAGTTCCGACCCGAGAATCTGAAGGAGCAAAGTAAAATTTCACGCAGAATACTCATGACAACCAGAATAACTTTCACTTTATTATTACTGCTGCCACTTGGCTGTCACGCAAACACCCAGATAACGCCGAACCAAAACTCTGCAAAACAACAAGGCATAAATCTATACAATCAATACAAAGCTACCTCAGCAATCCCTTTTTTAACAACAGCTGCAGAAGCCGGCGACCACGAAGCTCAATATTATTTAGCAGAAGCTCTTCGTAAGAAAAATCATTATATGAACGAGGACGCCAAGAAATGGTATGAAGCGTCAGCAGGCCAGGATGATCTCTATGCCATGATCCAATTGGGCCGCATTGAGCATGACATGTGCGAAATCTCTAACGACTGCTCTCCTTCGCAGAAGCCGGCAATAGAGTGGTTAAATCAGGCAAAAAAAATAGCGAAAGAAAAAGCAGATACTGGCGACGCGGAAGCGATGTACATAATGTATGAGATTACGCTAGAGAATGCTTGGTTGGAAAAATCCGCATCTGCGGGAAATGCACTTGCACAGTACTGGATGGCGGTCTCCATCAAGCAAGGTGACGGCTTTTTTCTGCCCTGGAAGCGAAGCGAAGCAGTTGAAAAGTGGTTTAAGCTTTCGGCTGAAGGTGGCTACCCTAAGGCGATGATGAATTATGCTGCTCTTTTGTATGAACGAGGCGATGTGGAAGGATATCGTAGCTGGGTTGAAAAGACAGCACTTACAGGGTACGCAACTACTGTTTTCGGATATGGTGCAGATTTAGCACATGAGCCTGATACATTCGGATATCCCCTCGACCTAATCAAAGGCTATGCACTTATATACTGGCTGTCCGAGCTAGACGGGGGTGGTGGCATGAAGGAAAACGTTGAATACACGCTACCTCGAATCGCCGCAAAAATGACCGCTGAACAAATTGAAGCAGCCAAAAAGTTTTCTAAAGAGTGGGCTGCGTCGCACCCTCCCCTTTCTTTCTTTCCTGACAAACTTAGCCGCTGAGCATGATGAAACTTTCTATCGCAGGATTTTTGCTAGTCACTTTTGCCCCTGCCACATTGGCACTCACTGACTCCGAACTTGCAATTAAGTCCAGCGGTATAATTCTTTACAATCAGCTTAAAACTATCTCTGCAACTCCTCTACTGAGAATAGCAGCAGAGGCTGGAGACCATGAGGCACAATATTATCTAGCTGAGTCATTACGACAAAAAAATACCTACATGAATCCTGAAGCTAAAAAGTGGTATGAAATGGCAGCTGACCAAGGGGATCTTTATGCAATGATCCAGCTTGGGCGAGTAAAAAATGATCTATGTAAATTATCAGACGACTGCCCTGCAACAGAAAAAAAACCATCAGACTGGTTGAATCAAGCATCTAGCATCGCTCAGCCTAAGGCAGAAGATGGAAATGCAGAAGCCATGTACATAATGTATGAATTAACGCTCGATACAACTTGGCTAGAAAAAGCAGCCGCAAAAAACCACCAAATCTCACAGTACTTATTAGCTAAGAGCTACAATCAGGGAGACGGTTTTTTCCTTCCATGGAAACGCTCGGAAGCGGTTGAAAAATTATTCAAAGCTTCAGCTGAGAGTGGGTACCCGCCCTCCATGATAGAATACGGAGCCCTTCTTTATGAAAAAGGTGACATTGAAGGCTTCCGTCATTGGAATGAGCAAGCAGCTTTAGCAAGCTACGCCACAACAGTTTATGGTTACGGTTCTGATCTTGCTCATGAGCCAGATACGTATGGATTCCCATTCGATGTCGTTAAAGGTTATGCCCTCGTTTACACCTTGAAGGAGCTAGACGGCGGTGGCGGCTTACAAGAAAGAGTGGAGAGTAAGTTACCGAAAATTGAAGCAAAGATGACAGCTGAGCAAATTGCAGAAGGTAAAAAATTTGCAAAAGAATGGAAGGCGACTCACGCACCACTTTCGTTCTACCCGGACAAACTAAGTCGTTGAAAACCAAGCTTAGCATTATCTCTTTTCTGGCGAGTCGAACTGATAGAATCCATGAAGTATTTGGCCATCTCCCTGCTATTCATAACAATGCTTTCTTCTCACGCGGAAGCCCAACTGGACGCACAGCAGAAAATCGCAAAAAAACGAAGGCATTATACTCTATAACCAATATAAGGCCACTTCAGCCATTTCCTTTTTGACAATCGCAGCAGAGGCTGGCGACGCAGAAGCCCAATATTATTTAGGTGAAGCCCTCCGAGCGAAAAATCATTACATGAATATAGCTGCCAGAAAATGGTACGAGGCGTCTGCAGGTCAAAACTATCTTTATGCCATGGTTCAGTTAGGGCGTATCGAACACGACCTATGCGATATATCCAACGAATGTCCCGCTTCGCAGAAAGCACCTATAGATTGGTTAAACCAAGCAAAACAATTAGCCCAAGAAAAAGCAAATGCTGGCGACGCAGAAGCGATGTATATAATGTATGAAATCACTCTAGATGATACTTGGCTAGAACGATCTGCAACTTCAGGAAATGCTCTTGCACAATACTGGCTTGCCACTTCACTTAAGCAAGGTGAGGGATTTTTGCTACCATGGAAGCGAAGTGAGGCAGTTGAAAAATGGTACAAACTTTCAGCTGAAGGCGGCAACCCTAGATCAATGATGGAGTTGGCTGCTCTTCTTTTTGAGAAAGGAGATATTGAAGGCTTCCGACATTGGAATGAGCAAGCCGCAGTATCAGGTTACGCAGAGTCCGTATATGGATACGGTTCATACTTGGCTCACGAGCCCGACACCTATGGCTTTCCGTATGATCCTGTAAAGGGATACTCGCTTATTTTTTCTCTACGTAGCTTGGATGGCGGGGGCGGAATGCAGGAAAATGTTAAATACAAGCTTCCCCTCATTGCTTCCAAGTTGACCCCTTCGCAAATATTAGAAGCTAAAGAGCAATCAAAAAGATGGATATCCATCCACCCTCCCCTGTCCTTCTTCCCTGACAAGCTAAGCCGTTAGCTTGTCTTATACGAATACAAGGGCACGAGCATCATACAAACGGGAGGAGTAGATAGCGTGAGGTTCGTCCAACGCGATCCCACTCCCGTTCTCAGTCAAGGCATCAAACCGGCGCCTTCCAATCCAGCATCTGCTGCTGCGCAACTTGCAGCAAATCATTGCCGTCCTGCGCCAGCAGGTACAGCGCATGGGTGATGTGTGGAATGTCCTGAACATCGCCATGGCGGAAGCACATGCAGTGCAGGGTTTCGAGCAGGTCGCTGCAGGCGCGGATGCGCTGGACGGCGGACTCGAGGATGTCTTGGGGGTTGGCTTGGGTGTCGATGACCATTGGCGCGCTGTCGGTGACGCCGCTGTTGAGCGGGTGATAACGGCTTGGGAGCGGATTTGGTGTAAGCATATTGATTACTCGATTGTTTCGAAAGTAACCCGCCAGCACCGTGACCAAACGATGAGAGGCGGACCGTGTGCAGGCTTGGTCAACCGAGAACAATCAACTCAGCTCGCCCGAAGGCGTCCTGCACACGGCCACCACAGCAATGCACTACACGGTCAAAGAACTCCGCGGTGCAAATGATGGCACATATGCAATCGATTATTCTCAGGTGACCAAACCCGAATCGCTGATTTTGCAGCGACGCCAAACCATACCCGCCTCACTCCAACCGCCGAAAGCAGACAAGGCATCTGCCCTTGTAGGAATCGGCACCGCATTCCCGAGAAATCATCCCTCTGCCAGACAGCCGGCGTTCAGCCCGGTTAACCATCGCTTAACGCCGCAGTCCAAGACTGTACTGAACCGCACACCTCAGCCCCTGGCTGACGCCGAGTGCGGCAGGTTCGGCTGTATGGCGCCGAACGCTTATTCCGTCGCACGGGAGTCCGATCCATGAACATTCGCACGCTACTGCTCACCTCCGCCCTCGCCTGCACCGCGTTCGCCGGGCTGGCTCAGGCCAATGACACCAACGCTGCTACCCAGCCCGTTCCCTATCAGTACGGCATGCCGTTGCATGTGAACAAAGTGATCTCGCTGACCGAGCCACAGACTCAGCAGTGCAAGGTCATCACCGCTGACATGAAGTACATCGACAATGCCGGCAAGCCGGCGGAAATCTCCTATCGGAAGATGTCTGACGCCTGCAACTTCCAGAACTGACAGAAGGCTCTGATTTGCGGCTTTGCGGTAGGCGGTGAAGGGGTCGCGGGTTATGCTCGGGGTCACTTCTCACTGCCGCAAGGACTCGCTATGCAGTTGTCGTTTCGCACGTTGTCGATCATCACTGCTTCGTTGTGTTTTGTACTCGCGCTGGCCTGGGGCATTTTCCCGGAGCTGTTGCTGGCGATCTGGAGCATTGAGTATTCGAGCGCGGTAGGGTTTGTTGCGCGGCGCAGTGCGGTGCTGTTTGCGGCGTTGGGGGTGATGTTTTACCTGGTGCGCAGCGCGCCGCCGTCGCTGGGTCGCAATGCCCTGAGCAACGGGTTTATCGTCGTTTGTTTCGGTCTGGCAGTGCTGGGGTTTGGCGAATGGCTTAACGGCCATGCCGGCCCCGGGATTCTGCTCGCGGTGCTGGTCGAGTTCGCGCTGGGCCTAGGCTTTGTGCAGGCCCGGCGCGTGACGGTCGAACTGGGTGAAACGGTGAGTTAAAGCGCTCTGGAGCGAGGACTGTAATGCTGTGGTGTGGTTTGTTGCGCCAGATCCGAACGCAGGCCGGCAATCAGTTCATTGATCTCGCGACAGCCATTGAGATGGCTGGCGTCGATACCGCTGACGTGCAGATCAACCTGGTCAGTCTGGTGGTCACCGAAGACCTTAACGGTCATCGACAGATCCGGCGACAGCGTGCACTGGCAGCGTTTAGGCAGAAAACTGCTTTCAATGATATTGCGTAGTTCCAAGGCAGACAGAAACATGGTGAACCTCTCCTTATTGATGAAACTGCCAATCAACTCTTCACGTTGACCGCTTTTGCTGCCCCTGCACGGGTGTGTCCCCGCTGATTCCCTGGTGCGGCAAACGGTTGTACTGCGAAATGTCCATTGGAGTGTAGGCGCCCGAAGCCGGTGCGCTGCACCAAAGCGACGCATAAAACGTGCCTTTCATCGGGTCATTTTGACCCTCATGAAATCAAGCACTTGGCGCACTGGCCAGCATTTGGCCAGTTGCAAAATGCAAGATCGACCCTCCTGGGCACTGCAATTTGCAAGTCGACGCCGGTTTGCATTCATCGCTGATGACAGTGAGAATGCCCGACATCCACCCTACACCCGCCAGGAGGCTTTCATGGGTTCTTTACGCGCTCGCGCGACAATCGGTCTGCTCGTTGCCGGCCTGTCTACCCTCGCCCACGCGGCCAAACTCGAAGACGTCGCGCCGTATCCCGAGGCGGAAAACGGCTTCACCCGCCAAGTCATCTACCTGCCCAAACAGGATCAGGAGGAGAACTTCCAGATTGAAGTGCTCGCCGGCAAAACCCTGGAAGTCGACTGCAATCGCCAGCGCCTGGGCGGCGCTCTGGACGAGAAAAACCTCGAAGGCTGGGGCTATCCGTTCTACCGCCTGGAAAAAGTCATTGGCCCGATGAGCACGCTGATGGCCTGCCCACCCGGCACCGCGAAGAAACGCGCTTTTGTCCCGGTCGTCGGTGATGGCTTCATGCTGCGCTACAACAGCAAGCTGCCACTGGTGATCTACGCCCCGAAAGATGTCGAGGTGCGCTATCGCATCTGGTCGGCTTCGGACAAGGTCGGCACGGCCATCGTGGAATGACCTGAACAGGGAGCGCCAAACGTGATTACCTGCCATGTGCGATACGTGATCGATCCGTACCAATTGACCGAGTTCGAGGCCTACGCCAAAGCCTGGCTGGGCATCGTCGAACGCTTGGGCGGCACGCATCACGGCTATTTCCTGCCCTCCGAGGGCGCGAGCAACATCGCTTATTGCCTGTTCAGCTTTCCTTCGCTGGCCGATTACGAAAGTTACCGGCACATCGCGCTGACCGACCCGGAAAGCACGGCGCTGGTGGAATCACTGGTGCAGAAGAAATTCATCGTCAGCTACGAGCGCAGTTTCCTGCGCCCACTGCTGCCCTGAGTGTTATCACGCCGGGACGCCGCACACCGCGGCGCGCTCGGCGACATGGCGCAGGCTGTCGAAGTTGATGTTGGCGCCGGAGTCGATCGCGACGAAGGTTTGCTCACGAACACCGCTGCGCGCCACGTATTGCTTGATCCCGGCCACCGCCAATGCCCCGGAAGGCTCGGTGATCGAGCGGGTATCGTCGTAGATGTTCTTGATCGCCGCGCAGAGTTCGTCATTGCTGACGGTGACCACCTCGTCCACGCAAAACCTGCACACTTCAAATCCATAAGCGCCGATCTGCGCCACGGCCACGCCATCGGCGAACGTTCCGACACTGGGCAACACAACGCGCGCATCCGCTTGCAGCGCCGCCTGCAGGCAGGCCGAGTGCTCCGATTCGACACCGATGATTCGCACCTCCGGCCGCAGGTATTTGACGTACGCCGCAATGCCGGCGATCAGGCCGCCACCGCCGACCGGAACGAAGATCGCATCCAGCGGCCCCTGATGCTGACGGAGGATTTCCATGGCCACCGTGCCTTGGCCGGCGATCACGTCCGGGTCGTCGAATGGAGAGACAAAGGTGCGCCCGGTTTGCTCGGCCAGTTGCAGCGCTTGGGCCAGGGCAAACGGAAAACTCTCGCCGTGCAGCAGCGCCTCGGCGCCACGATTTCGCACCCCGAGCACCTTGAGTTCGGGCGTGGTCGAGGGCATGACGATGGTCGCCGCGATTCCCAGCTCCCGCGCCGCCAGCGCAACGCCTTGGGCATGATTGCCCGCCGAAGCAGTGATCACCCCGCGAGCTTTCTGCGCATCGCTCAATTGCGTCAGCTTGTTGTAGGCGCCACGGATCTTGAAGGAGAACGTCGGTTGCAGGTCTTCGCGCTTGAGCAGGACCCGATTGCCCAACGCCTCGGACAGCGCCGGCGCCGTTTGCAACGGAGTGCGCACGGCAATGTCGTAGACCGGCGCGGCGAGGATCTTTTTCACGTACTGCTCAAGCAGGGCTTGCTGGTCGGGGCTGTGCGGCATGATCGTCTCCTGACGTTTGATCAGAACCCCGGAGACAGAAAATGAAAACCCGCCTCTAGGGCGGGTTGGGTGCTGCAGTCGTGAGCTAGCCCGCCAAGTGAGGAATGGCGGTAATAATGCTTGGCTGGCAGCGCAATACGGTGGAAGTCATGGGCCTGAAATTAGCCCGGCGGCGACGGGCGAGTCAATGGCTTATTTGCGGATGCCAAGGTAGGCTGGCGATTCTGCTCAGCACCCAAGGAAGGAATGCATGATGTCTGTCGCCCTGCCCCTCACTGCGTTGATTGCGTTTACCGGCTACACCGTGTCGGTGATGTTCCAGGCTGAACAGTCGTTGATCGACTTCGGTATCAGCCTGATGTCGCGCCCGGACACGGCGCAGGTGGTGATTGATCTGTATCTGCTGGCGACGCTGGCCGGGGTGTGGATGGTCAAGGATGCCCGGTCGCGAGGGATGTCGGTCTGGTCGGTGGTGCCGTATCTGTTACTGACGGCGGTGTTTGTGTCGATTGGGCCGCTGTTGTATCTGGTGGTGCGTGGGGTTCGGGAGCGCAGGAAAGTGACTGTGGCAGATCCGGCGAGCTGATCTTGAGCCTCCGGTGCTGCTGAAATAGCTTTCGCGAGCAAGCCCGCTCCCACAAGGGATTTGTGTCAGGCACAGATCCCGAGCCATCCCGCAATACACTGTAGGAGCGGGCTTGCTCGCGAAGGCGTCAGCTCAAGCCCCATCAATCACTTGGCCAACCGCCGCAACCCAAACAACATCCCCCCCGCCCCCAGCAACATCACCAGCAGAAACACCGGATACGAAATCCACCACGGCGTGCCCGCCGTCATCATGCTGAACTCGGACATCCCGCCAATGCTCGCAATCAGGTTCAACGGTAGAAACACCACGTTGATCAACGTCAGTTTGCGCAGCAGATTGTTCATGCTGTTGTTCATCAAGTTGCCGCGCGCATCGATCAACCCGGAGAACACCGTGGAGTAGATCTCCGCCTGCTTGTAACACTGGTTGTTTTCGATGATCAGGTCGTCGATCAGTCCGATCGCCTCGCTGCCGAAATGCTGTTTTTCCGCATGATTGCGCAGACGCGTCAACACCGCGCCGTTGCTGTGCAAGGCATTGATGTAATAGATCAGGCTTTCGCTGAGGTTGAACATCTGCACCAGGTGCTGGTTCTGCATCGAGGCGTTGAACTTCTGTTGCAGCTCGCGGGCGACCAGTTTGATCACCTTCAGATGGCCAAGGTAATGGTGGATGTTGTTGAACAGCAGATCGAGCAACACATCCAGCGGCGCATTGAGCGGCTGGCGCGTGCCGATGCCGTGCAGCGGCGTGTCGTCGGTGGCGATCACCAGTAATTGACCGGGCGCAAACAGCAGGCCACAGGACGACACTTCAAACGCCAGGCTGCCTCCGCCGGAATAGTTTTCCGGGCGTTTCCAGATCAGGAACAAATGATCCGGGTGAAACTCGATTCGCGAGACTTCGTCCGGGTCCAGCGCCGAGGCCAGCGCGTGTTCGTCGACCTTGTAGTGGCTGTGGAGCAAATCGCGTTCGGCCGCATCGGGGTTGCTGAACAGCATCACTTCAGCGTCCAGCCGCTCGACCCGCTGCAGCGCGCCATGAGTCAGTGCGAAACTGCTGATCATCGGCGCTTCACCAGGCCTGGCCGCGACGTTTGAGTTCCAATCGTCGCACAAACTCCTCCAGCACCAGTGAATACAGATCGTCCTGCAAATAGGCATCCTCGATACCGGCGTCGAGGTTCGGGTTGTCGTTGACCTCGATCACCACCACTTTGTCGCCGGCCTGTTTCAAGTCCACGCCGTAGAGGCCATCGCCGATCAGATTGGCGGTCTTCACTGCCAGTTCCACCACCGCTCGCGGCGCCTCGTGCACGGCCAGGGTGCGACACTCGCCGTTGACGTCCTGGCCCTTGGCTTTGTGGTTGTAGATTTGCCAGTGGCCCTTGGACATGAAGTACTGGCAGGCGAAGATCGGCTTGCGGTTGAGCACGCCGATGCGCCAGTCGTACTCGGTGTAGAAAAACTCCTGAGCCAGCAGCAACACCGAGTGTTCGAACAGTTCGGCGGTGGCCTCCAGCAGCGCCTGCTGACTTTCAACCTTGATCACTCCGCGAGAAAAACAGCCGTCGGGGATCTTCAACACCAGCGGAAAACCGAGGCGTTCGCCGACCCGCTCGAAATCTTCCGGTCGTTCCTTGTAGAGAATTTCCGTGGCGGGCATGCCTAACTGATGGCTGTTGAGCAGGTCGGTCAGGTAGACCTTGTTGGTGCAGCGCAGGATCGACGTCGGGTCGTCCATCACCACCAGGCCTTCGCTTTCAGCCTTCTTGGCGAAGCGATAGGTGTGGTTGTCGACGCTGGTGGTCTCGCGAATCAACAAGCCGTCGTACTCGGCAATCCGCGCGTAGTCCTTGCGTTCGATCAGCTCGACATCGATGCCCATGCGCTTGCCGACCCGGACGAAATTCTCCAGTGCCTTGGCGTTGGATGGCGGCAAGGCCTCCTGCGGATCGTGCAGGATCGCCAGATCGTAACGCGCCACTTGCGGCGAGCGTGGCGCCCGCCAGACTTTACGGCTGAAGCCATCCAGCGCATTGGCGAACTGATCTTCCTGATCGTCGCGCAACTTATGCAGGGCACCGGACTTGATGCCTTCGATGTGCCAACCGTTAGTTCGCCGAAACTCAACTAACAGAATCGGGCACGGAAACACTTCAAACAATTGTCGAGCCAGATCCTGCAGCGGCTCGATATGCGTTTTGCCGAAGTAAAGCGTCAAAGTGAAACCTTCGGTATCGCTGTACAGATGATGCGTGAGGGCTTTTTCCAGAGTTTTATCGAGATCGTCCAGTGCGAGACCGTAAAGCGATTTTTTCGTCAGCTCGCTGATGGTACGCACCGATGGAATCACCTTGTGGCCGCGGGCTTCAGCCAGCAGCGAGCAGTAGTAACCGTGCCCGAGGTACTTGTAGCTGCGGCACAGGTTGATCACCTGCACCCGCTTGCCCGGCTCGTTGTCACGGGTTTGCTCGAGGTATTCCTGAGCGGTGACGATGTCCTCGCTGGGGAAGTACGAGGCCCAATCTTCCTTGCGTTCGACGATAATCAACACTTGACTGGAAGTTCTGATGGCTGGATTTAAAAAAGTTGCCGCCGGCAAACTTTGCTCGGATACTTCGCGCCAATGACCCTGTACCGCTGACATAGAGATTGATCCGTTGGAGAACAAGACCATTTCTATTAAGCACGAAGTTTTTCGAAAGTCCCGTTTCGTTACGCAACTTTTACGGTGGTCATATGAGTGCTGTTTTTCGTTTGGCGGTAGTTGAAGATCTGCCAGCGCTGCTGGCTCTGGAAATGCAATGTTTCACCAGCGACCGGCTCACCAGTCGCAGCTTTCAATGGATGATCACCCGCGCCCATGCGCAACTGCTGGTCGCCGAACTTGACGGTCAATTGCTCGGCTACGCCCTGGTACTGTTTCATCGCGGCACATCACTGGCGCGCCTGTATTCCATCGCCATTGCCGGCGAAGCTCGCGGTACTGGGCTGGGTAAACAATTGCTGCAACGTATCGAGGTCTGTGCCGTCGAGCATGACTGCGCGTACCTGCGTCTTGAGGTGCGTATCGACAACCCCAGCGCCATCGCGCTTTACGAGCGCAACGGCTATCGGCGCTTTGCGCTGATTCACGATTACTACGAAGACCATGCCGATGCGTTACGACTGGAAAAGCGCATTGTTCAGCACCGTGATTCGCGCAACATCAAGGTGCCCTATTACCCACAAACCACTGAGTTCACATGTGGCCCGGCCTGTCTGCTGATGGCCATGGGCGCGCTGCAACCTGAGCGTTTACTGGAGCGGCGTGAGGAATTGCAGATCTGGCGTGAAGCGACCACGGTGTTCATGACTTCCGGCCATGGTGGCTGCAGCCCTCAAGGCTTGGCACTGGCCGCTTGGCGTCGAGGTTTCCAAGTGCGTTTGCAGCTCAGCATGGCCGGGCCATTGTTTCTCGATGGCGTGCGCGATGAGCATAAAAAAGACGTCATGCGCCTGGTGCACCATGAATTCACCACGCAAATGCAAGACACCGACATCGAGCGCAAGATTGGCAACCATCTGGATTTGCCGCGCCTGCTGCAGGCTGGCGGACAGCCTCTGGTGCTGATCAGCAGCTATCGCCTGACCCGTTCCAAGTCCCCGCATTGG
The DNA here is from genome assembly GCF_949768395.1 of Pseudomonas sp. IT-P260. Taxonomy (NCBI): domain Bacteria; kingdom Pseudomonadati; phylum Pseudomonadota; class Gammaproteobacteria; order Pseudomonadales; family Pseudomonadaceae; genus Pseudomonas; species Pseudomonas sp. IT-P260. The sequence continues at coordinate 356,704 of NZ_CATKPO010000033.1, forward strand.
GTGGTGGTCACCGATTGCGATGAAGACTTTGTGTATCTGCACGATCCAGATGTCGACCACAGCCAGCATCGTCAACCGATGGACTGCCAGCATGTGCCGGTCAGCCATGGCGAGTTTGAAAAGATGAGTCGGTTTGGGCGTGGGAAATTGCGGGCGGCGGTGGTTGTGTATGCCCGCGCTACGCCAACTATCGTCAGGCTCTAGAGGTTTTTTTGTGGCGAGGGAGCTTGCTCCCGCATGAGTGCGTAGCGCTCACAAGGGCTTGGGGCTGCTGCGCAACCCAGCGGGAGCAAGCTCCCTCGCCACAGGACATCAGTGAAAATTGGAAGTGAAGTTATTTCAGGCCGATCTTGTACAACGCACCGTCCTGCTCGTCCGTCAGCACATACAGATAGCCATCCGGCCCTTGCCGCACATCACGAATCCGCTGTTTAAGCTCGCCCAATAGCCGTTCCTCGTGCGCCACCTTGTCCCCATCGAACTGCAAGCGGATCAACTCCTGACTGACCAGCGCGCCGATGAACAAATTCTGCTGCCACGGCTTGAAACGATCAGCGTCATAGAACGCCATGCCGGAAACACCCGGCGACTTTTCCCAGACGTGGTGCGGGTCAACCGCACCTTCGACACTTTTGCCCTTGGCTTCGGGAATCGGTTGCAGGGAATAGTTGATGCCGTGGGTCGCCAGCGGCCAGCCGTAGTTTTTCCCACGCTCGATGATGTTCACCTCATCGCCGCCTCGGGGTCCGTGTTCGTTCTCCCAGAGAGTGCCGTTCCACGGATTGAGCGCCGCGCCCTGCGGGTTGCGGTGGCCGTAGGACCAGATTTCCGGACGTACGCCGGACTGGCCCACGAACGGGTTGTCATCCGGCACCTTGCCATCGGGGAAAATCCGCACGACCTTGCCCTGCAGTTTGTCGAGATCCTGCGCGGTCGGCCGATCATTGTTTTCGCCGAGGGTGATGAACAGATAGCCATCGCGGTCGAACACCAGACGTGAACCGAAATGGTTACCGGTCGAGAGCTTCGGCTCCTGACGGAAAATCACCTTGAAATCGCTGATCGTCTTCAAATCGTCCGACAGCCGGCCTCGCCCCACCGCCGTCCCGGCCTTGTCTCCGGCGCCCCCGCCCTCGGCGTAGGACAGGTAGACCAGTCGATCCTGCCGGAAGTCCGGCGACAGCACCACGTCGAGCAAGCCACCCTGGCCTTTGGCCCAGACCTTGGGCACGCCGCTGATGGGCTCGGAACGCTTGCCGTCGGCAGTAATCACCCGCAGGCTACCCGGGCGCTCGGTCACCAGCATCCCTTGACGATCCGGCAGAAACGCCAGCGCCCACGGATGCTCTAGGCCTTGAGTAATCGTGGTGACTTCAAGGGTGCCCTGCTCGCTTTGCAACTCTTTGGGGGCCGCGGCGAAGGCTGGGGCGCTGATCAACGTGCCGGCGCACAGCGTGGCTAGAAGGGTTTTACGCAACATGCACGATTCCTTTTGTTCGTTTCGAAGGCTGACAGGCGCTCAGGCCTGATGTTCAACGGTTGCTGTCTCCATCACGCGGCGGTGGGTTGGGAATGAATTTGGGTGGTGTACTCGGTACCGAGCGTTGCTGCTGACCATTGCCGATGCCGCCATTGCCAACGGTGGGCGTACTGGGCACCGGCACTGTATTCGGCCCGCGAATCACCGGCGTACTGGGCTGGGTGCCCTGCATGCTGTTGGGATTGGCCCGGCGAATCGGGCTGTTGTAGGGATTGTTGCTGTTACCGGTGGGACTTTGTGCCAGCAACAGCGGCGCGGACGGTGCCGTGACCTCGGCATGCGCAAGACCTGCTCCAAGGAGCAGAACGATCATGCCGGGCAATATTCGGTTCATGGGATGGCCTCTCGATGCACAGGTGATAGAGCCTTCGAGTCCACGCTACGCCCCGGGTTCGGATTTGTTAACCCATCGCCCTTAAACAAGATGTAACACGGCTTGACCGACAGCACTGCTGTCTCTGGCAAACGCTGGAAACTTTCGCCGCCAGCTGCAGGTCACCTGAACATCATTCGCGGAGGACTCACCATGGCTCGGGCAATCTGGAAAGGCGCAATCAGTTTCGGACTGGTGCATATCCCCGTTGCGCTGGTGTCGGCAACGTCTTCGCACGGCGTCGACTTTGACTGGCTCGACAGCCGCAGCATGGATCCGGTGGGCTATAAACGGGTAAACAAAGTCACCGGCAAGGAAGTCACCAAAGAGCACATCGTCAAAGGTGTGGCCTATGAGAAGGGCCGCTATGTGGTGCTCAGCGAGGAAGAAATCCGCTCGGCGCACCCGGTGTCCACGCAGACCATCGACATTTTCTCCTTCGTCGATGCCGAGCAGATTCCACTGCAGAACATCGACACGCCTTATTACCTGGCCCCAGACAAACGCGGCGGCAAGGTCTACGCCCTGCTGCGCGAAACATTGAGCAAAACCAACAAGGTCGCACTTGCCCGCGTCGTTCTGCACACTCGCCAATATCTGGCGGCGCTGATGCCGCTGGAATCGGCATTGGTGCTGGTCAAACTGCGCTGGCCGCAGGAGGTGCGCGGCCTCGACGAACTGGAACTGGGCAGCGAGGTGACCAAGCCGCAACTGGCCAAGGGCGAGTTGGACATGGCTAAACGTCTGGTGCAGGACATGAGCGGCGACTGGAGCCCGGAGGACTACAAGGACGAGTTTGAGGACAAGATCATGGCCCTGGTGGAGAAAAAAGCCCATGAAGGCAAGATCGAGGATGTCGAGACCGTGGGTGGAGAAGAGGAGCGCAAGTCTGCAGATGTGATCGACTTGACCGAGCTGCTCAAACGCAGCCTGGGTGGGAAAGCGCCGGCCAAGACCAAGGCTAAACCGGAGAAACCCACGAAGTCCACGCCGGCAAGGAAAACCAAAAAAGCCTCTGGGGAATGAATATTCAACGCCTGTCAGGTAACTGACAGGTTGCTTTTGAGACAGTCATCGCCAGCAGGCCGGCTCCCACGGTTTGGGATGCATTCCCCTGTGGAAACCAGTCTGTGGCAATGACAAAAACAGCCGCGACACAGCAGTCAGATCAGAATGAAGATCGCCAGCAAACCGCCAAAGATCGCCCATTTTTCCATGTAGTAACGCGCACGATTGCGCTTTTTAAGCTCTTTACCACGCAGGCGAACCTTGTAGATTTTGGTAAACAGGCGGTTGATCCCGCCAGTGCGGTCGCCGGCATCGTTCGGCGCACCAGCAGCGGACATTACGGTGCGACTGAACCATCTGTTGAACGCTGCCGCCCAGCGATATTTCATCGGACGCTCGATGTCGCAGAACAGGATGATGCGGTTTTTGTCGGTGGTGTTTTCGGCGTAGTGGATGTAAGTCTCATCGAACATCACCGCTTCACCGTCGCGCCAGTGGTAGCTTTCACCGTCGACATTGATGTAGCAACCCGCATCGTTTGGCGTATCCAGGCCCAAGTGATAGCGATAGGAGCCCGCATACGGGTCACGGTGACGAACCAGTTTCGAACCCGGTGGCAGCTCGGCGAACATCGCGGCCTTGATCGAGCCGATGCTCTGCACCAGTTCGGTGGTGCGCGGACACAGCTTCATCGCCGACGGATGACTCTCGCCGTACCACTTGAGGTAGAAACGCTTCCAGCCACTTTTGAAGAACGAGTTGAAACCCACATCGTCGTACTGATTCGAGCGCTTGATCTCACCGGCACGCAGCAGGTCCTGCCCTTCCTGGCGAATTTCTTCCCAATGCGCCTGCAACGGGCTCAGGTCCGGAAACTCGGAAGGATCGAGATAGGGCTTGTTTGGTTTCTTTGAAAACAGGTACAGAAAGCAGTTGATCGGCGCCAGAAACGTCGAGTGGTCGCTCAACTGACGGCCCAGTTTGTGACGCACACGACCACGAAGGTGAACGTATGCAATGGAAATGACATAAATAGCGGCAATGATGAGTTTCACGGAAATCGTCACACGTCAAAAAGTGAACAAACTGCGCGCCTGCCGGCCAAAGGCCCAGGGTCTGATGCAGTGGCATGAATACAAATACTGTCCCGGTGGCACTTCCTTGAGCCCATGCCGTGAGCGGCTATTGGGTAATCGGATGGCATTTTAGCCATACTTTGTAACCAATGGTGAACCTGATCTGTGAAAAACTGTCGGCTGAATCTGCCAAACGGCAGACGCGACAGTACGCTCGTGCAGGCCCATGAGTGCTGACGCAGAGCAAAACAGCGGTTATTCCGGGAAGCGCCGCAGCGTTTGCGCTGAGCTTTGACGTGTACTTTTCAGCCGCTGCGTACCGAGCCAGATGTAATCCGCACCGGACTTGAAAATGGTCCGCGGGCAATGAGAAATGAGTTTGAAAGGGTGAAGCGAAACCCGCCAGGTTTGGAGCTCGACCGAGCATGACACCTGGCGGGTTACGAGTAAGGGCTTATTTGTCGGTGGAAAGGCTCGCCTTGCTCAATCCCTTGGTATTGTGATCGCCTGGCGTCGTGGCGGAGATCGCCGTGGCTTTCGACAACCCCTTGGTGTCCTTGGAATGCGCTACACCTGAAGTCGCCAGGCCGTGCCCGCGGTCGGTATTGTGGTCGCGTCCAATATGTTGGCCACTGACGCCATGATCGCGTACGGCCCTGCCGTCATGATCGGTTTCCTGGCCTTCAGCGCGGCCATTGCCGGAGACGCTGCCTGAATGCCCGGCACTGTCGCCGCTATGGCCTGCGCTGCCAGCACCGCCGTGACTGCCTCCACCGCCAGCGCCACCGGCACCACCACCGTGACCACCACCACCACCACCACCACCACCACCACCACCACCACCACCACCACCACCACCACCACCACCACCACCACCACCATCCTTGGCGTGGGCAGAGGCCATGATGGACAGTTGAGCAGGCAGTAATGGCGCAGCCGCAAACATCATTACGCAGGACATGACGGCAACCAGATTTTTCTTTTTAAAACGCATGACGGCATCCACAGGGGTTGGTTTTAATGTCATCTGAGATGCATTCATTTAGATCTGGTTCACCCACAAGCGACCAGCGGAAGCCAATCGCCTTATATATAAAGTGGATGAGAATGTATTGCTTTTACTTTAGGTGAACGGACTCAAAAAATCAGGTTCATTGACCTGCCATCAGACTAATCGAAAGCGCCATTCAGCACTTCGTAGATAAGCCCGCTCGCAATCGCCACCAGGATCAAATCGGTGCCCGCCTGCTGCCACTCATATCCGTCGTAATGAGGCAGTCGCCCCGCCAGACGCCCATCCAGTTTTTTGGCGATGCCCGGCGGCAGCGGTTTACCGCGCGCCAGATTCTTTTGAATACCGGGAGGCAGCGCCGGACCGGGGCTCCAGTAGTCTCTGTAGCCGTTGAGCACGGTCAGCACACCGCTTCGATCGACCACAGGTGCATGATCCCAGTTGCCCGAACTGGATCCTTTGTTTTTGCCACCTTGATTGCCATGTCCCTGACTGTTCTGCGGGCCGCCCTTTCCGTTCCCTTTGCCATTACCATTGCCATTTCCCGGATCGGCCAGTGCCGTTACAGAACTCACCGCCAAGGCCAGACAAGTAACAGACGCAACCAGTAAGTGTTTTTTAAACATGACCGTCCTCTCATCGGAAATTCCTTGATGAAATGTAGACGATATCAGGCGTTTTAGTTCCTCCCATGATTGTTGGAAGCCCGCATCGACACTCATGAATTCGATAGACCACGGCGTGAACGCGCATTTCACGCTCCCCGATGCAGGCGGTCTGCCGGTTCGTCAGCGTCCGCCATACAACTGCCGCATGACTTATGCGACAATGCGCGCAATGTCTGGCATGAATCCCGCCTTTAATGCCCAACAGCCTGGACGCCGTGTCCAGTTGCTGCTCTCACCCCTCGCCTGCTGGCTACCGCCAACACTGACCGGGTAGGGAAGAAAACGCTCCAAAATGCCCCAGAAATGGCCCAAGCGCCAAATGTGCGGCTCGCAACCCATTGATAGGTAAAGCAATTGATCTCCACAGCTAACATCACGATGCAGTTCGGCGCCAAGCCGCTCTTCGAAAACGTTTCGGTCAAATTCAACGGCGGCAACCGCTACGGTCTGATCGGCGCCAACGGTTGCGGCAAGTCGACCTTCATGAAAATCCTCGGTGGCGATCTCGAGCCGTCCGGCGGTCAGGTCATGCTCGAGCCGAACGTACGCCTGGGTAAATTGCGTCAGGATCAGTTTGCCTACGAAGAATTCACCGTGATCGACACCGTGATCATGGGTCACGAAGAGTTGTGGAAGGTCAAGGCCGAGCGCGATCGTATCTACTCGCTGCCGGAAATGAGCGAAGAAGACGGCATGGCCGTGGCCGAGCTGGAAACCGAGTTCGCCGAGATGGACGGCTACACCGCCGAATCCCGTGCCGGTGAACTGCTGCTGGGTCTGGGTATTCCACTGGAACAGCATTTCGGCCCGATGTCTGAAGTGGCGCCAGGCTGGAAGCTGCGGGTCTTGCTGGCTCAGGCACTGTTCTCCGATCCGGAAGTGCTGTTGCTCGACGAACCGACCAACCATCTGGACATCAACACCATTCGCTGGCTGGAATCGATTCTCACCGTGCGTAACAGCACCATGATCATCATTTCCCACGACCGTCACTTCCTCAACAGCGTGTGCACCCACATGGCTGACCTGGACTACGGCGAACTGCGTCTGTTCCCGGGCAACTATGACGAGTACATGACGGCCGCGACCCAGTCCCGCGAGCAACTGCTGTCGGACAACGCCAAGAAGAAAGCGCAGATTGCCGAACTGCAAACGTTCGTCAGCCGCTTCTCGGCCAACGCCTCGAAAGCCAAGCAGGCCACTTCCCGCGCCAAGCAGATCGACAAGATCCAGCTGGCCGAGGTCAAGCCATCGAGCCGTGTCAGCCCGTTCATCCGTTTCGAACAGACCAAAAAGCTGCACCGTCAGGCCGTGACCATCGAGCAGATGTCCAAGGGCTTCGACGGCAAGACCCTGTTCAAGAACTTCAGCTTCACCGTTGAAGCCGGCGAGCGCGTGGCGATCATCGGCCCGAACGGTATCGGCAAGACCACGCTGTTGCGCACCCTGATGGGCGAGCTGACGCCAGACGCCGGTTCTGTGAAATGGACCGAGAGCGCGGAGCTGGGCTACTACGCCCAGGATCACGCCCACGACTTCGAAGACGATGTCAGCCTGTTCGACTGGATGGGTCAGTGGACGCAGGGCGAGCAAGTGATTCGTGGCACCCTGGGTCGCATGCTGTTCTCCAACGACGAGATTCTCAAGTCGGTCAAGGTCATCTCCGGCGGTGAGCAAGGTCGTATGCTGTTCGGCAAGTTGATCCTGCAAAAACCGAACGTGCTGGTGATGGACGAACCGACCAACCACCTGGACATGGAATCGATCGAGGCGCTGAACCTGGCGCTGGAAAACTACCCGGGTACGCTGATCTTCGTCAGCCACGACCGTGAGTTCGTATCGTCTCTGGCCACGCGCATCATCGAGCTGAGCCCGAACGGCGTGACTGACTTCAGCGGCACTTACGATGACTACCTGCGTAGTCAGGGTGTGGTGTTCTAAAGATAGCGGCGAGCTTCCCGCTCCAAGCTTCAAGCGAAAGCCCTGTCGGTGTGACAGGGCTTTTTGCATTTCAAGGGATCTTGATTTCGTGCTGCGAAGCCCTTCGCGAGCAGGCTCGCTCCCACGGTAATCGCGTTCCAAATGTGGGAGCGAGCCTGCTCGCGAAGAGGCCCTCAAAAACGCCACCGACTCCAAGTAAATTAGTTAGCCTGCTTCCTTTTATTTCAGCACCCAGCCATGATGCCGACTCTCCCACCGCCGCCCGCGAACGAGTCCACATGCCTGCGCAGCAACAGCCTTTGCAAAGCTCCCTGGCGATCACCCTGCAGATCGTCTCCATCGTTTTCTATACCTTTATCGCCTTCCTGTGCATCGGCCTGCCGATTGCAGTGCTACCCGGTTATGTTCACGAGCAACTGGGGTTCAGCGCGATCGTTGCCGGACTGGTCATCGGCTCGCAGTATCTGGCCACTTTGCTCAGTCGACCGATGGCCGGGCGCATGTCGGACACGCTGGGCACCAAACGGGCAATTGTCTATGGCTTGTCGGGGATTGTGCTCAGCGGGCTGCTGACGCTGAGTTCGACGCTGCTGCAGGATTTCCCGGTGCCGAGCCTGATTATCCTGATCATCGGTCGGCTGCTGCTCGGCGTCGCACAGGGTTTGATCGGCGTCGGCACCATCAGCTGGTGCATGGGCCAGGTCGGCGTGGAGCACACGGCAAGGTCGATCGGCTGGAACGGCATTGCCTCCTACGGCGCGATTGCGATTGGCGCGCCGCTGGGCGTGGTGATGGTTGCCGACTACGGCTTTACCAGCCTGGGCATTGCCCTTTCGGTGCTGGCGGCGGCCGCTCTAGTGATCATCCGTAATAAACCCTCGGTACCGGTGGTGCGCGGCGAACGGCTGCCTTTTTGGGCGGTATTCGGGCGCATCGCACCGTATGGGGCCAGTTTGAGTCTGGCATCGATCGGTTACGGCACGCTGACCACCTTCATCACCCTTTATTACCTCAACCGTGGCTGGAGCGGCGCCGCGTATTGCCTGACGGTATTCGGCGTGTGCTTCATCCTGTCGCGGCTGCTGTTCATTTCGGCGATCAGCCGTTTTGGCGGCTTCAATTCGGCCATCGCCTGCATGAGCATCGAAACCGTCGGCCTGGTGCTGCTGTGGCTGGCACCGTCGACCGCGTTCGCCTTGATCGGCGCAGGGCTGGCCGGGTTTGGCCTGTCGCTGGTGTATCCGGCGCTGGGGGTCGAGGCGATCAAGCAGGTGCCCAGTTCCAGCCGTGGCTCGGGACTGGGGGCTTATGCAGTGTTCTTTGATCTGGCACTGGCGATTGCCGGGCCGTTGATGGGCGCGGTGGCGTTGAACCTGGGATATGCGTGGATTTTCTTCAGTGCGGCGCTGTTGTCGGTGCTCGGGCTGGGGTTGACCTTGTTGCTCAAGCGCCGGGCGATGAGTTGAAAAACCAGATCAAAAGATCGCAGCCTCCGGCAGCTCCTACACTCGATTTTTATAGGAGCTGCCGCAGGCTGCGATCTTTTGATCTTTGATCTTTATTGATCCGCGGTCTGCATCCCCGCCCGGCTCGGCCTGCCCAGCGTGCGCGAGAAAAACTGTCCGGCCTCGGAAATCAGGTTGCGGTGGATGTCTTCGCGATCCACGCCGTCGGCGTCGGTGCACAGCGCCGGCATGGCGCGGATCTGCTCTTCGTTGCACGGCGCCATGAACACAAAGTGCCCTGCCCCGGCCAGCAATTTGAAGTCCGGCGCGGTCGGCAGTTTGCGGGCCAGCGCCGCGGCGTTTTTGTCGAAGGCCACCAGTTTGTCGCCATCGCCGCTGTACAGCAGCACCGGCACATGCACGTCTGCGAGGGTGTGACGACCAAATTTGAGGCTCAGCGGCGCCATCAGCAACAGCGCATGCACGCGCGGATCAGCCACCGGTTGCAAGTCATCACGATCGACGATCAGTTCGCCCTGAGTGTTGCAGGCGTCACGGTCGTCCGGGCGCTCCTGACAGTACCGGCGCAGGCGATCCAGATCCGGCTGCGCACCGGAGAGAATCAACGCGGTTTCGCCACCGGCCGAATAGCCGATCACCCCGACCTGATCGGCGTTGACGAACGGCGAGAGCATCGGGTCGCCGAGGGTGGCAGTGATCGCTTCGGAAATCTGGATTGGCCGCCCATACAGATTACTCAGGGTACCGAGGCGGCTGTGGTCTTTGGAGTTGTCGCCGGGATGAATCACCGCGACCACCACAAAGCCCTTGCGTGCCAGCGAGGTGGCAAGGTCATGCAGCGCCAGCGGCGTGCCAGTGTTGCCGTGGGACAGCATCAACATCGGGAAACGGCCGATGGCAACCTTGGTGTCGGCGCCCGCCTCGACGGTGTAGCCCTCAAGCAGGCTGCTGTGTTCGCGGTCGCTGGAGGGATAGAAGGCGATGGCGCGCATCGGTTGCAGATCCAGCGGATCGAGGAATGTCATCTCGTGGTAACCGACACTCCAGACAGGGTGTCGCCCGGGCGCGGCATGCACTGAACCGAGGCTGCCAAGCAGGCAAATCAGTAACATTGCACAAAGACGCATCATCGGATGGCCCACCCTGTGTTACTCAATCGAAAGATCCTTTGTGTTCCGACACGCCCGCAACCCTGAGGTTCGGTGATCCGGCGTGGCGTTGCACTCAGAGGTTGATCGTTTGACTGCATAACCCGGGCCAGATTATGCAACAGTCTGAAACAAAAAACTCCGCACCTGGCCCTTGCAGAACCAGAATACAGAGTTTTTTGAGGCGCTACCTGAACGACAGCTGGTCTTTACGCAATGCTTACGCGGCGGCGAACAGTTGCTCGGCGATCTTCGCCTGAGCGGCGCTCATTGCGTTGTTGCGCACTTCATCACCGTAGGCCAGACCTTCGGCACGGACGATTTCGATGTCGGTGATGCCGAGGAAACCGAGTACCAGCTTCAAATATTCTTCGTGGGCGATGCCGCTCGCCTGGCCGGCATGGATGCCACCGGCGGTGGAGACGATCACCACTTTCTTGCCACCGCACAGGCCTTCCGGACCCGCTTCGGTGTAACGGAACGTCTGGCCGGCAACGGCGACGCGGTCGATCCAGGCCTTGAGCTGGGTCGGCACGGTGAAGTTGTACATCGGCGCGGCGATGACGATGGCGTCGGCCGCGATGAATTCGGCCAGGGTCGAAGCGCTCAATTCGGCTTCGTGCTGTTGCGCGGCGTCGCGCAGTTCAGCGGTGGTACCGGCAGCCACCAGAGTGGTCGACGAGAAGTGGCTGATGGCGTCAGCGGCCAGGTCGCGGTAGGTCACCACGGCCGCAGGTTCTGCGGCTTGCCAGGCTTTGACGACCTGGCTGCTCAGCTGACGGGAAGCGGAGTTGTCGCCCAGAATGCTCGAATCGATGTGCAGCAGTTTCATGTGGAATCTCCTGGAAAGAATCGCCGGCGGCGACGGAATGGAGACAATCCTACGGAAGAAACCAATAGCTGATTAGCCGCCGACAATGCGATAGTTCGTCCCACTGATAGAACGGTGGATTTTTCATGCAGGATCTCAACGATCTGTACTATTTCGCCAAAGTGGTCGAGGCCGGTGGCTTTGCGGCAGCCGGCCGCTTACTGGGCATTCCCAAGTCGCGGTTGTCGCGGCGCATTGCCGAGCTCGAAGAACGCTTGGGCGCCCGCCTCCTGCAACGCACTACGCGCCAGTTGAACCTGACGGCTGTTGGCGAGCGCTACTTGCGTCACTGTCAGGCGATGTTGCTGGAAGCGGAGATGGCCGACGAAGCCGTTGCCAGCATGTCCAGTGAACCGCGCGGGCGCTTGCGGGTATCGTGTCCGACCGGGCTGGCGCGAGAAATGTTGCCATGGGTAATCAGCGAATTTCTGGGCAAATTCCCCCAGGTGCAGCTGGAGGTGGTGCTGCTCAATCGCCGCGTGGATCTGGTCGCCGAGGGCTTCGACGTGGCGCTGCGCGTACGTGAACTCGGCGATGAGGATCCATTGCTGGTCACCCGCCGTCTGCGTCAGGCGCAAATGGTGGTGGTGGCCAGCCCGGCCTTTGTCGAAGGCAAGACCATTGCCCACCCGCAGGATCTGAAAAACCTGCCGGTACTTGGCGCGCTTGAAGCCGACCGCATGGTCCACGTGCGTTTGCTTGATCAGCAAGGCAATAGCGTCGAGCTGAATATGGAAGCGCGCCTGGGCATCGATGACTTTATCGTGCGCAAAGCCTGCGTACTCGCCGGCCAGGGCTTTACCCTGTTGCCGATGATGTATTGCGAAGCCGATCTTGAAAGCGGCGCGCTGGTGCAACTGTTGCCCGAGTGGTCGTTGCCCGGCGGCTGGTTGCAGGCGGTATATCCGCATCGGCGCGGGGTAATGCCGGCGGTGCGGGCGTGGATCGATCATCTGGTCGAATCGTTCAATGCGTGCGGGGAGCGGCTGTTATGAGCAAGGGAAAGATGAACGAAGCGGATGTCGCCGCCTTTTGCCTGGCCTTGCCGGGCGCGCGGGAGGATTACAAATGGGGCGGCGTGCGGGTGTTCTCGATTGCCGGCAACAAGATGTTTGCCTTGCAGGGGCTGCGCGGGGATTCACTGGCATTCAAGGTCGACAAGGATCTGTTTCTCGGCCATTGCGACCGCCCGGGCATTCACCCGGCGCCTTATCTGGCGCGGGCACAGTGGATCATCATGCACCCGCCCTACCCGCTGGGCGCCGAGGAACTGCAGGGATTGCTGACGCGTTCGCATCAGTTGGTGGTGGGCAAATTGCCGAAAAAAACTCAAATCGGATTACTGCTCTGAACCCGTCCCTGTAGGAGCTGCCGCAGGCTGCGATCTTTTGACTTGGATCTTTTAAAAAGCAAGATCTAAAGATCGCAGCCTGCGGCAGCTCCTACAGGGGGATTTGCGGTGATTTAGAACAGTGAAAGCAGGTTCGAACCCAGAAACAACTGGTCGATCCAGAACACCTGATGCAGCGCCACAATCACCCAGAACAGAATCTGGAACGACACCTTGCGCGTCTTGTGCCGGAACACTTGCTGGGCAATCAGCGCACCGGGCCAGCCGCCGGCCAGTTCCAGCGCATGCAGGATGTTCTCCGGCGTGCGCCAGGCATCGGCGCGGGCCTTGCGCTTGTCTGCCCAGTACATGAAAAACGCCAGCACACTGACAACCCCATAAGCCGTCAACGGTACCAACGAGATGCCGCGCAGCCACATCGACAGCGAGCCGAACAGCGGCAGCGCGCAGACGATCAGCAGCACCGCCAGTTTCAGTTTCAGATGCTGAATGCCGCCGCCGGACGGGCGTCCATCCGGGCGGCGTGCGCGGGAATCACTCATGGTTTGGCCGCCGACCAGTCCACCCAGCCGAACTGCCAGGTCGCCAGAATCACCAGGCCGAAGGCGATCCGGTACCAGGCGAACGCCGCGTAGCTGTGGCTGGCGATGAACTTGAGCAGACCGCGCACGGCAATCATGGCGAAGATAAACGCCGTGATGAAGCCGATGGCGAATACCGGGAAATCCGCCGGCACGAACAGATCTCGATATTTGTAACCCGAGTAAACCGCTGCACCGACCATGGTCGGCATCGCCAGGAAGAACGAGAACTCGGTCGCGGTCTTGCGCGACAGTCCAAACAGCAGACCACCGATAATCGTCGAACCGGAACGCGAGGTGCCGGGAATCATCGCCAGACATTGGGCGAACCCGACCTTCAGCGCGTCTTTCCAAGTGATCTCGTCCACGCTTTCGGCGTGCACTTCATGCTGGCGGCGCTCTGCCCACAACATGATCACACCGCCCACCACCAGTGCGCTCGCGACGGTGATCGGGTTGAACAGGTACTGGTGAATCAGGTCGGCAAAAATCACCCCCAACACCACCGCCGGCAGGAATGCGATCAGCAGGTTGGCAGTAAAACGTCGCGCACTTGGCTGGGTCGGCAAGCCAATTACCACATCGAGAATCTTGCGACGAAACTCCCAGACCACCGCAAGGATCGCGCCGAGCTGAATAATGATGTTGAACGCCATGGCCCGTTCGCCGCCGAAGTCGAGCAAGTCGGCAACAATGATCTGGTGTCCGGTACTGGAAATGGGCAAAAACTCCGTCAGCCCCTCTACAACTCCAAGAATCAGTGCCTGCAAAGCGATCCAAAGATCCATCAGTCCCCCAAAGAGCGATGCACGCTGGCATGCCCCGATAATATTTTTACGTTCACTGCGATCAGCGTAGCTGTTTGTTGCTGTACCGATTCCGCGCGCACAGCATCCACACGAAACGGTCAAAATTCCGTGAAATATCAACTTGGATTCAGGTTTTCGCGCGCGGGGCCGAAATCCTAACAGACAAGCCTTAATAGTGCTGCGGCGTTATACGACTTGGGTCGCGTATGCCCGACCACTCAAACGTGGTTGGATGCTGGCGTTGATTTATTACAAGAAAAAGAAATCGGAGTGGCAGCGTTATGAACAGCTTGCGCAGTGTGTCGATCAGCCGACGCTTGTGGCTCATTTTGATTGTGGCCGTGGTCATGTTGTTGACCTTGGGTGTGTTGATGCTCAAGCAGATCCACGATGACCTCTACCACGCCAAGGCGCAGAAAACCCAGCACGTGGTGCAGACCGCCAGCGGCTTGCTGAGCTACTACCACGACCTGGAAACCGCCGGCACCCTCACCCGCGACGCCGCACAGAAGCAGGCACTGACCGCCATTCGCGGCCTGCGCTATGACCAGAGCGACTACTTCTGGATCAACGACCTCACCCCCGTGATGGTCATGCACCCGACCAACCCCAAACTCGAAGGCCAGAACCTCTCGGCGATCCGCGATCCGGACGGTTTTGCGGTATTCAACGAGATGGTCGCGATCGCCAAAAGCAAAGGCGCGGGGATGGTCAATTATCGCTGGCCAAAGCCCGGCGCCAGCGAACCGGTCGCGAAAACGTCCTATGTAAAACTGTTCGAGCCGTGGGGCTGGATCCTTGGTTCCGGCGTTTACGTCGATGATGTGCAGAGCGAGTTTCGCGGTCAGTTGATCAAGGCCTCGGTAATCGGCCTGGCGATTGCGCTGATCATGGTCCTGCTGGTGATTTTGATTGCCCGCAGCATCGTGCGTCCGTTGCAGGAAACCGTGAACGCCATGGCCAACATCGCCAGCGGCGAGAGCGACCTGACCCGTAGCCTCGACACCCACGGTCAGGACGAAGTCACACAACTGGCGCATCACTTCAACGCCTTCACCGCCAAGTTGCGCCGGGTCATCGGTGACCTGCAGATCTCGGCCAGCGCGCTGGGCCAATCGTCCAGCGAACTGGGCAACGATGCGACCCAGGCCCAGCAGCGCAGCCAGCAGCAATCGCAGCAGATGGAACTGGTCGCGACCGCGATCAACGAAGTCACCTACGGCGTGCAGGATGTGGCGAAGAATGCCGAGCACGCCGCTGCGGAAATGCGCGATGCCGAAGCTCAGGCGCAGCAGGGTCAGATCAACATCGACGGCAGCCTGCAACAGATCGACAGACTGTCCGACACCATTGACCAGGCGGTCGAAGTGATCCGCACCCTCGCCGCCGAAAGCACGCAGATCGGCAGTGTGCTGGAGGTGATCCGCTCGATTGCCGAGCAGACCAACTTGCTGGCCCTCAACGCGGCCATCGAAGCGGCCCGTGCCGGTGAACAGGGCCGGGGCTTTGCGGTGGTGGCCGATGAAGTGCGACTGCTGGCGCAGCGCACGCAAAAGTCGACGGCGGAAATCCAGACCATGATCGAGCGCCTGCAGAACCATTCCGAAGCGGCCGTAAAGGTCATCGGTGACAGCAGCAAAGCCTCGCAGCTGACCATCGAACAGGCTGGCCTTGCCGGCGCGAGCCTGAATGCCATCGGCCAGGCACTGCGCAACCTCAACGGCCTGAACGCCTCGATTGCCAGCGCCACGTTGCAACAGGCGCATGTGGTCGAGGACATCAACCAGAACGTCACACAGGCGGCCGGCCTGTCTCACAGCACAGCGCTGGCGGCGGAGCAGTCAAGTGCGGCGAGCGTGAAGCTGGGGCAATTGAGTGAACAGCTGAACCAGCTCCTGCGCCAGTTCCGCGTCTGACCCCTCCCCCTTGTGGGAGCGAGCCTGCTCGCGAAGGCGTAATGTCAGTCAACAACTGCATGGTTGACTACCGCTTTCGCGAGCAGGCTCGCTCGCACAGGTTTTTGGGTACAATCCGCTCCCTCCTCAATTCCCCCAAGGAACCCCCATGTCCGGGCTTGAACTGTTTGCCGCCGCCCTCGGTGTGATTGCCGTCTGGCTGACGGTCAAACAGAATCCGTGGTGCTGGCCGATCGGCCTGGTCATGGTGTTGCTGTACAGCTGGATTTTCTATGACGTGAAGCTGTACTCGGACATGTTGCTGCAAGTGATCTACGCCGCGCTGCAAGTCTACGGCTGGTGGCAATGGACCCGCGCCGGGACAATGCATGACGGACGCGACGTCACGCGTCTGGATCGGCGCTCGATCCTGTTCGGCCTGAGTGTCGGCGCACTGGGCAGCCTGCTGCTGGGCGCGGCCATGGCGCACTGGACCGACGCAGCGCAGCCATGGCTTGATGCCGCGTTGACTGCTTTCAGCCTCGTCGCACAACTCTGGATGGCGCAGAAACGCCTGCAATGCTGGGCGCTGTGGTTCGTGCTGGATGTGATTTTCGTCGGCCTGTTTCTTTACAAGGGCCTGTACCTCACCGCCGCGCTGTATGCCCTGTTCACCCTGATTGCGGTGCAAGGCTGGCGGGAATGGCGCGCCGATCCGGCGTTGCAGCGATGAAGGTGGTTGTCCTCACCGGCCCGGAATCCACCGGCAAGAGCTGGCTGGCCGCTGGCCTACAGGAGCACTTCGGCGGCCTGCGGGTGGACGAATACGTACGCTGGTTCATCGAGCAAAACCCTCGTGATACCTGCCTCGACGACATCCCCGCTATCGCTCGCGGGCAGTTGCAGTGGGAAGATCAGGCGCGGATGCAGCAACCGCAGTTGCTGATTCTCGACACCCATTTGCTGAGCAACATCCTGTGGAGCCAGACCCTGTTCGGCGACTGCCCGACATGGCTGGAGCCCCAGCTGCTGGCGCGGCATTACGACTTGCACCTGCTGCTGTCACCGGAGCAGATCGACTGGACCGACGACGGCCAACGTTGCCAGCCCCAACTGAGCGAACGCCAGGCGTTCTTTCAGGCCACCCGCGACTGGCTGGAACAGCACAAGCAGCCGTTGCAGATCATTCAGGGCGATTGGGATCAACGCCGCGTTCAGGCCTTTGAAGCCGTCGCCCGGTTATTGGCTGATGGATCCATCGAATAGCTCCGTTCAGGACGAATGTGTCCATTCCTGAAACACCTCCCTGCGCGCAAAGCGGCCAGTTCAATGGCCTTCATCATTTTGTCAGGACATCTGTTTCGCCAGTGAAACAGTCCCCGGCAAACCCTTGTCCCAGAGCTTTGCGCCGCCATGGGACCTGTGGGCGTCTGCACGACTGTTTCAGCGTTGAAACAGCTTTTGTATCAACCCTGCGCGGCCCATCGCCAACCCGTTGAAAATCAACAACAACTCAAAAGCGGCACAGCTTTCGCTCTCTCCTTCCCAACGCTGACAAGAGCCAGCCCACTGAAGAAGGAATTGCCGCCGTGGGGAATTTCAATAAAGGCCTGACCTGCCTTCTGCTGATTGGATCAGCCGCCAGCACTTTCATCAGTTTCAACGTTCAGGCCGAAGGCAATGGCGTGATCGTTCTCAACCGCGATGTCCAGCCCATTCCAATCGGACGCAGCGGTGGCAAAGACCCCTATCCCACCACAGTCAATGCCAACCCTTCGGCTCGCATCAATCAAGCGATGACCAGCACCGAGCTGGATGACGGTGAATTTGCCAGTGTAGCCAGTGGCTCTTCGATTCGCGGCAATATCACCACGCCCACCGCCAACATGCCTGGCATGAACACCTTGACCAATCCTAACGGCCTGCCCGGCATGGGCGGCGGTCACGGCGGTGGCGCGGGCGGTTCGATCTCCAACACCGTCAACCGTGCAATGAGTTCCGGTCTTGCCCCGCTGACCCGCATGGCCGGAGGTCAATGAGATGAATCGTTCCCTTCTGCTGCTTGCCCTGTTCGGCTGCGCCAGCGCCATGGCCGATCCAGGCTCCGTGAATAACGCCGACATCCAGAACAGTGGCGTGCAGTACCGCGGCAACTACAACGTCAACCAGGCCGCCGGCGACCAGATGCAACAGACCAATACCAAAGCGATCGCCATCGGTACCAACGCCAGCGCCACGACCATTGTCAGGCAAAAACTGGATACCCCAGCCAACCCGTCGATGAACGCCAGCGCCACCATCGGCGGTACATCTTTCAGTAATGGCAACGGGATCCTGGGCGTGAACCAGGGTGCCGGGGCCAACAACCAGATGGCCAACGTGACGCGCGTCAGCATCAGTGCTGCCCCGCAGAGCGTTGACGACAGCGCCCTGTCACAACAGAACGTGGCGCTTTTACCGAGCTCAGGAGCAACTGGCACCTCACCCGGCAGTCGCCAGGTCACGACAAGTGATCAGGCCTTCACCGGCAGCCGAGGGGTGATTCAGGTGAACCAGAGTGCCGGGGTGGGGAACCGTATGGCTAACACCCTGAGCATCCGGGTCGCTGACTGACCCAAACAACAAAAGCAGTGCAATTAGAAAGTACCAACACTTAACCAACTAATAAGCACGATGGAGAAACACCATGAAACCTACAATGGCTCTCAAACCACTGGTTTTCGCACTTGCAGCAGTCATGGCAATGGCGGCTCAGGCAGGCGGCAATGATCATGGTAACGGGCACGGCAATGGTCATGGCAACCATGAACCTAAAGGCCCTACCCTGGAACAACTTCTGCAGATCGGTGCAGGTGCCGGAGCAGCAGTGCTCGACGAACAAAACAGCGATGGCAACGTGGTGAAAAACCAAGGCACTCTCAATAACGCCAACGCCAGCGACTCGCTCAATGGTTCTAACGGCAATATGGGCGCCAACGTTGCTGCAGGGGACGGCAACCAGCAGGACAACGCCGCCGCCCTGGCTACCGCCGATGAAAGCTTCATTTTCGGCACTGCAGTTGCTGCCTCCAGCGCGACTCAAGTCAACAACAACAACTATGTGAAAAACTCGTCGACCTTTAATAACGCTACGCTCAGCAACGCAGGCAACAATGGTTCCGGCAACATCGGCATCAACGTGTCTTCCGGCAACTTCAACCAGCAGAAAAACAACCTGGCGATCGCCGTATCCGGTGGCCGCGTAGCCACTGCCGCCGCGTCTGCCAATCAGTCCTCTACTGGCCTTGTTGTAGAAAACAAAGGCGTGCAGGCCTACAAAACCGACACCCTTACCGGCACCTACGCGGCCGCTGGCGTGTTTAAAGCCAAAGGCACTGCAACCATCGAAGACGACAACCATGGCGGTTGGGATAATCGTGGCGGCGGCCACGGCGGCAACGATGACCAGAAAGCCAAGTTCGAAGCCGTGGGTACCTTTGGCCTCGCTGGCGTCACCACTCAGCAAGTGCTGACCAAAGATGGCTGGAAAGCTCCTGTTGTGAACAATGCCAACATGACCAACTCGATGAACAACTTCTCCGGCAACGGCGGAGCCAACGTCTCGGCGGGTGTGGGCAACCAACAAAGCAACTCGCTGTCCATCGCTGCAGGTTGCAAAGCCTGCATGTAATCGCGATCGAAACGAAAGCCCCGGAAACGGGGCTTTTCCTCAGTCCGCAAAGGCGTATCGATCATGCGTAAGACTGCCTTTATCGCCCTGCTTTGCCTGTCCGGCCTGACTCAGGCTGCCCAGATGCCCGTCGCTGCCCTGCCCGGCGGCGTACTCGTCTACAAAAACGTGCAAAGCATCCGTGAACGCAAGTTTGCCGACATCGTCGAACAGAAAACCGATTTCAGTTGCGGCGCCGCCGCACTGGCCACGGTATTGCGCCAGGCCTATTGGCTCGACGTCGATGAGGAGCACATCATCAAAGGCATGCTGGTCAACGCTGACCAGGACCTTGTTCGTACTCAAGGGTTTTCCATGCTGGACATGAAGCGCTACGTAGAAAGCATCGGCATGCGCGCCAGAGGTTACAAGATTCCGCCGGAGAAGCTCGAAGCAGTCACGATCCCGGTGGTGGTACTGTTGGAAATTCGCGGTTACAAGCATTTCGTGGTACTGCAGCGTTCGGACAAGGATTGGGTTTACATCGGAGACCCCGTTCTAGGACACAAACGCTACGCCCATGATGACTTTGTCAAAGGCTGGAACGGCATTGTCTTCGCCATCGTCGGCCCCGGATACGACAAAACCAATGCATTACGCAGTCCTCCGACCCCGCTGACCGCCAAGAACAAGCTCGATTCTTTCAACCCTGTCAAAGATGCTGAATTGATGGACTTCGGGTTCATACAGAGCGACTTCTTTTAATCGCCGATTATAAAGAATGGGGCTGGATGTCCCGGGAGCAGCAGATGAAAACCTCATACTGGCTGGCCGCCGCCTGCCTGGCGGCGAGCGCGTCAGGCTATGCCAATGCAGGATTCAAACCCATCGAAATCAAGGACCAGGAGCTCGCCGAGCTGCGTGGTCGTTACGTCATGCCGGGACGGATCATCAGCTTCGGCATTGTCATGAGCAGTACCTGGCGCAACGCCAGTGGTGATCTGATCGGCGCTGCGACGTCGATGCAAATCCAGGCCGCCACGATCAAACCGGAATTTTATGTCTCGACCATCAAGGAACAGGGCAACGGCAGCACCCCGACGCCGGGTACTGGCAATGTCATTGGTGGTGCGGCACTCAACAGCAGCCAGGGCGTGACCCAAAGCGTACGCGCCGCCGGCGACGGCAACACCGCCAACAACAATGTGGCGATCAACGTAAAAGAGGCCAACACCCCTCCTCCGCTGGCCCCCGCACAAGGTCAGGCCTTGATAGCCGGGCAAACCATCGGTGCCAGCAATGCCGCTGGCAGCGTCGCCGTATCGGCCAGCAGTGGTGGCGTGCAAATGGCGATCCAGGCCTCCGGCAACCAGGGCAACGCCCTGCAACAAGTCGCCCAGGGAGGATTGCTGCAGAACACTCGACTGCTAGGCAGCGCCAACGTGGTCAACAACATGACCCAACTTAATGTCGTGCTTAACAATAACGGCATCAGCCCCGGCGCACTGGACTGCAACCTGACTCAACTCAGGGCACTACGCAACATGGGATATTGAACTACGCTGAGTCTCGATCATTGGGCTTAAAGGGACGGCTTATTCATGTATCGATCAGTATCACTGCGTGCCGCTGTATGTCTGAGCACTCTTCTACCTGCGGCGATGCTGCAAGCAGCACCCGACGCAGATGTGGAGACCCTGAAACAGGAACTTCTGGAGCTGAAGCAACGATACGAAGTACAACAAAAGGCCCTGGCGGTGCTCGAACAACGGGTTCGTCAGGTTGAAGATCAACCGGCAGCGCCGCAACCCAAACGGCTGGCCAAGTCGCCGTCTGACATGAAAGGCAATCCAAGAGTCGCCACCAGCACCGGCGCGCCCGGGACTGGGGCGGCAGCAGCGTCGGGGGGCGCAGCAGGGGGCAGTGGCGCGTCTTACGGCCAGTCGCTGGCCGACGATTCGCAACCGGCACAGAGTGTGTCCAACCTCTACGACGAGGCCAGCGGCTTCTTCGGTGGTGGCAAATTCAGCTTTGAAACCGGTGTGACCTACTCGCGTTACGACACCCGGCAGCTGATCCTCAACGGCTTCCTCGCACTGGACTCGATCTTTCTGGGCAACATCAACCTCGACCGGATCAAGGCCGACACCTGGACGCTGGACCTGACTGGCCGCTACAACTTCGACAACCGCTGGCAGTTCGACGTCAACGTACCGGTGGTTTACCGCGAGTCGACCTACCAGTCCGGTGGCGGCAACGGTGGTGCATCGAACGTCACGACGGAACAGGATGTTTCGCGTGATCCAACCATCGGCGACGTCAACTTCGGTATCGCCTACAAGTTCCTCGACGAGTCGGTCAACACGCCGGACGCGGTGGTCACCCTGCGCGTCAAGGCGCCAACCGGCAAGGATCCGTTCGGGATCAAACTGCGCCAGACCGATGCCAACTCCAACCTGTTCGTACCTGATACCTTGCCCACCGGTAACGGCGTCTGGTCGATCACCCCCGGGGTTTCGCTGGTCAAGACGTTCGACCCGGCAGTGCTGTTCGGCAGCCTGTCCTACACTCACAACCTGGAGGAGTCGTTCGACGACATCAGTTCGACCGTCAATCAGAAAAACCCCGGCAAGGTGAAGATTGGCGACAGCTTCCAGATTGGCGCCGGTATTGCGTTCGCGCTGAACGAAAAGATGAGTATGTCGTTTTCGGTATCTGACCTGGTGCAACGCAAGAGCAAGTTGAAACAAGACGGCGGCGATTGGGAGTCGGTGGTCTCCAGTGACGCCAACGCCGGTTATTTCAACATCGGCATGACCATTGCCGCCACGGATAATCTGACCATCGTGCCCAACCTGTCGATTGGCATGACCGACGATGCCCCGGATTTCTCCTTCAGCCTCAAGTTCCCGTACTACTTCTAGAGCACAAGATCGCAGCCTGCGGCAGCTCCCACATAGGTAATCCCTGTAGGAGCTGCCGCAGGCTGCGATTTTTTTACTTTGGTGTCTAGCGAATCTGATGTTTGTGCAGCAGGCGGTAAAACGTTGGCCGGGAGACCCCAAGCACTTTCGCCGCGACGCTGAGGTTGTCGCTGTGCCGGTTCAATACATCGCACAAGGCCTGGCGTTCGGCCCGGGTCTTGTAGTCTTCAAGCGTGCCCATCGGCGTGGAGATTGAGTGCTGACTGATCAACCCCAGATCCCGGGCTTCAATTTGCCGCCCCTCCGCCAGCACCAGGCCCCGTCGCACACGATTGGCCAGCTCGCGCACATTACCCGGCCAGTCGTGCTTGCCCATGGCGATCAACGCATCCTCGCTGAAGCTGCGTGGACGGCGGCCGGTTTCATGACTGTAGAAATGAGAAAAGTGGTTGGCCAGCATCGACAGATCACCGTGTCGCTCGCGTAATGGCGCGGTGACCACTTGCAGCACATTGAGGCGGTAATACAGGTCTTCGCGAAAGCGTTTTTTCTCGATGGCAGCTTCCAGGTCGACGTGGGTGGCCGCGAGGACGCGCACATCCACCGGAATCGGCTGGCTGCCACCGACACGCTCAATGTGTTTCTCCTGCAGGAAACGCAGCAGATTGGCCTGCAACTCCATCGGCAAATCACCGATTTCATCAAGAAACAGCGTGCCACCGTTGGCCGCTTCAATGCGCCCGACCTTGCGCTGATGGGCACCGGTAAAGGCACCTTTTTCGTGGCCAAACAGTTCGGACTGAATCAAGTGTTCGGGAATCGCCCCGCAATTGATCGCCACAAACGGCTTGCTGTGGCGCTGGGACTGGCGGTGCAGCGTGCGCGCGACCAGTTCTTTGCCGGTACCGCTTTCACCGCGGATCAGTACCGGGGACTCGGTCGGCGCCAGTTTGCTCAACAATTTTCGCAGCTCGCGGATCGGCTTGCTGTCGCCGAGCAATTCGTGTTCCGGCTGATCGACGTGAATCGTGCCTTGTCCACGCAAACGCGCCATGCCAAACGCGCGCCCAAGGGTCACTTGGACCCGCGAGACATCGAACGGCAATGTATGGAAATCGAAGAACCATTCGCAGACGAAGTCGCCAACGTTCTGCAACCGCAGGACCTCCTGATTCAGCACCGCGATCCACTCGGTGCCGCTGCGGCTGATCAATTCCTTGACGGCTTCCGGGCGCTCGAGGTGAAAAGGTTGCAATCTGAGCAGGCCGACGTCGCACGGCCGATCGGCAGCATTTTCCAGGGTACAGCTGTCGACATCCCAGCCCACCGCGCGCAATCCGGGTAACAGGCGGTGACAGTCGTCACAGGGGTCGACTACCAATAAACGTCGTAACGCTGGCGCTTCGATCATGACTGTTCCTTGGCGCCAAATTTAAGGAAATTATTGTAAAAACAGTCATTTGGCAGACCCGACTGTAACATTAGCAAGAAATTGACAGGGGCTTGTATCGATTGCTTATAGGTGTACAAGCTAAAGCGTTATAAGAAGCGGGGTTATTAGTTAGCTATCGAGTTGCTCTCTTTCGCCAGGCTTTCAAAAACTGTCGAAATCTTGAGCATAAGCAATAAAGTTGAAATTTCTCCGTTTCGTGTGTGACCTGCTTCGGGGTTGCGTGCATCAGTACAAGTAACCAGCCGAACGGTAAGCCCAACCGACGGCACATCACTTGATTGGGCACGACAGAGAGAAGACCCCATGACCGCCCCGCTCCGTATCAACGAAGCTCTTTTGATTGCCAACCATGCATTTAAACCTTTCCAGTGCGTGGCCTGGGCCCCACAAGACGGCAACGGCGAACTGAACCTGACCGTCATCGACCGTACCAACTCGCATATCGGCCGCAAGCAGATTCCAAGCAGCGCTTACTCCGACCCGGCGCAACTGGAACAACTGCTGCAGCAGGCACGCGCCGAATTGAGCGAAGAAGGTTACCTGTTGCAATCGTGGTCGATGCCGCACTGATCAGAGGGTAATGCGGACGACTTCCAGTCGTCCGCCCTGCTCTTTTTATTTATCTGTTGCTGTTTATCTCCAGTACTTTTGTACAACTTTCTTTAAAGCGTCAGGCGACACTGCTTGGCAGGCTTTCATTTGGTTCAAAAAGACACTGTTCTGGCACAGTGCGACCCTCCACCTGTTAGTTATGTCAGTTGTACTTCGGCGTATTCAGGGATTGAATGTTTCGCTCATGCAGTTACCCACCCGATTCGGGCCTGGTCAACTTGCAAGGAGAAGCATGCATGTCCCCCGAGAACGCCGTTGCGCTCCCACCGCCAAAGACTAACGCCGGGCAACTCGACAGAGACTTTGCCCACTGCGGCATTGCTCAAGTGTATTTTGCCGGCAGCGTGTCGAGCATGACTCAAGGCCTGGCCCTGGATTCACAAGGCCGGGTGTTGGTGGCTGCCAAGATTGGCACTGCCGCTGGCAGCCGTTTCGGGTTGGCGCGAATGCTTCCCGACGGTTCTGCCGATCTCGGCTTCGGCGCTCAAGGCAGCGTGATCGGCGAATTCGCGCCCGGATTCGAAGCCATGGGCGCAAAGGTCCAAGTGTTGCCAGACGGACGCATTCTGCTGGCCGGTCTGCATTATGAAAACGCTCACCGTACCCTGCCCGCCTTCGCCCGATTCACGGCTGACGGCTTGCCTGACCCATCGTTTGGTGACAATGGTCGACAAGTCGTGCGCCTGCCGGGCGACCTGTCCGTCGGGTCTCGGGATAGCTGGCTTCCGCCCGGAGTGCCGGGGGCCGAAGCATGCGACTTCGCGGTGCAGGACGACGGGCACATTCTGTTGATCGCCAATCACCACTTCGAATTGGCCGACCATGCTGGCATGCTGATTCGTCTGACTCCAAACGGCACCCTCGATCCCGGCTTCAATGGCCGTGGATTCGTGATGATCCGTCACCTGCTGCTCAACTCCTGGCTCAACTGCCTGCTGCTTCAAGAGGATGGGCGCATCATCGTTGCCGGCGCCATCGACTTTCCTCAGGAAGGTCTGGTGGCACGTTATCTGCCCGACGGACGTCTGGATGAGCGCTTTGCGGTGGACGGTTTCCTCGCCTTCAAGGCCCACGGACAAAGCGCGATGGTCAGTCAGGTGCTGCATTCGATGGAACACCTGCATTGCTTTGGCAGCAGCCGCGACCCGATCCGCTGCATGGCGCTAAGCCTGCACCCCAACGGTCGCCCGGAGTTGCGCAACAATGCCGGCCACCCGCATCTGCTGGAGATCGGCCCCTGTGGCTGCCAGTGGAGCGCGGCGCAGTGCATCGCCGATGGCCGCATTATCGCGGTAGGGGCGACGATTGGCGGTATCGAGGCCGATTTCATCGTCGCGCGCTATCTGGCCGACGGCCAACTCGACCGCGAGTTCGGTAACGGCCACGGCTGGTTGCGCACGCGACTGGGACGCAGCCTGGATATCGCCAACTCACTGGCGGTGCAGGCCGATGGACACATCCTGGTCGGCGGCTATTCTCTGGACGGCAACTACCGGGCCATGGTTGCCCGCTATCTGAATCAATAAACCCCCGAGACTTGAACTTGCCAGTCACTTGCGGCACTTTGCGCGCTTCTTAATACAAGGAGCAACCGATGTCCGGTTCACTGGCCCAGGCCTTCGCGCATAACTTCCTCGGGCACTCGCCCCGCTGGTACAAGGCGTGCATCGTCGGCTTCCTGATCCTCAATGCCGTGGTGCTATTTACGGTCGGCCCGGTCGCCGCTGGCTGGCTGCTGGTGATCGAATTCATTTTCACTCTGGCCATGGCCCTCAAGTGCTATCCGTTGATGCCCGGCGGCTTGTTGTTGATTGAAGCCCTGCTGCTGAAGATGACCACGCCGCAGGCGCTATACGATGAGTTGGTGCACAACTTCCCGGTGATCCTGCTGCTGATGTTCATGGTCGCCGGCATTTACTTCATGAAGGATCTGCTGCTGTTTCTGTTCTCGCGGCTGCTGCTGGGCGTACGCTCCAAGGCGATTCTGGCGCTGATGTTCTGCTTTCTCTCGGCGTTTCTGTCGGCGTTTCTCGATGCCCTGACCGTGACGGCGGTGATCATCAGCGCCGCCGTCGGCTTCTATTCGGTTTACCACCGTGTGGCCTCGGGCAACGATCCGCGTCAGGACAGTGAGTTCAGCGACGACCGACACTTGCCGGTGCTGCACCATGACGACCTGGAACAGTTTCGGGCGTTTCTGCGCAGCCTGCTGATGCATGGCGCTGTGGGCACCGCACTCGGCGGCGTCTGCACCTTGGTGGGCGAACCGCAGAACCTGTTGATCGGCCATGAGATGGGTTGGCACTTCGCGGCGTTTTTCCAGAAAGTCGCGCCGGTCTCGCTGCCGGTGCTGGTGGCGGGGCTGGCAACCTGCGTACTGCTGGAAAAACTGCGCTGGTTTGGCTATGGCACCCTGTTGCCGGACAACGTGCGTGCTGTGCTGGCCAATTACGCCGCCGAAGATGACGCCGAACGCACTCCACGTCAGCGTGCCGCGCTGCTGGTGCAAGGCACTGCTGCGTTGATTCTGATTGGCTGCCTGGCGTTTCACGTTGCCGAAGTCGGCTTGATCGGTCTGATGGTGATCGTGTTGATCACCGCGTTTACCGGCATCACCGACGAACATCGTCTGGGCAACGCATTCAGGGACGCCATGCCGTTCACCGCGTTGCTGGTGGTGTTCTTTGCCGTGGTCGCAGTGATTCATGATCAACAGCTGTTTGCCCCGTTGATCCAATGGGTGCTGGCACTGCCGGCGGAGCAACAGCCGGGCATGCTGTTCATCGCCAACGGCCTGCTCTCGGCGATCAGCGACAACGTGTTCGTCGCCACGATCTATATCACCGAAGTGAAACAGGCCTTCCTGTCCGGGCACATGAGCCGCGAGCATTTCGAGACCCTGGCCATCGCGATCAACACCGGCACCAACCTGCCGAGCGTAGCGACGCCAAACGGTCAGGCTGCGTTCCTGTTCCTGCTGACCTCGGCGATTGCGCCGCTGGTGCGACTCTCGTACGGGCGCATGGTGTGGATGGCGCTGCCGTACACCGTAGTGATGGGCCTGCTGGGCTGGTACGCCGTCAGCTACTGGCTCTGACAACAACCTCATGCAGGAGCTGCCGAAGGCTGCGATCTGTTGATCTTGCTGCATAAAAAACAAGATCAAAAAATCGCAGCCGGCGGCAGCTCCTACAAGTGTTACGGGAGGATGTACTTCTCGATCGCCAGGGCTACGCCATCTTCGGTGTTTGGCGCGGTCACCACGTCAGCCTGACGCTTGACCGCCTCCTCTGCCTGCCCCATGGCTATCGACAGTCCCGCGCAATGGAACATCGCCGGGTCGTTACCGCCATCGCCAATCGCTGCGGTCTGCTCCAACGGGATATCAAGGTGCGCGGCAATCGTCGCCAGTGCGGTGCCCTTGTTGGCCTCCAGCGCCGTCACGTCCAGATAGACCGGCTGCGAACGCGAGACCTGAGCCATGCCGTTGACCTTGGGCAGCAGGCGCGCCTCAAGTTCAATCAGCAAATCGGTGTTGTTGCTGGTCGCGACAATCTTGTCGATGCGCTCCAGATACGGCTCGAAACTCTCGACCACCACCGGCGGATAACCGAGACCGTGCTGTTCGCGCGGCACCATCGGCCCGTGCGGATCCTTGAGCAGCCAGTCGCCACCGCTGAACACCCAGATTTCCACTTCCGGCTGATCGGCGAACAACGCCAAAGCAATCAACGCTGTCGGCACCGGCAGGTAATGCGCCACCAACACGCTGCCGTCCGGATTGACGATGGTGCCGCCATTGAAGGCGGCGGTCGGCAGATCGACCCCCAAGGCTTCGATCTGCTGCAACATTGCCTTGGGCGGGCGCCCGGTGGCCAGGCTGAACAACACGCCCGCCTCGCGCAGCGAACGCACCGCATCAATGGTGCGCTGACTCAGGCTGTGATCGGGCAGCAACAGCGTGCCATCCATGTCACTCAATAAAAAACGGATCGACTCACTCATCCCAGACCATGCCAGACGCGACCATCGCGAGTCAGCAGATCGTTGGCGGCTTGTGGACCGTCTTCCCCGGCGGCGTAAGTCTGCACGCTCGCGTCCTGCTGCCAGGCATCAAGGAACGGTTGCACCGCGCGCCAACCGTTCTCGATGTTGTCGGCGCGCTGGAACAGCGTCTGGTCGCCGGTCAGGCAGTCGTAGATCAGCGTTTCGTAACCGGTGGATGGCTGCATTTCGAAGAAATCCTTGTAAGCGAACCCCAGCTCGATGTTGGCCATGTTCAACGCCGGCCCCGGCCGTTTTGCCAGCAGGTCGAACCACATGCCTTCGTTGGGCTGGATCTGGATACGCAGATAAGTCGGCTGCAGTTCATCGACTTCGGTGTCGCGGAACTGCGCATACGGCGCCGGTTTGAAGCAGATGACGATTTCGGTGTCGCGCACGCTCATGCGCTTGCCGGTGCGCAGGTAGAACGGCACGCCCACCCAGCGCCAGTTGTCGATCATGACTTTCAGCGCGACATAGGTCTCGGTGTTGCTGTCAGGCGACACGTTGGCTTCCTGGCGATAGCCATTCAACGCTTTGCCATCGACTTCGCCGGCGCTGTATTGACCGCGTACCGAATTGGCTCGCGCCTCTTCAACGCTCCACGGGCGGATCGCGCCGACCACTTTGGCCTTTTCACCGCGCACAGCGTCAGCGCCAAACGCGGCCGGCGGCTCCATGGCGACCATCGCCAACAACTGGAACAGATGATTGGGCACCATGTCGCGCAGCGCACCGGTGTGCTCGTAAAAACTGCCACGGGTTTCAACGCCGACGGTTTCCGCGGCGGTGATTTGCACGTGGTCGATGTAATGGTTGTTCCAGAACGCTTCAAACAAGCTGTTGGAGAACCGGCTGACCAGAATGTTCTGCACGGTTTCCTTGCCCAGATAATGGTCGATCCGATAGATCTGTTTCTCGGACATGACCTTGAGCAGGCAGGCGTTCAAGGCTTCGGCAGTATGCAGATCGGAACCAAACGGTTTCTCGATCACCACCCTTCTGAACGCTTCGGGGGTTTCTTCGAGCAGTTTGGCGGCGCCGAGACGGCGCACCACTTCACTGAAAAAACGTGGCGCGGTGGCCAGGTAGAACACCGCGTTGCCCGTGCCGCTGTCGGCGATTTTTGCCGCCAGCGCGGAATAGGTGCTGTCGTCCAGGAAATCGCCCTGGACGTAGCTGATACCTTTGGCGAGCTTGGCCCACAAGACCGGATCAAGCATCTGATCGCCCTTGCCGACCTTCGCCGCCACTTCGGTACGGATGAAGTCTTCGAGTTTTTGCGCGAAGGCCTCATCGGTAATGGCGTTGTGATCAACGCCGACGATCCGCAGATTTTCGTCAAGCAAGCCGTCGCGACTGAGGTTGTACAGCGCCGGCATCAGCAAGCGCTTGACCAGGTCGCCGTGGGCACCGAACAGAAACAGCGTGGTCGGTGGTGCGGGTTCTGCCTTGGATTTTCTGCGGATCGTATGGGTCATTTCTTCGGTGTCTCCACGTGGCCGCCGAAGCCGAAGCGCTGGGCCGAGAGAATCTTGTCGCCAAAGGTGCCCTGGCCGCGCGAGCGGTAGCGCGAGAACAGCGAGTTCGACAGCACCGGTACCGGCACCGCCTGCTCCATGGCCGCTTCGATGGTCCATTGACCTTCGCCGCTGTCCGCCACCGAACCGGAGAACCCGTCGAGCTTCGGATCGCTGGCCAGCGCGTCGGCGGTCAGGTCGAGCAGCCACGAGGAAACGACGCTGCCACGACGCCAGACTTCAGCAATGTCGGCCACGTTCAGGTCGAAACGCTGATCTTCCGGCAGGCGTTCGCTGGATTTGGTCTTGAGGATGTCGAAGCCCTCGGCGAAGGCAGCCATCATGCCGTACTCGATGCCGTTGTGAATCATCTTGACGAAGTGCCCGGCGCCGGCAGGACCGGCGTGGATGTAGCCGTGTTCGGCGCGGTGATCCTCGGACTTGCGATCCTTGGTGCGCGGAATCTCGCCCATGCCCGGCGCCAGAGCGGCGAACAGCGGGTCGAGACGGTTCACGGTCTCGGCATCACCGCCGATCATCATGCAGTAACCGCGCTCCAGGCCCCAGACGCCGCCGGAGGTGCCAACGTCGATGTAGTGCAGGCCTTTTTCGGCGAGGGTCTTGGCCCGGCGAATGTCATCCTTATAGTTGGTGTTGCCGCCATCGATGATGGTGTCGCCGGCTTCCAGCAAATCGCTCAGGGTGTTGATGGTGTCTTCGGTCGGCGCACCGGCCGGCAGCATGACCCACACGGCACGTGGCTTGGCCAGGCCGGCGACCAGCGCAGGCAGATCGGCAACGCCCGTGGCGCCCTCGGCGGCCAGGGTGTCGACAAAGGCGGTATTGCGGTCGTAAACAACGGTGGTGTGACCGTTGAGCATCAGACGCCGCGCAATATTGCCGCCCATGCGGCCCAGTCCAATAATCCCGAGTTGCATGTGCTGATGCTCCTTACTACAAATAAATGTGTGTCATTGGTTATAGCCCAACGCGACTAATGGAGGTTAGTCCAGAGCGTCGGGCCGAAGTTTCCGGGCATTGTGCCCGATCCAGACTGATAACGCCCCGAATCATGCCGAAGACACACCGACCATGAAAAATAAAAAAGTTCCATTCATGGGCAAAAGAAATCAAAATTGGCGCCGATAGCAGATCAGTAGCCCGGCACCGGGACAATCTGCAGTTGAGACACGCCATTTGCGAGGTGAGCAATGGGCACAGTACACACAGCAATGCCGCCACAAACCCTGTATGTCACGATCCGTCGCGATGAATTGCGCCAGTTGAAGGACGAGCGCGACCAGTTGAAGCAGGAGCTGGCGCAATTGCGCTCGCTGACCCAGGGCGCTCAGCCCAAACCTCTGCCGGTTGTCCAGCGTCAACCGCACGCCTGACCTGCCCCCGCCCGCTTCGGGAACGGCGCCCGTCGTTCCCGTCATGATCCGCTCCTGCCAACAATCAGCAACTAACGAAGTTTTCACATTACGTTCGTGATACTCGCGCCCATTCTGGCCGTGCGTTTGCGCGCGGCTTCCGTTCGTCGGTTTGATGTAGTGTTCCGGCGGTGGTTAGTGACGATGAGCTGGAGTGCTGAATGGCATTGTTCAAACGCAGCAAAACGACTGCGACAGGTTTCGATTGGGCCGGGGTTCTCTGGCTCTTTGCTTTTTTCTGGTACTTCTCGGGCATCACCCAACTGTTGATCCAACTGACCGGGACCTCCGGTTTCAGCGGTTTCCGTCAGGCCTTCGTGATGAGTGCGCTGTGGCTCGCCCCGATGCTGGCGTTCCCCAAACGCACCAAACTGCTGGCTGCGCTGATCGGTATTGTCCTGTGGGCCTGCTCCATGGCCAGCCTGGGCTACTTCTTCATCTATCAGCAGGAATTCTCGCAAAGCGTCATTTTCATCATGTTCGAGTCGAACGTGTCGGAAGCCGGCGAGTACATGACCCAGTACTTTGCCTGGTGGATGATCCCGGCGTTCCTCGCGCATACCGCTTTCGCCTATTTCCTGTGGACCCGCCTGCGCCCGGTGTACATGCCCCGAGGCCGTGCGTTCGTGGCTGCGATCGCGATCGTCTTCGCCGTAGTCGGCTACCCGCTGATCAAGCAGACCCAGCGTACCGGCAGTTTCGCCGGCGGCTTCGAGAAGTTCGAAGACCGCATCGAGCCAGCGGTGCCTTGGCAAATGGCCGTGGCTTACCACCGATACCTCGACACTCTGGCCGGCATGCAGGACATGCTGCACAGTGCAAGCAAGGTTCCGCCGCTGCATAACCTCAAGGCTGCCGACGCGGATAAACCGTCGACGCTGGTGCTGGTGATCGGCGAATCGACCAACCGCCAGCGCATGAGCCTGTATGGCTATGGCCGCAAGACCACGCCGGAACTGGACAAGCTCAAGGATCAGCTCGCGGTGTTCGACAACGTCATCACCCCGCGCCCGTACACCATTGAGGCGTTGCAGCAGGTGCTGACCTTCGCCGACGAAGAAAATCCGGACTTGTACCTGTCCACGCCGTCACTGGTCAGCATGATGAAGCAGGCCGGCTACAAGACCTTCTGGATCACCAACCAGCAGACCATGACCAAGCGCAACACCATGCTCACGACCTTCTCCGAACAGGCCGACGAGCAGGTGTACCTGAACAACAACCGCAACCAGAACGCCGCGCAGTACGACGGTGACGTGATTGAGCCGTTCAACAAGGCGCTGAGCGACCCGGCGCAGCGCAAGTTGATCGTCGTGCATCTACTCGGCACGCACATGAGCTATCAGTACCGCTATCCGCCGACCTTCGACAAGTTCCAGGACCGTACCGGCGTGCCAGCCGGCGTGCGTGACGATCAGGTGCCGACCTACAACAGCTACGACAACGCCGTGTTGTATAACGATTTCGTTGTATCGAGCCTGATCAAGGACTACGCCAAGTCCGATCCGAATGGTTTCCTGCTGTACCTCTCCGACCACGGTGAAGATGTGTTTGACTCGGTCGGCCACAACACCCTCGGCCGTAACGAGAACAAACC
This sequence comes from Pseudomonas sp. IT-P260, assembly GCF_949768395.1. Classification (NCBI taxonomy): domain Bacteria; kingdom Pseudomonadati; phylum Pseudomonadota; class Gammaproteobacteria; order Pseudomonadales; family Pseudomonadaceae; genus Pseudomonas; species Pseudomonas sp. IT-P260. The sequence continues at coordinate 389,675 of NZ_CATKPO010000033.1, forward strand.
GACGGCACCGATGTACACCATTCCGTTCATGGCCTGGGCGTCGCCGAAATGGCGCGAGAACCATGACTGGAACTTTGCCGCCGACCTGAGCCGGCCGTACAGCAGCTCGCATCTGATCCACACCTGGGCGGACATGGCCGGTTTGAGTTTCGATGAACTGGACCGCAGCAAGAGTCTGGTCAGCGACAACTTCAAACCGCGTCCGCTGATGATCGGCAACCCGTACGAACGCGAGCAGCGCGCCTTGATCGACTTCAGCCTGATGAAGCCGAAAAAGGTCGAGCCCACCGCAGCGAATGTCGTGCAGCAGTAACCGCCTGGAAGGCGCCGGTTTCGAGAGATCGCAATCGGAGTAACGCATAAAGAAAAAGCTCCGTATCGCAAGATACGGAGCTTTTTTCGTTCTGAGCGGACGGGTTGCCCGTTTGCCCGGGGCCCTGCAGTGCCGCCTGAAGGGAATCGGGGCAGCGAGCAAACATGCCCGCACCCTCCCCCTTTAAAAAGCAGCCAGCACGCTCAGAAGGCGTCAGCCAATCGCGCCGCCAGGCCCAAGGTTTTTTCCAGCACAAAAGCAAACGCCCCGAACAAGTCGGGGCGTTTGTGGGTGCATTCGCTTGGGTGCTTTCACACCCTTCACCTTGCAGATCCGGCGTTATCAGTAAGCCTTGCCGGTCTTGTAGAAGTTCTCGAAGCAGAAGTTGGTCGCTTCGATGTAGCCTTCAGCGCCACCGCAGTCAAAACGCTTGCCCTTGAACTTGTAGGCCATGACGCAGCCGTTCTGGGCCTGCTTCATCAGGGCGTCGGTGATCTGGATTTCACCGCCCTTGCCTGGCTCGGTCTGTTCGATCAGGTCGAAGATGTCCGGCGTCAGGATGTAACGACCAATGATCGCCAGGTTCGACGGTGCGTCTTCCGGCTTTGGCTTCTCGACCATGCTGTGGACGCGGTAGATGTCGTCGCGGATCATCTCGCCGGCGATCACGCCGTACTTGCTGGTTTCCTGCGGATCGACTTCCTGAATGGCGATGATCGAGCAGCGGAACTGCTTGTACAGCTTGACCATCTGGGTCAGTACGCCGTCGCCTTCGAGGTTGACGCACAGGTCGTCCGCCAGTACCACAGCGAAGGGTTCGTCACCGATCAGCGGGCGACCGGTGAGGATCGCGTGGCCCAGACCTTTCATTTCGGTCTGACGGGTGTAGGAGAACGAGCACTCGTCCAGCAGCTTGCGGATGCCGACCAGGTATTTTTCCTTGTCGGTGCCCTTGATCTGGTTTTCCAGCTCATAGCTGATGTCGAAGTGGTCTTCCAGAGCGCGCTTGCCACGACCGGTCACGATCGAGATTTCAGTCAGGCCAGCGTCCAGAGCTTCTTCAACGCCGTACTGGATCAGTGGCTTGTTTACCACCGGCAGCATTTCTTTGGGCATGGCTTTAGTCGCTGGCAGGAAGCGAGTACCGTAACCGGCTGCTGGGAACAAGCATTTCTTGATCATATAAGTCCTTGAAAGGGCTGTGTGTACGAGTTTCGGCGCAGTCTAATCAGGCGGCGTGCACCTTACAATGCCCCGCACTGGCTAACCGATGCCAACATAGAGAAATATTCTCGCCGATAGTTCCGCTGGCAACTTCGACCCGCGAAAACAGAGTAGCTCAAACACGCAAATGCGCTGCATCACTCTACGCTCATCATCCCCCAATGTGAGGATTTGTCGGTATCATGGCGCCTTTGAACCAGCGAACGAGACAGATAGATGGCCGCGGTAAAAATCATCAACGGGTATGTGATCGACAAGAAAGACGGCAAGTGGAACCTGACCACGACCAATGGCGAACACATCGCCGGGCCTTTCGACAGCGAGCAGCTGGCGACTGATGTGGCGTCGGTGTTCACTGACACCCCTGCGTCGTCCAAACGCCGTGGCAAAGATCAGGACTGACCGGTTGCGACACGCGCCGAGCCCTGCCCTTGCGCAGGGCTTTTTTGTGGCCGCTCGCAAACCCGATAAAAACAAGTGGCCAATCGCTATAACCTTTTCACTCCGGCGCTGTCAGAGCGTTTAGCCCCTCCCTCGCTGAAGACGACACACATATGAACATGAACAAAATGCTGCCGCTGATCGCGGTATTGGCCCTGGGTGGCTGTGCCACCTCGCAAACCACCTACTTGAACAACGGCGAACAGGGTTTGAGTATCGACTGCTCCGGGGAAGCCAACTCCTGGGCCACCTGCTACGAAAAAGCCGATGCTTCCTGCGCGGGCACCGGTTATCGCATTGTCGGTACCGACGGCACACCGGCACCCAAGGAGAGCGACAAGACCCTGGGGGTCGATGTCGGCAACTATAAAAACCGCAGCGTGGTGGTGGTCTGCAAATAGACCCTACATGTGGATCTCGGCGAACTTGATCCCGAGCCCGCGCACGATCTCAATCAGATCGTCGAGCCGGGCGAAGGATTCGACTTCGTCGTTATCGTCGACCAGAAAATAGCTGCGACCGGCGCTCTTCTTGAAAAACACGATCCACTCACCCGAGTTCGCCGGATTCTGAATCACATGCGTGGCAGAGATAAGGCCCTCTGCATGCCGTTCCCGTACTTGCTCTCGCTTCATGCGCGACTCCAGAAATGAAAATGCCGCCACAGCATGACTGTGGCGGCACTGGTGCTGATGACCGCTATTCTATCAGCCGGAAATGCAGGCATTGGCGGCGTTTTGCACGTCACGAGGACGAATCGGCACATTGGACATGCGCTCATGCAACTTGATGCTGCTGCCGCCGGAACGGTCGTCGATATCAAATACCGCTGCCGCGCCAGTGGAAAATTTCCCGGGAACAATCACCCGCACGCCATCCTTGTGCGGCTGCATCTGCAGTGCGCCGCGACTGTTAGCCAGCTTGTCCGCCAGGCACTGCGCATACTCATGGGGTTTCTTGCCGGAAATCACGCTCATGGTGGGCAAGGTTTCATTGATTTCGGAAACACTCGCGCAACCACCCATGACCAACATCAACGGCAGACACACCACACCCCACTTCATACAAATACCTCCCATAAAGACCCTCGGACAGCAGTAATGCCATTTTTCTCCGAGGCTTACTCCATTAAACCCGCAGCGAATCGCGAATAACCGTTTTTAATTGTCAAAGCAGCGCTCGACGGCGGGATAATAACCCGTTCGGGCTGATAAACTGCGCCAATCGCACATGCTATCGTTTTGATTTAGTAGAAAAAGCCCTTCTGGAGGCGCCCATGAAATTCATTCACCAGCGCGAGCACCTCAACGAAGACGACATTGTCGTCATCCAATGCTCGCAAACCTGCAACATCCGCTTGATGAACGACGCCAACTTCCGCGCGTTCAAGAACGGCGGCCGCCACACCTACCACGGCGGTGCTTTCGACACGTTTCCTGCGCGCATCACCGCGCCGAGCACCGGTTTCTGGAACATCACCATCGACACCGTCAGCCGGCGCGCCATCAGCGTCACGCGCAAACCGACCCTGACCCACTCGATCAAGATCATCCGCCGCTCCAGCTCCAAACTGAGCTGAGTTGCCCCAACGCAAAGGTAAGCATGACCGTGGCCCAAACGACCAAATACGTCATCAAATACAAGCTCAACGGTGAGCGCCGCTTCGAGTTCGCGCAACTGCAAAACGGCACCGTGGAAGAAGCTAAGGCTGCACTGGATGCCATCCACGGCCAGACTGAAGATGTGATCAGCGATATCGCCGTCAGCAAAGCCCTGTAACGCAACACCCCGGATTCGACCGCAAGCGGCGGAGTGTTCTGCCGCCGGGATTCGCCCAGACTGACAGCCTCGACCAAAGGGTTCAGGAGTCAGAATGTCAATGTCCCCGTCTCGGCTGGATGCGCTCGATTGGGCGTGCCTCGAACAGCATCTGGATCAATATGGCTATGCCATCGTCCGCTCGCTGCTGTCGGCGCAAACCTGCGAGCGCTTGAGCGCCCTGTATTCGCAGACCGGACCGTTTCGTTCGCAGGTCATCATGGCCCGCCACGGTTTCGGTCGCGGGGAATACAAGTACTTCAGCTATCCCCTGCCGACAACCATCGAACGTCTGCGCACTGCGCTTTACCCGCGCCTGGTGCCGCTGGCCAACCGCTGGTACGAACGCATGAATGTGCCTGTACGCTTTCCCGCAACCCATGCCGGGTTTGTGCAGCGCTGTCACGATGCCGGTCAACTGCGGCCCACACCCTTGCTGTTGCAATACGGCCCGCAGGACTACAACTGCCTGCATCAGGATCTGTACGGAGAACTGGTTTTCCCACTGCAAGTGGCGATTCTTCTGTCGCAGCCCGGACAGGATTTTACCGGTGGAGAGTTCGTCCTGACCGAGCAGCGTCCACGCCTGCAGTCGCGACCACACGTCGTGGATCTGCAAAAGGGTGACGCCGTTATATTCGCGGTCAACCAGCGCCCGGTCAGCGGCACACGCGGCGATTATCGAGTGACCATGCGTCATGGCGTCAGTCGCCTGCACAGCGGAAACCGGCATACTCTGGGCATCATCTTCCACGACGCAATATGAGCAGCATGCAACCAAGCCACTTCGACCTGTTCGCCGACCACGAACCCGAGCAACAACCCCGCGCCGAGCAAATCGGCGAACAATCGTGGGTGTTGCGCGGGTTCGCCCTGCCGATGATCGATCAACTGTTGCCGACGCTGGACGGCGTTCTCGCCGCAGCGCCATTGCGTCACATGATGACCCCGGGCGGTTTCAGCATGTCGGTGGGCACCAGCAGCTGCGGAGCGCTGGGCTGGATCACTGATCGCAGCGGTTATCGCTACAGCACCGTGGATCCGCTGAGCGGCAGACCATGGCCGGCAATGCCCCAAGTGTTGTTCGAAATGGCACAGAGAGCGGCGCAGCGCGCAGGATTTGCCGGATTTCACGCCGATTCCTGCCTGATCAACCAATACGTCCCCGGCGCCAAGATGTCTTTGCACCAGGACAAAGACGAACATGCCTACGCGGCGCCGATCGTTTCGTTGTCATTGGGGTTGCCGGCAATGTTCCTGTTCGGTGGTTTTGTCCGCAGCGACAAGAGCCAGCGCATTCCTCTGCTGCACGGCGACATGGTGGTCTGGGGCGGGGTCGATCGCCTGCGTTTTCACGGTGTGCTGCCGATCAAGCCCGGCCAGCATCCGCGTCTGGGCGAGCGGCGGATCAATCTGACCTTCCGGGTCGCCGGGTGATCTGAAAAGTTTGACCGCAAGGCCCGGAGTGTTACCCACATTGCAGCTGGTTAACCTGAATCAAACAGGTCAACGGACTACTCGTCATGAAAAAGCTTTCGCCGATCATCAATGTTGAAACCGATCCACGCTGGGCCGCCGTGCTCGCGCGGGATCCGCGAGCCGACGGGCAGTTTGTCTATGCGGTAAAAACCACCGGCATCTATTGCCGACCCAGCAGCCTTTCGCGTTTGCCCAAACCGCAAAATGTCGAATTTTTCGACAGCGCCGAAGCTGCCGAAGCGGCGGGCTACCGCCCAAGCAAACGCACAAGCAAGGATCAGACTGATGTCGCCAGCCAGCACGCCGCGACAGTGGCGATGGCCTGTCGGCAGATCGAATCGAGTGAAACAGTGCCTGCGCTCAATGAACTCGCTGAGGTTGCCGGCCTCAGCCCGTTCCATTTTCATCGCGTGTTCAAGGCCGCTACCGGCCTGACGCCCAAAGGCTACGCAGCGGCGCATCGCTCGCGCCGGGTACGGGAACGGCTCGCGAATGGCGGCTCGGTGACCGATGCGCTGTACGACGCGGGCTTCAATTCCAACAGCCGCTTTTACGAATCGGCCGACAAGCTGCTGGGCATGAAGCCCGGTGACTATCGCGCTGCAGGGCGCAACAACGACATTCACTTTGCGGTTGGCCAGTGCTCACTTGGCGCGATTTTAGTGGCGCAAAGCGAACGCGGGGTGTGCGCGATCCTGTTGGGCGACGATCCACATCAACTGGTGTGCGATCTGCAGGATCAGTTCCGTCAGGCCAACCTGATTGGCGCCGACGCCGGGTTCGAACAGTTGATTGCCAAAGTGGTGGGTTTTATCGAAGCGCCAGCACTGGGCCTCGACTTGCCACTGGATGTGCGCGGCACAGCTTTTCAGGAACGGGTGTGGCAAGCGCTGCGGGAAATCCCGGTGGGTCGCACTGCCAGTTACGCCGAAATCGCACAACGTATTGGCGCACCGACTTCCATGCGCGCGGTGGCGCAAGCCTGCGGCGCCAACCGTCTGGCCGTGGCAATCCCTTGCCATCGCGTGGTGCGCAGCGATGGCAATCTCTCGGGGTATCGCTGGGGTGTGGAGCGCAAGCGCCAGTTGCTGGAACGCGAAAACCAGCCTTAGCGAATCCCGATGCAGACCGACACGGACTCGGGGCCGGTATAGGCCTCGTAGTCGGTGGCATAACGGCGCTGAATCTGAGGGTTCTCCTCAAAGAAGGTCCAGATCCGTCCCCAGGTCGCAATGACCGCGTCAGGCAACGGCCCCTGCGCCTCGAACACCAGATATTCGCCGGCTTCGATCTGTACGGTCTCATAGCCTTTGGGTCGTGCATTGACCGCGACCCCCGCGGTGACATCGAATGCACCCGAGGCATCGGATTCATAGGCCGAATACACACCATAAATTGCAGAGCCCGGGATCTTGCCGGGAATACTCTCGGCCTGTTCTTCACTGAAAAACCGGCCCCACATCGGGCCGATCTTTGCGCTCTGGGGCTGGTGCTCTGCGGCGTTGGTCGTGCGCACACGCAGGCCGGCCACGGTGAAGGCGTCGATTTGCTGTCGTTTCAAATCCATCGAAAATGCCGCTCCCTGTCATAGAAGTGCGGCCACACAGGGCCGCAATGGCGCTTACTCTGTCAGCGATTGACGTCGACCACAACCCTGCCGCGCAGCTGTCCGGCGAGTAATTTGGGGGCCGCGTCGATGGCTTCGCTCAGGGCGATTTCGTGGCTGATCAAAGGCAACAAGGCGAAGTCCAGATCCTTGGCCAGACGTTTCCAGGCCTCGATCCGCCGGGCCTTGGGTTGGGTCACGCTGTTGATGCCCGCCAGGGTCACACCGCGCAAAATGAACGGCGCCACCGACGCAGGAAAATCCATACCCTGGGCCAGACCGCAGGCCGCCACCGTGCCTTCGGCGCGGGTGCTGGCACAGGCGTTGGCCAAGGTGTGGCTGCCGACCGAGTCGATCACGCCGGCCCAGCGTTCCCTGGCCAGCGGTTTGCCCGGTTCCGACAAGGTTGCGCGGTCGATGATCTCGCTGGCGCCCAGTTGCTTCAGGTACTCATGCTCGGACACCCGGCCGGTGGACGCCACCACGCGATACCCGAGTTTGCTGAGCAAGGCGATGGCGAAACTGCCCACCCCACCATTGGCGCCGGTCACCAGCACTTCACCCTGATCCGGCGTCACGCCGTTACGCTCCAGCGCCAGAATGCACAGCATCGCCGTGTAGCCGGCGGTACCGATGGCCATCGCTTGCGCGGCGCTGAAGGCCTCGGGCAAGGGAATCAGCCAATCGCCACGGAGGCGTGCCTTTTGTGCCAGGCCGCCCCAGTGACTTTCGCCCACGCCCCAGCCATTGAGCAGCACCTGATCACCAACCTTATAATCAGGATGCGAGCTGACCTCGACCGTGCCCGCCAGGTCGATCCCAGGCACCATCGGAAACTGGCGTACCACCGGGCTGCTGCCGGTAATCGCCAGACCATCCTTGAAGTTCAGCGTGCTGTACGCCACCTGCACCGTCACGTCGCCTTCGGGCAACTGCGCTTCATCGATCTGCTGCAGGCTGGCGCGGTAACCGCTGTCGTCTTTGTCGATCAAAATGCCGTTGAACATGGCTGCCTCTCACTCAGTGGATTCATATCCTCGCGCCTTGAAATAACACAAAGCAACACATTGCCCCACCCGACTTTGCGCCAATTCGCAAATCCGCCCAGTGATTCCATAGCGGGCGACTATGCTTTTTCGACGGTCGTGCTTTCGCTGCCCCCCTGCTGAAAGCGGCCTCTGTCGATGGAGCTGACAATGCCTTACCCGCGCTCATGGATTGCAATCCTCATGCTGTGCCTGCTGACCGCCGGCAACCCGTGGGCCGCCCCGGCCACTGCCAGCAAACCCGCCGCTGCCGACGCCGCCCCCAGCGCGCCGACGTGGCCGCAAGTGATCACCAGCGGCAAGGCCAGGCTGACCGTGTACCAGCCGCAACTCGACAGCTGGGATGGCTACACACTCAATGCCCGGGCGGCGGTCGAAGCCAGCGGCGCCGACAGCAAACCCACCTACGGCATTGTCCAGTTCAGTGCGCACACGCTGGTCGACAAGTCCACGCGCTGGGTCGCACTGGATCAATACAAGATCATCAAGGCCGACTTCCCCGCCGATGCCAGTCAGGCGGATGTCTGGCTCGCGGCACTGCAAAAGGATGCCCAGAGCCGCAAGAAGACCATTTCCCTCGATCAACTTGAGGCCGCCGTCGGTGTGTTGTCGGCAGAGCAGAAAGCCGACAGCGCGCCGCTGGAAAATACCCCGCCGGCGATCATCAGTTCCGACGTCCCCGCCCTGCTTGTCTATATTGATGGCGACGCGGCGTATCGCGCGGTCGAGGGCACCGCGTTGCAGCGGGTGATCAACACCCGCCCGTTATTGCTCAAGGACGCCGAGGGCAAGCACTACTTGCATGTGTTTGATGGCTGGATGGTCGCTGACAACCTCAGCGGCGAATACACTCGTCTGACCACACCGCCGGCCGATCTGGAAAAGGCCAAACAGGCGGCGATCCAGAGCCGTCAGGTCGATCTGCTGACCGGGCAGAGTGATCCGAAAGACAAGGTGCCAAATCTGGCCAAGCCGCCGCAGCCGAAAATTTTCATCGCCACCACCCCCACCGAGCTGATCGTTACCGACGGGGCTGCGCAGTGGTCGCCGATCCAGGGCACCAGCCTGCTCTACGTGAGCAACACCACAGGGCACATCTTCAAGGAAATCGGCGACCAGAACAGCTACGTGCTGATTTCCGGACGCTGGTTCCGGGCCGCCGACATGAACGGGCCGTGGACGTTTACCCCGGCGGACAAATTGCCGGCCGACTTCGCCAACATCCCCGACGACAGCCCGAAAGAGAACGTCAAGGCCTCCGTCGCCGGTACGCCGCAGGCCAAGGAAGCCGCGATTGCCGCCACCATCCCGCAAACCTCGGCGATCAAGAAAAGTGCAGTGAAAATGACCGCGCCGCAGTTCGACGGCGAGCCGCAACTCAAACCGATCAACACCACGTCGCTGCAATATGTGGTCAACAGCGCGACGCCGATCATTCGTGTCGACAACGACAGCTGGTATGCCGTGGAGAACGGCATCTGGTTCACCGCAACGACAGTCAGCGGACCGTGGGTCGTCGCCAGTTCGGTACCGTCGGTGATCTATTCCATCCCGCCGAGTTCACCGATGCATTACCTCACATACGTCAAAGTCTATGAGTCCAGCGGCGACACGGTGGTGGTTGGTTACACCCCGGGGTATCAAGGGTCGAACCTGGATCCGGCCACGGGTGTGGTGGTTTACGGCACCGGATATCCGTACACGCCATGGGTCGGCAGTGTCTGGTATGGGCCGCCCGTGACCTACGGTTTCGGCGTCGCGATTCGCTACACACCCTGGACCGGCTGGACCTTCGGTTTCGGCTTCGGCTGGAGCTGGGGCGGCAACACCGTGGCAATGGGTTGGGGCTGGGGTGCTTATCCGTGGTGGGGCAATTACGGCTGGGGTTATGCCTGGGGGCCGCGCTTGTATCCAGCGCCGCTGGCCTGGGGCGGCGCCGCTTACGGCTATCGCGGCGGTGCCGTGGCCTGGGGGCCCGGTGGCTGGGCCGGCACCACCGGCAACATTTATCGTCAGTGGGGCGACCGCGCGACCGTCAGCCGTTACGGCGCCGGCTACAACGCCTGGACCGGCAATCGCTGGGCCGGTCAGGTCGGTTCGTCCTATAACTCGCGCACCGGAATTGCTGCGGCGGGCCAGCGCGGTGCCGTACACAATGCCTACAACGGCAACTACGCGGCCGGACGCAGCGGTGAGGTGGTCGGGCCGAACGGTGGCGCCATCGCCGGCGGCCGAGTGACGGCGGGCAACGCACGCAACGGCACGCAAGTCACCGCCAACCGTGGCGCGGTGTACAACCCCAACACCGACAAGACCACGCAATATGCTGGCGTCAAGGGACGCAACGGCGGCGCTGCACGGGTCGGCGACAACGTCTATGCCGGGCACGACGGTAACGTCTACAAGAAAACCGACAACGGTTGGCAATCAATGGTCAAGGGCAGCCCGACCCGCACGGCACCGGTCAACAACACTGCCCAGCTGCAGAATCTCAATCGTGAATCTGCAGCGCGCAACTTCGGCAACCAGCGCACCAACAACTTTCACAACTCCTCGCAAGTCATGAACCGTTCATTTGGCGGCGGTGGCGGTGGATTTCATCGACGTTGACGGCGCATGGCTGTCCGTGCGCGGAAAATTCGCGCTGGCCCTGAGTCCGGTTTTGCTGTTAAAAAACCGGCTCTGCCGTCCCTGCCCCGTTTCATCGTTCGGAGAACCGCTTCCATGAGCCAATGGCCTGACACTCGCATTCTTGACCTGCTCGGCATCGAGCTGCCGATCATCCAAGGCCCAATGGCCGGTGCCACGAACTCGGCCATGGTGATCGCCGTGTGCAACGCCGGCGGCCTGGGTTCGATGCCCGCCGCAATGCTGAGTATCGAGCAACTGCGCGAAGAACTGCAGACCATTCGCGAGCACACTCGCAAGCCGTTCAACGTCAATTTCTTCTGCCATCAGCCACCGGCTGCCGATGAACAGCGCGCGCGGGACTGGAAAAACCTGCTGGAGCCGTACTACCGCGAACTGGGTGTCGATTTCGATGCACCGACGCCGGTGTCCAACCGGGCACCCTTCGATGCAGCAGCGTGCGCCGTGCTGGAAGAGTTTCGTCCTGAAGTCGTAAGTTTTCACTTTGGCCTGCCGGAGAAATCCCTGCTGGATCGGGTCAAGGCCACGGGTGCGAAAATCCTCTCGTCTGCCACGACTGTCGATGAAGCAGTGTGGCTTGAACAAAACGGTTGCGACGCGATCATCGCCATGGGCTACGAGGCAGGTGGTCATCGCGGGATGTTTCTCAGCGATGACCTGAGCAGTCAGGTCGGTACCTTTGCCCTGGTGCCGCAGATTGTCGATGCGGTGAAAGTACCGGTGATCGCTGCCGGCGCCATTGCCGATGCGCGCGGGGTGGCCGCGGCATTGATGCTCGGTGCATCGGCAGCGCAGGTCGGCACCGCGTATCTGTTCACCCCGGAAGCGAAAGTCAGCGCTTCTCATCATCAGGCGCTGCGCACCGCCAAGGAAAGCGAAACCGCGATTACCAACCTGTTCACCGGCCGCCCGGCTCGCGGCATTCTCAATCGGGTGATGCGCGAAATCGGCCCGATGTCAGCGAAAGCCCCGGCCTTCCCGCTGGCCGGCGGAGCGCTGATGCCCTTGCGTGCAAAAAGCGAAGCGCAGTTCAGCAACCTCTGGGCCGGGCAGGCTTTTCCATTGGGCAAGGAGCTGAGCAGCGCCGAACTGACCCGGGAACTGGCGCAAGGCGCGCTGGCAAAACTGGTCCGACACTGACCCGATCCAGGATGAGGCGCGACACAGCCTCATCCTGTATACAACAGCACTTCCTGTTTAGCGGCATTTCGCTATATATTTCGCTATATAGCGTTTCACCCTTCGCATCGGTGCAGTCCACCTCCAACAATAACTGCCCTCTGCACTCGCCAATAACGGAGCTGTTATGACCCTTCGTGCCTCACGTTTTGCCCCCACTTGCCTGGCTTCTTTGCTGGCGGTATTTGCCTTTGGCGCCGCTCACGCCGATGAGGTGCAGGTGGCGGTTGCCGCCAACTTCACCGCGCCGATCCAGGCCATTGCTGCCGACTTCGAAAAAGACACCGGGCACAAACTGGTCGCCGCCTACGGGGCCACCGGCCAGTTCTACACCCAGATCAAGAACGGCGCGCCGTTCGAAGTGTTCCTCTCGGCGGACGACACCACTCCGGAAAAACTGGAAAAAGAAGGCGATACCGTCAAGGGCTCGCGCTTCACCTACGCCATCGGCACCCTGGCGCTGTGGTCGGCGAAAGAAGGTTATGTCGATGGCAAAGGCGAAGTGCTGAAGAAAAATGAATACCAGCACCTGTCCATCGCCAATCCGAAAGCCGCACCGTACGGGCTGGCCGCCACTCAGGTGCTGGAAAAACTCAAGCTGACTGAAGCGACCAAAGCCAAAATCGTCGAAGGCCAGAACATCACCCAGGCCTACCAGTTCGTGTCCACCGGTAATGCGGAACTGGGCTTCGTAGCACTGTCGCAGATCTACAAGGACGGTAAGGTCACCAGCGGTTCGGCGTGGATCGTTCCAGCGAACATGCACGACCCGATCAAACAGGACGCGGTAATCCTGAACAAAGGCAAAGACAGCGCCGCCGCCAAAGCACTGGTTGACTACCTCAAAGGCCCGAAAGCCGCTGCGGTGATCAAGTCATACGGTTACCAGCTCTAAATGTCGCTCTCGAGTGCCGATTTCGCGGCGATCTGGCTGACCCTGAAACTGGCGGCCCTGACCACCGCGATCCTGCTGGTCGTCGGCACTCCGATTGCCCTGTGGCTGGCGCGCAGTCGTTCCTGGCTGCGCGGCCCCATCGGCGCAATCGTCGCCCTGCCCCTCGTGCTGCCGCCGACCGTGATCGGCTTCTATCTGCTGCTGGCAATGGGGCCCAATGGCTTTCTCGGCCACTTCACGCAATGGCTGGGCCTGGGCACGCTGACCTTCAGCTTTACCGGGCTGGTGATCGGTTCGGTGATCTATTCCATGCCGTTTGTGGTGCAACCGTTGCAGAACGCGTTCGCGGCCATCGGCACCCGTCCACTGGAAGTGGCCGCGACCTTGCGCGCCAATCCCTGGGACACTTTCTTCAGCGTGATCCTGCCTTTGGCCCGCCCCGGTTTCGTGACAGCCGCGATCCTCGGGTTCGCGCATACCGTCGGTGAATTCGGTGTGGTACTGATGATCGGCGGCAACATTCCCGACAAGACCCGCGTGGTCTCGGTGCAGATCTACGACCATGTCGAGGCGATGGAATATGCTCAGGCCCATTGGCTGGCCGGGGCGATGCTGGTGTTTTCGTTTCTGGTGTTGCTGGCGCTCTACTCCAGCCGCAAGACCCGCGTGGGCTGGAGCTGATCGATGATTGATGCACGTCTGAAAATCACTTATTCGGGTTTCAACCTGGATGTTGATCTGCATTTGCCGGGGCGTGGCGTGACTGCGCTGTACGGTCCTTCCGGTTCGGGCAAAACCACCTGCCTGCGCTGTATCGCCGGGCTTGAGCGCGCCGCGCAAGGTTTCATCCAGATCAACGACGAAGTCTGGCAGGACAGCGAGCGTCGGATTTTTGTCCCACCGCACAAACGTGCGCTGGGTTACGTGTTCCAGGAAGCCAGTCTGTTCCCGCACCTGTCAGTGCTGGCCAATCTGCAGTTCGGTCTCAAGCGCATTGCCAAGGCCCAGCGCCGTGTCGACATGGCGCAAGCCACCGAACTGCTGGGCATCGGCCATCTGCTGGAGCGCCATCCGCAGCATCTGTCCGGCGGCGAACGCCAGCGTGTCGGTATCGCCCGCGCGCTGTTGACCAGTCCGAAACTGCTGCTGATGGATGAGCCGTTGGCGGCCCTCGACAGCCAGCGCAAAAACGAAATCCTGCCGTACCTGCAACGTCTGCACGACGAGCTGGACATTCCGGTGCTTTATGTCAGCCACGCGCAGGATGAGGTGGCGCGGCTGGCCGATCATCTAGTGTTGCTCAGCGACGGCAAGGCCCTGGCCAGCGGTCCGATTGGCGAGACCCTCGCGCGGCTGGACCTGCCAATGGCGCTGGGCGATGACGCCGGGGTGATCATCGAAGGCCAGGTCAGCGCCTACGATGCCGAGTACCAACTGCTGAGTCTGCAATTGCCGGCCACGGCCATGAACATCCGCGTGACGCACGCACCGATGGCGGTCGGTCAAGCCTTGCGCTGCAAGGTGCACGCCCGCGACATCAGTCTGGCCCTGCACAACAGCGAAGCCAGCAGCATCCTCAATCGCTTGCCGGTGACCGTGGTCAGCGAGCTGGCGGCGGACAACGCCGCGCATGTGCTGATTCGTCTGGATGCCGGCGGCACACCGCTGCTGGCACGGATCACGCGGTTTTCCCGGGATCAACTCGGCATCCACCCGGGCCAGCATTTGTGGGCGCAGATCAAGGCCGTCGCCGTGCTGGCCTGAATTGGTTGGCACGACGGCCACGGCCCGCGGTCAATCGCTGTAACAGAGCGATTCGCCAAGGACACCGCCATGCCCGACACCGTACTAGCCGACGTCTTACCGCCCGACCTGCATTACGTCGACGACACCCAACCCGGCATCCGCCGCAAAAAGCTGCGTGGCAAATTCGCCTACTTCGATCCGGCCGGGCAGCGCATCAACGACCCCGATGAGATCAAACGGATCAACGCGCTGGCAGTACCGCCGGCCTATACCGACGTGTGGATCTGCGCCGATCCGCGGGGCCATTTGCAGGCCACTGGCCGCGATGCCCGGGGCCGCAAGCAGTATCGCTATCACCCGCGCTGGCGCGAGGTGCGCGACGCCGACAAGTACTCGCGCTTGCGTGAGTTCGGCCTGGCGCTGCCGAAGTTGCGCAAACAGCTCGAAACCCTGCTCGACGCACCAGGCTTCAGCCGCGACAAGGTCATGGCCACGGTCATCACGCTGCTCGACGCCACGCTGATTCGTGTCGGCAACACTCAATACGCGCGGGACAACCGCTCCTATGGCCTGACCACCCTGCGCAGCCGGCATGTCGAGGTCAACGGCAGCGCGATCCTGTTCCAGTTTCGCGGTAAAAGCGGCATTGAACACCAGATCACCGTCAAGGATCGTCGCCTGGCGCGCATCATTAAGCGCTGCCTGGAAATCCCGGGACAGAATCTGTTTCAGTATCTGGATGAAAATGGCGAGCGGCACACCGTCAGCTCCCACGACGTCAACAGCTACTTGCAAACCCTCACCGGTGCCGACTTCACCGCCAAGGATTACCGCACCTGGGCCGGCAGCGCGCTGGCCCTGGCGGTATTGCGCGAACTGCAATGGGAGTCGGAAGCCGAGGCGAAACGGCATGTGGTGGAGATGGTCAAGAGCGTGTCCAAACAGCTGGGCAACACCCCAGCCGTTTGCCGCAAGTGCTACATCCACCCGGCCGTGGTCGAGCGCTTCCTGCTCGGTGCCTTGGCCGAACTGCCACGCCCGAGGGTGCGCAAGGGCTTGCGCGCCGAGGAAGTGGCGCTGGCGATGTTTCTCGAGCAAATGATGGACGCGTCTTGATCGCGCTGGTAGCCGAACAATCAATCGCGGTTTCCCAGGTTCCAGAGTTTCTACAGGCGTTGAGGCCGACGCATCGCCTGGATTGGCGCGCCACCGAGTGGCTGCAACCGACGAACTGACTGGCTATTTTTTGCACGATCGGCCAAGGCTTCTATAGTTGATCTGACACCTATTTGCTGTGGTGACGCCATGGAAGACATCTTTGTCGTGAAGCGCTGCAACAAGATCATCATTCACGGCCGTCGCGCCGGGGAAAGTCAGCATGAACCTGCCGAATCCAGCAGCTGGTTTCGGATCAATGACACCCGAACCGGAGGCTTCATCGGTGATGGCTATGATCTTGAGGAAGATGCCCGGCGCGAATGCCAAAGGCTCAATGCGGCCAGCTCGCCGCGACCGGCGCGACAATCGGCCGGCTGATGCAATTGACAGGCGGGGTCTATACTCAAAACAGCTGACGGACCAGCGCCCCAACGGCAGAGAGCTCGCAGCCCGCGGGCTTTTTGCTGCCTCTCAACGGTTTGTCTGAACGGAGGTGCTCCATGTCCGAAAAAGAGTCCATCACCACCCTCCTCACCCTGCTTGACTCCCGTCAGGCGCGCCTGGCGGCGGCCTGCAAGGAAATTGCCGACTGGGTCGATCATCAAGGCGGCCATCCGACCGCCCTGCGCATACGTGATCGCCTGAACGACATCGAAAAAGATACGCCGCTGATTCGCAGTACGCTGTCTTCGTTGCAACCAGTCGAGCGGCCTCTGCCTCGTTTCAGATGACCGGATGGCAATAACGACAGTCTCAACGCGTACCGCCTGGCCGACCCGGCGAACACCCGCAGTCGTGGGAGGTCATAACCTGTACACGTCATCAGGAGACTGATCCATGGTTATCCATTTCAAAGTAGACGGGCACCTGGCTTGTGGTCACAAGGGCAACAACCTTGCCTCGAGCCAGGAACTCAATCGTGTCAAATGCCGCAGCTGCCGCAACACCGACGCCTACAAAAATGCGCGCAAAACCCAGCGCAATGCTGCTCGGCGCGCAGCGCGCCACACACAGGCTGATCACGGTGCATCGAACTGGCGCTCGGAATGGATCGCACGCTTGACCGCTCTGGCGGGTCCGCAACGCCTGCCACGGGGCTTTTTCGGGCAAGCGATTGTGTAACCGCTTGATATCTTGGTTTTCGTCCATCACTCAGCGCGAATTGCCACGAGTTCACCGCTCGAAACCATCAATGCCCTGACCTTATCGTCAGGGCATTTTATTGAAAACACCGTTTCGAGCAGCCCTTCACCCTGAGTCAAACTTGCAAATAGCCCACGCGCCCTCATAACCAGATCCGTATCCACCGTCACCGAGAGGCAAAAAGATCATGACCGGAAAGACCGAAACCGCGATTCTCGCCGGAGGCTGCTTCTGGGGCATGCAGGACCTGCTGCGACGCTATCCCGGCGTGCTGCAGACGCGAGTCGGCTACAGCGGTGGCGATGTGCCGAACGCCACCTATCGCAACCACGGCAACCATGCCGAGGCCATCGAAATCGTCTTCGACCCTGCCGTGATCAGCTACCGGCAAATTCTTGAGTTCTTTTTCCAGATCCACGATCCCAGCACACCCAACCGACAAGGCAACGATCTCGGCCCCAGTTATCGCTCGGCGATTTACTACCTTAACGAACAGCAACGCGACATTGCTGAAGACACCGCTGCCGACGTCGATGCATCCGGGCTGTGGCCGGGGTGCGTGGTCACTGAAATCGAACCGGCGGGCCCCTTCTGGGAAGCGGAACCCGAGCACCAGGACTATCTGGAGCGGATACCGAATGGTTACACCTGCCATTTCATCCGCCCGAACTGGAAGCTGCCGAAACGCAGCTGAAAACACACTTGCGTAATCACTTCACGCACGGCGCTGGCCTCAGCTGAGGCCGGCGCTTGCGCACCTCTGGAATTGATCATTTTGGTGAGCCCTCCGTAGCACAGTTCAAGCGCCCGAGGATGAACATACGTTCATCGCAAGCATGGCTCTAAGCGTCTAGCCTGCGGGTTCCAACATAGTGCCTACAGGAGTACCCCACCATGTTCTCGCACGAAAGCATTCCACTGATTGCCATTTTCACCATCATGCTGCTGTGCGTACTGGCTGCGTTTTTGCACCCGGTACATGCATTCTTCAGTTGGCTGCGCAGGCGCAAGGAACGATTAAACGCCCAGGCTGCAAAGGAGGTTGATTCGCGCTGAATGTATTCCCTAAACCGGCCCGGGTATGCCTGGGCTTGTTGTTTTCTGACTGAACAGCAGATACAAAAAAGCCCAGCACGGGGCTGGGCCTGATTGTTCTTCAACGTTAAAACATGCAGGCTTTTCAGCCACAAGAGTAGAACTCAAGTGACTTACGCAAGAGCCCTTTCGTGCTCGCTTTCATGCACGTAAACCCATGAAATTCCGGATGGCGAGGTCTGGTCGAGGCGCATAAGCGCCGAATCGACTTTCTTCTTGGTGATGCCGTCTTTGACAAGGTCGAAAACGGCCAGGAAGCAGTCCCCTGGAAGCGCTGTGATCGAGAGGTTAGTGATGTGCGATTCAGGGCTTCCAGCACGCTTGCCGTACAAACCCCAAAGTCGCTCCCAATAATCCGCTCGACTCATGATCTGTCCATCAGTGAGTACCACACGAAAGTCATTCGCCAACGCGTCGTACAGGGGTTTGATGGCGCCTTCCGACCGGGAAGACATACCGCGCGACCACGGAAAGAAGAGATTGTACCAACGGTACACCTCGGCTTCGACGAGAGCGGTTTTATCGGTTGCTGCGTGCACTTGATTGATTGCCATCGGTGTTCTCCTTAACACGTCAAAAATGGCGGGTTTGGCGTGACAGACTGGGGGTCTGAATGCCCATCGCCTGAACGATGCACCGCGCCTTGATCAAGATCCATCCTGATATCAACGCCATCGGGTCAAGCTCAAATGTTCACTCAATGACTTTTGATATCTTCGACCAAGCCACAAACGTAGACGCTCGCAGGATTGATTGCATCAAGAAGTGACCAACGGTCTTTGCAAACAGGAAGAAGAGGACATGGAAGAATTGACGACGAGCCATTTAAAAATGGTGCCCTGAAAACAAACAAGGGTCTGCATCAGCTTTCGCCCGCAAACCCTTGATTTAAGATGGTGCCCGAAGCCGGAATCGAACCGGCACGCCCTTACGAGCGGGGGATTTTAAGTCCATAAACTTTTACTTCTAATTCAGAAGCTTACGGCCAGCATTTTTCCGCATCACCGAAATTTTCTCTCCGTTCCAAGACAGTAAAACAAGCACGTAAAAATAAATTGCGGAAAGAAATCGGGCTGCATGATCACGCATTTTAAGACAACTCAGATGCACGTCAGTAGCCAGACAGCCAAGGAATGGTTGACCAGCCCTTGGGGGAACTGGTTTCCACTCTACCAAAAAAAGGCCCCCATACCAGGGCCAGTTGTGGGGGCCGATTGAACATAGGGCGAATTAAGACTAACGCGTGATCGGACTCAGCTGCCGATTCATCGCGACGATATCCGCATGGCTGGGATTACTTCCCAGTTTCGAAAAATTCTCTGCCATGCGATCTCGAATTTTGGGGGCCTCACCTTTGACTGCTGCATCCAGTGCTCTGCGCATATCACTGGCTTGGTAGTCGCAGCAGTAAGCCGGAGTGGACGGTTGCTGTCGCCACGACTGCTCAAGCGAGCCGGAGTTGACTGGATCAAAACCCGATTCGCTGACGAGTTCCATAACCATCCCAACAGCACGCTCATCGTCTCCCGCGACGGCCGCAGCCAGACGTCCCGGCGTACCTTCGGATTGACCAAGCTCAGCAAGCGTATAGGCCAACAGGTTGTTGTACGCCTTGATCACGGGTCTTCCAATTTGCTTGGAGACCCATACGCTTTCTGTCATGCCATTATCAATTTCCGGGATCTTGTCGTCTCGCAGACCGGGGTAGTAATTGCTTGTATCGACGACCGGGACTTCCAGCGGAACAGATGCGAACAAATCGCGAGGCAAATGAGTGACCGCTGGTAAAGGGATCGATAGAAAGATCACTGCCGTATCTCGTACAGCTCCAGAAACATCTGTAGGCACTGCTCCGATCTCATTGGCGAACGCACGAACCCCCTCGATACCTTTGGAGTTAGCCACCAGCACTTCGTGACCTGCTGCAATCATTTTTCGGGCAATCGTTCCGCCGATATTTCCGGTTCCAATAATTCCAATTTTCATGGTCTCTCACTCACAAATAGGCGCAAATAGGCGCAAATAGGCAGCCACCTTAGGCCAACGGTGAGATAATGGTAAGTACACACCAAAAGGTAAGTAACGAACCAAAACTATGACTAATGAACGCGAATGGGACTGTGGCGACCCAAAAAATAGAGTGAGATGGGCTGAGGCAACAATGGAGACCCTCCGGGTGCTGGAGGGAAAATGGAAGATCATCATCCTTTGCCAGCTCTTCGCCGCAAAAGGGCCTTTGCGCTTTTCTGACCTGGAAAAGCTCATCGAGGGCATTAATCAGAAAATGCTTATTCAGCAGCTCAAGCAGTTGGTGAAGGACGGCATTGTGGTGCGCACTGTATATCCAGAGGTGCCGCCGAAGGTGGAATACGAATTGACGGCTGATGGATACGCGCTAGGGCCATCCATGCAGGCTCTTGTCGCATGGGCGTTGGACAGGCACGAGCGAGTAAAGTAGAAGCGCCGATACTTCCTGTCTAAGACCGTCTAAGTGGAGTAATCGCATCTGCCAGCGCTTTGGCGTTAGTGTCCAAAGTCTTCATGGCCATGACTGCATTTTCGGAAGCAGTCACTGCCTCATTCTCTGAAAGCCATCTGGTGAACTCTTCTATTGCCGCACCCAAGGCGTGCTGGTTGTGCAGAAGGAATGTCAAAGCGTCTGCCGTTGCGATGTTGGATTCTGAGTTATTCGGCATGGATTCGTCCTTGATTGAGGCGCCTGCAAAGACTAGTCCATTGCAGCCGAACCACGCTAAATCAATCAATCGCGACGCTCTGTTTTCCGCACCAAAGTAGCGCACCAGTCCCATCTCAGTCCCATATGGCCTTCTTTCAGACGCCAAAAACCAAAAACCTCGACTTTCTCTAGGAAAATCAGTGGTTTAGGCTTACTGAATATGGCAGTGAAGGAGAGATTCGAACTCCAAACCACTAGCGACTATCGATATTCATCGGGACACCTTGGCAATGGCGGCTTTCGGCCAATAGCGGCCGTTCTGGAATGGCAGGAAACGACCGATAACTGCCTTCGATACGCGACTTTCGCCCGCCAGCGGCTCGATTGTAAGAATATGGCGGAGAGCTGCAAAACCGCCTACGCTTATAGAATGATTCCTCGAACGCCTTGCCCATCTGGTGGTATAGAGCCGAGAGATCTGACTTCCTTTGACCGTCCGCTTAACACCCACCCGGACCAACCCGCGCCTATCGCCAGCAACTGCCCCCTGAGTCCGGTCCACACGACCAGCAGTACGGCGCAACGGGTAAAAGCCAGACCCAGTCCCCCCACCTGCCGTTCAAAAGCGACCGATGCCGCAGCACCTCTGGAAACGGGGGCGCTGTTCACGTTCTGCCATGAGGTCAATCCGTATGTATCGGCCGAGCACGACTCCTTACCAGCAGCATCGAGGGTTCAGCCGAACCTTCACTCAGGGGCATTTGAGCCTTGGATTATTCTTTCCCATGGAGGCGTTCGACGGGGACACTCCGAACATGCTCAACCAGGTCACACTGGCTAAACAAGCCGAGGCGCTGGGCTTCTGCGCGCTCTGGTTTCGCGACGTGCCGCTTCGCGACCCTGGCTTCGGCGATGTCGGCCAAGTCTTCGACCCTTGGGTTTACCTGGGTTATATGGCCGCCCATACCTCGGAGATTGCACTTGGCACCGCCTCCATCGCCATCCCGCTGCACCATCCCCTGCACACGGCCAAGGCGTCAGCCAGCGTCGATCAGTTGAGCACTGGTCGCTTGATTCTGGGGGTTGCTTCGGGAGATCGGCCAGTGGAGTTCTCGGCGTTTGGCGTCGATCCCGAAAGGCGTGGAGAGATCTTTCGAGAACACTACGAAGTGATTCGCCGCGCCCACAGCACCAGTTTTGAGCTCATCCACTGGAGCACTGGTGAAATGCAAGGCGCAGACCTGATTCCGAAACCTACCACCCAATTCATTCCAATGCTCGTGACCGGCAACAGTCACCAGTCACTGGATTGGATCGCGCGTGAGAGCAACGGATGGATCAACTATCCACGCATTCCGAACATGCAGCGGCTGGTCGTGGAAGATTGGCGACTGGAGGTCACGAAACAATGTGGTTCTGTGTATAAGCCCTTTACTCAGTCGCTGTACATCGATCTCGATGAGAATCCGTCAACGCCACCCACACGTATCCATTTGGGGTTCAGACTTGGACGTTACCATCTACGATTTTTGCTGGAGTCGCTTGAGGAAATCGGCGTGGACCACGTCATTCTCAATCTCAAATACGGCAAGCGCCCTGCGGTGGAAGTTATTGAGGAATTGGGTACGCACATCGTTGCGCAGTTCGGAGTGCAGCCGCGTTCGGCAGCGCATTGAATATCGGTCACTGCTACGCCGACGGATGCTCACTTGACGAAGCCATCGTGAGCCTCCCCGAACTGAATGGAACTTCCTGTTGGATTTGCTTAACCGGGCAGCTTGGCCGCAAGGACGTCAACCTTCTCGATTGATGGCGGTTCGGCAAACAGCTCGGGAGCGTTTGCCATAAGCGCCGCCGCGACCTTGCCCGAAAGATGAGCCTGCCGGCCCGCTTCATCCGGGAATGCGTCAAAGATGCCAAAGGTGGACGGCCCCAAGCGGATTCCAAACCAGGCTGTAGTGGCTGGCTCCTCCTCCACTAAAGGAAGGCCGCTCAAGAGAAAGCGCTCCACCTCATTCTCTTTCCCAGGTTTTGCTTCCAGACGAACGAACAACGCTACTTTGACCATGACGTGGCTCCTGTTGTTACGGTGCGGCTGGTGCTATCTGGTCGCAATAGCTAAAAGGGGCATCCGGCGATTAACTATGGTCGACGACACCAGGATTACAAACCCAAAGAGACCAAGGGTAGCGTCGCATGTCGCTCGGACACTGAGAATGACGTAGTGGGCAACGTGCAAGCCGCAGACCAGCCGCTTGATCACTTTTCCCGAGCTGTGGCCTGATAATAAAGACTCAACGATATCTGAAATTCAGGAGAACATAACAGATCATGGTTACTGTCAGGCCGACCAATATGTACTCGACACGCGGTAGAAATATAACTGACCCACCTAAAGAAAGCACGATCAAGGTGTTTTGCAGTATGTATTTCCTTATTCGACTCACGGCTATGAAATAGCCATATTGCTTCCCCAGGAAAAACAATGCCATGCCGATGATCGACATGATCTGGAAATCGCGCATCGCAATGTCATTCAGGATCGCATGCCTGATCAAATTTGCTAGGAGTGCCAGCCCCATAAAAAGAAAAAGGTGCGAGTAGATCAAGGCGTGTCCACTCATACTGCTGTGATTTTTGCTCAGCAGGTAAAAGCTATCAAAATAGATCCACCAGATACTGCAAATCATGATGAATCCGGTGATGGCCGCCATCACATTGTAATAACCCCATTGAATGTTAGATAAGCCTCCGGAAAGGCTAATAATTGACTCCCCCAATAAGATTAGGGTGAGTAGGCCTATGCGCTCAACCAAGTGTTCTGTGTGTGCTGGCAACGGCTTTAGTTTAGTCCAGAAAAATACAGGAAACAGAATATCAAGAACAATCCCAATATAAGCAACAAGGTAACGCAAGGGCGGGTCAAAAATAACCGATGAGAGACTAATGACTGCGCTAATTAACAGGGCGAAGCCGAGCCTGGAGGAGAGCTCGCCGCGAGAATCGAATTTACTTATTGACGAAATGTACATGATGCTGATGATGGCACGTATGCCAAAATAGCAGGCAATAATAAACGGGTAGTTTACTTCCAGATCTTCCCCGATCCGTGCCGATAGCACAATGAGCAGGAGCATTATGAATAATGTTGCCAAACGGTGAAGATTGCTGTCTGTATCAAACCTGTTGGAGTAAATCGTGTGACTGGACCAGATCCACCACAACGGTACAAAAAGCAGCAAGAATGTCCATAATTGCTTATGTTCAAAGTGCCCGCCATGAACATGTCCGAGAGTGTGCGTAACCTGGCCTATCGTCACAACGAAAGTCAGGTCAAAAAACAACTCCAACCATGTGGCGTGTCGATTTTTTTCATAATACTTCAAAGATTTCATTAGCTGCCGGCTCCGTGTACACCTCTTTAATGTAGAAGGAAGCTAACGCTGGTTTGCCCTCGGCTCTGGTGTGGTTGATGCCGGGCCGATGTCGCAATCTAGCGATTTCGTCCGCGCACTAACAGAAGCTCAATCATCTGACTCATCTCGTTGAACTCTGGGACCCCGTCATAGCGAAGCCCGTCAATGTAAAACGCTGGGGTGCCATTCACGCCGCTGCGTACACCGCCATTGAAATCGGCTTGTATTTTGGGAATGTAAGTATCCTCTTGCATTGCAAGATCGAATTCCTCCCTGGAAAGGCCGTGTTTGAGAACGATGGCGCGATACAGCGGCAGGCCCAATCGATCCTGATTTTCGTACAATTCGTCGTGGGCCTCCCAGAAGAATCCTCGACTCCCGGCATACTCAGCGGTGACCGCTGCACCCAATGCATGGGGGTGAGCGGTGGTCAGAGGGAAGTTGCGGAACACAAACAGCAAGTCATCGCGAAAATGCTGTTGCAGATTCTTGACCATCCAATAAGCTTCACCGCAATAGGGACATTCATAGTCGCCAAATTCGACCAAGGTGACCTTGGCATGCGCACTTCCCTGGCGATGGTCGTTGGCACTTACCGGGACTTTGAGAGTGGCCATCTAATCACCTGTTAATTTTTGGTGGGCGTGCTTTGTGGCGAATTCGCCAAAGCATCCAGCGCATCCAGAATACCGTCCGCACCAGGGTTGATTGCCATCGGGGAGACGTAGCTCCAGGCAACCACCCCGTCCTTGTCAATCACGAACAGCGCACGCTTACAAACCCCGAGCTGGGACTCGTACGCTCCATACTGTCGTGCCACAGCCCCTTTGGGCTCGAAATCGGCCAGCAGGCTGAAGTGAAAATTCCGATCTTTGGCAAAGGCCTGATGACACCAGGCGCTGTCAACCGAGATACCCAGTAGCGCCGCACCGTATTCTCTGAATGTGGGTAGCAACTGGTTGTACAAGGTCAGTTGGTCACCACACACCGAAGTCCAGTCAGCGGGATAAAACGCCAATATCACGGGATTTCCCTTTAGCTCACGCAGCGATAACTGTTGATCAGGGGTTGCGTGAAGAGTGAAGTCGGGCGCGAGAGTGCCGGCCGGCAGCGGACCCTGAACCAGGTCGCCATTGGTTTTTTGTGCATCATCTAACTCTGAAGTATTCATTGCTTGAACCTTGATAGATGGGTGGTTGGGACGTGCTCAGTGGGATACGACGTGCCCGGCGGGATAACTCCATCCACCATCAAGGGGTTCAAATAAAGACAACGCTGCCTCGATCTCAGCCTGAGCCTGAGTAATTTCGGCAGCGAAACGTTTACGTTCCGCATCAAGGAACACAAGAAGATCCGCCGTGTAATCGCGGAATTGGATTAGGCCAGGTTGGCAGGGGAATGGTCGGATTCGCTCTGGCTCACCAATGACTATAGTCGTTGATGACGCTTACCGTAGTAACTGAACGAATTTTCGGTACCCTCCAGTGCCAACAACAGTCACGCGCTTAATGCGTCCACGGCCAGGCGTGTTGAGCAGAGCTTGGGTCTAAAGCGCTCAGTTTCCCAAACGCTTCTGGACCCGGCAAAAGATCTGAAGCGCTCAACAGGAACGCTCCAGGACCGAAGTGGCAACTGAAGTGTGGTTCAGGGCAACCGGACTCGTTCGAATCTGAAGATTCGCCTTTTCAAACTTCGGAACAGACAAGATCGGGCGTCAGGGACCGGGACGCGCGAAGGCTTAGGAAAGCTTCGAGGTCCGCATAGGGCATCGGTTTAGCAAAGTAATACCCCTGAAAAACATCGCAGCGACCGCCCTTGAGAAAATCCACTTGAGACTTGGTTTCCACACCCTCGGCGACCACCGTCAGGCTGAGGTGATGGGCCATGGAAATAATGCCTTGGGTGATCGCGGCATCGTGATGGTCGGTAGCGATATCCCGGATGAAAGAACGGTCAATCTTGATCTTGTCGATGGGTAAGCGCTTGAGGTAGCTGAGGCTGGAATAACCGGTGCCGAAATCATCGAGCGCAATGCGTACACCTAGAGCCTTGAGCTGGTGCAACGTGTCGATCGCCTGCTCAACGTTATGCAACAGGAGCGACTCGGTAATCTCCAGTTCCAACTGCCCGGCGCTAAGTTCGTACCTGTTCAGCACTGCCTGTATACACTCGACGAACTGCCCACGCTGGAAATGCATCGGCGAAATATTCACGGCCATCGAGATGCCTGTGATGCCCTGCTCGCCCAGTTGACGCAACTGCGCGCAGGCCGTATCGAGTACCCAAAGGCTCAGCGGGATGATCTGACCACTGTCTTCAGCCACTGTTACAAACACCGCTGGTGAGATAAATCCTTTTTCCGGATGCTCCCAGCGCAGCAAGGCTTCGATCCCGACCACCTGCCCCGTGCGTGCGTCTATCTGCGGTTGATAATGCAGCTGGAAGGATTGAGTTTCGATAGCCTTTTGCAAGTCATTGCGCAGGCTCGCGTGCTCGCAAACACGTTGATTGAGCTCGCTGGTGTACCACTGAAAGTTGTTGCGCCCTTGCTGCTTGGCTTTGTACATGGCCATGTCAGCCTGCTGGATCAGTTGCATCGGCTGCTCAATGTGACCATCGCTCAGGGTGATGCCGACACTTGCACTCACATGCAGGTCAATGCCCTGGATGCAGTAGGGTCTGGCAATGCTGGCCATCAAGCGCTCGGCGACTGGCACTGCGTCCTCGTCACATAGCAGGTCCGGCAGCAGCACAATGAATTCGTCACCGCCCATGCGCACGATGGTGTCACCGGGACGAACTTGCTGAGTCATGCGTTGCGACACTTCGATCAGCACCTGATCGCCGAAGTAATGCCCGATCGAATCGTTGATGGATTTGAATCCATCCAGATCAATGCACATTACCGCCAGACGCCGATTACGCCGACGACTGATGTGGCAATCCCGAACAAGTCGCTCTTCAAGCGAAACACGGTTAAGCAAACCGGTCAGCCGGTCATGGCTGGCATTGAAGCTCAATTCGCGTTCGAAATTTTTCTGTGCGCTGATGTCCCGGGCAATGCCGAATACTCCCACAATCTCTCCGTTGACCATGATGGGCAGGTTGGAGATATCCATGGTCAACAGTTGCTCACTTTCGTCGCGAAGCTGTGCCTCGAAGCGCTGAGGCGATCCGGCACGGGCTGCGCAAAAATGCTGACTGACCCGTTGCAGATCCTCATCGAGTACAAGATGGGAAAAATGATGACCAATGAAATTGACGGCCGTCTGCGGTTTCAGCTTCAGGCCCGCAGGATTGACGCTCTGGACGTTGCCGGCCAGATCGAGGGCGAACACCGGGTTGGGGTTATAGGTGAACAATGAACGAAAACGTTGTTCGCTCTCCTCCAATCGCCGACCGTCACGCTCATGACGGATCGCAATGACTGCCAGTTGCGCGGCAAACACCAGCTGTTGAATCTGCACCTCGTCCGGCGCATGGATACTCTTTTGGTACAGGGCAAATGTCCCCAACACCGTTCCTTCATGGGAGAGCAAAGGGACTGACCAGCAGGAACGCAGGTCATGCCCCAGCGCCAGGCTGCGGAAACGTTCCCAGTTCGGGTCCCGTGCGATGTCTTCGGTGACTACAAGCTCGCGCCGGAACGCTGCTGTGCCGCAGGTCCCTTCCTGCGGACCAATGGCCATTCCATCTATCGCCTCGCTGTACTCGGCCGGCAGGCCTGGTGCCGCGCCGTTGAGTAAGTGCTTGCCCTCTGCATCCGCCAGCAGGATAGAGCAGTAGGTTTCGGGAGTCTGTGTGTCGAGCATCTGGCAGATGGCGCAGAGTACATCGCCCAGATGCTGATCGGTCGCGATCATGCCGAGAATATCACGTTGCGATTGGGGGAAGGTCTTGCTCTGAAAGCTTGGACGAGTATTCATGGTGATTCCTGAAGACTCTCGATTCGTCCGGTCTTCAGAGAGCCAGAAACAGCAGCGGGCCGATCACTGTCCCCTTGTGCGTCGGATATACACTCTATAGAGCGTTGCCCCGTTAAAAACAGACTCAGATCTAACAAAAAAAGCAGGATCACATTGTTGCCGTCTGGCTGACTTCGCTGTCTCGAGTTTTGGAAATCCGCCCTTTTACGGACGTTCACGACACCGCAGGTGGCCAGATCGAACGCTGCGATTTTCAAGCCTGATTGTTCACCCGTGGCTACGGCGTGGGCGATGCCAAGACGACGCCGCACCCTAGCGATTTCGTCCGTGCCCTACAGACCGCTCTACTGGAGTCCCGTCATACTGCCTATGGCCGAAAGCAGTCATTTGTGGACGGCAGCTATCGGCCAATAGCTGCCGCTCACGAACGGCGGCTTTCGGCCAGAAGCAGCCGCTCATTGATAACCGTTTCCAACATGGTGGTTGTCTACATGCGTGCGGACTGACATTAACCAAGCGCCATGAAATGACTAGAGCTTCGATGCCTGAATGGCTGCTTCAAGCAATGGTCCTGTGATTTTTCTTTCGTTGTAATCACCGACGAAGTAATTGATTCGATTAGCCAGGCACTGAATGGATAACCAGCCCAGGCCGTGGTAGTCACGCAACTCCTCGGCGTTCAGCTTGATCAGACATTCGTAACTTACGAAAGACGCTTCACATTCGACGAGAATATAAACAGCGCCGTCCTCCGCTTTGAGAAGATGCCAGTAGTCGTCCGTTATGTGGTATGCCGCAGGTGCGATCTGAACCAAATCCATGTTTTTTTCCGCAGGTTATTTTCGATTTCTGACCATGACATGGCTGCGAATGAACGATTCTACATGGTTGTTTCTTGCCGGAAACGGCCGCTCACGGCCGGCCGCTTCCGGCCAAAAGCAGCCGCTCGGGAGCGTGGTCTTTCGACCAAAAGCAGACATAGTCAACTTCACAAGCAGCCTAGCGGATGGCTACATTACTGACGAAGAAACAGGATCTATTACCCTAGTGCGGCGGCAAATGCTTCGGGCGTCGGGCTCTCATCCCATTGCGCGACAGTCCCCGACAGCACCAGCCATGGTTGCTTGCGCTTTGTCCAAATATGCGCAATCGGTTCGAAACCTTCAGAGCCTGCCAAGATGCCGGCCCGCAACACGCGCATGTCGGGCGCTGCCGTGGTCTCGTTGAACAACCGAGTGTGACAGGTACCGCAGGCGTGTTGGGTGGACGATTGAGCATGGTGTTCATGTTCAAAGGTCGCTGTTTCGCCCGTCACCTGAACAGCTGAAGCTGCTGTCAGCATGTGCAGACCGAACGCACTGCCACTCCAACGCTGGCAGTTCAAACAGTGGCAGGCATACAGTGGCGGGAACTGCTCAGCTACGATCTCAATGGTGACTTTCCCACATCGGCACTGCCCGGTGAATCTCATGTGTTGGCTCCTTATAATGACACCCGGAAAAATGTGGGCGAATGATCCCTTTTCACGGGCTCGGGCAGAAGAGCAAATTAGGAGCAACAGTTGGTTAAGAATGTATGAGCGGCATTGAATGGGAAAGTCAGCGTGTATTTCTCGCCGTGCTGCGCTCTGGCAGCCTAAGCGGCGCGGCGAAGTTGCTTGGTATCGCCCAGGCCACGGCGCGCCGACGCCTCGACCATCTAGAACACGCTCTCGGTGTGAGTCTATTCACCCGCACACCTCTTGGTCTGACGCCTACTGGCGGAGCACAACGTCTGATTGAACATGTGGAGGCCATGGATCTGGCCGCGCAGACTTTCAACCGCATGGCCAGCTCAGAAGCGTCGATGGATCACGGTACGATTCGGCTGACCTGTGGCGAGTTGCTTGGCGTCCAAGTCCTACCCGATCTGCTCCGTTCTTTCCATTACGACCACCCGGGGCTCAGACTCGAATTGAGCATAGGCGATGCCCTTGAAGACATCGCCAGGCTGCAATCGGATATTGCAGTGCGGCTCACGCGGCCCAATGAAGCTGATATCACTGTGCGGCGTCTTGGCAGTTTGCAGATTGGCATTTATGCCAGTGCCGGGTGCTTGGAGCACTACGGTACTCCCGCTAATTTGCTAGCGTTGCGTCAGCGGCCGATGATCGGACCGGACAGGCGCTTAGCAGATTTGCGTCGGTTGGTCGACGCAGGTCTGTGTGATGCAGACCAGCATTTCACCATCGCCTCTGATAATCACCTTGCTCAGCTGGCAGCTCTGAAAGCCGGCCTAGGCTTCGGACTATGCCCAACGCAAATAGCAAGATCCCACGGCTTGTTACATGTGCTGCCACTCGACTTTGGCTTCGAGGTCGATGTGTGGATCGCAATGCATAACGACCTGCGCAAAATTAACAAGTTCGTTCAGGCTTATGAGGTGCTTGGAGAACATTTGCATCAGTATCTGTGCTTGGTCGATTAGTAGTAAGCGTGGCACCCCTTGGTTAGCCTCAACGGCAGCTATCGGCCAGAAACAGACGGTTAAAGCAAATTGGCGGGCCATTTTGCACCCGCTCGGTAACAGTGAAAAACTATTTGCCCATCTGTGGATGTCATGGACAACGCCGCCCGCGCGTTCAACCGACGCGCCAGCACGGGCGCTGACAGCGTGCGCATCACCAGCAGTGAGCTTCTGGGTGTGGAAGTGCTGCCGCCGCTGTTGGCGGGCGTGCGCCAGGCGTTACCGCAGTTGCGCCTTGAGCTGAGCATCAGTGATCGTCTGGAGGCTCTTGCGCGGCAACAGTCGGATATCGCCGTGCGCCTGCAGCGCCCCTCCGAGGCCAATGTTGTCACCCGTCGGGTGGGCGCATTGCGGGTGGGCCTTTACGCGACCCCGGCATGCATCAAGTGCCATGGCTTGCCGCCCTCGCTGGTCGCGCTGAAGGACATGCCGGTGATTGGCCCGGACCGCCGTCTGGCCGACCACCGCCGTCTGGTGCAAGAAGGTGCGTTCACAGCGGAGCAAACCTTCCTCATTTGTAGCGATAGCCACCTGGCGCAGTACGCCGCGTTGCGTGCTGGCCTGGGTTTCGGCCTGTGTCCGCAACAGCTGGCTGAGCCGGCGGGCCTGGTTCAGGTACTGGCGGGCGAGGTGGAAATGGAAGTTGATATATGGATTGCCATGCACCATGACCTGCGCCGGGTAAAGCGTGCGGCGACCGTGTTCGATGTGCTGTCGGGGCCGCTGGAAGACTTCCTTGCCGGCGCCGTGCGACAGCCGCCACGCCCGGTGCATTCGCCTTAGCACGGTAGCTCGGCAAACTGCGGTGCATCGTCGGGCTGCCCATTTTCGATCCACTCCACCTTGCCTCGCAGAAACACCAAAGCCGCGTCGATGGCCGTGCGTTTTTCTTCCAGGCGGGCAATCTGCTGGTTGAGGACTTCGCAGGTTCGCGCCGCCGAGCGTGCGCTGTCGCGGTATTCGGCTTGCAGCTCAGCGATCTCGCGCAAGGAATAACCCAGTGATTGCTGCAGGCGAATCATGCGGGCGGTGGTGAGGTCGGTAGCGGAAAACCGCTGGTAAGTATTTTCCCCAACCTGTTGCCCCCGTATTGGTGCCAGCAAGCCCTTTTTGATGTAGAACCGGATGGTTTCGACGGGCAAGCCTGAGGCCCTGGAAAATTGAGAAATCAGCATGCTTGGGCTCCTTGACCCTGGAGTAAGGTCCGGTGTTAGAACGTCACCTCCAAACTGTGGGGGTAACCAATGATGCCTGCTGTTATTGCGATGACGCACCTGGGAAATTGGGGGCCGCTGGTCGGCGTGCAAGGGCTGGGTTGCATGGGCATGAGCGAGTTCTATGGGGCAACGGACGAGGCGCAGGCGCAGTCCACGCTCGAGCGCGCCTTGGAACTGGGGATCAACCTGTTCGACACCGCCGACATGTACGGCTGTGGTGCCAACGAAAAACTGTTGGCGACCTTTATCAATAAACACCGTGATCAGGCGGTGGTGGCCACCAAGTTCGGCTATGTGCGCAGTACCGCCAACCCGGATGACTGGAGCCTGAGTAACGAGCCCCATTACATCCGTGCAGCCGTTGACCGTTCGCTGCAGCGCCTTGGCCTCGACTGCATCGACCTGTATTACATGCATCGCCGCGTCAGCGATGTACCACTGGCTGACTCTGTAGGGGCGATGTCTGACCTGGTTGCCGAAGGCAAAGTGCGCTGGTTGGGTTTGAGTGAAGTCAGCGCCGAGGAACTACGCGCCGCCCACGCGGTGCATCCGATTACGGCCTTGCAGTCTGAGTGGTCGCTGTTTACCCGCCAACTAGAAAACTCGGTCATTGCGGCGGCCTCCGAACTTGGCGTGGCCCTCGTACCCTACGCACCGCTGGGCCGGGGCCTGCTCACCAGCAGCACGTTCGCCAACGGCTTATCCGAGCAGGACTCACGACTGAACTTCCCACGCTTTACAGCGGCGAACCAAACGACCAACCAGGCGCTGGTCGAACAGGTGGAGCGACTGGCGGCACAGCGTGGCATCACTGCCGCGCAACTGGCCCTGGCCTGGCTTTACAGTCGAGCGGAACAACTGCACGTTACTGCGGTGCCGATTCCCGGCACGCGCAGCCGTCATCGTCTTGAGCAAAATGCGGCTGCCTCGGGCATGCGATTGAGTGCGGCGGATATGCAGTTGCTGGATTCGATTGCGACCCACGTACAAGGCGTGGCTATTTAGGCAGTCAATACTGAAGCGCGGCAGGTGACCAGAGGGTCTCTAATTCCCCCTAACTCCAAAGAAGCTGCTTTTTCAGTATTCAAAGTCTGCACATGCAAGCGACCGCTTCTGGCCGTTAGCGGCCGTTCTGAGGAACTTTGCACGCAATCAAAGCGGAAAACTGCGGCTCATAACTCATTGAAATTAGTCGAATTATTAAAGGACTTGAAAACCGTCGACTGTAACAGGTCCATGAGTTCGAATCCCATCGCCTCCGCCATCTTATATACGACAAAGCCCTGATTATTCAGGGCTTTGTCGTATCTGGGGTTTGCTGATCAGGCCCGGGCATCTCTGGACCATTTCCGCATCTTTCGAGCCATTTCCGCAACCCTACCCTTCCATCCGCCCTGCTTCTGTCAATATCAATTGCCCGACAGATTTGAAGCAATTTGATTTGTGAAAACATAATGGCAATGACTGCCAAATACAGAATTTGGCCGCCTCCCCCTCCTGCTCGACTCTACATAACGGATTGTCATGCCTGAGCCACTACATATCTCCTGATCAGGGCAATCCGGACGAATATAACAGCGCCTGTTTATAACACCTCGAACAACCCTGCCGCGCCCATTCCGCCCCCCACGCACATCGTCACTACGACGAACTTCACCCCGCGTCGTTTTCCTTCCAGCAACGCGTGCCCAACCATGCGCGCTCCACTCATGCCATAGGGATGCCCGATCGAGATAGCGCCGCCGTTGACGTTCAGCTTCGCCGGATCGATCCCGAGCCGCGACGCGCAGTACAGCACCTGGCAAGCGAACGCTTCGTTAAGCTCCCACAAGCCGATATCGTCGACGGTCAAACCGTGCTGACGCAGCAATTTGGGCACCGCCAAAACCGGTCCGATGCCCATTTCTTCCGGCGCCAGCCCGGCGACCGCAATGCCGCGATAAAGTCCTAACGGAGCGCTGCGCAAACGCGCCGCCAAGCCACCTTCAAGCAATACGCACGCACTGGCGCCGTCAGACAATTGGCTGGCATTGCCAGCGGTGACACTGCCGCCTTCGATCACTGGTTTGAGGCCTTGCAGATCCGCCAAGAC
This sequence comes from Pseudomonas sp. IT-P260, assembly GCF_949768395.1. NCBI lineage: Bacteria > Pseudomonadati > Pseudomonadota > Gammaproteobacteria > Pseudomonadales > Pseudomonadaceae > Pseudomonas > Pseudomonas sp. IT-P260. The sequence goes on from NZ_CATKPO010000033.1 coordinate 423,300, forward strand.
GGTAGCGGGCCGATTGCCCTCATCCTGGGTGAGCGTGACCTGCACGTGGCTGACCGCACCGTCCTCCTGGTTTACGATCTTTTTGCGTGCTGTGACCGCGACGATTTCATCGGCAAACAGGCCGGCGGCCTGGGCCGCCGCCGTGCGCTGCTGAGACTGCAACGCATAGGCGTCTTGCACCTCGCGACTGATACCGTACCGCGCGGCCACCCGCTCGGCGGTTTGCAACATCGGCATGTAGGCATGCTCGTTCATGCGCAGCACAGCGTCGTCGTATGCCTCGCTCGCCAGGCGATTGTGGGCCGATTGCACAAGGCTGATCTGCTCCTGACCGGCGCCGATGGTCACCTGCATGCCGTCCACGATGATTTGCTTGGCGGCGATGGCAATTGCCATGAGGCCTGATGCGCATTGGCGGTCGACGGTCTGCCCACTCACCGACACCGGCAGACCGGCCGCCAGCGCCGACAGACGCGCGGGGTTGATCGCTGCAGTGCCGCTTTGCATGGCCGTGCCCAGCACCAAGTCTTCTATCTGGTCCGGCTCGATGCCGGCACGTTCGACTGCTGCGCGAATGGCGATTGCCGTCATGCTGGGTGACTTGAAATCATTGAATGCGCCGCGCATGGCCTTGGCAATCGGCGTGCGAGCGGTGGAAACAATCACAGCATCTTTCATGGTTCAAGATCCTTGGTCGTGGAAGCGGGCAAGTTGCAAATCAGTTCCCCTAACACCACGCGCAACCGTTCGGGAATCGGTACCGGGCAGCGTTCGATCCGATCGACAAAAACATGCACGAAACGCCCGGTGGCGCTGGCCAGTGCCTGCCCTTCGGGAAACACCGCAAGTTGATAATGCACGGAGCTGCGGCCCAGTTTGCTTACCGCGAGCGCGACCTCGATGCGCTCTGGAAAAGCGACCGGAGCGTGGTAATCGCAGCTGGAACTGACCACCAACCCGATCACCGGACCGTCATGGATATCCAGCCCGCCCTTGCCGATCAATACGTTGTTCACGGCACTGTCAAAGAAACTGTAATAGACGACGTTGTTCACGTGCCCATACACATCGTTGTCGTGCCAACGGGTCGTGATCGAGGTGAAGTGTGAGTAGTTGGCGCGCTCTCGGATGTCGGTCATCAATAGGCCGCCTCATAGATCGCCAGCGCATCGGCTTCGCTGAGGGCGCGCGGGTTGTTCACCAACAGCCGCTGTTGTTGCATCGCGTCTTGGGCCAGTTGGCCCAGGCTTTCTCTGGGCACGCCGGCATCGCGCAGCGTGTTCGGCAATCCGCAACGGGCGCCCAGTTGCGCCAACTCGCAGACAAATTGCTCGCTGCGGCTCTCGCGATCGCCCGCCTGCAGCCTAGCTCCCAGCAAGGGCGAAGCCAGTTCGGCGTAGTCGGTCAGCGCATCGGGCAGGTTGAAGCGCATTACATGCGGCAGCACCAGCGCATTCGCCAGGCCATGGGGAATGTGAAAATGTCCACCCAGCGGATACGCCAGCGCATGCACCGCCGCCACTGGCGCGTTGGCAAATGCCTGACCGGCGAGGCACGCCCCGAGCAGCATTGCCTGCCGCACGGGTAGATTTCCGCCGTTGTATACAGCCTGTTCAAGATTGTCAGCCAACAGGCGCAGCGCCTCTCGCGCCAACAGGCTCGACAGTGGATTACGCTTGAGTTTGCTGGTGTAGGCCTCGATCGCATGCACCATGGCATCGATGCCCGTGGCTGCCGTGACGGCTGGCGGCAGACCTAGCGTACAAACCGCGTCGAGGACGGCAAGATCCGGCAGCAGCAAGGGCGAGACGATCCCCATTTTGGTGGTCTCACCGGTTGTCACAATCGCGATGGGTGTCACCTCCGAGCCGGTCCCTGCGGTGGTCGGCACCTGGATCAACGGCAGGCGCGGCCCCTTGGCCTTGTCGATACCGTACAATTCGCTGATCGGCTGGCCGCATGCGGGATGTGCGAGCAGAGCGACCAGCTTGGCCACGTCCATCGAACTGCCACCGCCGAAGCCAACGATCATGTCGGCACCAATATGCCGTGCGCGGTCCACGGCGGCGAGCACACAGTTCTGGCTCGGATCCGCCGTCACGTCACTGAAGATCGCCACACCAACTCTCGCGAGGGTGAAAGCGGGCAAAACGTCATCAAGCATGCCAAGACGGGCGATGCCGGGGTCGGTGATGATCAGGATACGCCGCGCACCACGCTCGCGGCACAGGCTCGCGAGGCGTTGCGCCGCGCCGCTTTCGCAAAGAATCTGCGCAGTAGTGGCAAAGCTGAAAGGCTGCATGTCAGCGACTCCCTGTTCTTGGTAATACGTCTGCGGTCAGCAACTGAAGTCACTCGACGCCATCGCCATCAAGCAGCTCGCACCGCCCAGCAGCGCTTCACGGTGCGCACTTGCACGGGGCAATACGCGGCGCCAGTAAAAGTCAGCGGTATGCAGCTTGGCCTGATAAAAAGCCTCATCGTCGGTACTTGCGGCCAGCGCTTCATGGGCGCGCACGGCTGCCTGCATCCATAAACCGGCCAGCAGGACGTAGGCCGAGTACGCGAGGAAATCCACGGAAACCGCGCCGATCTCCTGCGGATCGCGCTGGCAGGTCTCGATAACGCTAATGCTCAGCGCTCGCCATTCTTCGAGGCGCTGACTGATCGCTGCGGCCATTTCGTTCATTGATGGGTAAGCGCCGGCGGTGTCTGCGTGCTGTACCAATTCGTTGATCAGTGCGTGCAATTCGGCGCCGCCATCGCTGATCAATTTACGCCGGATCAGGTCCAGTGCCTGGATGCCATTGGTGCCTTCATAGAGCTGGGTAATGCGACTGTCACGCATCAGTTGTTCCATGCCCCATTCGCGAATGTAGCCATGCCCGCCAAACAGCTGCACGCCGAGGCTGGCGACTTCCTGGCCGACATCAGTGAAGAACCCTTTGACGATAGGGATCAGGAGCGCGGCGCGGCGCATGGCGGCTCGACGAACGTCCGGTTCTGCTGCTGCGTGTTCCAGATCGAGTTGTCGCGCGGTATACGCACCCAACATCCGGCAACCTTCAGTGAGGGCCTTTTGGGTCAGCAACATGCGCCGCACATCGGGATGAACGATGATCGGGTCGGCAGCCTTTTCCGGTGCCACTGCGCCGGCCAGCGAACGCGACTGCAACCGTTCGCGGGCGTAAGCCAGGCCCCCTTGAAAAGCCGCTTCCGCAATGCCCAGGCCCTGCAAACCGACCTGGAATCGCGCGTCGTTCATCATGGTGAACATGCACGCCAAGCCTTGATTTGGCTCGCCGACCAACCAGCCCTGAGCACCGTCGAAATTCATGACGCAAGTCGAAGCACCCTTGATGCCCATCTTGTGTTCCAGGGCGCCGCAGCTCAGCGTGTTGCGCTGGCCGTCGGGGAGGATTTTGGGCACCAGAAACAGGCTGATACCTTTCACACCCGCCGGCCCATCAGGCAGACGCGCGAGGACCAGATGAATGATGTTGTCGGTCAGATCGTGCTCACCGCCGCTGATGAAAATCTTGCTGCCGTTGATGCGATAGCCACCATCGGTCTGGGGCTGCGCGCGGGTGCGCAGTAACGCCAGGTCGGTTCCGGCCTGTGGCTCGGTCAGGCACATGGTGCCGGTCCATTCGCCGCTGACCATTTTGCCCAGCCAGGCGTGTTTGAGTGCGTCACTGCCATGGCAATGCACGGCCAGCACCGCGCCTTCGGTCAGGCCGGAATAAATCCGGAACGACAGCGAGGCCGCCATCAGCATTTCATGCACGCAGGCCGAGACCATTTGCGGCAATCCCTGGCCACCGTACTCTGTCGGCCCGCTCATGCTTGCCCAACCGTTGTCAACGTACTGGCGATAGGCATCGCGGAACCCGTCGGGCGTGCGGACCTCAGTGCCGATCAGTTGACAGCCTTGCTCGTCACTGTTGCGGTTGAGTGGTGCAATGACTTGGCCGGTAAAGCGTCCGGCCTCTTCAAGAATGCCGTCAAGCGTGTCGCGGTCGAGCTCCACGCCCAGCTGTTCGCAGTGGCCCACTACGTCGAACAACTCGTGCAATACGAAACGCATATCGCGCAAAGGGGCTTGATAATTCATACCGCGCCCTCCACGACATCGGCGAAACGTTTGCCGCTGTCCTTCAATCGCTGGAGCAGACCGGCTGGGCGCCAGTGCTCGCCGAACATGCCCTGCAAGTGTTCAAGCCCGGCGACCATCTGGCTTATGCCCTGCTCATCCGCCCAGCGCATTGGCCCTCCGGTTTGCGCAGGAAATCCATAGCCGTTGAGCCAGACCTGATCGATGTCGTGGCTGCTGGCAGCAATCCCTTCTTCGAGAATTTTTGCCCCTTCATTGACCAGCGCGAGGAGGCAGCGCTGAAGAATTTCCTGCGCGTCGATTTCACGGCGACGATAGCCCAGGCCCTGAGACACCTCGAGCACCAGGTTATCGACCAGCGGATCATGCTCGGCTACATGGCTGCCTGCTGCATAGCGGTAATAACCCTGGCCGGTCTTCTGGCCGAGACGGCCGAGATCGCACAAGGCGTTGTCGATCCTGACCAAGGGATCATCCATGCCCTGCCCTGCCAATTGTCGGGCGCGCCATTCCAGATCAATGCCGACCACGTCATACATGCGGAATGGACCCATGGCAAAGCCGAATTGCTGTAACGCGTCGTCCACCTGCTGCGGCATCGCTCCTTCAAGGAGCAGTTTGCGCGCTTCGGCCACGTAGCTGCGCAGCATCCGGTTGCCAATGAAACCGGGGCAGTTGCCCGCCACCACCGCCACCTTGCCAGCGCGCTGAGCGAGTAATAGCGCGGCGTCCAGCACTTCGCGGCCCGTGGCGTTGCCGCGGACGATTTCCAACAGCTTCATGATGTGCGCCGGGCTGAAAAAATGCAGACCCAGCACCTGTTGTGCACGTTTGGTCACTGCGGCGATGGCGTCGATGTCCAGTGCCGAAGTGTTGCTGGCCAGGATCGCCTGCGGTTTGAGGTGCGAATCCAGCGCGCGGAAGATTTCCTGCTTCAGCTCCAGGCTTTCATACACCGCTTCGATGACCAGATCCGCCTCAGCGAGGTCAGCGTAACTTTGCACAGGACGTACCCGCGCCAGATGGGCGTCTGCCTCCTCCTGAGTGATCCGCTGTTTGCCAACCTGCTGTGCCCAGGTCTGTTCAATCATGGTCAAACCAGCATCCAGTGTCGGGGCGTTGCTTTCCAGCCATAGCACTGGGTATCCGGCGCTGGCCAGGCTGATGACAATGCCTCGGCCCATGGTGCCAGCGCCGATCACGGCGACCTGCTGAATATCGAAAGGGGTGCTCACACGCGGCGCTCCTGCATCGGTAGGAAATAACAGCCGCCACCGTAAGCAGGCTTCCAGTATTTTTGAAATTTCATTTTCATATGCCATATATTTGCGGCATGAATATTTCAAATTTTGATCTGAACCTGCTGCGTATCTTCGACATGCTGTTGCGTGAGCAGAATGTTTCGCGCGCGGCCGAGCGTCTGGCGCTGACTCAGCCCACCGTCAGCAATGCCTTGGCGCGTTTGCGCGACGCATTGGACGATCCGCTGCTGGTGCGCGTTGGCCGCCGCATGTGTCCGACGCCTAGAGCGTTGGCCCTGGAAGGACCGATCCGCGCGGCGTTGCAGCAGATCGAACAAAGCCTGGCCACGGGCGATACGTTCGACCCGGCGCTTAGCCATCGACAGCTGCGGATCGCGCTCACCGACTATGTCGAACAATTGTGCATGCCGTCCTTGCTGGCCCACTTGCAGACCCAGGCGCCGCACTTGCGCATCGATGTCGTCCACTTGACGGCGAGCCTGCCGGCGGAGGCGCTGGACCGTAGCGAACTGGATATGGTGCTGGGCCGTTTTGATCACGTACCGGCACGTTTTACCCGGCTGCGCTGGCGCAGCGAAACGTTGCGGGTGGCGATGCGTCAGGGGCATCCACAATCAGGCGCCGGCCTGGATCTGCGCAGCTTTCTGCAACTGCGCCACGTCTGGGTGAATGGTGGCCAGACGCGAGGAATGATTGATCAGTGGCTGGCCGAACAGAATCTGGTGCGGCAGATCGTCTATACCACGCCCAATTACTTGCAGGCCGCGCACCTCGTGGCCGCTACCGACCTGTGCACGGTATTGCCGACCCAGCTGGCGCAACAGTTCGCCAGGCTACTGCCTTTGGACTTGCTGGAACTGCCATTCGCATTGCCGCCCTTCGAGCTTGATCTGGTCTACCTGACGCATCGCCAACACGACCCTGCATTAGCCTGGCTGGCTGAACAGATCCTGACGATTGCACCGGACTGAGCCATCAAAAAACACGATGGCCACCATGCCGCTCTGGTATTGGCTGCGGCCAGGCCCTCTCCCTAAAGTGGATCGCCCAAACAATAACAAGGACTTCTCCATGCGTTTTCCACCGACGTTGCTTTCACTTGCCTTGTTGGCACCGCTGATGAGTTCTGCCGCGACACCGGCTAAAGATGCGACGGCGAGCACGCTGCAGAGCAATCAACAATGGTTGCAGCGTTTGCCCTTCGCCGACCGCGGCGATTTCGAAGCGGCGCAGCGCGGTCTGATCGAGCGGTATGAGGGGGTGGTCAGCAATGCGCACGGCAAGACCGTCTGGGACCTGAATCAGTACGCGTTCCTCAACCAGACCAACGCACCCGGTACCGTCAATCCGAGTCTGTGGCGCATCGCGCAGCTCAATACCATTGCCGGTCTGTTCAAAGTCACTGACGGTATTTATCAGATTCGTGGCCTGGACCTGGCCAACATGACCATCGTCGAAGGCGACAATGGCTTGATCGTGCTCGACCCGCTGCTGTCGGTGGAAACCGCTAAAGCCGGTCTTGAGCTGTACTTCAAGAGTCGTCCGCGCAAGCCCGTGACCACGGTCATCTACACGCACCCGCACGTTGACCATTTCGGCGGTGTGCGGGGGATCATCGACGAAGCGGATGTCACCGCGGGCAAGGTCCAGGTGATTGCACCGCAAGGTTTTTTCGAGCACGCCATCGGAGAGAATGTGTTGGCCGGGCCGGCAATGAAACGTCGCGCTCAATACATGTACGGCGCACCGTTGCCGCGCAGCGAGCGCGGCCAGGTAGATGCCGGGCTGGGCAAGGGTATTCCGGCCAACGCAACCATCAGCTTGATCGCGCCCACCAGGGAAATCAGCCAGCCGCTGGAGCGCCTGACCCTTGAGGGTATCGAGGTCGAATTCCAACTCACCCCCGGCACCGAGGCGCCGGCGGAAATGAACATTTATTTCCCGCGATTCAAGGCGCTGTGCATGGCCGAAAATGCCACTCACGTGCAGCACAATGTGCTCACCTTGCGCGGCGCGCTGGTGCGCGACCCGAAGATCTGGGCGCATTACCTGGATCAGTCGCTGCTGCGCTACGGCAATCAGGCCGAGGTGGTTTTTGCCCAGCATCACTGGCCTACCTGGGGCGGTGCGCAGATACGCGAATATCTGGCTGACCAGCGCGACATGTATGCATTCATCGACAGCCAGACCCTGCGACTGATCAATCAGGGACTGACGCCCATGGAGATTGCCGACACCTTGAGTTCGCTGCCGCCACGCTTGGCGAACAAGTGGTACAGCCGTGATTATTACGGCTCGTTGAGCCATAACGTGCGTGCGGTGTATCAGCGCTACATGGGTTTCTACGACGGCAACCCGGCGAACCTCAATCCTTTGCCACCGCAGGCTGCGGGCAAGCGTTACGTAGCGGCGATGGGCGGTGCCGAGCAGCTCTTGAAGCAGGCGCGCAAAGCCTTCGACGAAGGCGATTATCGCTGGGTCGCGCAACTGACCAATCATTTGGTCTTCGCAGAGCCGGACAATGCCGATGCACGCAACCTGCAGGCCGATGCGCTGGAACAGCTGGGCTATCAGAGCGAGAACGCGACTTGGCGCAATGCCTACCTCAGCGGCGCGCAGGAATTGCGCGACGGCGTTGCGGCTACAACAGGCAGCGGCGGAAATGCCGACGATATGGTGCGGGCGCTGCCCCCTGCAATGTTCTTCGATTACCTGAGCGTCCGGGTTGACGCGCTAAAAGCCGCCGACAATGACTTGATCATCAACTGGCGCTTCACCGATCTGAACGAGGATTACGCCCTGACCTTGCGCAACGGTGTCCTTACCCACCGCGACTTGACCCGGCATGACCAAGCCGACGTGAATATCAGCATGAACAAGTCGACGCTGGATCGCATCGCGCTGAAACAGACTGGCTTTTTGAAGGAGGCAACGGTGGGCGATATCACGATCACCGGTGAGCGAGTGAAATTTCTACGCTTCATGGGTGGACTTGAGGAAACGGACGGACGCTTCAATATCGTCACGCCCTGAACGTGGGCGGCGCTCAGGCGCCGCTTTGCAGCTCGACCATAGCGATCAACGCCAGCAAACAGACGCTCGCGCCCAACGCCAGAATCGCCACGGGCGCCGGCGATGCCTGCTCCATGCGCAGCATTGCCAATCCTTGGCGGTAGCGGCGCCCTTGCCTGGCGAGCAGCCCTAGGACGGCGACAGCGCCTATCCCCAGCGACAGCCACGCACCCACTCGCCCCGCCAGAATCACCACTAACAGCAACGCGACCAAAGTCCGTCGCCACGCCAATTCAGTCCGCTCCGCCTGAAGCCCCGGATCACCCATGCCAGCGGGGCCACAGCGCACTGCCAATCAAAGCCACCGCCGTAACGCAAGCCATCGCCAACAAAGGCGCGAGCGCCGGCAATGGCAGCGGCCGACGCTGGCGCAACGCACGCTCCACCCTCAGCCAGCGCACGCAGGCACCGGCGCTGATCAACTGACTCAACACCAACAGGGTAATGGCTACGGCCATGCGCAAACCGGGCTCGAAGACCTGTGTGGCGAAGGCCTCAATGGCAATTGCGCCGCCCAGTAATGCCAGCGACGTGCGAATCCAGGCAAGAAAGGTTCGTTCATTGGCCAGTGTGAATCGCGGATCCGGCGCCTCGCCGCCGCCGAGCAGGAGTTCAGTCCAAGTGCGACGCTTAGTATTCACCCTCATCAGCGCACACCAAAGCTGCGCAATGCGCCGGGCGAAAAGTACGAAAGACTGGTCGGCACGTTGAAGGCGTAGGGGTTGCGTTGCTCGTTTATCAGGCCGGAAACGTGATATCGGCCACTTTTCAGGTCGTAAGTGACCTCCATCGCATTCACCGCCGCCTCACCGCTGGCGTGGTAAAAACTGTGCGCTTCGGAGGTACGCCATAACGCGCCTCGCTGGTCATAGACATCGGCCTCGAGAATGGCCCAGGTATCTTCGTCGATGTAGTAGTGACGTTTGCCGTAGATGTGCTGGGCTCCCGGCTTCAACGTCGCAACCACTTCCCACACACGGTGCAGTTCATAGCGGGTGGGGACAGGGTTGACGTGGCCAGGCTTGATCAATTCGCTGTAGCGCAATCGGGGCGAGGCCAGGCGATAGCTGTTATACGGCACGTGAAGCAATTTCTTGCCCACCAGTTGCCAGTCGTATCGATCCGGTGCGCCATTGAACATGTCACGACTGTCCGCCGTGCGCAGGCCTGCCGTCCCCGGCCCGGCGGTGTCATAAGCGATGCCCGGCGCACGCCGCACTCGACGCTGGCTGGAGCTGTAGACCCACGACAATCGCGGTTCGGCGACCTGGTCCAGTGTCTCGTGCACCACCATCGCATCCCCAGCGAGCCGCGATGGTGCGGTCATTCGGTGGCTAAAATAGTAGAGAACTTTGTCGGCATCAGCACCCGGCAACCCGTCAGGTCGAGCGAATTCCTGACGCGCGCTCATCAACGTAAATCGGCCGTTGCCCTGCGGCGTGGCGCTGTCGGAGACAACGCTGTAACTGGCATTGCGGTTGCGGGTCAGGTGGTTCCAGATCACTTCCAGGCCATTTTTAGGCAGAGGAAAGGCAACCGCCCCGGCGAAATCTCGCAGACCGTTGCCTTGGTCGTCGAGCTGCGCGTGCGTGGCGTTGCGTGCGGCGGATGCGGCGAGGTGCGCGGGTATGGCGACGCTGCGATGGGTGGGGTAGACAGGCAGCTTCATCGTCTCTGGAAAACGCTTGAGCAAAGCGATCTGCCCGGCTGACAGCTGATCCTCGTACTGGCGGTAATTCTGTGCGGTTATCTCGTACAGCGGTCGTTCATCACCGTAAGGATCGACCGGCGTGCCGTTGCTTTCCAGTCGCTGTTGCGCGGTTGTGAGTCCGCCTTGCCATGCTGGGATTCGCCCGTCGGGGGAGGCATCGCGCTCGGCGCCGATCGGCGTCAGGTTCTGCGGTAATTCACTGGCGGTGAGCGCTCCTGCCGCCCACGGTATTGCCAGCAAGACACAGCATGACAACGGAATCAACGACGACTGAATAAAATCTCTGGTACGTGCTGGCATCACTCTTAACCTCTTATTGTGTTTATCAGAGAGTGAACATGTGCAGTGGTCCCGCCAGACGACATAGCGGCTGGCAGGATGGTGGGCAAAAACAATTTTTAGCGCCGGTCAGATAGCCTCTGGATGAGTATCAATGGATACTAAGTAGCCCTCTGGGCCCCGACAAATAGCGTCTTCAGATACTTGCCATAGCACTTCGGCATAGCCAGAGATTTGCCCCATGACTTTGAAACAGCTGCGTTACCTCGTCGCGATTGCAGAAGCTGGAAGCTTCTCCAATGCTGCACGCCGGGCGTTCATCGCTCAGCCTGCCCTGAGCCGTCAGATCGGTTTATTGGAAAGCGAACTGGAAATGCAGTTACTCGCCCGTCAGCACGACGGCATTGAACTGACCGATGCCGGGCGACAGTTATACGAAGTGGCGCGTTCGGTGATTCAGAAGCTCGATTCGGTGAAAGACGAGCTCAAATCCAGTCGGGGCAATCCGATGGGCCATGTCGCGATTTCCATTCCGGCAACCGCTTCGTCGTTGCTGTTACCGACGATCATCACGCAGGCGCAGGCAAAGTTTCCGGGGATCAAGCTGACGATATGGGATGGTCTCAGCCGCGAAGGCGGCCAGGCGATCGAGCTGGGCAAAGTGGATTTTGGCGTTGTGCCGAACGCTGAGGAACTGGAACACGTCATCGCCGAACCGGTCTTCACCGAAGACCTGTATTGGGTAGGCACACCGGTGCATGAAGCTGATCACTCGTCCATCACGCTGGCTGAAGCGGCCGCGACCCGGCTGGTGATGCCGCCGCGCGCCCTGCATCTGCGGCGTCGGATCGAGCAGGCAGCGATGGAAACCGGGGTGACCCTCGATTCAAGCTACGAGCAGCAGTCTGCGCCTGGCATCAGCAGCCTGGTGCGCGCCGGGTTGGCGGCGACCATCAGCAACTGGCCGCCGCTGACGGAATTGCTGGAGCCGATATCGGCCCGGCTGATCGTCGAGCCGCGAATCACCCGCACGATTTCGCTGGCCTATTCGCAGCACAAGCCGCTGTCGTTTGCGGCAACCTGCATGCGCGATCTGGTCCGCGGCGTCCTGGTCGAGGCCGTCGTCGACGACCACTGGAAAGGCAGTTTGATCGAGCGTGTGCCCGAAGAAACCTTGAGCGCGGTCGATCACTAAGGGCGCCGCAACGGTGGGCCGTGCAGCGCCGCACGGTTCAGTTGACCCGAGGCAATGCGATACCTTTCACCTCGTTCAGGCGCTGGCGGGTTTTCTGCGGATCCATCCAGAACAAACCGATCACCCCGGCAATGATCAGCACTGCGCCACAGACCAGAAACCCTTCACCGTAACCTGCCGGATGCTCGGCCCCCACACCCTGCACGAGGATGCCGGTGACCACTGGCGCCGACAAACCAGCGAGTGAGGCAATGCCGTTGCCGATCGCCAGAATGCCCGCACGTTGGCTGCCGGGTGTGAACTCGGCGAGCATGGCCGGCCCTACCGAATACATCACCAGCGCCAAGCCACCGCTGAACGTTAGGCTGACGATTCGCTCTATGCTCGACAATCCCGGCAGAAACAGCGCCGCGCTGAGCAGGCCACTGGCAATCAGGCAAAACGAAACGAATGCTCCACGCGACCAGCGCGTTGCAATCCCGCCGCGAAGCATGCGCTGTGACAGCCAAGCCATGAACAGACTCAGCGGAGTGGTTACCACCACGAACAGCACGAACACCCGGCCCGTCATGATGGGGTCGATGCCCAGCCCGTTTTCCAGATAGCTCGGCACCCAGGTCAGGGTCAGTGCCAACGACCAATTCGCGGCGAAATGGCAAAGGTAATTGCTCAGCACCGTGCTGTCCGTGAGCAAGCGACGATACGGTACGCGTTCCTCGTCCTGCTTCAGCTGGCCGGGACGGATGCGATCAAGCGTACCCTCACGACCCAGCAGCCACCACAACACACACCAGACTGCGCCGATGACGGCCAGAACAATGAAGTTCATTCGCCAGCCGTAATGCACGCTGATCCAGGGGATCATTGCGCCCGCAACCAACAACCCCAAGGCGCTGCCGGTATGCAACAGCGCGACCGGAAGGTTGCGACGGTCATTGGGAAACCATTTGTACAAGGCGTGGGTAGCGACTGGCGAGGCCGGCCCTTCGCCGATGCCCAGCAGCACCCGGCAGGCAATAATGGCCCAGAGAGAAGTGACGAAGAGCATCGGCAGTTGCACGACCGCCCAGAATGCGCCCATGCCCAGCAGCAACGTGCGTGTGGGACGGCGGTTAGCCACGAAGCCGCCGATGACCGCGGAAATCGCAAAGAACCAGTGCAACGCGCCCCCTACGAGGCCGAACTCGGTCGGGGTCAGGCCGAGCTCTTTGGACATCGGCACCGCCACCAGGCCGATGACCACTTTGTCGAGGAAGTTCACCAGCATCAGCAGCGCCAGCAATACAGCAATCATCCAGGCGGTGCCCAGACGTGCGGGTGTGTCAGTGTGAGTCATGGTCGTCTCTCGTTATTGTTCTTGTCAGAGCGTCCGGCCCTGCACGACCGGACGTGCGGCACCCGCTGCTAGCTCGGCATCAGGACACCCTTGGCAATGGTGTTGCGCTGGATTTCGCTGGTTCCCGTCAAGATGCGCATCATTCGGGTCGCGCGGAAAATCCACTCCACCGGATGGCCGCGCAGCAACCCCGCGCCGCCGTGAATTTGCACCGCGCGGTCAGCAATACGGAAAGCGGTTTCGGAGACGAACAGCTTGCACATCGGCGCCTGGGTGCGAATATCACCGCCGGCGTCGTTCACCGCTGCGGTGGCATAGACCATGCTGCGTGCGGCATGCAGTTCGGTAGCCATATCGGCAATCATGTGGCTGATCGACTGGTACATCGCGATGGGTTGGCCGAACTGCTTGCGTGTGCGCGCGTAATCAATCGACAGGTTCAACGCCAAGCCTGCCATGCCTAACAATGTCGGGCAATGCAGCAAACGGTTGAGCATGATCCGCCCCATCGCCAGTTTGAATCCCTGGCCCTCTTCGCCAATGCGGTTGGCCACAGGCACCCTAACGTCGTCGAGGAAGATATCGCCATGCGCGCCACCACCGGACATCACCGCATAGTCGCTCTCGATCCGCACACCGGGCGCCTTCAGATCGACGAAGAAGGCCGAAATGCCTTGGGCTCCGCCGCCGGTGCCGGTAACCGCAAGCAGCACGGCAATATCCGCATAAGGCGCGCCAGAGATGAAACGCTTGCTGCCGCTCAGCACATAATCATCGCCATCGCGTCGCGCGCTGGTGGTGATCGCCGTGGCGTCGGAGCCCGCCTCGCTTTCTGTCAGCGCGAAGCACACGGCTTTCTCGGCACGGCACACCGGCTGCAAGAAAGTCTCGACTTGTTCCGGGCTCGCGACTTTGAACAGATGCCCAATGCGCGGCGGCCCGGACAGTTCGCCGAGGATGTGCGGCGCCAGCATGGAACCGCTTAGTACTGTGGCTTCCTTTACCGCGCACAGGTCTGAAACGTTAAGCCCCGCGCCACCGATCGCCTCGGGCAGCATGATGTTGTAAAACCCCAGCTCGCAAGAGCGCTGCCACACTTGCTGAAGAACTTCGCGGGGATGCGGCTCCGCCCAACTCAGGTCGGCGCTTTGTTCCAGCGGCCGGATCTCATCGCGGATAAAACCGCCGATGGCCTCGATGATTTGGCTGGCCTTTTCACTTGGCTGATACATGGTGATCTCCTCGTCAGATACGGCGGTCGCTGTTTTGCCAGTAGGCATCGCGAATAAGACGGCGAACGACTTTGCCGTTCGGGTTCTTCGGTAGTTCGCTGACGAAATCCACGGCGCGGGGTTTCTTGAACCCGGCCAGGGTGCGTGCGCAGTGATCGATGACCTCCAACTCACTCAGTGCAGTGCCCGGCTTGAGTACAACGACGGCTCGCACCGCCTCGCCCCACTGCTCATCCGGCACACCAATGACCGCCGCCTCAAAAACCTCAGGCAAGGTGTAAAGCACCTGCTCGACTTCCGTGGGATAGATGTTGAAGCCGCCGGAGATGATCATTTCCTTTTTGCGATCGACGATGAACACGTAGCCCTGTTCATCGACTGTCGCCAAGTCGCCGCTGAGGTAATATCCCTCACGCATCACCTCGGCAGTGAGCTCCGGCGCGCGCCAATAGCCCTGCATGATGTCCGGGCCCTTGACCACGATTTCGCCGATTTCGCCAGGCTTAACATCCTCGAAGTTTTCGTTTACCACTCGCAGGTCAGTCTCGAAGTAGCAGCGCCCGCAGGAAGCCAGGCGGCGATAGTCGCCCTCTTCACAAATATGGTCTTGCTCGGTGAGTACCGTGACCAGCGAGCAGGTTTCGCCGGCACCGTATCCCTGGGCAAGGATCGGCCCGAACACTTCAATGGCTCGTTTGACCAGCGAGGGTGCCATCGGCGCTGCGCCGTACATGACCAGGCGCAGGCTGCTCAGGTCATAGCGATCGACGCCGGGGAAATTCACCAGTCGGTTGATCATCGCCGGCACCAGAAACAAGCGCGTGACACGCTCACGCTGGATGCTTTCGAGCAGCAGTTGATCGTCGTAGCGTTCCAACAGCAGGTTGCACGCGCCCACCGCCAGCAAAGGCATCAATTGCATGCCGCTGGCATGGGTAATCGGCCCGACGTGGGCCATCACATCGTCCGGCGCGGCTCGCCGGGTGGGGCTGGCGATGCTCTTGCGGATCAGCGCCTTGCGATTGCCCACGCTGAGCATGGCGGCTTTCAGCACACCGGAACTGCCCGAGGTGTAGTGTAAGACCGCCAGTGCATCGTCCGGCAGGTCACAACTGACCGGCGCCTCACTGCCTTGATCTAGCAGTGCCGAATAGGCGATATCACCGCCCTTCTCGCCCAGTGCCACCACCAAGCGCAACCCCGGAACTTCAGCCCGACGTGCGATCAACGCCTCGGCAAACATTGGTGTGGCGATCAGTCCGACGCTGCAAGAGTCGTTGATGATCTGAATGACTTCTTCGAGCGACAGCCGCGCATTGACCGGCACTTTCACCAAGCCGGTCTTGTAGAAGGCGATTTCCGCCTCCACCAGTTCTACCCGGTTTTCCGCAAGGATGGCGACGTGTTCGCCCGTGCTGATGCCTTGGCCCAGTAATGCTGAAGCAAGCTGATTTGTCCGCTGCTCCAGCTGTGCAAAGTTCAGCCTAGTGTGACGATCGATGACGGCCATCCGCTCTGGCCAGTACCTGGCACTTCGACTGATTATTTTTCCGAGGTTCACGTTGTTGTTCTCGTCGACAGTTAAGACGGGGACGATGCTAAACAGCGTGGGCTTGAGGGGCGTAATACTAGTTATTGATGCCGGCTATAACGGTTTTAGCTGGCTGAACAGTTCCATTCCGTGCGCTACATCGCGGCGGTTTTTGCAGCGTCACGCCCATGCCGAAGTGTTATGGCAACGATTCAAAGACGCTATTTGTGAGCCCCGTCGGGGTCTTCCTATTATCGATACCGACCGACAAAAGCCAGACCGCCGCTGACCAGGCGCTGAGGTGCTCTTCCTGTTGTCGGTGCGCTATCCCCTCACTCTCGAATAAACACAATAAGAGGTTAAGAGTGAACACACATGTTTGCGACCGGCTACGGTCATCGCTGGTTTTACTGTCGTGCAGTCTGCTCGCCGCCCCGGTGGGCGCAGTCGAATTTGCATTCGGCGACATCGATGGGCAGCTCGATTCGTCGCTGGCACTCGGTGTCGGGGTCAGCACTGCCAATCCGGCCAAGCTGCAACTGGGGGCCGCGAACGGCAATGACGGCCGACGCAATTATCGATCCGGGGACGTGTTCTCAACGATTTTCAAAGGCACCCATGACCTGGAGCTCAAACGCGACAACATCGGCATGTTCCTGCGTGGTACCTACTGGTACGACACCGCGCAACGTGATCACAGCCAACGCTTCAAGGACATCGACGACAACGATCGCCAGGCGTCGGCAAAAACCGCAGGCTTCCAACTGCTCGATGCCTTCGTCTACTACTTCTACGACATCAGCGGCGAGCCGGGCTCGGCGCGTGTCGGCAAGCAAGTGGTGAACTGGGGGGAAAGCATTTTCATCCAGGGCGGTTTGAACGTCGTAAATCCTTTCAACCAAGCGGCACTGCGCCGGCCCGGTTCTGAGGTGAAGGACGCACTGGTGCCGGTGAACTTGCTCTACATGACGCAGAACATCAATGAAGCAGTGTCCTTTGACGCCTTCTACCAGTTGGACTGGGAACAGACCCAGCTGGACAACTGCGGCACCTTCTTTTCGGGAAACGACTTCACACCTGAGGGCTGCACCGGCCTCGATGTCGGCGGACGCCTGGTCAACGCCGCCGCTGCCAATCGAGGGTTAGGCCCGTTCGGCGTGGTCATGGGTGAGGAAGGCGTGCGCATCCCCCGCAGCGGTGATCAGGACGCACGCAACAGCGGCCAATGGGGCCTGTCGTTACGTTGGTACGTCACACAACTGGATGCTGAATTCGGGGTCTATGCCGCCAATTACCACAGCCGTTCGCCGTATCTGGGAACTGTCAGCAGCCGGTATTACAGCAACACCGGTTTTGCTCCGCAATTGTGCAGCAATCTTGGAGTGCCGTCGGCAGGTTGCGGTGCTTTCCTGGCCTCCAGCGCCGGCCAGACACTCGCCGGCGCGCTGCGCATGGGAACGTCTCAGTACCTTTCCCAATACCCCGAAGACATCCGTTTATATGGCATGACGTTCTCGACCACCCTGCGCACCGGTACGGCGGTGCAGGGCGAACTCAGCTACCGCCCGAATATGCCCGTGCAACTCAATGGCACGGATGTGCTGCAGTCGCTGCTCAATGCCAACGGGCGCAGTCCACTGTCCGAACCCGGCCTGAGGCCGACCACCGACTCAACTCTTTTCAACGGCTATCGGCGCAAGGAGGTCACCCAGGCGCAGGTCTCTGCAATGCATTCTTTCGGCCAGGTCTTGGGGGCGAATCAGTTGCTATTGGTCGGTGAAGCCGGCGCCACTTACGTCGGTGGCCTGGAGGGCAAAAACGGGCCTCGCTATGGTCGATCCGGCGCTTATGGCAACGGCGCGCTGACTGACAACAGCATCTGTCGGGCCATTTCAAGCAGCCCGCAATACTGCACCGACGAAGGCTTCGTCACACCGTTCTCCTGGGGTTACCGGATGCGCGCGACCTTGAGCTACTCAGGGGTGATGCCAGGGCTGGACCTGCGGCCCAACCTGTCCTGGGCGCATGACGTCAAAGGTTATTCGCCGGGCGATGGCTCGGCGTTCAACGAAGGTTCGCGCTCCGTCAGCCTGGGTCTGGACGCGACGTTCATGAGCAAGTATTCGCTGAGTCTGTCTTACACCGATTACATCGATGGCACTTACGGCACGCGCGATGACCGCGACTTTGCCTCCATCGCTATTGGTGCCACCTTCTAACGTAAAAGGAAAACAAACATGCGCAAGTGCCTTGCCCGGTTCGCCTCTGACAAACCCCAAGCCCCAATGGTACTGGGTGCTGCGTTGCTGCTTTCCAGCGCCCTCTGCCCGGCCGTCGCCGCGAGTGGCTCAGCCGATACCGGCGTCATGCACGGTTTTCCACCCGCACCGGAGTTTCGTGTGAACAAAACCAATGCCTTTCACCCGCCTTTCCTGCGCTGGTCAATCCGACACGCTCGGGAAGTGTCCGCAACGCGCAACATTGCTCGTGCCGCACAACCGCTGTCGATCATCGAGGCTGCACCGCACGATCTCGACTCGGTGACTTTCAAGGCTGGCGAAGAGGACCTGACCCTCGCCCGCTACCTGCAAGATACCGCGACCGATGGCTTCATCGTCCTGCGACGCGGCCGCGTGGTGTTTGAACGCTATATGGAAGGATTTGAACCCGGCCAACCGCACATCTGGGCTTCGATGACGAAATCCGTCACCGGCTTGCTGGCAGCGCAATTCATTGCAGAAGGCAAGCTCGACCCGCAAGCGAAACTTGCCAGTTATGTCCCTGAACTGAGCGGCACACCGTTTGGCGAGGCCACGGTGCAGGCCAATCTGGATATGCAGGTGGCTGTGGCCTACCCCGAAGCAGTTCCGCCGGACCTCGGTTTGTTCGCCGCGACCGGGCTCATCCCGCGGAGCGCAAAAATGCCCGGCGATATCTACTCTTTTTTGAAGGTCGCGCAAATCGCTCCCGGGGAAGGCAAGTTTTTTTATCAGAATGGCTCACCCGAGGCGGTGGCCTGGGCGCTGCGGCGTATCTCCGGAACGAATTGGGCGCAACTGGTTCAGCAACGGATCTGGTCGCGCTTCGCTAAGGAAGATGGCTATGTCCAAATCGATGAATTGGGCACTGAGATGGCCAGCGGCGGGATCAGCACGAATCTGCGTGACACCGCGCGCTTCGCCGAACTGGTCCGTCGTGAGCTGGCTCGTGAATCAAGCACGGACAGTTTCAATCAAGCCGTGCGCAATACCTTCCAGCCGGGCGATCCGGCGATTTTCGCGCAAGGCAATCTGGCACCTGGCCGGCCTGGTTATGCCTATCGCAATTATTGGTTTCAGCGCAATGACGGCGAAGGATCGGTGGAGGCCAGTGGTCGCTTCGGACAAAAAATCTACATCAACCCGAAGCGTGAGGTGGTGATCGTTAAACTGTCCTCCACTGCCGACCAAGCGAGGCGCGCCACAAGCGCGGCAGGTGGAGCAAAGGTGGCTGCAAGGATGATCGACTCACCCGGCACGTTTAACAACATGATCAATGCGATATTGCCAGATTTAAGAGACTGAACGTCATCGCAGTTATTTCGATAACAAGCGGCCAATAGCGGACGTTCGCAAGCGACCGCTGTCGGCCATTAGCTGCCTGTCACGATTAGCCCGGTTGTCGCGATCAGCCGATTCAGAACGCACTGCTCAGAGGTGTTCCCCACACCCGTTGAAGGTGCCCACTAAGGGCACCTTTTTTCAGCTCTATCCCCAATGTGGCCAGACTTAAAGCAAGTCTTCATGCTGCATCGTCAAAATGATTTTCCCGATGTTTTCGGAAGACTCCATCCGGCGATGCGCATCGGCAGCCCGTGCTAGCGCAAAGGTGCTATCGACAACCGGCTCAAGGCTTCCGGCACCCTCGAAGCGATCAAGCCAGTGCTCGCGGAAGCGCTTGATCATGGCGTGTTTCTCCGGTTGCGTGCGCGACTTCATCACCGTACCGATGATTTGCAAGTGGCGATAAAGAATGTCCTCCAGCGCCACCGTGACGTTGCCTCCACCGCCGAGAATCCCCACCTGAATGAGGCGGCCGCCGCGTGCAAGGGACGCGACGTTGCGGGCGAAGTAGGGCTCACCGATAAAGTCGATGATTACATCGACGCCGCGGCCCTGGGTTTTGTCGGCGATCACTTCAGCGAAATCTTGCGTCTTGTAGTCGATCGCCACGTCAGCCCCCAAATGCTCGACACGCGCCAACTTGCTGCCTTCGGTTGTCGCATACACCGTCGCGCCGGTGGCGTAAGCCAGCTGCACAGCGGCAGAGCCGACGCCGCCAGCGGCCGCGTGAATCAACACTGAATCGCCAGCCTTAAGCCGAGCCAGGTGCATCATTGCTTCATGGGCCGTGACGAAGACCTCGGGAATGGCTGCCGCGTGTACATAATCAAGCTGCGCGGGGATGTGCATGGCCATGCGGTAATCGATGCGTGCCAGCTCGGCGTAGGCACCGCCGCCGACCACGCCCATGACTCGATCTCCGACCTCGAACCCTGTCACCGCGTTACCTTTGCCGATCACTTCGCCGGCGATTTCCAGGCCGATGATCAGCGAGTCACCGAAATTCGGATGGCCGTACCCGCCGGTCCGGTGAGTCAGATCCGCACGGTTCACTCCGGCGGCATAGACACGCACCAGCAGGTCGTCAGGACGCACTTCAGGATTGGCGAACTCTACGAGTTCCAGAACGTCTGGCGCACCAAATTCTGTGATCTTGATGGCTTTCATTCAGTTGTTCTCCGTTTCGTTGAACGTGGCGTTGGCGATAGCAGATGCGGTAATGGCGCCAGGGAAGCCCACATAAAAAGCCAAGTGCGTGATCGCTGCCGCCAGTTCATCGTGGGTCACACCGTTGTTTGCCGCCCGGCGCAAGTGAGCAGGCAACTCTTCCGAATGACCAGCGGCTATCAATGCCGCCACGGTGATCAGGCTACGGTCGCGCGGGGACAGTGCCGGATCGCTCCAGATGAGTGGATAAAGCGTTGAGTCGACGAATTGCGCCAGCTTCGGCGTGAATGCGCGCGCCGCTTCGCGAGGACTATTGAAGTTGAGCTTGGACATGGGCGAGTTCCTTAAACCTGGCTGATGAATTTATGGGTGAGATAGTGTTCGATGCCTTCAATGCCGCCTTCGGAGCCGTGACCGCTTTCTTTCATGCCGCCGAACGGGAGCTCGGTAGCGACGATGCGGTATTGGTTGATGCCGATCATCCCGGCCTCCAATCCGTCAGCGACATCAATGGCCGTGCGCGCGCTGGAGGTGAAGGCGTAAGCCGAGAGTCCGTAGGGCAGGCGGTTGGCTTCCTGCAGTCCATCGGCCAGTTCATCGAACGGCATCAGCACGGCGATGGGGCCAAAGGGTTCTTCGTGCATAACGCGGGCGTTCATCGGCACATCCGCCAGCACCGTGGGTTGAAAGAAGTAGCCTTCACCTGGCAAGGCTTCGCCACCTACCAATACCCGTGCACCTTTTTCGACGGCATCGGCGACCAGTTCTTCCATCTTTGCCAATTGCCTTGGGTTGGCCAAGGGGCCGACTTGGGTGTCCGGATGCAGGCCTTCACCGATCCTCAGGGCTTGGGTCGCCGCGACAAAATGATCGACAAAGGCTTGATAGGCGCCACGCTGGATCAGAAACCGAGTGGATGAAATGCACACCTGCCCAGTGCCGCGAAAGCGGTTGGCGACACCTTCGATGGCGGCTTTTTCAATGTCGGCATCCTCGAACACCAGCACCGGTCCGTGCCCACCGAGTTCAAGGGTGATGGGCTTCACGCCTTCGGCAGCTCGTGCAGACAGCAGGCGCCCGATGGGCACCGAACCGGTGAAGGTCACTTTGCGAATGATCGGCGAGGCAATCAGATGGCTGGACACTTGATCCGGTACGCCGAAGACCACTTGCAAAACCCCCTTGGGCAATCCTGCATCGTCGAGTGCACGCGCCAGGGCCAACGCTGTGGCGGGACTTTCTTCACCGGGTTTGAGAATGACGCTGCAACCCGCGGCCAGCGCTGCCGAGAGCTTGCGTGCCGGGGTGATGGCCGGGAAATTCCACGGTGTAAAGGCGGCCACTGGGCCGATGGCCTGGCGTTTGACCAGTTGCAACACTCCTGGACGGTTGGCCGGGACCACACGGCCATCGATACGCCGGGCGCTTTCGGCAAACCATTCGAAATACTCCGCCGCGCGGGTCACTTCATCGAGGCTTTCACTCAGCGGCTTACCTTCCTCCAGGGTCATCTGCGCGGCGATTTGCGGTGCGCGTTCGAGGATCAGGTCGGCGGCACGCTTGAGGATCTTGGCGCGTTTGTCAGGCACGGTCTGGCGCCATTGCTCGAAGCTCAGGCGAGTTACTTCCAAGGCGTGATCAAGGTCGCCTGCGGTGGCGAGAGGGACGCGGCCGATTTCCCGGCCGGTTGCCGGGTTGACGACAGCGGCGGTATCGCGCCCTTCGGCACTGATCCATTCACCACCGATGAAAAGATAAAGCGGGTCGTAGGAAGTCTTCATGATGTGACCTTCAGTTGGTTGTCAGAGATTCGTAAGAAACCCGGCGCCTGTTCAGGCGGCCTGTGCAACCAAGTTTATGGAAGGAGTGCCCATTGATTTAGACGGGCCAAAGGGAATCATTGTTGTCGCCAGAGGTAATATCGAGCCGCGGGCTGAACGTGTAGCATCCGGAAAAAATGCGCGTTATCACGGGTGAGCGTCAGATCTACAGGAAGGTCGCGATGGATAAGCTTTCGAACATGTCGGTGTACATAAAGGTTGTCGAGATGGGCAGTTTCACGGCCGTGGCCAATCATCTGGACTCCACGGTCGGTAACGTCTCGCGTGCTGTCTCTGCGCTGGAAAACGTGCTCGATGCGCGCCTGTTGCAACGCTCGACCCGACGCCTGTCGGTTACCGATGCGGGGCGACGGTTCTATGAGCGCTGCACGAAAATTCTGGCTGATCTGGAGAGTGCCGAAGCCGAAGCCAGCAATGCCGCGCTGGAGCCTCGGGGAACACTGAGGGTGCATTGCGTTCCCGGACTAGCCCGGCATCTGGTCACCGGGGCCGTGCTGGAATACCGCCAGCAATTCCCGGAAGTGACCGTGGATTTATTGCTCTCGCAACGCATGCCTAACCTGTTGGAAGACCAACTGGATGTCTCGATTCTGATCGCCCGTGCGCTCCCTGATTCGGCGTATGTCAGCCAAAAAATCGGTGTCAGCCATTGTGTACTGGTGGCGTCGCCAGACTACCTGGCCGGGCATGCGGCCCCGGAGACGCCTGAAGATCTGCGCGATCACCAGTGCCTGTTGTTGGGTACCGTGGACTATGTGCGGGATGAGTGGCAGCTGAAGAGCAAAGCCGGGGACGCGACATTTGTCCCGACAGGTCCAAGTTTCAGCGTCAACGATATGGATGCGATGGCGCTTGCCATTCGAGAGGGCGCGGGGATTGGCTTGCTGGCCGGGTTCACGGCCATCGACGATTTGCGTTCCGGCAAGCTAGTGCGGGTTTTGCCTGACTACCATACCTATGAGCGCAACGTTTACGCCGTCTATACCTCTCGGCAGTTTGTCGATGCAAAAATCACCCGATTTATTGAAGCGCTGAAAGATCGGGTTGGCAGTCAGCTGGCAGCCACGGCCCAAGCACTGATCGATTGAAACACTGCGTGGCAAAAAGGTATTTGCGCCTCGATGAGACCACTCTCCGAGGCGCAATGATGGGCGAACATCTGACTTAGCCCTGGCTGCAACGGCCCATGACGCTATAGGCCAGTACGTGCTGTTTGCCTTGTGAATCCTGATAGGTCATGTGCGTCGGCACTACAGCGCAAATATCTGGCACCGGGTCTTCAGAGATGACCTTTGCGACATCAAGGTGGGTGCCATAACCGTATTGCTCGACAGGTTGAGTATTTGCAGCGCCGTCCTGTGCCGCTACCAGAGAGCTGAAGCCCAAGAGTGCGACGATGATCATTGCCGTTTTCATAATGAGATTTCCTAAAGTAAGTGTGATGTTGCTGGCAGGACGTACTTTAGGTTCGAGGGCTTTCTGGAAACAGGAGCGAATCAGGGAAAGACTTTTCTAAATTCCGAACACAATGTGGGGATGTCTGACGTGAAGGCAATTCGTCTGTGACCGTCCGCTATTGGCCGATATCGGTTGCTCATGAGCGGCAGCTATTGGCTCATTTCGGCCTATCACAAGTCTCGGTAAATTTAGTTATGAATAATTTGTTCAGGGCACTCCAGAGCCCAAGGAAGTCGTCTCCACCCTCACCTGTCGTCCAATGCGATCCCAAAGTCATCACTAGACACTTGAGCCGCCTCGTTAAGGCGTTGACGGATTGCAGCCGTCAACTGCCGCTCTACTTCCCACGGATCTGACAGCGCAGCGAGCTGGGGTGCCAATTGCGGCGACAGGCTCATCAGAGAATGATTGAGCGATCGCGCTGTTTCAAAGGCGGCCTTCTGCACAAAGCTGATTTCCACCAGTTCACCTTGTGCCTTACGGAACTCCATCTCCGCCATCCTCGCCAGGTAATGCTCGCGATGCGTTCTTGCTTTCTGAAAGTCCGGAGTCTGCCCCTGAGCAGGGTCAACGGGCGGCGACGCAGCCATGTTAGTCGGCTCGGATTTGGCTGCGACGTGACTGTACACATCACGCTGAAGCCGGTCTTGTTGGTGGCGAGCAGCGACGGCAGCCTTGCTTGGGTCGGCAGTATCGCGGACCAACGCTTCGGTGGCCAGCACGTCGACCTGCTTGCCATTGGGCGTCAGGACCAGCCGCCCGTTTTCCTTAAGCCAGGTGATGTAACTCGGTGATCGGCCGATGCGCGCAGCGAAAGCGTTCTTTGACAGGTACGTAGCTGTGCTCATAAGCCCTCCTTTTCAGCGGCTTTTCAATGAATCCTTTCAAGATTTCAGTGGATTGAAATTTCAGTAAGCTGGCAGACATCCCACTAACACGATCCCGCGGGTTTCCGACCCCGTGTCCTTTGAAAGTCCTCAGGGTCCCCGGCGACTTTTCGGTGGCCTGGGCTGCAGATCCGCCTCGCTCGACTAGCATCAGTGGACGATCCGTCAGAGGGAGAGATGTCATGGACATGATTGCCGTGCGTTCCAGTGCGATGACCGCCGTTGGCTATGACCCAGCAACGAGACGAATGAGGATCCGCTTTGAACAGGGTCACTCTTACGATTTCTGCGGCGTCCCGTCGGCCATACACAATGGCTTGATGGCCGCGGTGTCCAAAGGCGCCTATTACAACCAGCACATCCGTGATCGTTATCAGTGCTGAGGCCCGTACGCCACTTGGAAAGACGGACATCCCTGCGAAGGTTTCAGCTAGAGAGAATCCGCGAGTTCGCTAACCCGTGTAGGGGGCGGCCCTCGGGGAGGACCCGTAAAATCGGCGCCCTACCCGGCCTGCCCGGCTCATGCTTTCGGCTCGGCCTCGCTCAGGTCCAGCCGCTTGGCCACCCAGCGTTCGTACAAGCCGATGGCGACATCGGCGCCGGCCATCGCGGTCAGGCAACCCAGGGCGCCCGCTGTCCAGATCGACAGGCCCGCGCCGAACAGCAACATCATCGCCGACACGCCGCAGACGATGCAGGCACCGGAGCGAAGTGCTAGGCGGCGCAGTAACGCCCAGCCTCGTGCTCAGTCCCTGTCAGCGCGCCACATCTCGCCGGATACACCGCCCACCAATGACAGGGCAATCACCAACCAGATCGGCATCTCTGCCAGTGCCTGTTGCTCGTTCGTCATGGCCCTGCCCCTTAAACAAAAAGACCCGGCGCCATGGCCGGGTCAGGTGGTGGGTGGCCTGCCACGCTTTGCGGTCGCACCCATCGAAGATGGCCCCTTTTTACAGGTCGATTCTGGTGGCAGCAAGACCGTTTTAATGCCATCCGGTGAATGCGTGGCTTACGTCCGGCGAACCGCTGGCGAATGTCGGCGAATAAACGAAGGATCGAGATCATTGGTGAGCTCAAAGTCGTAATCGATCGAATCATGACACGAAAGGCTGGACACAAAATCCTATCAACACGCCTGGTAGTAATCGACTCTGGGCAGCCAATGACGACCAGCATGCTCAGAAAGCGGTTTGATGACGCCAGGGAAGCAGCCGGAATTCCAAAAGCAGAATTTCAGATGCGCGACCTAAGAGCAAAAGCGGCGACGGATAAGGAGGAGTCAACAGGAAGCAGCCGAGAAGCTAGGGACCAGCTAGGACATACAACCGTTGGGATGACAGAACAGTACATCCGAATGCGTAAGGGGATGAAGGTTACCCCTACGAAGTGACTGACGATCACGAATTGCGGAAAAGATTTTTTGATTGCGGAAAAAAGAACTAAGGGCTTGCATGAGGTACGTCATGCAAGCCCTTGATATTCATGGTGCCCGAAGCCGGAATCGAACCGGCACGCCCTTACGAGCGGGGGATTTTAAGTCCCATGCGTCTACCAGTTTCGCCATTCGGGCGGTAGCGCGGTGTAGTGCTCAAAGCAGTCGATCAGCAAACCTGACAGCGTTAAGCCTTGTAAAGCAGAGCGGGAAATATATACATCACGTCCCGGTGAAGCAAGTTCACAGTGGTTGATTTCAAGACTAAATCTTGCAGCGCACTGGAAATAAAAAAGCTCCGTAAATCATGGATCTACGGAGCTTGTTTATAGTGGAGGCCGAGGTCGGAATCGAACCGGCGTAGGCGGATTTGCAATCCGCTGCATAACCATTTTGCTACTCGGCCTCAAACGATTGCTGTTTAGTAGCACCACAACAACCGCGTACAAACTTGGAGCGGGAAACGAGACTCGAACTCGCGACCCCGACCTTGGCAAGGTCGTGCTCTACCAACTGAGCTATTCCCGCTTGGTGTGGCGCATTCTATAGATTTCAGATGCCCCGTCAACCCTTTGATTCAAAAAAGTTTTATTTCTTTTCAACGTCGGTTTTCAGATGCGGCCAGGCGGCCCGCAAGTATTGAACCATCGACCACAACGTCAGGCCTGCCGAAATCATCAACAAGGCATAGCCCAGCAAGACCCAGAAACTGAAGTCTCTTGGATTGGACAGCAGGATCACCAGCGCCAGCATCTGCGCTGCGGTTTTCCACTTGCCGAGATTGGACACCGCTACATGAGCGCGGGCACCGAGTTCGGCCATCCATTCACGCAAGGCCGAGACGACAATCTCACGGCCAATGATGACCGCAGCGGGAAGTGTCAGCCACAAATTGCCGTGTTCCTGAACCAGCAGTACCAAAGCGACAGCCACCATCAGCTTGTCGGCAACCGGATCGAGAAAGGCTCCGAACGGCGTGCTTTGTTCCAGGCGACGAGCCAGATAGCCGTCGAGCCAGTCAGTGGCCGCCGCAAAGGCGAACACCGAGGCGGAGGCCATGTAGCTCCACTGATAAGGCAGGTAAAACAGCAAAATGAAGATCGGGATGAGCAGGACGCGTAGAACGGTAATCAGATTCGGGATATTCATCGGCACAACTGGCTACGAGGTGAGTTGGCATTCTACTCGCTATGCAGGTTTGCATAAATCGACTCTGCGAGCTTTTTACTGATCCCCGGTGCTTTGGCGATCTCTTCGATGCTTGCACGAGACAGCTCCTGCAATCCACCAAAATGTTTCAACAAGTCCCGACGCCGGGTCGGCCCTACGCCTGCAACGCCTTCCAGCGTCGACGTACGGCGGGTTTTGCCGCGCCGCGCACGGTGGCCCGTGATCGCGAACCGGTGTGCCTCGTCGCGAATCTGCTGGATCAGGTGCAGCGCGGGTGAGTCGCCACGCAAAGTGAACTCATGGGCGGCATCATTAAGATACAAAGTTTCGAACCCTGCCTTGCGGGTTGCGCCCTTGGCCACACCCAGCAGAATCAGGTCCGGCACTGCCAATTCGTTGAGCACGTCGCGGGCCATCGACAATTGTCCCTTGCCGCCGTCCACCAGCAAAATATCCGGCAGCTTGCCCTCCCCATCCTTCAGTTTGCTGAAGCGCCGGGTCAGGGCCTGGTGCATGGCCGCGTAGTCATCGCCCGCTGTGACGCCCTCGATGTTGTAACGACGATAGTCGGATTTGATCGCACCTTCCGGACCGAACACGACGCAAGAGGCGACAGTCGCCTCGCCACTGGAGTGGCTGATGTCATAGCATTCCAGGCGCTGCGGTGGTTCATCCAGGTTCAGTACTTCTGCCAGCGCGTCGAAGCGCGCAGCCGTGTGTTGACGGTTGGCCAGGCGTGCGCTCAGCGCTTGCTCGGCATTGGTGACCGCCAACTGCTGCCAGCGCGCCCGCGTGCCACGCACCCGGTGGCTGATGCTCAGCTCGCGACCGCGCAACTCGTGGATGGCGTCGATCAGGGCCGTGGCGTCTTCGGGCACGACGTTGACGATCAGTTCGCTCGGCAGGTCGCGTTCCGGGCTGCTGATATAGTACTGGCCGAGGAAGGCCGCCATGACTTCGGCAACCTCCTCTTCAATACCCACCTGTGGAAAGAAGTTTTTGCTGCCCAACACTCGCCCGCCACGCACGCTGATCAAATGAACGCACGCGCCGCCCGGGTTGACGAAGGCTGCGATGACATCGATGTCGCCCGTACCGCCTTCCATGCTCTGCTGATCCTGGACCCGACGCAGCAAGGCAATCTGGTCACGCAACTCGGCGGCGCGTTCGAACTCGAGATTGATCGCCGCCTCTTCCATCGCCGTTGACAGCTCATTGGTCAGCGCGTGACTGCGCCCTTCAAGAAACATCACCGAGTGACGCACATCCTCGGCATAAACCTCAGGTTCGACCAGGCCGACACAAGGGGCCTTGCAGCGTTTGATCTGATATTGAAGACAAGGGCGCGTACGGTTCTTGTAGTAACTGTCCTCACACTGCCGGACGAAAAAGGTCTTTTGCAGCAGGCTGAGGCTTTCGCGAATGGCCCCGGCGCTCGGATACGGGCCGAAATACTTGCCCTTCGCCTTCTTCGCGCCACGATGGATGCTCAGCCGTGGGAACTGGCCGTCAGACAGAAATACATAGGGATAAGACTTATCGTCGCGCAACAGAATGTTGTACGGCGGCCGCCACTCCTTGATCAGCGTCTGTTCAAGCAGCAACGCCTCGGTTTCATTGGCGGTAATGGTCGTTTCGACCTGTGCGATACGCCCGACCAGAGCAGCGGTCTTCGGCGCCAGCCCGGTCTTGCGGAAATAGCTGGCAAGTCGCTTCTTGAGGTTCTTGGCCTTGCCGACATACAGCAGGCGTGCCTCGCTGTCGAACATGCGATAGACGCCGGGACGCCCACTGACAGTCGCCAGGAAGGCGCCGGAATCGAATATTTCAGTCATGATCAGGCGCTGGCATCAACCATGCCGTGGCGCACGGCCAGCAACGTCAACTCGACATCGCTGCTGATCGACAGTTTTTCGAAGATCCGGTAGCGATAGGTATTAACGGTTTTCGGCGACAGACAGAGCTTGTCGGAGATGATCTGCACCTTCTGGCAGCCGACAATCATCAACGCAATCTGGATTTCCCGTTCGGACAAGGCATCGAACGGTGAGTCATTGGTTGGCTGGAACGATTTGATCGCCAGTTGCTGGGCTATCTGCGGGCTTATGTAACGCTGGCCGGCAAACACCAGGCGGATGGCCTGAACCATCTCCGGCAGACCCGCGCCCTTGGTCAGGTAGCCGGCGGCACCTGCCTGCAACAGACGTGTAGGGAATGGATCCTCCTCACACACCGTGACAGCGACAACCTTGATGTCCGGATGACTGCGCAATAGCTTGCGCGTGGCCTCGAGACCACCGATCCCAGGCATCTTGACGTCCATCAGGACCACATCGGGTTTCAACTCACGGGCCTTGATCAGGGACTCTTCCCCGGACTCGGCCTGTCCAACCACCTGCAAGCCATCGATATCGGCCAGCATACGTGTAATGCCTGTACGAACGAGATCATGGTCATCGACCACTAGCACCCTAATCAAGCAGACACCTCGCGATATGGTCTTATTGGGATGCCGGACACCTTAGCAAAAAGTGCCAGACAGACCTAGCGGCAAGCGTCATTTAAAAAGTTTCAATTCATCATCGAAGGCTTGCCAGCCGTGGGTTTCAGAGCACAGGTGTACCGAAATCGAGCTGCATCCTCAGGAAACACTCGTCCTCGCCACACACATTCAAGCCTTTTCTCTTATACAGGCTTTGCGCAGGATTATTTTTGAATACGGTCAGACGCAGCGCCGGCAGTCCTTCAGCGCGGGCCATGGCGATAACCTGATCAATCGCCCAGGATCCAGCACCCTGCCTGCGAAACGCCTCGCCTATTTGCAGCTCGCGGAGATACAGCGCCCGGCGATCCCGACTGAGGCTGAAAAATCCCACAGGAACTTCGCCACGAATGATCAGCCAATTGTCCCGTCCATCCCAGGCAACCTCGAACGCTTGATCCTGCCACAGCAGATCGTGGCCAATGTAATAGCGCAGCATGTTCTGGCACGTCAGCTCTCGGGCAAACACCCGATCAGCCAGTTCGGCGCGACGCAAATGGTAGGTCATTGCCCCACCACCACCGGAACTACCCGCCCCTGCCATGCGTCGGCATCACGTCGCGCAATGACCAACAGTTCACCAGGCCCTGGCGCGGCGGCAACTGGCGTGCCGTCTTCAGACCAGACTGCACTGCGACCCACCGATTGCCATCCACCCGTGAGCCCGGCGTGATTGGCCATCAGAACCGCCATCGAGTGCTTTTGGGCGTAGCCCTGCAATATCGCGCTATCCACGTCATAGCCTTTCTCGCCAATCAGCACGCCTGCTGCGTACAGGTCGGCGCCAGCAACGGCAGCCGCTGCCGCGTGACTGGCGTGGGAAAAGTCAGCGCAGACTGCCAGCGCGACGGTATCGCCGCCTATGCGCAAGGACGAACCACCAGCACCTGGCGCATAGAAAAGCTCTTCGCCACTGTGCAGATGTTGTTTGCTGTAAACCTCAAGAGAACCATCCCTGCCTAATGTCAGCGCGCCGATCAATACCTTCGAACTGTCCTTATGGCGAATCGGCATTCCGACCACCGCAATGAGACCCAACTCGCGAGCGCAATCGCGCAAGGGTTGCAGCACCGAATCCTGCGGATCGATTGCCATGTCTGCAGCCATCTGGCCTTCGTAACCTGTGAGCGACAGCTCCGGAAACACCAGCAACTCGACGCCCTGCTCCGCTGCCACGGCCATGAAGCGCAAATGACGGGCGATGTTCGCCGCCAGATCACCGGCAACGGAGAACGATTGGGCTGCAGCGATGTTGAACGTCGACATTATTCATCCTTGGGATTGTGCCAAGCACGCAGTGTGTCACAACGCCTGCGGCACTCAAGCAATAGGAAATGTCTTGAAGGCGCGATAGCAATTTCTGATTGCTCAGGCGCATGGGCCTCTAGTAAGCTCGGCGCATTCATTGGAGACAAACCATGTTCAACGCCCTCTCACAGCTTCGTTCCGCCAGCGCCTTGCGCTCGGCTGCGGCTGCCCGGGCGAATGACGCTTGTGCTCCTGCCAGCTTTTATTTTGGGTATTGGTTTAGCCACTGGCGCGCCTGATACCCAAACGGCGCCCATGAAAACGGGTCGCCTACCAGAGAATTCTCACCCCCGGTCGGCCTCCCGACCGGGGGTTTTGTTTTTTCAGGCCCCAACTTTTTCAGCAACACACCAGACACTTTGAGGAATCACGACATGAACTACGCCACTTATTACCGTTACGACACTTTTAGCGCCTGGCGATTTAGCAGCCTCCGCTCGGGACAGCCTGCCGCCTCCGATCGGTCACCCACAGGTGGCAAGCACACACACGCAGCCAATACGGCCAATTGTCGAACACCCCAGTAGGGCCGAGTGAGCGGGAAGCACCCGCCGCCAGCCCAGGAATCCTGAATATGAACTCGTCTGTTTCTGCTCTGCCACTGTCCACCCTCGATTCTGCCAACGAAGCGCTGACCCTGCGCCTGCCCAGCGCGTTGCAACTCAAACAGCAATTGCCTCTGAGCAATGCCCTCGCCCAGCAAGTCGCAGCCCACCGCCAGGCGGTCCGCGCGATTCTCAATGGCGAAGACCATCGCCTGCTGGTGGTCGTCGGCCCTTGCTCAATTCATGACCCGCGCTCCGCACTCGAATACGCCGAAAAGCTTTCCCGTCTCGCACATCAAGTCAGCGACGAGATGCTGCTGGTGATGCGCGCCTACGTCGAAAAACCACGCACCACCGTCGGCTGGAAAGGTCTGGCCTACGACCCGCACCTGGATGGCAGCGACGACATGGCTGCCGGCCTGACCCTGTCGCGCGAATTGATGATCGAGATGATCCGCCTGGGCTTGCCTGTCGCTACCGAACTCCTGCAGCCCATGGCTGCCGGTTACTTCGACGACCTGCTCAGCTGGGTTGCCATCGGTGCACGCACCACCGAATCGCAGATCCACCGAGAAATGGCCAGTGGTCTGAACATGCCCGTCGGCTTCAAGAACGGCACTGACGGCGGCGTCGCTGTAGCCGTCGATGCCATGCGCTCAGCAGCTCACCCACATCGACACTTTGGTGTCGACAGCCAGGGGCACCCGGCGATCATTCAGACCCCGGGCAACCCTGACACACACATGGTGCTGCGTGGTGGCCATCACGGCCCGAACTACGATCACGAAAGCATTGCCCGGGTCCGCGCTGACTTGAAACGCCTGAAGATTCCGGGGCGGATCATGGTTGACTGCAGTCACGCCAACAGCGGCAAGGATCCTCTGCGCCAGCCCGAGGTGTTCAATGCGGTGCTCGAACAACGTCTGCAGGGGGATCGTTCCTTGATAGGGATGATGATTGAGTCCCACCTGTTCGAAGGCTGCCAGCCTCTAGGCCCCGCCCTGCGTTACGGCGTGTCGGTGACCGATGGTTGCCTTGGGTTCAGTGCGACAGAGCTGTTGCTGTCGAGCGCAGCCAAACGTCTTCGAGCCTGTTAATCGGAACAGCCTTTGCGGGATTGTCAAAATCCCGCAAAGGCTGAATCATCGTTCAGCGTTCCCCACAGGTTATGCCCGCACACGGATACGGGTTACCTCGGAGGCCTGGCTGACATCGTCCAACCGTTCCACCGAATACGACACCTGCACCACAGTTTCCCGATGCTCTCGCCAGAAACGGTAAGGCACGATGAATATCACGGGCTGGCCTGCGGTTTCCCGGGTGATATCCCGATCATCGCGATGACTGAAATACTCACCATCACATTTCAAGTAAACCAGCTCCCCCTCCTCAGCCTGGGCATTGTCGATCACTACGGTAATGCCATCCTCGGCATCCACTACCTCCAGCTCGCCGTCTTGCGCCTCCAGTACCTGCGGAGCTGCGAGATCACCTCGCATCAATGGTGCGATCAGAACGCGCAGGTTTGCAGACTGCCTTACCTGAGCCGAGCCTGACTCCACCCGGTAGCTGACGCTCACCTCGTGCATGCGATGTGGGGCGATGCAATGCGCGGGTATCCAGAAAGACAGCGCTTCGCCCAAAGCAAACTGTTCCACGAGCAATACATCATTGATGACCGGCAGTCCTTCATCACCTTGCCAGGACAGGATGACCCGGTCCCCGACAGCCATCCTGGCGTAAGGTCGCACGGTCACGCCAGTCCCTTGCGGAACACGGTCCGGATCAAGCGTCCCACCCACCGTCTCTTCAAGGATTGGCGCCAGCAGATCGGGTTCCGGATCGCCCACATCCAGCTGCAAGCGCCTGGATGACAGCGGCTCCGGCAGCGCGACGCTGTACAGCGTCCAGAAAACCTCCAGTGAGCCACGCTCCAGCGCTGCTATGTGCAATCCCTTCACGACAAAGACAAGTTCCTGCCCCACCTGGCCTTCACTGACCGTGCGAGTGATTTCGTGGATGTAGGACAAACCTTCGTCATCCAGCCCTTGCCAGTGCAGCACAAGTTTATCGCCGCACACCATGTTCGGGTAAGGCGCAACCCTGACGAATGCGTGGCTCAGTGAGGGATCAAGCATTCCACCCTCCATAACCTCGAGCTTCGGCGCAGGCAGCCACGAGACTGGAGCGGGTTCCGGTGCAGACGCAGGTCGATAGCAGAACTCGAAGTTCTCGCCGTCCACCTTCAAACTCAGAAGACCGCGTCCACCGGAGTCATCCGCTACGGGAGATGTATTTGACGCGGTCGCCACAGAGGCGTCGCCATTGACTTGGTATATAGACATTCGTAGCTCCATTCCTTGGATAAAACGCCGCCATGAAGGCAACGTCGAACGAACTCCATTGAACACCATCCAGCATTCGCCAGAAGTCAGCACAATGCCTCCCATCAGCGGGGTAAATGCACCGCACGACGTAGGCATACGAAGCAGAATCGAGCGATACCGCTCAAAAGATTGCCAGATGTTCCGACTACCCCCTCAAGCAGAAGCGAATATTCGTACCGATTTTAGTCCAGTTTCCTTTCTAGACCGAGGAGCTTTCAGACATCGCCGACCCGCAGGCCTGTTTTAAAGTGACACGCACCAACCACTGACAAGCATCTGCGGAAAGAGGCAGGAACATGCAACGGAATGCGACAACCCGCTACCCCATCCTTTTGGTCCATGGCCTGTTCGGGTTCGACCGTATCGGCTATTTCGAGCTTTTTTATGATGTCAAGCAAGCGTTGAGGGAAGCAGGCGGCCAAGTGTTTGTGCCGCAGCTGTCTGCGACCCATGACAACGAAGTACGCGGCCAGCAATTGATGTTCCAGATCGAAAGCGTTCTGCGAGGAACCGGAGCCGGCAAGGTCAACCTGATCGGGCATAGCCAGGGCGCGCTGGCGTGCCGTTACGCCGCTGCGCTGGCGCCGGAGAAAGTCGCCTCGGTCACGTCGGTAAGTGGCCCCAATCACGGTTCGGAACTGGCTGACGCCTTACGCCTGGCCCTGATACCGGGTGGCCTGCCAGAGCAGGTGGCAGAGCACGCTGCAACACAGTTTGCCCGCTTCCTCTCGCTGCTCAGCGGGCAACCGGGCCTGCCGCAGAACGCTGTCGCCGCACTCAATGCCCTGACGACCGCAGGTGTTGGGCAATTCAACAGAAAATATCCGCAAGGTCTGCCTTCCAGTTGGGGCGGCCAGGGGGCGGAGCGGGTCAATGACGTTCACTATTATTCCTGGAGCGGCACGCTGCAGGACAACTTATTGCAGGCACTTGATCCGGCGCATACCGTCTGTCGGGGATTATCAGAGCATTTTGTCGCAGAGGCCGAACAAAACGATGGCTTCGTGGGACGCTACAGTTCCCATCTGGGCCGGGTCATCCGATCCGACTATCCTTTCAGCCACCTTGGCAGTCTGCGCTGCCCCGACGGAGTGAAAAAAACCGGCCTGGATCCCGTCGCTCTCTATGTCGAGCACGCTGCACGCTTGCGAGCTGCGCACCTGTAAACGTGCGCCAATGCACCGAGCGGAACTTTGCCGAGAAATCGCTTACTGATTCCGGTAGGCTCCACACTTTACTGAAATAGATTGGAGAATTTCCCCATGGCTAAAGCCACTGCCCGCCACATCCTGGTTTCCAGCGAAGACAAGTGCAACGAACTCAAGGCCCAGATCGAAGGCGGTGCTGATTTCGCCGAAGTCGCCAAGGCCAACTCCACCTGCCCGTCCAGCCGTCAGGGCGGCGACCTGGGTTCGTTCGGTCCTGGCCAGATGGTCAAGGAATTCGACACCGTGGTGTTCAGCGCGCCGATCAACGTCGTGCAAGGCCCGGTGAAGACCCAGTTCGGTTATCACTTGCTCGAAGTCACCAGCCGCCAGGACTGATCCGTCGCCTGATTGCTGCCCCAACGGCCCGCCTTCTGGTGGGCCGTTGTGTTTTGGTTACAGGTTA
The DNA here is from genome assembly GCF_949768395.1 of Pseudomonas sp. IT-P260. Classification (NCBI taxonomy): domain Bacteria; kingdom Pseudomonadati; phylum Pseudomonadota; class Gammaproteobacteria; order Pseudomonadales; family Pseudomonadaceae; genus Pseudomonas; species Pseudomonas sp. IT-P260. The sequence continues at coordinate 458,985 of NZ_CATKPO010000033.1, forward strand.
CGGCTGGCGACTGACGCGCCGCTCGCGTACAAATTGCGCTTATCGATCACCCGGCTTTAAGGCTGACAATGCGACTGGCTTTCCCTTCTCTGCTGTTCACTGCCGTGGCCCTGTTGTTGGGCGCCGCCGGTGTGGACGCCACTCCGCAACACGCGTTGACCGTCTATGGCGAACCGGCCAAATACCCGGCCGGTTTCAGCTACTTCGACTACACCAACCCGCAGGCGCCCAAGGGCGGCACCATGCGCCGCTCGGCGATAGAGATCGGGCATTTCGATCACATCCTGCCTTATATCGATAAGGGCATCGGCGTCACCCAGATTGACGGCATGCTCTATTCGCCGCTGGCCCAGCGTTCGATGGACGAGCCTTACACCGTCTATGGCCTGGTGGCACAAAAAATGGAACGCGCGGAGGACGGCCTGTCCCTGCGCTTCTTCATCAACCCCCAGGCGCGTTTCGCCGACGGCAAGCCGATCACAGCCGAAGACGTGCGCTACACCTATGACTTGCTGATGACCCAGGGCAGCCTGCGCTATCGCACGCAGTTCGCCGATGTCAAAGGTGTCGAAGTGGAAGCGCCGCTGACCGTGCGTTTCGACTTCAAGAGCAACGAGAACCGCACTTTGCCGCTGGACATCGCCACCCTGCCGGTGTTTCCCGAGCATTGGTGGAAAACCCGCGACTTCGCCAGTGGCGGCGGCTATGAACCGCCGCTGGGCAGCGGCCCGTATCGAGTCGGCAAGGTCGACTCCGGGCGCAGCATCACATTCGAGCGCAACCCCGACTGGTGGGGCAAGGACCTGCCGGTCAGTCGCGGCCTGTACAACTTCGATCACTTCAGCATCGAGTATTTCGGCGACACCGATGTCGCACGCCAGGTGCTGCGCGGCGGCGCCTATGATTACAACCGCGAGTTTTCCGCCACCGGCTATTCGATCGGTTACGACAGCCCGGCGCTGAGTGACGGCCGATTGCAGAAGGCCCACCTGGCCACCGAGGCCCCGCAATCGGCGCAGGGCTTCGTGTTCAACCTGCAGAAACCGATGTTCCAGGATCGTCGGGTGCGCCAGGCACTGGCGATGCTCTGGGATTTCGAGTGGAGCAACCGGCAGATGATGCGCAACATGTACATCCGCCAGCAGAGCTATTTCTCCAACACCGCCCTGGCCGCCCGCGAGCTGCCAGATGCGGCGGAGCTGAAAATCCTTGAGCCGCTGCGCGGGCAGGTTCCCGACGAAGTCTTCACCCAGGTTTTCGAAGCGCCAAAAACCGATGGTAGCGGCTTGATCCGCGATAAACAGTTGCAGGCTCTGGAGTTGCTCGAACAGTCAGGCTGGAAACCCGATGGCGACCAACTGGTCAACGCCGAGGGCGAACCGCTGAGTTTCACTTTTCTGGTCAGCCAGAACGGCATGGATCGCCTGCTGCTGCCTTACAAACGCACGCTGAAACAGATCGGCATCGACCTGAATATCCGCCGCATCGACTCCTCGCAATACGTCAATCGCCTGATGAGCCGCGACTACGACATGATCGTCACCGGCTACCCGGTCAGCACAGCTCCGGGGGGCGAGTTGCTCAACTACTTCGGCTCGATTTCGGCCAACGACCCCGGCGCCAATAACTACATGGTGCTGAAGAATCCCGCGGTCGACACCTTGATCAACGGCCTGATCCGCGCCTCGACCCAGAGTGACATGCTGCACTACGCCCACGCGCTGGATCGGGTGTTGCAATGGAACTACTACTGGATTCCCAACTATTACCCGCCGGGCACCTCCACCGTCTGGTGGAATCGGTTCGGCATGCCGGCAACACAAGCGAGCAATGACGAAGCCATCGAGAGCTGGTGGGAAATCAGCAGCACGCCGCTGACCAACCAGCAGATGACCGCCGAAAAAATCGGTCGTGGCAGACCCGGAGGACCGCACTGATGTGGGCTTACATTCTGCGGCGCCTGCTGCTGATCATTCCAACCTTGGTGATCATCCTGCTGGTGAATTTCGTGATCATCCAGGCGGCACCCGGCGGCCCGGTCGAACAGGCCATCGCCCATCTGCAAGGGATCGGCGGTGCGAGTGTCGGCGGCAGTGCCAGCGAGACCATGAGCAGCACTTCGCGTGCCAGCCGTGGCCTCGACCCGCAGCTGATCAAGGACATCGAAAAACAGTACGGTTTCGACAAGCCGGCGCATGAACGCCTGTGGCTGATGCTGAAGAACTACGCGCAGCTGGACTTCGGCAAAAGCTTTTTCCGCGGCGCCACCGTCACCGATCTGATTCTGGAAAAAATGCCGGTGACCATTTCCCTCGGCCTGTGGGCGACGCTGATCACCTATCTGGTGTCGATCCCGCTGGGCATTCGCAAGGCCGTGCATCACGGCAGCCACTTCGATATCTGGAGCAGCACCGCGATCATCATCGGCTATGCGATGCCGGCGTTTCTGTTTGCGATGTTTCTGATCGTGGTGTTTGCCGGCGGCACCTCGCTGAACTGGTTTCCGGTGCGCGGGCTGGTTTCGGACAACTTCGAATCGCTGTCGACCCTGGGCAAGATTGCCGATTACTTCTGGCACCTGGTGTTGCCGGTGACGGCGCTGGTGATCGGCGGTTTCGCCACGCTGACGATCCTCACCAAGAATTCGTTCCTCAATGAAATCACCCGCCAGTATGTGGTCACCGCCCGCGCCAAAGGCCTGAGCGAGCGCCGCGTGCTCTACGGTCACGTGTTTCGCAACGCGATGCTGCTGGTGGTCTCGGGGATTCCGCAGGCGTTCATCAGTGTGTTCTTTGCCGGTTCACTGTTGATCGAAGTGATCTTCTCCCTCGACGGCCTCGGCCGCATGAGTTACGAAGCGGCGGTTTCTCGCGACTATCCGGTGGTGTTCGGCTCGCTGTTCATCTTCACCCTGTTCGGCCTCCTGATAAAACTGATCGGCGACTTGTGCTACACCCTGGTCGACCCACGTATCGACTTCGCCGCGAGGAACGCCTGATGTTCAAGTTCTCGCCTCTGGGCCGTCGCCGTTTCGCGCGATTCAAGAAAAACCGCCGTGGCTGGTGGTCGTTGTGGCTGTTTATCGGACTGTTCGTGATGACGCTGGGCGGTGAACTGATCGCCAACGACAAACCACTGGTGGTGAGCTACCAGAACCAGCTCTACTTCCCGGTCTTCAAGCGCTACACCGAACAGGAGTTTGGCGGGCAACTGCCGTTCCAGGCCGATTACCGCAGCGACTATGTGCAGAACCTGATCCGCAAGGACGGTGGCTGGCTGCTGTTTCCGCCGATTCCGTTCAGCGACGACACGCCCAATTACGACCTCAACCAACCGGCACCGAGCCCACCCTCGAAGGTCAACTGGTTGGGCACTGACGATCAGGCGCGCGACGTGTTGGCGCGGGTGATTTTCGGCGCCCGGGTGTCGATCCTGTTTGCCTTGATGCTGACCGCCATCAGTGCACTGATCGGGATTGCCGCCGGCGCCCTGCAAGGCTATTACGGCGGCTGGGTCGATTTGCTCGGGCAACGCCTGCTGGAAGTCTGGACCGGGTTACCGGTGTTGTATCTGCTGATCATCCTGTCGGGTTTCGTCGAGCCGAATTTCTGGTGGCTGCTGGGGATCATGGCGCTGTTTTCCTGGCTGGCGCTGGTGGATGTGGTGCGCGCCGAGTTCCTGCGCGGGCGTAATCTGGAATACGTCAAAGCCGCTCGCGCCTTGGGCCTGAGCGACCGCAAGGTGATTTTCCGGCACATCCTGCCGAATGCGATGAACGCGACGCTGAGTTACCTGCCGTTCATTCTGACCGGAGCGATTTCCACCCTTACCGCCCTCGACTTCCTCGGTTTCGGCATGCCCGCCGGCAGTGCCTCGCTGGGCGAGCTGATTGGCCAGGGCAAACAGAACCTGCAAGCGCCGTGGCTCGGGCTGACGGCGTTTTTCACCCTGGCGCTGATTCTTTCTTTACTGGTGTTCATCGGCGAAGCGTTACGCGACGCGTTCGACCCTCGATCCTGAAGTGTGACCATGACTGATAACCTGATCGAAATCCGTGACCTCAATGTCGCCTTCCATGGCCAGCCGGCGGTGCGCAACCTGTGCCTGGACATCCGTCCAGGTGAATGTCTGGCGCTGGTCGGGGAGTCGGGTTCGGGCAAGTCGGTGACCGCACATTCGATTCTGCAATTGCTCCCCGAAAGTGATGCGCAAACCACAGGCAGCATTCGCTATCGCGGCCAGGAACTGCTCGGTGCCGATCCGAAGGTGCTGCGGGAACTACGCGGCAACCGCATCGCAATGATCTTCCAGGAACCGATGACCTCGCTCAACCCGCTGCACACCATTGAAAAGCAGATCGGCGAAACGCTGCTGGTGCATCGCGGCCTGGGCGGTAAAGCGGCGCAACAACGCATTTTGGAACTGCTGGAACTGGTCGGCATTCAGAAGCCCGAAGAGCGCCTCAAAGCCTATCCGCATCAGCTGTCCGGTGGTCAGCGGCAACGAGTGATGATCGCCATGGCCCTGGCCTGCGAGCCGGAACTGCTGATTGCCGACGAGCCAACCACGGCACTGGATGTGACGGTGCAGCGCAAGATCCTGCTGCTGCTCAAATCCTTGCAACAACGTCTGGGCATGTCGCTGCTGCTGATCAGCCACGACCTGAATCTGGTGCGCAGCATCGCGCAACGGGTGTGCGTGATGAAGGCGGGTGAAATCGTCGAGCAGGCACCGTGCGAAACCCTGTTTACCGAGCCAAAGCATCCTTACAGCTGTGTGTTGCTCAACGCCGAACCGGAAGGCGAAGCCCTGCCCCGGGACGAGCGCGAGAACGTGCTGGAAGTCGATGATCTGCGGGTTGAGTTCGTCGTCGGTGGCGGGCTGTTCCAGCGTAAGCAATACCTGCGTGCAGTGGACGGCATCAGCCTGAATATCCAGCGCGGCAAGACCCTGGGCATTGTCGGCGAATCCGGTTCGGGTAAATCGACCCTGGGCCAGGCGATTCTGCGGCTGCTCGATTCCGAGGGCAGCATTCGCTTTCAGGGCACCGCCCTGGATGGCCTCGATCAGAAGCAATTACGGCCGTGGCGCCGGCAGATGCAGGTGGTGTTTCAGGACCCGTTCGGCAGCCTCAGCCCACGGATGTCGGTGGCGCAAATCATCAGCGAAGGGCTGGAGGTGCATTGTCAGTCCAGCGCCGAAGAGTGCGATGCTCAGGTGATCCGCGTGCTCAAGGAAGTTGGCCTCGACCCGGAAAGCCGTCACCGCTACCCGCACGAGTTTTCCGGCGGTCAGCGCCAGCGCATCGCCATCGCCCGGGCGCTGGTGCTGAAACCGGCGCTGATCCTGCTCGACGAGCCGACCTCGGCCCTCGATCGTACCGTGCAGAAACAAGTGGTCGCCCTGCTCCGCGACCTTCAGGAAAAACACGGCCTGACCTACCTGTTCATCAGCCACGACCTGGCGGTGGTGCGGGCGCTGGCGCATGACATGATCGTGATCAAGGACGGCAAAGTGGTTGAGCGCGGTGCCAGCCATGATGTGTTCGACTCACCGCAGCATCCTTACACCAAAGAGCTGTTGGCGGCGGCGCATCCGGGGTAGGCATAATCGGCGCTTGCCTTGATACCGAGTCGCGGCCTTTGCGAGCAAGCCCGCTCCCAAAGGGATTCGGGTTGTACCCAAATATGGGGTACCCCAGAGAAACCTGTGGGAGCTGGCTTGCCAGCGAAGAGGCCCGAACAGACAACCCAAACTCTGGATCCGCCAACCCATGAACACCACCGAAAGCCTCAAGGACTACCAACGCGTGCGCACGCTGGCGATCCGCTCGCTGTTCGAGATCATCGAGCAGTCCAGCGAGGGCACGGTGATTGTCGATCGCGATGCCAACATCGTCTGGATGAACGAGCGCTATGCCCGGCGTTTTGGGCTGGAGTCGGCAAAAAAAGCCATCGGCAAACCTTGCGAAAGCGTGATCCCCGGCAGCCTGCTGCGTGAAGTGGTGCGTACCGGCCGCCCCATTCTGCTGGACATGCAGGACACGCCAAAAGAGCCGTTGGTGGTCATGCGCCTGCCGATCCACGACGACGTCGGCGCGGTGATTGGCGCTATCGGTTTTGCCCTGTTCGATGAGTTGCGCACGCTGTCGCCGATGCTCAAGCGCTACCTGAGCATGCAGGAAGAGCTGGCCTCGACCCGCTCGCTGCTACGGGCCCGGCAGACCAAATACAACTTCGCCCATTTCATCGGCACCAGCAGCGCCAGCCTCGACGTCAAACGCCGCGCCCGCCGCAGTGCCAGCGCCGAATCCCCAGTGTTGCTGCTCGGTGAGACCGGCACCGGCAAGGAGTTGCTGGCTCAAGCGATTCACAGCGCTTCGCCCCGGGCGCACAAGGCGTTCGTCAGCATCAACAGCGCGGCGATTCCCGAAGCGCTGCTGGAAGCCGAGTTCTTCGGCACTGCGCCCGGTGCGTTTACCGGCGCCGACCGCAAGGGTCGTACCGGCAAATTGCAGATCGCTCAGGGCGGTACGCTGTTTCTCGATGAGATCGGCGACATGCCGTTGCCGCTGCAGAGCAAACTGCTGCGGGTGCTGCAGGAAAAGGAGTTCGAGCCGGTTGGCTCCAACGACGTGATCCAGAGCGATGTGCGAGTGATCGCAGCGACGTCGACCGATCTGCAAGCGGCGATCAAGCGCGGTGAGTTCCGCGCCGACCTGTATTACCGCCTCAACGTGCTGCCCATCCATGTTCCGCCGCTGCGCGAACGTCTCGATGACTTGCCGGCGCTCAGCGAAGCGATCCTTGAAGAGTTGCGCAGCCAGCATGAGCTGAGCCGTACAGCGCTGGAGTTGCTTGGACAACATGCGTGGCCGGGCAACATCCGCGAGTTGCGCAACGTGCTGGAACGCGCAGCGCTGCTCAGCGATGACCTGGTCCTCACCGATGAGGATATCCGCGCGGCCATTGGCACCTTTACCCCGGTGGAGCGCCCATCGGTGCCGACGCTGGAGCCGTTGGCGGAAGAGAGTTTTGCCCAGGCGCGGCAGCGGTTTGACCGGCAACTGATCCAGTCGGCGCTCGCGCAATGTGCGGGCAAGGTGCCGGAGGCGGCGGCTCGGCTGGGGTTGGGGCGGTCGACGTTGTACAAAAAGATGTTGGCTTTGGGCATCGCAGAGTCTCAATAAAGAGATGCAGTCTCGCTAGCGAGACATTCACTTCAAGATCAAAAGATCGCAGCCTTCGGCAGCTCCTACGGGGTTGATACGGAAATCCCATGCAGGAGCTGCCGAAGGCTGCGATCTTTTCGCCTCTAAAAAGTCTCACTATCGAGACATCGCCTCGAATAGCTGATCGAAAAACTCTATAAAAACCTTATATTTCAACAAGTTGAATATCTGGCACAGATCTCGCTAACGCCTCTCCTGCACCCGCAACACCCACAAAAATAACAATCCCTGGAGACACTCCATGAGTGTGATCATTGCCTTGGCAGCCCTTGCGCTGCTGATGCTCGCCGCCTACCGTGGCTACAGCGTCATCCTCTTCGCCCCGATTGCCGCCCTCGGCGCTGTCCTGCTCACCGATCCTTCCGCCGTCGCCCCTGCCTTCACCGGGGTGTTCATGGAGAAAATGGTCGGCTTCATCAAACTGTACTTCCCGGTATTCCTGCTTGGCGCCGTGTTCGGCAAGTTGATCGAGTTGTCGGGGTTCTCCCGTTCGATCGTGGCCGCAGCGATCCGCTTGCTCGGCACCCGTCAGGCGATGCTGGTGATCGTGCTGGTCTGCGCCTTGCTCACTTACGGCGGCGTGTCGTTGTTCGTGGTGGTGTTTGCGGTGTATCCGTTTGCCGCGGAAATGTTCCGCCAGAGCAACATCCCCAAGCGCCTGATCCCGGCGACCATCGCCCTTGGCGCGTTCTCGTTCACCATGGACGCCCTGCCCGGTACGCCGCAGATTCAGAACATCATTCCCAGCACCTTCTTCAACACCACCGCATGGGCCGCGCCGTGGCTGGGAGTGATCGGCACGATTTTCGTGTTCTGCGCCGGCATGCTGTTCCTGCAGCGCCAACGCAACAAGGCCCAGCGCGCCGGTGAAGGCTATGGCACCGAACTGCGTAACGAACCGGAAACCGCCGAAGACCTGAAACTGCCGAACCCATGGATCGCCCTGTCGCCGCTGCTGGCGGTGGGCATCATGAACCTGCTGTTCACCCAGTGGATTCCGCAGTGGTACGGCAAAACCCACAGCCTCGCGCTGCCCGGCATGGCCACGCCGGTAACCACGGAAATCGCCAAGCTCACCGCAATCTGGGCGGTGCAGGCGGCATTGCTGATAGGCATCCTGATGGTACTGGTGTTCGGCTTCAAGGCGATCCGCAGCAAACTCGCCGAAGGCAGCAAAAGTGCGGTCAGCGGCGCATTGCTGGCGGCGATGAACACCGCCTCGGAATACGGTTTCGGTGCGGTAATCGCCTCGTTGCCGGGCTTTCTGGTGCTGGCCGACTGGCTCAAGCAAATCCCCAATCCACTGGTCAACGAAGCCATCACCGTGACCCTGTTGGCGGGTATCACCGGTTCGGCGTCGGGTGGCATGAGCATTGCGCTGGCGGCGATGTCCGAGCAGTTCATCGGCGCGGCGCACGCGGCGAACATTCCGCTGGAAGTGCTGCACCGCGTGGCCGCGATGGCCAGCGGCGGCATGGACACCCTGCCGCATAACGGCGCGGTGATCACCTTGCTGGCAGTCACTGGCCTGACCCACCGCGAAGCCTATAAAGACATTTTCTGTATTACGCTGATCAAGACCCTGGCGGTCTTCGTAGTGATCGGTACTTTCTACGCCACTGGCATTGTGTGAGGTATTCATGACGACTCTTTCGGGCAAGACCGCACTGGTTACCGGTTCCACCAGCGGCATCGGTCTGGGCATCGCCCTGAGCCTGGCCAAGGCCGGCGCCAACCTGATTCTCAACGGCTTCGGTGATGCGTCGAGCGTGATCGCTGAGGTCGGCCAGTTCGGCGGCAAGGTCGGTCACCACCCGGCGGATGTCAGCGATCCGGCGCAGATTGCCGACATGATCGCTTACGCCGAACGCGAATTCGGCGGCGTCGACATTCTGGTCAACAACGCCGGGATTCAGCATGTGGCGGCCGTGGAGGAGTTTCCGGTGGAGCGCTGGGATTCGATCATCGCGATCAACCTGTCCTCGGTGTTTCACAGCACCCGCCTGAGTCTGCCGGGCATGCGCGCCAAGGGTTGGGGGCGGATCGTCAACATTGCCTCGGTACACGGTCAGGTGGGTTCGACCGGTAAGGCTGCGTATGTGGCGGCCAAGCATGGGGTAATCGGTTTGACCAAAGTGGTTGGCCTCGAGACAGCCACCAGCAACGTCACCTGCAACGCGATCTGCCCCGGCTGGGTGTTGACGCCGCTGGTGCAGAAACAGATCGATGATCGCGCCGCCAAAGGCGTTGATCCGCAGCAGGCGCAGCATGATTTACTGGCGGAGAAGCAGCCGTCGCTGGAGTTCGTCACACCGCAGCATCTGGGGGAACTGGTGTTGTTTCTGTGCAGCGAGGCTGGCAGCCAGGTGCGGGGGGCGGCGTGGAATATTGATGGGGGGTGGTTGGCGCAGTAAACGACGCAAGCCGCCTGTGGCGAGGGAGCTTGCTCCCGCTGGGTGGCGAAGCCGCCCCCGAGAATTTACGACTGCTGCGCAGCCGATCGGGAGCAAGCTCCCTCGCCACAGAATTAAGTGCTGCACGCTGACCTGTGTGCTTGAACAATAAAACAAGAGGCAAACCAATGTCCGACCTCCTATGGCAACCCGATGCCAAGCGTATCGCCCAATCGCGCATGGATCAGTTCCGCCGCGATATCAATCAGCGTCATGGCCTGGCGCTGAGCAGCTACACCGACCTGCACCGCTGGAGCGTGGATCAGCGCGAAGCGTTCTGGCAGGCGATCGTCGACTTCTTCGATATCCGCTTTCACACCCAACCCGACGCCGTCCTGCGTGAAGGCGCGCAAATGCCCAGTGCCGAATGGTTTCCCGGCGCGACCCTGAACTTTGCCGAACACCTGTTGCGCCGTCGTGACGATGCAGTTGCGGTGATCGCCGTGGCGGAAAACGGTCAGCGCGAACAACTGACCTGGGCCGAACTGGCCGAGCACGTCGCCGGTTTTCAGGCCAGCCTGCAAGCCGCCGGTGTCGGCCTCGGCGACCGCGTGGCCGCGTGCATGCCCAACACCTGGCAGACCCTGGTGGCGATGCTCGCGACCACCAGCCTCGGGGCGATCTGGTCGTGCTCGTCACCGGACTTCGGCACCCACGGCGTGATCGACCGCTTCGGCCAGATCGAACCCAAAGTGTTGATCACTTGCGCCGGCTACCGTTACGCCGGCAAAGACATTGATCAAACCACCAAGGTCAACGAAATCCTCGCGCAACTGCCATCGCTGCAGCAGTTGATCATCGTGCCCTACGCTCGCGCGCAGGCCCGTGCCGAGGATTTCCACACCCATGCCAACGTGACGTTGTGGGACGATTTCTATCAACCCGGCGGCGAACCGCGGTTTGTCCCGGTGCCGTTCAATCATCCGTTGTACGTGCTGTATTCCAGCGGCACCACCGGCGTCCCCAAATGCATCGTGCACAGCACCGGCGGCGTGCTGTTGCAGCATGCCAAGGAGCATGGCCTGCACGTCGATCTCGGCCCCGGTGACCGCTTGTTCTACTACACCACCTGCGGCTGGATGATGTGGAACTGGCTGGTCTCGGCCCTCGCGGTCGGCAGCGCGGTGGTGTTGTATGACGGCTCGCCGTTTCACCCCGGCCATGAGCGACTGCTGGATCTGATCGACGATGAGCGCATCAGCGTGTTCGGCACCAGCCCCAAGTTTCTCGCGACACTGGAAAGCAGCGGCATCAAGCCTGCACACAGCCATGATCTGAGCAGTCTCAAAACGCTGCTCTGCACCGGCTCCGCGCTGTCGCCGCAAAGCTACGATTTCGTCTACCGCGACTTCAAGCGCGATGTGTGCCTGGCGTCGATGTCCGGCGGCACCGATGTGGTCTCGTGCTTCGTCAACGGCAACCCGCTGTCGGCGGTGCGCCGCGGCGAAATCATGGGCAAGAGCCTGGGCATGGCGGTTGAAGTGTGGAACGACGCCGGCGTTGCCGTGATTGGAGAAAAAGGTGAGCTGGTCTGCACCCGGCACTTCCCGGCCATGCCCGTCGGCCTGTGGCACGACCCTGACGGCGAAAAGCTGCGCAAATCCTATTTCAGCCTGTTCCCCGGCGTCTGGGCCCAGGGCGATTACGCCGAACAATTGCCCCACGGCGGGATGCTGATCCACGGCCGCTCCGACGCCGTGCTCAACCCCGGCGGCGTGCGCATTGGTACGGCGGAAATCTATCGTCAGGTCGAGAAAGTCCCGCAGGTGCTCGACTGCGTGGCGATCGGGCAGCAATGGCAGGACGATGTGCGCGTGGTGCTGTTTGTGCGTGTGCAGGAGGGCGTGACGCTGGATGACGCCCTGCAACAGCAGATCCGCCAGGTGATCCGCGCCAACACCACACCGCGCCATGTGCCGGCGAAGATCGTTGCTGTGAGCGATATTCCGCGCACCATCAGTGGCAAAGTGGTCGAACTTGCGGTGCGCAATGTGGTGCATGGCGAACCGGTGAAGAACACTGATGCGCTGGCCAATCCTGAAGCGCTGGAGCAGTTTCGCAATCGCCCGGAGCTGTCGGACTAAACGCTCCCACAGGGGTGAGGTGTTAATCCATCAAGCCCCAATCGCCTGATGATGAAGGCGCGGGCGCCGGGCCCGCTTCGGCATGCAGTTTCAAACGCAGGCGCAGATTGTTTTGTGAATCGGCATGCTTGAGCGCTTCGTCCTCATTGATCACGCCCTCCACCACCAGCCCGTACAGCGCCGCGTCGAAGGTCTGCATGCCGACCTCGCCGGACTTCTCCATGATGCCCTTGAGTTCGCCCAGCTCGTTGCGGCGGATCAGGTCGGCAATGGTCGGCGTGCCGAGCATCACCTCGACCGCCGCGCGGCGCTGACCGTCCAATGTGCGCACCAGCCGTTGCGAGACGAACGCCTTGAGATTGTTGCCCAGCGCATGCAGCAACTGCGGGCGGCGCTCTTCGGGGAACAGATTGACGATGCGGTCCAGCGCCTGATTGGCGTTGTGCGCATGCAGCGTCGACAGCACCAGGTGCCCGGTATCGGCGAACGTCAGCGCATGTTCCATGGTTTCGCGGTCACGGATTTCACCGATCAGCACCACGTCCGGGGCCTGGCGCAGGGTGTTTTTCAGCGCCGCATGGAAACTGCGGGTATCGACGCCGACTTCGCGTTGATTGATGATCGAGCGCTTGTGTCGATGGATATACTCCACCGGGTCTTCAATGGTGATGATGTGCCCGCTGCTGTGGCGATTGCGATGGTCGATCAGTGCGGCCAGCGAGGTCGACTTGCCGGAGTCGGTGGCGCCAACGAACAGGATCAGCCCTTGTTTGAGCATCACCGTATCCAGCAGCACCGGCGGCAGTTTGAGGTCTTCGAAGCGCGGGATATCGAGTTTGACGTTGCGGATCACGATTGACACATCGTTGCGTTGCTTGAAGATGTTCAGGCGAAAACGTCCGACACCGGTGCGGGAAATTGCCAGGTTCATTTCCAGTTCCCGATCGAACTCACGCCGCTGCTCGGCGTCCATCAGGGAGTTGGCGATGGCCTCGACCTCACCGGGTTTGAATGGCCGCTCGCTGAACGGCGTCAGCACGCCATCGATACGCGCACTGGGTGGCGCTCCCGTGGACAGAAACAGATCCGAGCCGTGCTGGCTCGACAGACGGAGCAACAGTGCATCGATTTCCATGGCAATAAGCACCCGCGAAGCATTCAATGAACAGAAATGACCCGCTGTCGTGACGTAACGGGTCATACAGCGTCTACCGCAAGTGCAAGAATAGTAGATGCCAACGCACTGACCGACGCTCAGGATAGATGTGATGAACGCAGCACCCACCCCCGATGACGCCCAAGCCCTGATCGCCCGTATCGACTGGGCCCGCACTCCGCTGGGCGCCGCCGGCACCTGGCCGCAAAGCCTGCGCACCGCGGTGGATATAGTGATTCACTCGCCGATGCCGATGCTGCTGTTGTGGGGGCCGCAGCTCACGCAGATCTACAACAATGGCTTTGCGATGCTCGCCGGCAGCAAGCATCCGCACGCTTTCGGACAGCCGGCGCACCTTATATGGCCAGAACTTCAGGACTTTACCGACCCGATTTATCGAGCCGTCCTACAAGGCCAGGTGCGCACCTACAGCGAACGGCGATTTACCCTGCAACGCGAAGGCAAGGAGTCCGACTTCTGGCTGGACCTGACTTACAGCCCCATCCGCGATGAAGATGCGCAAGTGGCCGGAATTCTGGTCACGGCCATCGAAACCAACGAGCGCCGGCGCATTGCCCTTGAACTGCAACGTCGTTCCGAAGAAAGCCTCAAGGCCCAGCGCGACACCGAGGAGCGCCTGCAACTGGCGCTGGCCGCTACCGATGCCGTCGGCACCTGGGACTGGGACATCGGTGAAGACCGCTTCATCGCCGATGCCCACTTCGCCCAACTGCACGGCATCGATCCGGCCCACGCCAGTCAGCTGCCGATCAGCGATTACCTGCAAGGGGTGCACCCCGAAGACCGCGCGTTGATCGCCCGCAGCATCAAGCATTGCATCACCCACGGTACCGAATACGCCGAGGAATACAGGCTACTCAAAGCCGATGGCGAACTGCGCTGGGTGTTTGCCCGTGGCCGCTGTTACAAGGATCACCACGGGCGACCCGTGCGTTTCCTCGGCGCCGCGCTGGACCTGACCGAGCGCAAGCACACCGAGCAGGCGCTGCGTCAGAGCCAGACCGAATTGCAGCTGATCATCAACGCGATGCCGATCCTCATCAGTTACGTCGACCACGAAGAGCGCTTCCGCTTGAACAACGCCGCGTATCTGGACTGGTACGGCCTCACGCCTCAGGAATTGTATGGCCGCACCATTCGTGAAGTGATCGGCGAAGAAGCCTACTTCCTGCGCGCGCCGTACATCGCCGAGGCGCTGGCCGGGCGTCCCTGCTCGTTCAGCCTGTACACCCCGCACCGCGACGGCAGCAGCCGTCATGCGCTGATGAATTACCTGCCGCGCCACGGCGCCGATGGCTCAGTCAACGGTTTCTATATTTTCGTGATCGACGAAAGTGAACGGAAAAAGACCGAAGAAGCGCTGCGCAACCTCAATGAAACCCTTGAGGAACGGGTCAGCGCCCGCACCGAACAACTGGCCCAGGCCAATCAGCGCCTGCAGAACGAGATGTTTGAACGCGAGCGCGCCGAAGACGCGTTGCGCCATGCGCAGAAAATGGAAGCGGTCGGCCAGCTCACCGGCGGTATCGCCCACGACTTCAACAACATGCTCACCGGGATCATCGGCAGCCTCGACCTGATGCAACGCTACATCGCCGACGGTCGCGCCGAGGAAATCGGCCGTTTCACCGAAGCGGCGGTGTCGTCGGCCAACCGTGCAGCCGCCCTGACCCATCGCCTGCTGGCGTTCTCCCGTCGGCAGTCGCTGGATCGCAAGACCCTCAACGTCAACGAACTGATTCATTCGCTGGAAGATTTGATCCGCCGCACCAAGGGTGACCCGATCGAACTCACGCTGCGCCTGGCCGACGATGTGTGGCCGATCAGCACCGACGTCAGCCAACTGGAAAACGCCCTGCTCAACCTGGTGATCAATGCCCGCGACGCCATGCCCGACGGTGGCGAGTTACTGATCGAAACCGCCAACGTCTACCTCGACGGCAACGACATCACCACCCTTGAACCGGTCAAGGCCGGCGACTACCTGATGCTGGCGGTCAGCGACAACGGCACCGGCATGACGCCGTCGGTGCGCGCCAAGGCGTTCGATCCGTTCTTCACCACCAAACCGATCGGCCAGGGCACCGGGCTGGGGCTGTCGATGATCTATGGTTTCGCCCAGCAGTCGGGCGGCCATGTCAGCCTCGACAGTCTGCCGAACCAGGGCACCTGTGTGCGCCTGTACTTGCCGCGCCTGAACCTGCTGGAGCCCGAACGGCCAGTCGTGGAAACCCTCAGTGCAGCCCCGACGGCCACTTGCGGCGAAACCGTGGTCGTGGTCGAAGATGACCCGGCGGTGCGCATGCTGGTGCTCGACCTGCTCAAGGAGCTGGGTTACCTCGCCCACGAAGCGGCCGACGCCAGCGCCGCCCTGCCGCTACTGGAATCGGAGTTGCGTGTGGATCTGCTGGTGACCGACGTCGGCCTGCCGGGGATGAACGGCCGGCAACTGGCGGAAATCGCCCGCCAGCACCGCCCGGGACTGAAGGTGCTGTTCATGACCGGTTATGCACAGAAAGCTGCGGAGCGTCAGGGTTTTCTCGAGGACGGCATGGACATGGTGGCCAAGCCGTTTTCGATTGAAGTGCTGGCGAACAAGATCCGCGAGATGATCAACCAAACGCCGTCACTTGAGGCATAATCCCGCGCCCCGCCGTCACCCCGTTACAGGTATCGCACGATGAAAGCCCAAGCCCGCCACATTCTGGTGAAAACCGCCGAAGAGGCCGAACAGCTCAAACAACGCATTGCCAAGGGCGAAGCGTTTGATGTGCTGGCGAAGAAATACTCGACCTGCCCGTCCGGCAAGCGCGGCGGCGATCTGGGTGAAGTGCGGCCGGGCCAGATGGTCGGCGCGATTGATGCGGTGATCTTCAAGAAACCGTTGCGCACGGTGCACGGACCGATCAAGAGCAAGTTCGGCTATCACCTGGTGCAGGTGTTTTTCCGCGATTGACCTGATTGCCCTGTTTCCCTGTTTCCCTGTAGGAGCTGCCGAAGGCTGCGATCTTTTGATCTTAAAAAAGCAAAATCAAAAGATCGCAGCCTTCGGCAGCTCCTACAGGGATAGTTGTCAGTCCTTAGAGATTAACGCTCCCGGGAACTGGATGACCCGACTCGCCAGTAAATGCCCAGCCTGCGCCGCTTCCACCGGACTGCCACCCAGCAAACGCCTGGCCAGATACGCCGCACTGAACGAATCCCCCGCCGCCGTCGTGTCCACCACCTTCTCGACCTTCTGCGCCGGTACTTCAAACACCTCGCCATCACAACGAATCAGACACGCCTCGGCGCCACGTTTGAGCACCACTTCCGGCGTGCCGATCTGTGCGTAAGCCTCGAACACCGCATCGCAGTCGGAAAAATGGAACAGTGCCTGCTCGTCATCGACGGTCAGCAATGCCAGATCGACATGCGGCAACACACTGCGATAGGCCGCCCGCGCCTCTTCCTGTGACGCCCACAAACGTGGCCGATAGTTGTTGTCGAAGACGATCCGCGCATCGCGCTGCCGGGCTTCGATCAGGGTCTGGATCAAACGCTCACGGCCCTTGGCACCAAGCACCGCGAGGGTGATACCGCTGAAATACAGCACGTCGTAATCCGGCAGCGCTGCAAGAATCGGCTCCGCCGCCGGAGTGGTAAAGCAATCGCGCACCGCCGCCTCATTGCGCCAGTAGAGGAAACGTCGCTCGCCGTTGGCGTCGGTCTGAATGCAGTACAGGCCCGGCAAACGACCGGGCAGACGCTGCACCATGTCCAGGCCAATGCCTTCATCGGCCCAGCTCTGGCACATTGCATCGCTGAAGCTGTCGTCGCCCAGCGCGGTGACGTAATCGACCTGGGCGTTGTCGCCGAGGGCGCGGGACAGGTACACCGCCGTGTTCAACGTATCGCCGCCGAAGCTTTGCTGCAGGCTGCCATCGGCGCGGTGCTGGAGTTCGATCATGCATTCGCCGATCAGAGCGATGCGCGGGGTGTTCGGGCCCAGGGGGCTGAGGGTGGTCATTTTGTGCTGTCTCTGGATTCGCGGATGTCTGGACTGGCGCCTTCGCGAGCAGGCTCGCTCCCACAATTTGGAATGCGTTCCCCTGTGGGAGCGAGCCTGCTCGCGAATGGCGCGACTCGGTCTCAAGCCTTAGAAACAAGTCTCCATGTTCTCGACCACCGCCAACTGCTCATCCACCAGCAACCCCACCCGCCACTTGTCGAAGGTCAGACACGGGTGCGAGGTGCCGAAGGAAATGATATCGCCGACCCGCAACTCAACCCCCGGCGCCACGCTCATGAACGCATGCTGGTCCATCACCGCCGTCACCTTGCACGCGCCGACATCGTCGCCGACCGCCGGCACAACGCCGGCCTTGTAACGCAGCAACGGCACCGGCAAACCGGCATCGAATGCCACGTCGCGCTTGCCGAGGGCGATCACCGCAAAACCCGGTTCCGGCAGCGATTGCACGTGGGCCCAGACTTCCAGCGCCGGACGCAGGCCTTCGTGCAGATCGCTGCGACGATCCAGCACGCAGCATTGCGCTTCCTTGTAGATACCGTGGTCATGCGCCACGTAACTGCCCGGGCGCAGCACGCTGAGGAAGCGTCCGCCCGCATTTTGCGTTTCAAACGACTCGGCGATCAGGTCGTACCACGCCGAACCCGAGGCAGTGATGATCGGTTTGGCAATGGCAAACGCGCCGCTGTCCTGCAACTGCACCGCCAGGCGCACCAGTGACGCAGCAAATTCGCGAATGCCGCTGACCGCGTGATCGCCGTGAATCACCCCTTCGTAACCTTCGATGCCGGTCAGGGCCAGCGCCGGTTGCGCGTTGATCGCCTGGGCCAGTTCGATGACTTCCTGCTCGCTGCGGCAACCGCAACGGCCACCGACCACGCCGTACTCGATCATCACGTTCAACTTCACGCCGCGCGAAGCGAAGTAGGCGCCCAGATCGGCGACGTTGTCCGGGTGATCGACCATGCAGTAGAAATCGAAATCCGGGTCTGCCAGCAGATCGGCAATCAGCGCCATGTTCGGCGTGCCGACCAGTTGGTTGGCCATCAACACCCGCCGCACGCCGTGGGCATACGCGGCGCGGGTCTGGGTGGCGCTGGCGAGGGTGATGCCCCACGCGCCGGCGTCGAGCTGACGCTGGAACAGTGCCGGGGTCATGCTGGTTTTGCCGTGGGGCGCGAGTTCGGCGCCGCTGTCGCTGACGAACGTCTGCATCCAGCGAATGTTGTGCTCCAGCGCCTCGCGGTGCAGCACCAGCGCCGGCAGGCTGACGTCACGCACAAGGTGCGCGCCAATGGCAGCGGCGCCCTTTTCCACAGCGGTATTGATGGCAGTCGTCATGCTTGAACTCCTCACTGTCGCGGCCGCAGGCAGCCGCGGTTATTCGTTGATACGCCGGGCGAGGCTGTTGGCGCTCTCGATCAGCACCCGGCGATAGTCGTCGTAATTGTTTTTCGCATCGGCCCGTGGGGCGACGATGCACAGGGTGCAGATGGCCACGCCACTGGGGTCTTTGACCGGCGCAGCGAAGCAATGGGTGAAGGTGTCGGCCACGCTGTCGAAGGAGAAGAAACCGTCGATCCCGGCCTGACGAATTTCCGCCAGAAAGCGCTCCAGCGGCAGTCGTTCGCCGTCGGGCAGGATGTAGTCGTCTTCGTCGATCAGGTCGATGATCTGCTGGTCGCTCAAATGCGCCAGCAGCAGGCGTCCGGATGCAGTCCACGGGATCGGCGCGTTTTCGCCGATGTCGGACGAAATGCGGAAATGCCGCTCGCCCTCCTTCATCAGTGCCACCGTGTATTTGCGCCCGTTGAGCAGGCACATCTGCGCGGTTTCCCGGGTCTGGCTGACGATGTCCTGCAAGGCATGATCGGCCTCGCGACTGAGGTCGAAATGGCGCAGGTGCGCCTGCCCGAGGAAGTACAACTGACGACCGAGATAGACGTGCCCGTCCTTGCCCACCGGCTCCAGAATCCGTCGCTCCAGCAGCGACGCCACCAGTTCGTAAACCGTGGATTTCGGGCTGCCGATACCGTTGGCGATGTCATTCGGACGCAGCGGCTGGCCGATCTCCTTGAGGAAATCGAGGATATCGAACGCCCGGTCCAGACCACGGGCCCGGCGTTTGATGGTGTCTTCGGTCATGTCAGTGGTTCCCAATGAAAGTGCCGGGAGTTTACCGAGAGTACGGCGGCGACCGTTAGGCCGCTTTCGCGAGCGGGCTCGCTCCCACAGGGGATTGCATTTCAAATGTGGGAGCGAGCCTGCTCGCGAAGAATTCAGCACAGATTTCAGGGTTTCTTCTTGTACGCGATGCAATCGATCTCGACCTTGCAATCGACCATCATGCTCGCCTGCACGCAAGCCCGCGCCGGGGCGTGTTCAGGTTTGAAGTACTCGCCGAAAACCTTGTTGAAACTGCTGAAATCCCGGGGATCGTCCAGCCACACCCCGGCCCGCACCACATCCTCCAGGCCATAACCGGCCTCTTCGAGAATCGCGATCAGGTTTTTCATGGTCTGGTGGGTCTGCTCGACGATGCCGCCAACGATGATCTCGCCGTCCACTGCCGGCACCTGGCCGGACACGTGCAGCCAGCCGTCCGCTTCAACGGCGCGCGCGAAGGGACGTGGCTGACCGCCAGCGGCGGTGCTGCCGGTGCCGTATCGAGTAATGCTCATGGGTATTTCTCCTGTTTACTAAGCAAAAATTAGAACCGCGTGCTCTTGAGAAACTCAGCCAGACGCGGCGATTGCGGGCGTTCGAACAGCTCCTTGGGCGGCCCTTGCTCTTCGATCCGCCCCTGATTCATGAAAACGATCTTGTCCGAGACCTCGAAGGCGAAACGCATTTCGTGGGTCACCAGCAGCATGGTCATGCCGTCTTCGGCCAGGCCCTTGATCACGTTCAGCACTTCACCGACCAGCTCCGGGTCAAGGGCCGAGGTGACTTCGTCGAACAGCATCAGGCTCGGGTTCATCGCAATCGCCCGGGCAATCGCCACGCGCTGTTGCTGACCGCCGGACAACTGCCCGGGAAAGTGATTGCGCCGCTCCAGCAGGCCGACCCGCTCCAGCCATTTCTCGGCCAGCGCGACGGCTTGGTCCTTGTGCATCTTCTTCACCTTGAGCAGACCGAGGGTGACGTTCTGCAAGGCTGTCAGATGCGGGAACAGATTGAATTGCTGAAAGGCCATGCCGGTCATGGCGCGATGGCGGGCAATGACTTTTTCGGCGTGACGCACACGTTTACCGCCGACCTCGTCATAGCCGATGGACTCGCCGTCGAGCAGGATCTGCCCGCCCTGGAACTCTTCGAGCATGTTCACGCAGCGCAGCAAGGTGGTCTTGCCCGAACCGCTGGAGCCGATCAGCGTCACGACGTTGCCGCGCTGCATGCTCAGGTCGACGCCTTTGAGCACTTCGACCGCACCGTACTGCTTGTGCAGGCCACGGATATCCAGCAGTGGCTGGCCATTTGAAACGTTGGAAACTTGAGCTTGAGTCATGGCAGGGCCACCCGCTTTTCAATGTGCCGGCCGAGTAATTCGATGCCGTAGTTGATGACGAAGAACAGAAAACCGGCGAACAGGTAGAACTCCAGAGTCATGAAGGTCCGGGCGATGATCTGTTGGGTGCTGAGCAGCAGTTCGGCGACGCCGATCACCGAGAGCAAGGTCGAAGCCTTGACGATTTCGGTGGACGAGTTGACCCAGGTCGGCAGGATCTGCCGCAGCGCTTGTGGCAGCAACACATAACCGAGGGACTGATAGAACGTCAGGCCAATCGCCTTGCTCGCTTCCATCTGCCCACGCGGCAAGGCCTGCAAGGCACCGCGCACGATCTCGGCAACGTGCGAGCCGCAAAACAGCGTGAGGCCCAGCGCACCGGCCTGAAACGCGCTGATCTGCCAACCGAGCGCCGGCGCCATGTAGAAGCAGGCCAGCACCAACACAAACACCGGCGTACCGCGAATCAGGTCAACGTAAAAACGAAACGGCGCGCGCATCCAGAACTTGCCGTAAGTCAGCACCAGACCGGCGACGACGCCGAGCAGCGTGCCAAACAGAATCGCCAGCGCCGACACCTGCACACTGGTCAGAAACCCTTGCAACAAGGTCTCGCGAGCGACCCACAACTCATGCAACCAACTGGGGGATTCGTACATCGCAGCCTCCTATCGGCGGATTGCCAGACGCTGCTCGAGGTAACGCAGCAGCATGGCAATGAGGTAACAGGCCGCGACATACAACGCCGTGGTCACCAGCCAGGTTTCGATCACCCGGTAGCTTTCGACGTTGATCTTGCGCGCGTAATAGGTCAGCTCCGGTACCGCAATTGCGGCGGCCAGCGAGGTGTCCTTGAACAGCGAAATGAAGTTGTTCGACAGCGCCGGCAACACGTTGCGCAGCATGACCGGCACGGTCACGTAAGCCTTGACCTGCCACTCACCGAGACCGATTGCCAGCCCCGCTTCGCGCTGGCCTTTGGGGATGCTCAGCAAACCGCCACGGAACACTTCGGTCAGATAGGCACCGGCATACAGCGACAACGTGATGATGAACGACGGAATCTTGTCCAGACGGATCCCCAGGCTCGGCAAGGCAAAGTAGATCAACAGAATCAACACCAGAATCGGTGTATTACGCACCACCGTGACGTACACCGAGGCCAGCACCCGCAAGGCGCGATGCTTCGAGAGCAAGGCAAACGCCATCAGCAGGCCGATCACGCAGCCGATGGCGATCGACACCAGCGCCAGTTCAAGACCCAGACCGAGCCCCGCCAGCAAGGTGTCGAAATCGCGCCACACGGCAGCAAAGTTCAACTGATAGTTCATGGTCAGCAGTACCTTGAGCGGGGCGATTTGTATCGCCCCACTCTCACGGGATCATTTGAATTCGACAGGGAAACCGATCGCCGGTGACGGCAGGTCGACACCGAACCATTGCTTGAACGAGGCGGCGTAAGTCGGGAACTCAACGCCGGTCATGGCTTCATGCAGGGTGGTGTTGACGAAGTTCAGCCAATCCTGATCGCCGCGCTTGACCGCGCAGGCGTAGGTCTGCGGACTCCAGGCATAAGTCGGGCTGCGGTAGCGGCCAGGGTTCTGCACCATCAGGTATTTGACCGACGACTGATCGGTAGCCGCGGCATCGGCGCGGCCGGAGTTCACCGCCTGATACATCAGATCAACGCTGTCGTACTGATCGACCTTGGCCTTGGGCAGCGCCTGGTGCACCAGTTCTTCGGCATAGACGTTTTGCAGCACGGCCACCGTGACGCTGTCACCGGCAGCCTGCAGGTCTTCGATTTCCTTGTACTTGCTGTTGGCCGGCAGCAGCAGGCCGACGCCTTCGCGGTAGTACGGCAAAGTGAACGCCACTTGCTGCGCACGGCTGGCGGTGACGGTGATGAACTGGCAGCTCATGTCGACCTTGTCGGTCAGCAGATTGGGAATCCGCGCATCGGACGACTGCACGACGAACTCGACCTTGTTCGGGTCATTGAACAAACCCTTGGCCACCATCCTGGCGATGTCGATATCAAAGCCCTGCAACTTGCCGTCCGCACCCTGAAAGTGCCACGGCGCATTGGTGCTGCCGGTGCCGACAATCAGCTTGCCCCGGGCCAGAACACTGTCGAGTTTGCTGTCGGCTGCCTGGGCCATGCCCATGGCAGCGGACGAAGCCGCAAGAACAAAAACACACGCTTTGAACAACGAAGGACGGCGATGCATGGCAAGCACTCCAGGATGATGTTTATTCCGCTATACCGGAACTAGGTTTGTTACTGCGGAATAGACAGCAGAAAGTGTGCCACAGGAATCAAAGGGAATCTGCAGTGAGTTGAAATGTTTTTGGAATCAACAGGATGCGGAAAATGCGAGGAGTGGTGTTACATGAAGGTACTGATGGGCTGCGCTACTTTAGGCTACA
The DNA here is from genome assembly GCF_949768395.1 of Pseudomonas sp. IT-P260. NCBI lineage: Bacteria > Pseudomonadati > Pseudomonadota > Gammaproteobacteria > Pseudomonadales > Pseudomonadaceae > Pseudomonas > Pseudomonas sp. IT-P260. Next base: position 481,880 of record NZ_CATKPO010000033.1, read on the forward strand.
AATCGCGAGTAGCTGGTTCCCAGATGGGAGCATCGACGACTATTTCGGTGCAAATGTGTTTGGCGTTTGAACGCGCCCTCTCTCCCTAGCTATCGGCTAGCGGCTTTGTCGTAAACCTCTCCCCGCTCTCTTCTCCCTACCGCAATCACGGTAACAACCAAAACCTCGTTCTTTACGCGATAGACCAGCCTGTATCCAGCACTGCGAAGCTTGATTTTGTAAGCGTTTCCCAACCCTCGAAGTCGATCGGCAGGAACGTGAGGGTTGACCAGACGTGTAGCGAGCTTTCTTTTGAACTGATCCTGAAGTGCTGAATCAAGCTTTTTCCATTCCCTCCACGCTTTCTCGGAAAACTCCAGCTCATAGGTCATCTATAGAGACCTTGATGGTAGGGTCGTTTTCTCGCTCCTTGCATAGTGCGATCAGTTCCAGGTCCTCAAGACGATTCATCATCGCCTCATACTCCTTCGCGGGCACACAATAAAACGCCGGCTCATTTCGATTGAGGATTGCAACAGACTGGCCGCCACCGGCGGCCACGGTACCCATGGGATTTCTTTTCAATTCAGAAATACTCGCAACGATATTGGAAAGAACTACGTGAGTCATGATGGTGCTCCTTGGAGTGCTGTTAATGGTGCTTAAAATAGCACTCCAAGACGGCTTCGACGTCTATCGTTTATTCCCACCTTCTCTTTTATTGAGTGAAAAAAGTATCACGTCCCGACATTCCACATTTCCGGGTTTCGTGTCAGGACGGTCCTCCATAAAAGTGGGAAAAATCTCGCGACTCCACGGGCCACCTGTAATTTCTGACAGTAGACCGGTTCTGCACCCTCCTTTAACGTCATTGAACCTTCGAGGTCGTTGAAAAAGGAGTTTTCAATGAGTTCTGCCAATACCATTTCCAATCTGGCTCCGGTCTACCGCAAAGCCCTGAAAACCTGGCGCCCGGTGATCCTGTATTTCGCCAATGAGCACTGCCCCGCCTGCGAGTTCGCCGGGCCGATTTTTCGTCAGATTGCCGAGCCGTACCGGCATCGCGCCAATATCTACATGCTTAACACCCGTGAGTCGCCGCGCCATCCGTTGGTCACCGGCACGCCGACGGTGCTGTTCTACAAGAACGGCAAGTTGCTGAAGAAGCTCAAGGGGATTGGCACGGAGGAAACTCTGGCGGCAGACTTTGCCCGGCATATTGGCAGGACCAGGGCACCGGTGGTGCAGCAGAAACCACGGCATGACCTGCCGTGGTTGTGCCGCACATTGAGCAGGCTCTGCACAATCACGCGTGCGCATCGGCGGGTGATTTGAGGCAGTGCATTTCCCGTAATCGTTACGGCGTCTGACACATCGCTTTCGCGGGCAAGCCCGCTCCCACAGGGGTCAACGTTGTTCACACATTTCGTGTACGACGCGTGCACTGTGGGAGCGGGCTTGCCCGCGAAGGGGCCGGCACCGTCAGCGCAAGGCTGCTGCCTTACGCAGAATCGCGCACCAGCAACACCTGCGTCACCCGTCGTTCCTCAACGGCTTTGACGGTCATTTGCCAGCCTGCGTACTGCAGCCGATCGCCGATCATCGGCAAGCGATCCAGCAGGCTCATCACCAGTCCGGCCAGGGTCTGATAGTCCTCGGTCGGTTCGGCGCCGAACCCGGTGCGCTGGCGAACACGCGTCAGATTCAATGCGCCGCTGACGACAAACCCGCCCTGCTCTTCGATCACGTCCGGGCCTTCGATTTCGCTGGCATCGGGCAGTTCGCCGGCAATCGATTCGAGGATGTCGGTCATGGTCAGCACGCCGACGAAGTCGCCGAACTCGTTGACCACAAAAGCAATGTGGGTCGACGCTGCGCGCATCTGCTCCAGCGCATTGAGGATCGAATAGCTGTCGAGCAGATTGATGGTCTTGCGTGCCAGATGTTCCAGGTTCGGCTCAATGCCGCTCAGGTACTCCTTGAGCAGTTCCTTCTTGTGCACGAAGCCCAACGGTTCATCCACGGCACCGTTGCGGATCAGCGGCAGACGCGAATAGGACGAGTGCATCAGTTTTGTCCGAATCGTTTCGGCGTCGTCAGCCAGGTCGATGGTGTCGACGTCGGCACGCACGGTCATCAGGTTGCGAATCGGGCGTTCGGCCAGTTGCAGCACACCACTGATCATCACCCGCTCGCGACGGTCGAACAGTTCTGCACTCGGGGTTTCGCCGTCGTCCAGCAGATCGGAGATTTCCTCGCCGACCTCCTCCACTTCCAGCTTGCGCCCACCCAGCAGACGCATCACCGCATGGGCCGTGCGCTCACGTAGGGGGCGCAGGCCTTGCATCGAGCGTTTGCGGCGGGCCCGGGCGATCTGGTTGAACACCTCGATCAGGATCGAGAAGCCGATGGCCGCATACAGATAGCCTTTCGGGATGTGGAAGCCCAGGCCTTCGGCCGTCAGGGCGAAACCGATCATCATCAGAAAGCCCAAACACAGCATGATCACCGTCGGGTGCGCATTGACGAAGCGGGTCAGCGGCTTGCTCGCAACGATCATCAAACCGATGGAAATGATCACCGCGATCATCATCACCGCCAGTTCATCGACCATGCCCACGGCGGTAATGACCGCGTCCAGCGAGAACACCGCATCGAGCACCACGATCTGCGCCACGATCGGCCAGAACAATGCGTAAGCGGCGTTGGTCGAGCGCTGGCCGACATGCCCTTCGAGCCGTTCGTGCAACTCCATCGTCGCCTTGAACAGCAGGAACACACCACCGAACAGCATGATCAGGTCACGGCCGGAGAAGCTCTTGTCGAACACCTCGAACAACGGCTGCGTGAGGGTGACCAGCCAGGAAATGCTCGCCAACAGGCCCAGGCGCATGATCAGCGCCAACGACAGGCCGATGATCCGCGCACGATCACGCTGATGCGGCGGCAGTTTGTCCGCCAGAATCGCGATGAACACCAGGTTGTCGATACCCAGCACCAGCTCCAGCACGATCAAAGTCAACAAGCCTAACCAGGCCGTGGGATCCGCTAACCATTCCATAAAATGTCTCGATCTCTCTTCAGTGAATTCAGGCTGCCGGGCACGGCAAAGTGCAACGCGAAGGCTCTGAGGCCGCGTTGTCAACGATAGTCGGGAGGCGGAAAACCGGATGCTGCGAGTGCGTCAAGACCGCGCCATGGCGCGAGGAGAAGGTACGACTGGGAGGCTCCAAGAGGGTGTTCATGCAAATCCTGAATGAAAAATGGCCTTGGAGCGTACAGGCTCAAGGCACATTTTCTACAGCGGCAAATCATTTCAAAATCTGTATCAACGACCACTGCCCCCCTGTAGGAGCTGCCGCAGGCTGCGATCTTTTGATCTTGACCTTAAAAAACAAAGTCAAAAGATCGCAGCCTTCGGCAGCTCCTACAGTTGGCTGTCATCGTCCTGCAAAGCGCAACCGCGACAACTGCCGCAAATCCCCCTCCACGTAGTAATCGTGGGTCCAGCTGTCATCCACCGCCAACGGACTCACGTGCTTCAGCTCAAGTTTTTTAGCGAAATAGCGAAAGCGGTAATGCTCATAGAACCGCAGCAATTCCAGGCCATAGCGGTCCGCCAGATCGGTATCGCCACGGATGATCAGATAGTTTTCGTCGTTGCCGTTACTGGCCGAAGTGCTGAGGTTGTGGCTGCCGCTGATAATCGTCGGCCTGTCGCTGGTGAAGTCGACGACCACCGCTTTGGTGTGCACCAGCAGGTTGCCCTTCTGACCTTTCATGTTTTCTTTCAGCCAGCCTTCCAGCCCGGTGTTAAGCAACGCTGTGGCGGCGAATTCGGCGCTGCGATCGGCGTGAAATCCGGTGATGCGGCTGGCGGTGTTCTGCAGACCGTAACGCAGAATGTCGTCATGGGGCTGACCAAGCAGCGCGTTGAGAATCGCGTCCGGCAAGGTGAATGCCGTGACAAACAGCACATCCTTTTTCGCCGCTTCGATGATCTCGACGAACTCGCGTAAGTCGGCACCACCGCTGCGTGGTGAGAACCCGGCGAACAGCGTTTGCGCAGGATCCATCGGGTTGTGTTCGGTGATCCAGTTGCGTGTGGCTGCGACATCAGCAGGGTTGGCCCAGACCTCATCGAACGTTTGCAGATAGGCAGTGGCAATCGTCACATCGTCGAGCGTATGCACCACATTGGCCTGGCGATACACGCCATTGGCGGTGAAATTGGTGCTGCCGCACAGCACCGCCTGCGGTTGACGCTGACCGACGCCATCGACTCGGCTGAGGACGATGAATTTGTCGTGGAAAATGTTGTGAGTGACCCGGCCACGCTTGTTCGACGCTGGTAATTGGGCAAGGTTCGCTTCATTCAGGGTCGTATCGGGATCATCAGGCTGGGCGTGGTACAGCACGCGCACTTGCACCCCTCGCGCGAACGCCGCGTTTACGGCATCGATGATCGCCTGCAACTGATACTCGTAGATCGCAATGTCCAACGCCCACTGCGCGTCCACAGCCCGCTCGATGAAGCTCAGCAATCGCTCCAGCAGCCCGTTCTCCAGCCACAGGCGCGCCGCGTCGGGCCAGGCTTCGATGGGCAGGTTCTTGTTGGCGCTGATCTGTGCGTCGAGGTCGGGAAATTTGCGCTGAAACGCCTGACTGGCAGCCACGGCGCGATTGAAGATCACGCTCTGATTGGCCGGGTGGCCGTCGTCACTGGTGATGCTCAGCTCCAGCGATTCGCCCAGTAGCGGCGCGTCCGCCGTGCCGTAGGCCAGATGCACGCGATAGTGCAGGGTCGTGCCCGGGTTGATGGCGTAATCGGCCCAGCGGAATTTTTGCAGCGGTGCCTTATCGCTGGGCGTGGCGTGATACTGGGGAAAAGTGTGAGCCTTGCCGGGAAACGTCAGGCTGTTGAACAGGAACAACCACGGTTTGTCGCCCTGTTGCTTTTCGATGGCAAACCCGAGCAAGCCTTTGCGTCGGGGTTCGGACAGGTCCATGGCGAGCAGCACGCCGTTGGTGCCGGCGTAGGCTTTGACGCGAAAATCGTCCTGAGGATTGGCGACCAGTACCCGCATGATTCACTCCTTGTGATTGGGCTGGGTGGAGCATAGAGCAGCGCTGCGGTTTTTGGTGATCCCGCATGGTCCGAGGCGATACCTTCGCGAGCAGGCTCGCTCCCACAGAGCAAGCGGTGTTCACCAACCTTGCTCGCGAAGAGGCCCGCTCAGACTTCACACATCATCGATATGCCGATATTCCGCATTCAGCACCGCCGCCAATTCCCGCGCCCGCGCCAGACGGATCGGCCCCCGCTCGATGTCGATCAGCAACCCCGGACACTCCAGCGGCAGCAGCGGCGGCAAGGTTTTCAAACGTCCGTCCGTGACCAGCAACAAGCGTTGCTGCTCGGCCGGAAAACGCTTTTGTCGCTGCATCAGCCATTGCTGCGCCTGCGTCAACGCCGCCACCAATGGCGTGCCGCCGCCCGCGCCCAGTGTCTCCAGCCAGGTGCGCAAGCCACTTGAAGCCTTCAATCCTTGCACCTGCCATTGCGGCGCGCTGCCACTGGCGGTCAGCAGTGCCAGTCGTGCCCGTTGTCTGTAAGCGTCATCAAACAATTGCGCGAGCAAACCCTTGGCATCGCTCAGTGCCTGATGCCGACGCGTCGAAGCCGACGCATCGACGATCACCAGCCATAACTCATGGGGAGCACGCGTGCGCAGCTGGAACTGCAAGTCCTCACGGGTTTGCGGCCGGCCGTTGAGCAGCGTCCCCGGCCAGTTCACCAGACCGCTACGCGCAGCGTGGCGCTTACCCTGGCGTCCGTGGTCGAGTCGTCCGGCGCGGGGTCTGGCATTCGCCCCCGCGTCGGATCGGGGACGAATGCCGGCTACTTTTTTGGCCAGCTCGGCACTTCGCGGCGTGCGCCAGTCGTCAGCGCCGGAGCAGGCATGTCGCCCCACTGCCCCTGCCCCTCGCTTGGTTCGGCCTGGGTGCTGGTCTGGTTCTGCGCAGGTGGTTGAAGGCTGGGCGAAGTGGACTCACGACGGCGATGACGCAGGGCGAATTCCGCTACCGCATCGATGTCTTGCTCGGCAATGGCTTCGGCACCGCGCCATGCCGCGTGGGCTCGGGCCGCACGCAGCCAGACCAGATCGGCCCGCAAGCCATCGACACCCGCCGCAAAGCAGCGCTCGGTGATGCTTGCCAAAGACTCGTCATCCAGCGCAATGCTCGCCAACAGGCTGCGCGCCTGTTCGCAGCGTTCGCGAAGCGCCTGTTGCTGTGCTTCCCACTGCGCGCAGAACGCCTGCGGGTCGTTGTCGAAATCCAGTCGGCGGCGGATAATCTGCCCGCGTTCGGTCGGCGCGGTGTGGCCGCTGAGGGCGACGTTCAGGCCAAAACGGTCCAACAACTGCGGGCGCAATTCGCCCTCTTCCGGGTTCATTGTGCCGATCAACACAAACCGTGCCGAATGCCGATGCGAGATGCCATCACGCTCGACCAGGTTGGTGCCGCTGGCCGCCACATCCAGCAGCAGATCCACCAGATGATCGGGCAACAGATTCACTTCATCGACGTACAGCACACCGCCGTCGGCCTTGGCCAGCACGCCGGGAGAAAACTGCGCCCGCCCTTCAGTCAGTGCCGCGTCGAGATCAAGGGTGCCAACCAGACGCTCTTCAGTGGCGCCCAGTGGCAAGGTGACGAACTGACCGCTGGCCAGCAGATCGGCGAGGCCACGGGCCAGAGTCGACTTGGCCATTCCGCGTGGGCCTTCGATCAGCACGCCACCGATTTTCGGGTCGATGGCCGTGAGGTACAGCGCAAGTTTCAAGTCATCGGCGCCGACCACGGCGGAGAGCGGGAAATGCGGGATGTCGGTCATCTTCAATACTCGGTCATGGTCGGTGATCTTTCGAAAATCGTTGGGAGCCACGTTGATCCCTGTGGGAGCGAGCCTGCTCGCGAAAGCGGTGTGCCAGCTACAAAAATACTGTCTGACACGACGCCTTCGCGAGCAGGCTTGCTCCCACAGAGTGAGGCGGTTTGTCAGGTGTCTTCTTCTATATCCAGCAGCAGGTTTTCCAGTGCTTCTTTATACACGCCCGGTTCCTGCCACATCCCACGTTGTTGCGCTTCCAGCATGCGTTCAGTCATGTCGCGCAGGGCATGCGGATTGTGTTCACGAACAAAATCGCGGGTTGCCGGGTCGAGCAAATAGGCATCGGCCAGCAACGCATACTGATGATCGTCGATCAGTTGCGTGGTGGCGTCGAAGGCGAACAGGTTATCGACCGTCGCCGCCAGTTCAAACGCGCCTTTATAGCCGTGACGTTTGACCCCGTCGATCCACTTCGGATTGGCCGCCCGCGAGCGGATCACCCGATTGAGCTCTTCTTTCAGGGTGCGGATTTTCGGTAGATCCGGCTGGCTGTGATCGCCGTGATAACTCGCCGCCGCTTCCCCGCGCAGGGTTTCCACCGCCGCGAGCATGCCGCCCTGAAACTGGTAATAGTCGTTGGAATCGAGCAAGTCGTGCTCGCGATTGTCCTGGTTCTGCAACACCGCCTGCACCTGGCTCAGGCGCTGGACGAACTGTTCGCGCGCAGCGGTGCCCTCATCCGCCCCACCATAAGCGTAAGCGCCCCAGTTCAGGTAGACCTCGGCCAGATCCTCGCGACTCTGCCACAGGCGACCGTCGATGGCTCCCTGCACGCCTGCGCCATAGGCACCGGGTTTGGCGCCGAAGATCCGCCAGCCGGCCTGACGCCGCGCCGCGTCGGCATCCAGCCCCGATTGCAACAGCGCCTCGCGCTCGGCACGCACCTTCGCCGCCAGCGGGTTGAGGTCATCCGGTTCGTCCAGCGCCGCCACCGCTTGCACGGCAGCGTCGAACAGACGAATCAGGTTGGCAAAAGCATCGCGGAAAAAACCCGAGACCCGCAGCGTGACGTCGACCCGTGGCCGGTCGAGCAGGCTCAGCGGCAGGATCTCGAAATCATCGACGCGCTGACTGCCGGTGGCCCACACCGGGCGCACGCCCATCAGCGCCATGGCCTGGGCGATGTCGTCGCCGCCAGTGCGCATGGTCGCGGTGCCCCACACGGACAGGCCGAGCTGACGCAAGTGATCGCCGTGATCCTGCAAATGCCGCTCGAGAATCAACGTGGCGGACTGGAAGCCGATGCGCCACGCGGTGGTGGTCGGCAGGTTGCGCACGTCCACCGAGTAGAAGTTGCGCCCGGTGGGCAGCACGTCGAGACGGCCACGGCTGGGCGCGCCACTTGGGCCGGCGGGGACGAAGCGGCCGTAGAGGGCGTCGAGCAGACCGCGCATTTCGGCGGGGCCGCAGGCGTCGAGGCGTGGGGCGATGACTTCGTGCAGGTTTTCAATGATCGCGCTCACTTCAGCCCATCCTGTCCCTTGTGGGAGCGATCCTGCTCGCGAAGGCGGTGTATCAGTGAACGATGCGTTGGTTGACGCGCCGCCTTCGCGAGCAGGATCGCTCCCACAGGGACTGCCCAGTGCTTGGGCGATCAGGTGGGTGGCGAACAGTTCGAGGCGTTCGCGGGTGTCACCGGCGGTGCGCCAGATTTCGTCGCTGACGCTTTGCAGCTCCGCCGGGCGCGGGCCGTTCCACGGGTCGGCAAGTGCGCAATCCAGCGGATCAAACCCCAGCTCGAAGGCCTTGGCCAACGCCCGCAGCAGACTCGACTGTGCGCCTTTGCCGTCGCCACGCGGAATGCGCAGCAAAGCCAGCAAGGTATCGATGCGCAAACGTCCGGTCGGCGATTCGCCAAAGATGTGCAGGCCATCGCGAATCTGCGACTCCTTCAGATCACACAGGTAGGTGTCCAGCCGCGGCAGCCAGATCGCGGCGTCGGCATCACTGTCCAGGCCCACGTCAAGTTGCAGTTCGCGGTCGATCTGCGTCTCGCGCACCAGTTGCAGAATGTCGCGTTGCAGCTCTCGCGCACGACGCGGATCGAGCAGTTGCGCCTCGTAATATTCGTCGGCCAACAGTTCCAGATTGCGCAACGGACCGTAGGTTTCGGCACGGGTCAGCGGTGGCATCAGGTGGTCGATGATCACCGCTTGCGTGCGCCGTTTGGCCTGGGCACCCTCGCCTGGGTCGTTGACGATAAACGGATAAATGTTCGGCAGTGGCCCGAGCAGCGCGTCCGGCCAGCAATTTTCCGAAAGGCCGACGCCCTTGCCCGGCAGCCATTCGAGGTTGCCGTGCTTGCCGACGTGAATCACCGCGTGCGCACCGTAGGTGTTGCGCAGCCAGAAATAGAACGCCAGATAGCCGTGCGGCGGCACCAGATCCGGGTCGTGATACACCGCACTCGGATCGACCTGATAACCGCGCGCCGGCTGAATGCCGACGAAGGTCAGGCCAAAACGTAGCCCGGCGATCATCATCCGTCCGTCGCGGCACATCGGGTCGTTTTGCGGCGCGCCCCAGCGTTCCATCACTGCCGCGCGGTTGGCCTCGGGCAGCGCATTGAACATCGCCAGGTAGGCGTCCATCGCCAGACTTTGCTGACACGGACGCAGGTCGATGCTGTCGAGGTCGTTGCTGACGCCGCCGAGCAATTGTTGGATTAACGCGGTGCCGCTGTCCGGCAACTCCGCCGTCAACGGGAAGCCTTCGGCCTGCAACGCGCGCAGGATATTCAATGCCGCCGCCGGCGTGTCGAGGCCGACGCCATTGCCGATGCGACCGTCGCGGGTCGGGTAGTTGGCGAGGATCAGCGCGATGCGTTTTTCCGCGTTCGGCAGCCGCGCCAGATCGCTCCAGCGCCGCGCCAGTTCAGCGACGAAATCCATGCGTTCGGGTTGCGCCCGGTAGCAGACCACGTCGGACTGACTGCGCTCGCTGCGCCAGGCCAGATCCTTGAAGCTGATCGGCCGGCTGATGATGCGCCCGTCGAGTTCCGGCAAGGCAATGTGCATCGCCAGATCCCGTGGCCCCAACCCCTGTTCGCTGTCACGCCAGCCCGGTTCGTTGTCCTGGGCGCAGATCGCCTGAATCACCGGAATATTGCGCCGGAACGGCCGCAGGTGCGGCGCTTCCGGGCTGGATTGCGCGAAGCCGGTGGTGTTGAGGATCACCGCAGCTTCGACCTCGTCCAGCCAGTCCTCGACCACCGACAGGCAGCCGGGTTCTTTCAGGCTGGCGACGGCGATCGGCAAGGGATTGAGTCCTGCCGCCTGCAAGCGCTGGCAGAACACATCAATGAACGCGGTGTTCGCCGCTTGCAAATGCGAGCGATAAAACAACACCGCCGTCACGGGTTGACCGGGCAGCCAATCGGCTTGCCAGTCGCTCAGTGCGGCGGTGTTTTTCTGTGGGTGGTAAATCGCCGTACGCGGCAGCGCTTGCGGCTCGCCCCAGGCGTAATCCCGCGCCAGCCAGCGGTTGGCCAGGCAATGGAAGAAGCCCAGCGCATTGCCCATGCCGCCCTGACGCAAGAACTGCCAGAGACGGTCGCGATCTTCGGCGGGCACGGTGCTCAGGTCGCTGAGTTCCGGGTCGGGACGATCATCCCCCGGTACCAGAATCACCTGCACCCCGCGCGCGGACAGCTCCACAAGACGCTCGACGCCATAACGCCAATAGGCGATGCCGCCGTGCAACGAAATCAGAATGACCTTGGCGTGCCGCAGCACCTCATCGACATACAGATCGACCGAGGCGTGATTCTGCACCTGCATCGGATTGGCCAGGCGCAGGCTCGGGTAATCCTCGGGCAGTTGCTGCGCGGCTTCGGCGAGCAGCGCCAGGCTGGAGTCGCCGCTGCACAGGATCACCAGCTCGGCGGGGGTTTGTCCAAGGTCGGCAATGTTGTCATCCGACACGAAACCGCCGGGCTGGGTCCTGAGCAGGTGCATGGCTTAAACGCTGAGCGCGGCGCGCAGTTGCGCTTCGAGTTGCGCGGCGTCGAGTGCCTGACCGATCAGCACCAGACGGGTGACGCGCACCTCATCAGCGCCCCACTGGCGGTCGAAGTGTTTGTCGAAACGCGTGCCCACGCCTTGAATCAACAGGCGCATCGGCTTGTTCGGAATCGCCGCGAAGCCCTTCACGCGCAGAATGCCGTGCTGAACCACCAATTGCGTCAGCGCGTCGAGCAACAGGCTTTCGTCGGCTTGCGGCAGTTCAATGGAGATCGAATCGAAGGCGTCGTGATCGTGGTCATCGTGGTCGTCATCACCGTCGTGGTGGTGATCGTGATGACTGTGGCGGCTGTCGATATGTTCTTCGGAACCGGCACCGAGACCGATCAGCACGTCCAGCGGCAGGCGACCGTTGCTGGCTTCGATGATTTTCACCGCTGGCGGCAGTTCTTCAGCGACTTCAGCGCGAACGCGAGCCAGATCTTCGGCGCTGGTCTGATCGGCCTTGTTGAGGATCACCAGATCGGCGCTGGCCAGTTGGTCGGCGAACAGTTCGTGCAGCGGCGATTCATGATCGAGGTTCGGATCGAGTTTGCGCTGGGCATCGACCTGATCCGGGAACGCAGCAAAGGTACCGGCGGCCACGGCCGGGCTGTCGACCACGGTGATCACCGCGTCCACGGTGCAGGCGTTGCGAATTTCCGGCCACTGGAAGGCTTGCACCAATGGTTTTGGCAGGGCCAGACCGGACGTTTCGATCAGGACGTGATCGAGGTCACCGCGACGCGCAACCAGTTCGCGCATCACCGGGAAGAACTCTTCCTGCACCGTGCAGCACAGGCAGCCGTTGGCCAATTCGTAGACGCGACCGGTGGCTTCTTCTTCGGTGCAGCCGATGGTGCATTGCTTGAGGATCTCACCGTCGATACCCAGCTCGCCGAACTCGTTGACGATCACCGCGATACGGCGGCCCTGAGCGTTGTCGAGCATATGGCGCAGCAAGGTGGTTTTGCCCGAGCCGAGGAAACCGGTGACGATGGTGACAGGGAGTTTGGCCAGTGTTTTCATCGGATGCCCTTTGGCAAGGTGGCGGGCATACGGGACGAGATCCGCTGCGAGCGTGCGCGCGGAAGAATTCGCCACCGGATCACCCCGCCCGGTTGTAGTGAGAAATCTGTCACGAGGCAGGTCTCCTGGCTGACGGTGTTCAGGCCTTGGGCCTGGCGTTCGTTGCGCCTTCCCGCGGGCTCAGTGGATTGAGCTGGCAGTGGCGTGGCAACGAACTTCACCGTTCACAGTTGCGGGGGCAGCCGCGGCTTTGACCGCGTTCCCTTCTTAGCTTCGGCGTGGGCCGAAGAACCTCGAAGGTGCAAGGCTACGCATGGTGTGGGGATGGGTCAATGGCTGGTGGATTTTAGGATTGGGGGGATATCCGTTGCTGCGGGTGTTGCCGCTGGCGGTTTCGCTCTTACAGCGAGTCACCTTTTCCAAACGCCGAAAAGGTAACCCAAAAGGCTTTGCCCCGGCGTACGGCACTTCGCTGAGGCTCAGTGTTCCCTCGCTACGGTGTCCATCCGGGGGCATCGCCTACGGTTTGCTTCGCTGCACCTCCTCTCGATGTATGCGGCTTCGCCGCACGGCGCTGCGCGCCTACCCCCTGATGGACACCTCCGCTCGGCCTGCCGAAGGGGCTGAAGATCAAAAGCCACATCAAGAGCCAAAGCCAAAGCCAAAGCCAGATCAAAAGATCACAGCCTTCGGCAGTTCCTACAGGGGATTGGGTGTATTCAGTTAGAAATTTGGTCGGCTGTCAGGCCGCCATCGCTGGCAAGCCAGCTCCCACAATTTAATTCGTGCACACCCCATGCGGCGAAGCCGCCCCACTCAACACAATGAGCGTTAGCTCGAGTAAAGCTTTTGATCTCAGGGCCCGTCGGCAGGCTGAGTGGAGGGATTTATCCGGGGGTGGGAGCGCAGCGACCGTTTGGCGCAGCCAAACACAGCGAGAGGAGGTGCAGCGAAGCAAACCGTAGGCGCTGCCCCCCGGATGAATCCCGCAGCGAAGGAACCCGAGCCTAAGCGAGGGCCGAACGTCAGGGTAAAGCCCTTTGGTTACTTTGGGGCTTTTGCCAAAGTGACCCGCCGTAAGGGCGGAACCCTAAGCGGCCGTTACCGCAGCAACGGATCCACCCACAAAATTGACTAGTTTCCCCAACCCATGCTCTCCTACACAACTTGTTACGGGTGCCCTTCACAGGGTGAAACGGGAAACCGGTGAATCATGTGCTTTACTCAAAGCCATGTCAGTCCGGTGCTGCCCCCGCAACGGTAAGCGAGCGAAGCGTCAGATCCACTGTGTCGTACGGCATGGGAAGGTGACGCTTGCAGGTCGGCCAGACGCCAACCCCTCGTGAGCCCGGAGACCGGCCCGCAACACACAGCGCGCATTTTGCGTCGCTGAACATAACAAACCCGCGGTGGGCGGGCGCTGTTCGAACCTCTGCGTGCCCGACTCGCAGGGGTTTTCATGCGCTCTATATCACCCGCTGACACTCCAGAGGGAAGCGCCATGTCGATCATCAGCAGCACCGCCAGCAACACCGACAAAATTTCCAGTACCGCCACCTTGAGCCAACGCCTGACCGCCGCCATTTTTGCGTCGATCCTGGGTGCCAGCCTCGTTTACTTCGCCGGTTTCTCGCACATCGAAGCGGTGCACAACGCCGCTCACGATACCCGCCACAGCGCCGCGTTCCCGTGCCACTGAGACCTGCCGACATGATCAAGCGTATCGCGCAAACCGCAGGGTTCACCGGCCTGCTGGCCGCCCTGCTGCTGACGTTGCTGCAAAGCTTCTGGGTCTCGCCACTGATTCTGCAGGCTGAAACATTCGAAAAATCCGAACCGGTGGCCGTTCACGAACACGCCGCCGGTACAGCCGCACACACTCACGACGCTGAAGCCTGGGAGCCGGAAGACGGCTGGCAACGCGTGGTCTCGACCACCGGCGGCAATCTGGTAGTGGCGGTCGGTTTCGCGCTGATGCTCGCCGGCCTGTACACCCTGCGCGCACCAACCAAAACCTCGCAAGGCCTGCTCTGGGGCCTGGCCGGTTACGCGACCTTCGTCCTCGCGCCGACCCTGGGCCTGCCACCTGAACTGCCGGGCACCGCTGCCGCCGATCTGGCGTCGCGACAGACCTGGTGGATCGGCACCGCCGCTTCCACCGCAGTCGGCCTGGCTCTCATCGTGTTCAGCCGTCACTGGCTGATGAAGCTGCTGGGCGTGGCGATCCTCGCCGTGCCGCACGTGATCGGCGCGCCGCAACCGGAAGTGCATTCGATGCTCGCTCCGCAAGCGCTGGAAACCCAGTTCAAAATCGCTTCGCAGCTGACCAACGTGGCGTTCTGGCTGGCCCTGGGCCTGATCAGCGCCTGGTTGTTCCGCCGCAAAAGCGCTGGTCAGTACCACGCATGACCGATGACCGCGCAGCGCCGACCTTCGTGGTCGGCCTGGGCTGCCAGCGCGGCTGCCCGGTCAGCACGCTACGCGCGTTACTCGATCAGGCGTTGCAGGCGCATCGTATAGAACTCGAGGCGGTCAAGGCCTTGGCCAGCATCGACCTGAAACGCGATGAACCCGGCCTGCAGGAACTGGCCAGCCAACTGGCGTTGCCGCTGTTGTATTTCAGCAGCGACGAACTGGCCAGTTATCAGCAACGTCTGAGCCACCATTCGCAGATCGCCTACGAGCGCACCGGTTGCTACGGCGTGGCGGAAAGTGCCGCCCTGGCCCTCGCCGAGCAGTTGATTCAGGCACCGGCAAAACTGCTGATTTCCCGGCAAAAATACGCTCAGGCAACCTTGGCATTGGCCGGCGCTGCGTAAATTCCCGATAATCCCCCTGTTTGATCATGAGCAATCTTCATCTGAAGCGTTGCCCTGCCCCGTTTTTCACAGGATGTCTTCATGACCGTCTACTTCATCGGCGCCGGCCCCGGCGACCCGGAACTGATCACCGTCAAAGGCCAGCGGCTGATCCGCAGTTGCCCGGTGATCATCTACGCAGGCTCGCTGGTGCCGGCCGCCGTGCTCGAGGGACATCAGGCGGAAACGGTGGTCAACAGCGCCGAATTGCATCTGGAGCAGATCATTGAACTGATTACAACCGCCCACGGCAATGGCCAGGACGTGGCGCGGGTGCACTCGGGTGATCCGAGCCTGTACGGCGCGATTGGCGAGCAGATTCGTTATCTGCGCGAGTTGAATATTCCGTTCGAAATCATCCCCGGCGTCACCGCCACCTCCGCCTGTGCAGCCTTGCTCGGCGCCGAGCTGACGCTGCCGGATGTGTCACAAAGCGTGATTCTGACCCGCTATGCGGACAAGACCGCGATGCCGGCGGGTGAGGAGTTGAGCAGTCTGGCGCAGCATGGCGCGACCATGGCGATTCACCTGGGGGTCAACCATCTGCAGAAAATCATCACTGAATTGCTGCCGCATTACGGCGCGGATTGCCCGATTGCGGTGATTCACCGGGCAACATGGCCGGATCAGGATTGGGTGGTGGGGACGCTGGAGGACATTGCGGCGAAGGTTGAGGCCAAGGGGTTTCGGCGTACGGCGTTGATTCTGGTGGGTCGGGTGCTGGGCAGTGAGGTGTTCAGCGAATCATCGCTGTATCGCGCGGGGCATGCACATCTCTACAGACCCTGAGTCAGATGAGTTTTGTGGCTGGATAAAAAACCTGTGGTGAGGGGATTTATCCCCGATGAACTGCGCAGCAGTTCCATTTCTTGGGCTGCTTCGCAACCCATCGGGGATAAATCCCCTCGCTACAAAAGGACATAAAAAAACGGCGCTCACGGGGCGCCGTTTTTCATGTTCGCAGTGAACACCTTACTCAGTAGTAGGCGTTTTCTTTCTGCGTGTGGTCGGTCACGTCGCGCACACCTTTGAGCTCTGGAATACGCTCGAGCAAGGTGCGCTCGATACCTTCCTTCAGGGTCACGTCGGCCTGGCCGCAGCCCTGGCAGCCGCCACCGAACTGCAGCACGGCAATGCCGTCCTCGACCACATCGATCAGGCTGACCTGACCGCCGTGGCTGGCCAGCCCCGGGTTGATTTCGGTTTGCAGGTAGTAGTTGATGCGCTCGTTGACCGGGCTGTCGGCGTTGACCATCGGGACTTTGGCGTTTGGCGCCTTGATGGTCAGCTGGCCACCCATGCGGTCGGTGGCGTAGTCGACGACGGCGTCGTCAAGAAACGCTTCACTGAACGAGTCGATATAGGCGGTGAAGCTTTTCAGCCCCAGCGCGGTATCCTCAGGTTTTTCTTCGCCCGGCTTGCAGTAGGCAATGCAGGTTTCGGCGTACTGGGTGCCAGGCTGGGTGATGAAGACGCGGATGCCGATGCCCGGGGTGTTCTGCTTGGAGAGCAGATCGGCCAGGTAATCGTGGGCGGCGTCGGTAATGGTAATAGCGGTCATGGAAACTCCTCGCAGGCTTGGGCGCAGTTTACGCCAATCATTGCGCCGGACAAAGTCCTAGTATTTTTGTCGGGAAAGATTCTCGACCGGTACGCGCAGCGGTTCGCCATCGATCCGCGCTTTAAGCCACCGATAGCTGCGTTTTTCCACCCATTCGTAGCTTAACCATGACCCCAAAGCGATGGCCACAGCGCAGACGATGAACATCAGATAAGGGTTGACCCCGTAACGCCGCGCGATAAAACCGCCAACCGACAGCACCAGCACGTGCATCAGGTACACCGAATAGGAACAGTCACCGAGCCATTTCATCACCCGATTGCGCTCGACGTAGCGCTCAAGCGCCATGCAAGCCATCACCAGCAACGCGCTCGGCACGCCCCAGTTCAATAACCTTGGCGCCGGTGCCAGGTGATAGATCGCCATCATCGCAGCGCCCATCGCCAACAGCGGCAGCCACAGGCCGGCGCCAATCCAGCCCCGGCGATACAGCACGCCGATACCGATCCCCAGCAAAAACTCGTAGGCGATGTCGGAACGGTAAAACTCGTTGAGCCAGCCGAACGCCTGACACACCGAAAACAGCAACGCGGCGACCACCAGCAAGCGCACCTGCCAGCGGAACACCAGCGCGCATGCAAACAACACATAGAAGAGCATTTCGTAGTTGAGCGTCCAGCCGACATTCAGCGTCGGATAAATCCCGTAGCCGCCGGGGTTTTGCGCAGGAATGAATAACAGCGACGCGAGGAAATGCGCCCAGTCCACCGTCTGATCCGGCAACATTGGCCGGGCGAACAGCACCAGCAACGCCATCAACAGCGTGTACAGCCAGTACGCCGGGACGATGCGAAACAGCCGGTACAGCAGAAAGCGCGCGGGCGGCAGTGCTTTGCTTTCGGTGGAGAGGAAAATCACCAGACCACTGATGACGAAGAAAACATCGACGCCGACTGCGCCTTTGTCGATGAAGAACTGCCCGACCGGGCCGCGCGCCTTGAAGTCGAAGAAAATCTGCATGAAGTGGTGACAGACCACCGTCCACGCGGCAAGCGCCCGCAGGGCCTGCACTGAAATCAACATCGGCCGCTCCCAATCACCATTGCAAAAAAATCCACTTCACCCTGTGGGAGCGAGCCTGCTCGCGAAAGCGGCGGCACATTCAAAGTATGGGTGCCTGACACTCCGCCTTCGCGAGCAGGCTCGCTCCCACAGGAGATTTGTGTGTTACCTGGAGTTCGGACAGCGGGCCAGTCTCAAAAGATCAAAGATTCTGGTAGCGATTCATGTCCAGCACGCCCTCTTCCACCGGTTCGGTTTCGTGGATGTACTGACTCAAGTCGTGAAAATAGAACCAGAATTGCGGATGACTGCGGCGAATCCCCCAACGTTCGACGATTTTCTCGAAGCGATCGGCATCCTTGGCGTTTTCCATGGCATCGACAAACTCCGGTACTTGCCCGGCCGGAATGTTGAACATGAAATTCGGGTAACTGCTGAGCACGCCTGGATAAATGGTCAAGGTGTCGAGTCCCGGCTGATAGCGCAGCGACTCGCCCAACAGAAACGCCACGTTACTATGCGCACGGTTGCGCAGCAGGCTGTACATCTCGCGTTTGCCGCTGCGAGTTTCGATGCGCAGCATGGTTGCTTCCGGCAATTGGTCGATGACCTTCAAACCGGCGGCCGGACGTGACGTCAGGCGACTCAGCGCCTGCTCGGCATTCTGCAGCGCCGGGTCGATATTCGGCCGCGAGCAGTAGGCGCCGTCACAGCGGTTGATCGGATCCGGCCGCGCATTGAGGTCGCCGTAACGCGCCAGCAACTGCATGGCGAAATCGTATTTAGGGTCCTTCGGATCGAGTTTCAGCGCGGTCGGTTTGTCGTCGTCGATCGCCTCATAGTCGAGCCACATCTTGAACTGGCCGCTGCTTTGGTACCAATCGTCGAGGTAGTCCTCGCGGGAATCGGCCGGCATCAGACGCAGGAAGTTCTGTTCGGCGCCGTTGCGGATCAGGTCGAAATACAGACGGGTCTGCGCCTGATGGGAGACGTTGCCGAACACATCGAAGTTGACCGCCAACTGGTAATAGGTGCGTTCCAGCAGCGGATAGTCGAACAGCCACATCGTTTGCGGCACTTCGCCGATCAGGCCTTTGGTCACCGACGCACTGTCGAAGTGGCGGAAAATGCTCAGCAGCGCGTTGTCGTTGCCGGCCCACAGCGTCGACCAGCTCGGCGGCGGTTGGTCAGCGTAGCTGTCGCGGCGCAGGGCTTCGTATTCATTGCGTTTGTTGCGGTAGTTGTGCCACAGGCTCAGCACACTGCCGACGTCGTCGTTCTGCCCGGGCATTGCCAGCAACGGCGTGGCCTGGCCGCGATAGTTCGGGTCGGTGATATACAAATCGTGTTCCGGAGCCTGGAACAGCGCCCAGAAGTTATCGCGGATCACGTCCGTCGCAATCTGCCCACGGCACACCGGCCCGCGAATAAAAGTGCGCACGAAATATTCAGCGTTGTCGAGCATGAACTGATAACGCGCCTGCGCCGGAATCGCCTCGAAGGTGGCGAACGGGTTGGCCCGGCTCTGCGGCCCGTACCCCGGTAGCGCGTTGACTTGCCAGTTGCCGCTGTAGAACAGGCTCTTGACCCGCGCCATCTTCGCCGCACTCAGCGGATAAGTGATGTGGGTCTTGTGCACGATCACCCCTTGCACCGGCCACAGGCGGTAATACACCTGGGTGCCCGGGTCGTCATTCGGGCGACGGGTGGCGATCAGGTCGATTGGCTGCCCGGTCGGCGTGCGCGAACGCACCCACTGGAAGTAGTGCCCCGGCTCGCCGTCCTTGAAATAGATATGCGCGAGGAACCAGTGTTCGAACAGCCAGCGTCCGACCAGACTCTGCCGCGCCCCCGGCGCATTGAGCAGGTTTTCCCACTGGACGATTTGCAGCGCTTCCCTGGCGCTCGGCGCCAGCCCCTGCTCGTCGATCGGCGCACCGGACGCCAGCCAGCGTTGCAGGGTCTGGTATTGCTGATCGGTCAGCCCGGTCACCGCCAGCGGCATGCCCTCTTTCGGGTGGGCGCCGGCATAGCCGTCAAACTCGGCGGGCATCGCGCACATGTTTTCCCGTTGCAGGCCGAGCACGATGTCTTCCGGCAGCTTGGCATTCGGGGTCAGCGGGGTTTTGTGCCCCAGTTCCAGCATGCGCGCCATCAGCGCCGCCTGGCTGCCCTGGGCATCGAGTACCGAATAAAAGCCCTTCTGCTGCCAGGCACGTTTGCCGAAGGCGTCGTAGAACAGCCGCGTGGTCGGCGCCGCCTGAGTGCGTTCGCCGTCGTAGACCGGCATCTTGCTTGCGCCCCGCCCTGCGCCTTCGCCGCTGCCCAGATTGAGCTGGCACGCCGAGTCGTAGCAGGCATGGCAGGCCACACACTTCTCGGTGAAGATTGGCTGGATGTCACGCGTATATGAAATAGAAGGTGAGATCGCGGGTTCCTGCGCAACGGCGCCCCAGCTTAAGAACAGCAAGAAAATGCTGATGACGCGGTACGACATGCCCATGATCCCGATCGTGAAAAAAACGCCCGCGATTCTACAGTATGACGCTCGTACCAACATGAACGATATTCATGCAAAAGCAGCACGTGCTCCAAAAGCGCACAGGTTTGTTATGATCCCGGCCCTTCGTCATGGTCTTTTCGAGTAGTCCCAATGTCCGATCGCAGCGTCCGCCTTCAAGCTCTCAAGCAAGCCCTCAAAGAGCGCATCCTGATTCTCGACGGCGGCATGGGCACGATGATCCAGAGCTACAAGCTCGAGGAGCAGGATTATCGCGGCAAACGCTTCGCTGACTGGCCGAGCGACGTCAAGGGCAACAACGACCTGTTGGTGATCACCCGTCCGGACGTGATCGGCGGCATCGAAAAGGCTTATCTGGATGCCGGCGCCGACATTCTGGAAACCAACACCTTCAACGCCACGCGCATTTCCATGGCTGACTACGGCATGGAAGAACTGGCGTACGAATTAAACGTAGAAGGCGCGCGCCTGGCGCGCAAGGTGGCCGACGCCAAGACCGCCGAGAACCCGGACAAGCCACGCTTCGTCGCCGGCGTACTCGGCCCGACCAGCCGCACCTGCTCGCTGTCGCCTGACGTGAACAATCCCGGCTACCGTAACGTCACCTTCGATGAATTGGTGGAAAACTACACCGAAGCTACCAAAGGCCTGATCGAGGGCGGCGTCGACCTGATCCTGATCGAAACCATCTTCGACACGCTCAACGCCAAAGCCGCGATCTTCGCCGTGCAAGGCGTGTTCGAAGAACTGCACATCGAACTGCCGATCATGATTTCCGGGACCATCACCGACGCGTCCGGCCGCACCCTGTCGGGCCAGACCACCGAAGCGTTCTGGAACTCGGTGGCCCACGCCAAGCCGATCTCGGTCGGCCTCAACTGCGCCCTCGGCGCCCGTGAGCTGCGTCCGTACCTGGAAGAGCTGTCGAACAAGGCCAGCACCCACGTGTCGGCGCACCCGAACGCCGGTTTGCCGAACGAATTCGGCGAGTACGACGAATTGCCGGTGGACACCGCCAAGGTCATCGAAGAATTCGCCCAAAGCGGTTTCCTCAACATCGTCGGCGGTTGCTGCGGCACCACTCCGGGCCACATCGAAGCCATCGCCAAAGCCGTCGCCGGTTACGCGCCGCGGCAGATTCCGGATATTCCCAAGGCCTGCCGCCTGTCGGGTCTGGAGCCGTTCACCATCGATCGCAGTTCGCTGTTCGTCAACGTTGGCGAGCGCACCAACATCACCGGCTCCGCGAAGTTCGCCCGTCTGATCCGTGAAGACAACTACACCGAAGCCCTGGAAGTCGCCCTGCAGCAGGTCGAGGCCGGCGCTCAGGTGATCGACATCAACATGGACGAAGGCATGCTCGATTCGAAGAAGGCCATGGTGACCTTCCTCAATCTGATCGCCGGTGAACCGGACATCTCCCGCGTGCCGATCATGATCGACTCGTCGAAATGGGAAGTGATCGAAGCCGGCCTGAAGTGCATCCAGGGCAAGGGCATCGTCAACTCGATCAGCATGAAAGAAGGCGTCGAGCAATTCATCCATCACGCCAAACTGTGCAAACGCTACGGCGCGGCGGTGGTGGTGATGGCGTTCGACGAAGCCGGCCAGGCCGACACCGAAGCGCGCAAGAAAGAGATCTGCAAACGCTCCTATGACATTCTGGTCAACGAAGTCGGCTTCCCGCCGGAAGACATCATCTTCGACCCGAACATCTTCGCCGTGGCCACCGGTATCGAAGAACACAACAATTACGCTGTGGACTTCATCAATGCCTGCGCCTACATCCGCGATGAGCTGCCCTATGCGCTGAGCTCCGGCGGCGTGTCCAACGTGTCGTTCTCGTTCCGGGGCAACAACCCGGTGCGTGAGGCGATCCACTCGGTGTTTCTGCTGTACGCGATCCGCGCCGGCCTGACCATGGGTATCGTCAACGCCGGTCAGCTGGAAATCTACGACCAGATCCCGCAGGAACTGCGCGACGCCGTCGAAGACGTGATCCTCAACCGCACGCCGGAAGGCACCGACGCCCTCCTCGCCATCGCCGACAAGTACAAGGGCGACGGCAGCGTCAAGGAAGCCGAGACCGAAGAGTGGCGCAACTGGGACGTCAACAAGCGTCTGGAGCATGCGCTGGTCAAGGGCATTACCACGCATATCGTCGAAGACACCGAGGAATCGCGCCAGTCATTTGCCAGACCGATCGAAGTCATCGAAGGCCCGCTGATGTCCGGCATGAACATCGTCGGCGACCTGTTCGGCGCCGGCAAAATGTTCCTGCCGCAGGTGGTGAAATCCGCCCGTGTGATGAAGCAAGCCGTGGCGCATTTGATCCCGTTCATCGAACTGGAAAAAGGCGACAAGCCGGAAGCCAAGGGCAAGATCCTGATGGCCACGGTAAAAGGCGACGTGCACGACATCGGCAAGAACATCGTCGGCGTGGTGCTGGGTTGCAACGGCTACGACATCGTCGACCTCGGCGTGATGGTCCCGGCGGAGAAAATCCTCCAGGTCGCCAAGGAAGAAAAGTGCGACATCATCGGTCTGTCCGGTCTGATCACGCCGTCGTTGGACGAGATGGTTCACGTTGCCCGGGAAATGCAGCGTCAGGATTTCCATCTGCCGCTGATGATCGGTGGCGCGACCACCTCCAAGGCGCACACCGCCGTGAAGATCGAGCCGAAGTACAGCAACGATGCGGTGGTCTACGTGACCGACGCATCGCGCGCGGTCGGTGTGGCGACGCAGTTGCTGTCCAAGGAACTCAAGGCCGGGTTCGTCGAGAAGACCCGCGCCGATTACGTCGATGTGCGTGAGCGCACCGCCAACCGCAGCGCCCGTACCGAGCGCCTGAGCTACGCGGCGGCGATCGCCAAAAAGCCACAGTTCGACTGGGCCAACTACACGCCGGTCAAACCGACCTTCACCGGCACCCGCGTGCTGGACAACATCGACCTCAACGTGCTCGCCGAATACATCGACTGGACGCCGTTCTTCATCTCCTGGGACCTGGCCGGCAAGTTTCCACGCATCCTCGAAGACGAAGTGGTCGGTGAAGCCGCCACCGCGCTGTACAAGGATGCGCGTGAAATGCTCACCAAGCTGATCGACGAGAAGCTGATCAGCGCCCGTGCGGTGTTCGGTTTCTGGCCGGCCAATCAGGTGCATGATGACGACATCGAGCTGTACGGCGATGACGGCAAGCCCATGGCGCGCCTGCATCACTTGCGTCAACAGATCATCAAGACCGACGGCAAACCGAACTTCTCGCTGGCCGACTTCGTCGCGCCGAAAGACAGCGAAGTGACCGACTACGTCGGGGGGTTCATCACCACCGCCGGCATCGGCGCCGAAGAAGTGGCCAAGGCTTATCAGGACGCCGGCGACGACTACAACTCGATCATGGTCAAAGCCCTCGCCGACCGTCTGGCGGAAGCTTGCGCCGAATGGCTGCACCAGCAAGTGCGTAAAGAACACTGGGGTTATGCCAAGGACGAAGTGCTGGACAACGAAGCACTGATCAAAGAGCAGTACTCCGGTATCCGTCCGGCACCGGGCTACCCGGCCTGCCCGGATCACACCGAGAAGGCCACGCTGTTCACCCTGCTCGATCCTGAGGCCAGCGAAATGCGCGCGGGCCGCAGCGGCGTGTTCCTCACCGAGCATTACGCGATGTTCCCGGCAGCCGCGGTCAGCGGCTGGTACTTCGCGCACCCGCAGGCGCAATACTTTGCCGTGGGCAAGGTCGACAAGGATCAGGTGCAGAGCTACACCTCGCGCAAAGGTCAGGAGCTGAGCGTGACCGAGCGCTGGCTGGCGCCGAACCTCGGTTACGACGAATAAGCGCAACGTTCACTCCCCGGATCGGTCCGGGGAGTGAACGTTCACCAGATTTTACGCGCCTGACGATTGCCCGGAGGAGCCGGGCATTGGTGCCTTGTCGGCAGACAAACCGATCCGTTCAATCTCCTGTCGCGTCAATTCGATGAGCCTGGCATTTCGCGCCGCCGCCTGATCAAACAACCGGCTCAGATAAAGCGGGTCGTCAGCACTCAGACCGTCGTCCTCGCCCTCCTCCATCAACTGCCCTTCATCCATTTGCCTGAACGCTTCGGGCTGCTGCTCCTTGAGGTAATCCAGCCAGAAATCGCGCTGGATCAGGTCCTCCAGAAACCGGTCGGAGTGCTCCGCGCTAACCACCTCGGCCCGCGCATCGAACAACTGCTGAGGCGTTACACCGGAGGCAAATTTCATGTTTTTCGGCTGCCCGGGCAATTCCAGTCCATCCTCCCAGCCACCGGTCAGACCGATCCGGTAACCGAGGCGGACTTCGGCTTCGTCAAAACCACTGCGCGCAGCCGCCGCTTTTGCCAGTTCATCGACCTTGTCCAGCCGGAACAGCTGCCGCGACAACGACAACAAGGCCTCGCCGCGAATTCCCGGGCGACCGGCCGGCAAATCGAGCAAGGCGTTATAGGTAAAGACCTTGCTCTCCAGGCCACTGAACGTGAGGATTCGCCCGTCCACGCACGTTCCATGGGTGGCCGAGCCGGCGAAAATCACCTCACGCAGTTCACTGTCGGCGGCGGCAGCCTCCATGACCCTCCAGACACGTCGGGTCAGGTCGGCATTGGCCACGCGAAACTCCTGGGTGTCCTGCAATCGGTCAAGCAAATGGAAGAATGCCCCGCTGTCCGGTTCCGCAGCCAGTTGATCCCAGAGCCGGTCTCGGGCGGACGCCTGCTCCGGCAGCAAATTCGCCAGCCACGGCGCCTTCTGCTGCGCATGGGACTGTTCGTCCGGGAGGGATTCGTCCGACTCGATGCTGTCCGTGGTTTCGCTGAGCCCGCCGGCAACGTCGTCAGCCATTTCCTCCAGTTCGGAACTCGAGAAACCGAGCACTCGCTGGCGGTTACCCGCCGTCTGATAGGCCCTGAGCCTTTCGAGGGACTCCTGCGACAGGTTGTAGTTGTCAGTCAGGTCGGTGCCGTCCATCAGCTCATCGTGCTGACCGTCCAGCGCCTCTTCGGGGATGGCGGCGATGTCATTGCGGCTGAGGTTCAGTGTCAGCAGGTGCTGCGCATCCAGCGCACCGGCCGGCCATTCCGCCAGGTTGTTGTTGCGCAGATCCAGACGTTGCAAATGCTCGAAATAGCTGACATCGAACGCATCGAGGTTGTTGTAGCTCAGGTCCAGAGCTTGCAGATGCTCCAGACCGGACAGCGCGGCATACAGGTGCTCGGTGTCGCCGAAGTGGTTGCTGGAAAGCTCGAGCCGCTCCAGCTGCGGCATTTGCCGGACGCCATCCGGCAGCGCTGTCAGCGCATTGCCATTAAGGGTCAGATGACGCAGGTGGGTGAACGACTTGAGAAACCCGTCGCTGCCCTCGGTCGTCACCCGAGTGCCTGTCAGGTCCAGGCTGCCGACATGCCCGAAATCCTCGGGCAGCGCCGGTAGATCGCCCAATTGCAGGCCGTTGAGATCCAGAACCGCATCGCCCCCGGCAACCGCTAACCTGGCGCGCCAGCAGGTGAGGATGCGCCACGCCGCGAGGCTGCGCGACTGCGAGGAGATGACCCAGTCGGCTCCACGGCTTTCGCGGGTATACAGCCAGCCGTTGAGTCGGCGAACGAGGGTTTCGAATGTCTGACTCCAGCCCGTGATCCGCTCCTCGATCTGCACATCGGTCGCGCCATCGCTACGCAGCGCCTCAATCACTTGCATGGCTTGTTCATCGCTAAAGGCCGGCTGCAACCGCTGCAGGTTCTGGCGCATGCGTGCCAGCCCGGTACTGACAGGTGCTGGCGTCAACGGCAGCAACTGACGGGCCACGGTCAAACCGTTCTCCACTGGGGGAAACGTCGCTGGCACGGGCTCCCGGGCAAATGCCTCCAGCGCGCCGGCAGGAAGGCCCAATTCGTGTTCGAGCCGCAGTTGCGCCGAACGCAGCTGCGCCGACGCCGCTGCGGTCAGAGGCGCCCCGGTCAGATTGGTGTTGAGCAGTGAGGTGCTCTCGAGCACGGCAGGTGGCAGCGTGCTGATACGGGTATCGCGCAGGTCCAGCCATGACAGTTGCGGCAAGCCTTCTGCGCCTGCCGGCCAATGTTGCAGGTGCGTACGCTGCAGGTCGAGGGCCTTCAAGCGCCGCAGACTGCCGACGTTCAACTCGCTCAGCGGATTGTTGCGCAGATTCAGTTGTTCGAGCGCAGGCAATTCACTCAATCCGCTCTGCAGGCGTGAACTGTCGGTCAACAGGTTGTCGGCGAGGTCCAGGTGCATCAGGCGCGAAAGGCGCTGCGACTCGATTGGCCATTCGTGCAAGGCATTGTTACTCAGATCAAGGGTGCGGACTTCGCTGAAAGCGCTGATGAAACCGCGCATCTGCGCACCGGCAACCCGCTGGCCATTGAGCAGCAGCGTGCGTACATGCGCAAAGGCGTCTGCCGGCAACACCGGAAGTTCGCTGAGCCTCAACCCCGACAAATCCACGGTCGAGGCGCTGATCGTTGCGCCATAGCGCTTGAACAGTCCGTTGCGCCAACTGGCTTTGAGAACATGGGCCAGGTTTGATCGCGCGATCAGTTCGGACAGCGATTCTGCCGACACCACCAGGCGCTGCTGCCACTGACTCAGTTCACGTTCCAGCGCAGCATATTGATCGCTCAAGGCATTGATGGCGGTGAAACGCTGTTGCTCATCCGGCCATTGCTCGAAGAAACGTTGGAATATGCCCTCGGTGGATTGATGCACACCCTCGCCCAGGCGCCGCAACTCGCCGCGACAATAATCCCTGACCATCGTCTCTCGATCGATCAGGTGTTCCGGCAGGGTTTTGACGTATTCGTACACGCCCGCGAAGTTTTCCCGGGAGAATCTTGACCAGTCCAGCGACAGCCCCGACCAGAGTTTTTCGTGCCCCTGCAGCAGCTCGGCGGGCACGGTGCTGATGCTCGTGTCCCGGAGGTTCAGACGCTCCAGGGCCGGTAACTCCAGCGCACCCGCAGGCCAGTCGAACAATGAATAGGCGACGATATCCAGGCTGCGCAAATTGCGCATGCCGCTGACGTCGAACGCCAGTGACTGGTAACTCGAGGTACTGACACTCAATGCTTCAAGTCGGGTCAATTGAGCCAGGCGTGCCGGCATGTCGGCGGCATAGGGCATCGCGCCGTAGAGCGTCAGGTCAGTCAGTTCCGGCATGTTCTGCAGCACCGTCGGCACATTGGTAAACGTTTCTGCGGTGCCATTGATGCGCAGCGCCTTGAGCCTGGGGAAACGGCCCAACAGTTCATCGCCATTGGCATCGGTGATGCAACGCCCTCTGATGCGCAGGTCGCGCACATGCGAGAAATCTGCCGTCAGCTCCGGCAACGGGTCGTCGCACGTCAGATCGAGGCGTGCGGCACTCGCCTGACTGTCGGCCAGCGGCGCATGGCGCCAGCTCTGCTTGAGGCTGCGCACGACGCTGGATTTGCCGCCAATCATCGATTGCAGCGTCGGCTCCGGGGAAGGCACACCTTCCCATTGCGCCAGTGTCGATTCGAGCGCCTGCCATTCACGCAAGCGCCGTTGCAACATCTCGTAGATCTGCGCGTCAGTCCGCCCGGCGGCCAATTGCTTGAGGATGAACCCGCCCGCCTGCTGATCAGTGAGCGCTGGATACACATCCTGCACGCGCGTCACCAGCAGCGGGTTCACGCCTTCGCCGCGACCGCTGGCGTAATAACCCAGGCCATGCTGGCGTACCCGCACCGGCGCCTTGAAGCGCTGCTTGTGGCCATGGCGCCTGCTCGCCAGCCGAGCCAGTTCGGTGCGGTGGCGGGTCACATACTTGATCAGTGCACGGCGCAATCCGGCACTCCGCGAAACCTCGGCAAAACCCAGAGCCTGTCGCGTCTGATCGGGCAACGCATGGAGGATCGAGGCAAAAAAGTTGTCCCCGCGCCGCGGGACGCCGTTGAGCGCTTCCCCGTTCGCGTCGTACGCCTGATAGACCGGCCCGCGCTTGACCAGATACTGGGTCTGACCGGCGCTTTCGCTGCCGATGCTGTCAATCAACGGCCCGTCGACACTGCCTTCGCGTACTTCCAGACGCACTTCGTCCGACCAGCCCGGCAGCCGCTCCAGGGCGCGCAAGGCCAGCCATTGGCTGTCGCCACCGGCCGAATTTTCCATGTGCAGACCGGCAATCGCATGGTTGAAGCGCCGCTGCCGGGCATATTCACGGGAGATCTCCAGCAGCCGCAACGGTACCCGCCCACCGTTCTGCAGACGCGTCAGTTCCTCGGCGTTCGCCTCGAGCAGTACACGGATTGCAGCCGAACTGCCCAGCCCCGGCGTGGCGGCTTGTAGCCTGGCGATTCGCGGGTCGTTCAACGCGGGCTCGTCATACAGCCGGTCGAACATCGCCGGCTGCCGGGTTCGCAGGTAATCGGCGATCTGTTTGCGCAACTCCAGCGGCCGGGATTCCATGACCCGCGCTGGCTCCGCGCCCAGCAGCCAAACAGTTTGCGGCTCATCCAGCGTTGCCAGAATGCGCTCAGGCAGTTGGCCGTCGAGCACGTCGGCGCGGGTGATCCGGATCGGCGCACGCGTCGGGTCCTCGATTGCAGCTGACTGCGCGCCGAACAGACGGCTGGGGCCGGACAACTGCGGTCCGTCGAAGACTTCCAGCATCTGCCCGCTCGGCCAGCGCGGCATTTGCGTGAGCATGGGCAGCGTCAGCAGGTACGAATCGTCAAGCCTGGTTCCTCGTTCGACTTGGTCGATCAAGCGCCCGACCTGCTGATTCGCCTCATACAAGCGCAGCGTGTCGGCCAGGGCCAGTGGCGCCGGCTGGTGATCAAGGTGCATCTGGCGCAGGGCATCATCACTGACACCACTGAGGTCGGCGATTTCGAGCAATTGCTCATCCGAAAATGCGTCAGTCGAGTGACCGATGCGCCGCAGCAAGGTCAGTCGATCCCAGTGCAGCGGCCGCTCTAGGGTGTGGCGCCAGGCGCCCAGTCGATTGTGCTCGAGGATCGGTTGATACGCCGCCGGATCCTGCGGGTGGAGGATGCGCCAGTTATTCAGGTTCTCGTCGTATTGCGTCTGATAGAGCTTGCCCTGCTGGCGAATGAACGTCTTGCCGTCGAATCGATACACGCCTTGCGCGTCGGGCCCGGCAGTCGCAGGCAGGACAATATCGCTGGCGTAGGCATCAAGGTCGGGTTTCCACAGGCGAACCGAGCCATCGGGCCGCTCGACCGGTTGCAGGTGCTCGATCACGGGTTCGGCGGAGGCCGCGCGCAGTCGGCTTACGCCCTTGCCCACTGCGCCCATTACGCCAATCAGTGCCAGGTTCTGCGCCACATCGACCAGATGCGCCTTGGCAGCCTGGCGATCGCCTTCCGACCATTCGATGGCGCCTTCGAAGGACTCGTAGAGCAGTTGCCCCGCCATCACGGTCATCATGATTTCGCCCAGCACCGGGACGAACATCGACACCATGTTCAACCCCAGCATGCCGAGTTCGAGCAAATGACTGAGTTTGGCTGCGCGGACCCGGGCGTCGACGTCCGCCGTGGGGACAGCATGGGCGCGCGCGTCGGCGATGAATTTGGCCCGGTGCTGTTCGTAAAGGTATTGCCACAAATCGGTGTTGGCGCCCCAGATCCCGGCAACGTCCTGGCGCGTGATGGCAAACGGGTCGAGATACGGGTCAGGGTGCGGCTCGCGCTTGCCGGGGACTTCGGGTGGCAACTCCTTGATCTGCACGATAGTGGACAGTGGCGGTATCAGCTGTGCGACCTTGACCCAGATCGAATGCAACGGGTCACTCGGGGCGTCCGCGGCCTTCTGGGTGAACTGACTGAAATAGTAAGGGCGGTCGGCGTAGGCCACGAACTGACTGAAAAACCGCTGGTAAGCCGTCGGTCCTTGCCCGGTCACCGTAGTGTCGGTCGCCGTGAACTTGCGTTTGAACACCTCACGCATCTGCGCGCCGCTGTAACGCTTGAGCGGGTGTTGCGGGTCATGGGGAATGTAGACGATGAATTCGTTGGTGTAGCGGTAGCGCTCGCTGATGCTGAACACGACGCAACCGGTCATCCGCCGTTTCATCAGGCTCAGATCGCGAAACCAAACGGCCTTGCCGCCAAGTTGTGGGTGGATCTGACCGTCCACCACCGACAGAATCATCCGGTAGTCGGCAGGCTCAATGTCTTTTTTCAGCAACGCCCATTGCGCGGCGGCACGCAGCGCGGCTTTCTGACTGGCAATGAACTGCCCACGCAAGGTATCGTTGTTCTCGAAAAACGCTTTGATCCGTGTCTGATAAAGCGAACCGACGTCGAGTGAACGACACAGCGTCAGAAACTGACTGACCGAGATGCCGATTTCTGCGGCCTGAAACTCGCCGGGGGTCGCTGTCTCGACCACGAAACCGGATTGGGCGTGATAGGCCCCTGCTTCACATTCCCAGGCCTCGAAGTTGTGCAGTGCCGCTTGCAACAATGGCAGTTTCAACACTTCGAAGGTGGACACTTCCACCTCCAGCACTCCGAGTTCGAGGGGCCGTCTGAGACACAGCAAGGTCTTGGCGAGATCGACCGTGACGTTGAACTGATCCTTGAGTGCCTCGCCAAGCAACGTTTGGGCAAATGCCTCGACGCTTTCGAGGCCGGCCATGGTCTTGTCGAGTCGGGTCTGGGCGACAAAGGCAGCCGTGACCTGGTCTTTCAAGACTTGTTGCTGTTCCTGCGGGAATTCGTGATAGCCGGGCGGTGGACGGGTACTGGCCGCTTTCATTGCGGCTCGCCGGGCTGGCGAGGCGGCAATCAGCCAATCGGGGATCACCTGCTCAAGCAACCTGCCGTGGACGCTGGCGCTGACGGGCGCACGGGGCAACGTCGGGGAATGATGGGACATCCTGTCTCTCCTGAATAATGGGAGCACAGGACACCATGTCCGCCGCAGTGACTTGCGGTACATAGTTATCGCATCGCCGTGGACGTATGACCGGACACGTCAGGATCCCCCGTGCGCCCACGGGCACAACCCACAGGATTGACTATGCTGTCGGGACAGCCTTTCGGACGGGGGATTTATGGACGATCCAGTCGACAACAAACCACCGAGCTTCTGGCAGATGCTGCACAGCGTGATGGCGGCGGCATTTGGCGTGCAAAGCGGGAAGAATCGGGCAAGGGACTTCACCCATGGCAAGCCCGGCCATTTCGTGATCCTGGGGATCGGCTTCACCGCCGTGTTCGCCCTGACACTGTTTGCCATCGTCAAACTGGTGCTGCATTTCGCCGGGGTCTGAGGGCTGTCAGTGCATCAGGGTCTGCAGGTCGAACGGGTAACGATACGAGGCCGGACGCCCCTTGGCGGACAGCTTGCGAAAGCTCACCCCGTAACCCGGTGCCGAGCCCATGGCCAGAATCTGCCGGGCCTGATGCTTGTCGATCAGTTGCAGCAACGGCACCTGGCGATCACGCCCGCCATAGCGGGCCAGGTCGACGCCCTGGTCGTAGTCATGCAATTCCACCAGCGCCCAGCCACCGAGGGTGAAATGACCGCCCACCAGTGCGCTCAGGCGTCCATCGATCACCGCCTGCAACGCCTCGGATGAGGTATTGACCGCACTGAACAGCACGTCCTTGCCCGGCACCTTGCCCGCTTCGGCAAACGCGCGCATGGCGCCGAACGCCATCTCGTCATTCGCCGACCACACCAGTGACACCTTCGGATACCGGCTGACCAGTTGCCGCGCCTGCTCGTAGGCGCGCTGCCGTGTCCAGCCGCTGTACACCAGTTGTCGCAGGCGCACCTGAGGATGTTCGGCCAAGGCGCGCTGCATGCCGCGCTCGCGCAATTGCGCCGACGGCGTGATCTTCAGGCCGGAAAACGCCAGCACTTCGATCGGCTCGTCTCGCGCCACTGGCGGATGCAAGCGAATCAACTCTTTCATCATCAGGTAGCCGCCCTCCTCGTCATTGGGCACCAGGCTGCCAATGCGATCGGCACGCTCGCCGACCAGCGCCTGCTGATCGGCGGTCAGCACCGCGTTGACCATGAACAGCTTGACCCCGCTGCCTTCCGCCAGGCGCAGGATCTGTGGTGCAACGTACTGCTCGTTGACGAACATCAGGTAGTCGGGACGGTTCGGTCCCTGCAGGGCAATCCTGGCCTGGGCTACGGTGAGTTCGGGCTGGCGTCGGGAATAGAGGATCTGCAAATCGACGCCAAGGTCGTGGGCCGCCGCTTGCATGAATTGCGAATAGCTGACCCAGAACGCTTCCTGAGTCGTACCCGGGTTGAGGAACAGCACCGACTCGGCCCGGGCTGCGGATCCGAAAACCGCACCGAACAGCAGGAGGCTGAGGCAGAAAAACTTCAACATGAAAGACCCGGGCCCAAGGAAAAATGGCCGCGCATTATAGCCCCCGAATCAGCGGCTATTGACGCCTGATCCCGTTTTTTGTCCGACAATCGTCGGAAGCGGACCCGGATCGGTCGTTTACTGATGGCTGACCCAGAATACCGCTGTCCCTACGACCAGAATAATCAGGAACAGAATGGCCCATGCATCGACACTGCTATCGCTTTTCTTTGCCTTGGTCGGATTGCTCATTGCATCGCCTCTTGTCGGTTTTATCGGTGATTGCAGAAAGACTCGATCACAGTTAAGACGATGATTGTCCCCGCGACAAATGTGGGTTAATCAACAACTATTCTCGTTAGGCGATTTGGTTCTTTACATATACTCAAACATCACTTTTGCGCATAACTGCAAACGGGTATATTGCCCCGGCTCCGTTAGGGAGTGCGCGGCCGTGCGCGCGTAATTGCAGAGGCACCATCGGACTCCAGCAAGCGAAAACGCAGCGTTTTCCGAGTAGCCCAAAGCCTGAGAACAGGACTTATATGTACGTATACGACGAGTACGATCAGCGGATCATCGAGGACCGCGTCAAGCAGTTCCGTGATCAGACCCGACGCTATCTGGCAGGTGAGCTGAGCGAAGAAGAATTCCGCCCCCTGCGCCTGCAAAATGGCCTGTACATCCAGCGTTTTGCGCCGATGTTGCGTGTGGCGGTGCCTTACGGCCAACTGACTTCCCGTCAGGTGCGCATGATGGCGAAGATTGCCCGCGACTACGACAAGGGCTACGCCCACATCAGTACCCGGCAGAACGTGCAGTTCAACTGGCCGGCGGTGGAAGACATCCCGGACATCCTCGCGGAACTGGCCACCGTGCAGATGCACGCGATCCAGACCAGCGGCAACTGCCTGCGCAACGTCACCACCGACCAGTTCGCCGGTGTCGCCGCCGATGAAGTGATCGACCCGCGCCCATGGTGCGAAATCGTCCGTCAGTGGACTACATTCCACCCGGAATTCGCCTACCTGCCACGCAAATTCAAGATTGCCGTCAACGGATCGACCGCTGACCGTGCCGCCATCGAAGTTCACGACATCGGCCTCGAGCCGGTCCACAACGCCGCCGGCGAACTGGGTTTCCGTGTACTGGTCGGCGGTGGCCTGGGCCGTACCCCGGTGGTCGGCGCATTCATCAACGAGTTCCTGCCGTGGCAGGACCTGTTGAGCTACCTCGACGCCATCCTGCGTGTGTACAACCGCTATGGCCGTCGCGACAACAAATACAAGGCGCGGATCAAGATCCTCGTCAAGGCGCTGACCCCCGAAGTCTTCGCGCAAAAAGTCGATGCCGAGATGGAGCACCTGCGCGGCGGCCAGACCACACTGACCGAAGCCGAACTGCATCGCGTTGCCAAGCACTTCGTCGATCCGGACTACAAGGCGCTGGAGAACCAGACCACCGCCCTGGCCGAACTCGACAAAGAGCATCCGGGTTTCGCCCGCTGGCGCTCGCGCAACACCCTGGCGCACAAGAAGCCGGGGTATGTCGCGGTGACCCTGTCGCTGAAACCCACCGGCGTTGCCCCGGGCGACATCACCGACAAACAGCTGGACGCCGTCGCCGACCTGGCCGAGCGCTACAGTTTCGGTCAACTGCGCACGTCCCACGAGCAGAACATCATTCTGGCCGACGTCGAGCAGAGCCAGTTGTTTACCCTGTGGGGCGAACTGCGTGAAAGCGGTTTCGCCACGCCAAACATTGGCCTGCTGACCGACATTATCTGCTGCCCGGGCGGTGATTTCTGCTCGCTGGCCAACGCCAAGTCGATCCCGATCGCCGAATCGATCCAGCGCCGCTTCGACGACCTGGACTACCTGTTCGACATCGGTGAGCTGGACCTGAACATCTCCGGCTGCATGAACGCCTGTGGTCACCACCACGTCGGACACATCGGCATTCTCGGAGTGGACAAGAAAGGTGAAGAGTTCTACCAGGTGTCCCTCGGTGGCAGCGCCAGCCGTGACGCGAGCCTGGGCAAGATCCTCGGCCCGTCCTTTGCTCAGGACGACATGCCGGACGTGATCTCGAAGCTGATCGACGTGTACGTTGAACAACGTACCGAAGACGAGCGCTTCATCGACACCTACCAGCGTATTGGCATCGACCTCTTCAAGGAACGCGTCTATGCAGCGAATCATTAAGAACAACGAAGTCGTCGACGAAACCTGGCACCTGCTGCCGAAAGATTTCAACATCGACGACATCAGCAATTGCGACGATCTGATCGTTCCGTTGCAGCTTTGGCGTGAACACAGCCGCATGCTCAAGGCCCGCGACGGCGGACTGGGTGTGTGGCTGGACGCCGATGAAGAAGCCGAGGAAATCGGTGACGACGTCGCGCAGTTCCAGGTGATTGCCCTGAACTTCCCGGCCTTCACCGACGGCCGCAACTACTCCAACGCCCGCCTGCTGCGCGACCGTTACGGTTTCAAAGGCGAACTGCGGGCGATTGGCGATGTGCTGCGTGACCAGTTGTTCTACATGCACCGCTGCGGTTTCGACGCGTTCGCCTTGCGCGCCGACAAAGACCCGTACGAAGCACTGGAAAGCCTGAAGGACTTCTCGGTCACTTATCAGGCCGCCACCGACGAACCGCTGCCGCTGTTCCGTCGTCGCTGATCGAAAAACGCCTTGAGCCTGCAATCGGGCTCAAGGCGTTGTTCATTCCGGGCGTTAACGCCAAGCGTTGCGTGCAAGCGACGCCTCATCAAGCCTCCATCATTTCAGCCGTCGCGGCCTTTGACGCGTCAGGTTCGGCGTGGCGTGCCAATGCCTGATCCGTCAGTTGCCCGATCAATTCCCGGCGCTGATTACCGAAGTTGTCGAGGATGGCATTCATCTGCGTCGAGGCCGCCTCGCGCGTCAGTTCGATCTGCCCTTCCAATTGCGCCATCGCCCGCGACGTCTGTTCGTTCACCGCGGAAAACCGATCACCGTGAGCCGACTCCAGATACTCGACCCAGAACGTCTGCGCCATGCTCCAGTCGCGTAAGGCGCCGCTGCTCTCGGTCTTGAGCACCTGTTGAAAGGCCTGATCCAGAACGCTCGGCGACACCTCGACAGTCAAGGGGCTGCTCAGCGTTCGTGGCTGCGCCGGCAGGTTCAGGCGTTGCGCCAGCCCCACCCGATAGGCCAGGCTGACTTGCAACGCCTGATCGTAGTCCATCGGCGCGGTGTGGAAACGTGCGCTGATGTCCGCCAGCGCCAGGCTTTCCACTTCGTGCAAACGGAACAGGCCCTTGAGCAGACTCACCAGTTGCTCTTCCAGCGCCTGCACACCGGCGGTAGCTGCCGCCCTCGCCCGGAAACACAAGACCAGCACTTCCATTTCGCTGAACAACGCGCTGTACCCGTCGACACTGACCCTGGCACTGCGCGCCGCACTGAACAATGACCGGCGCAGGCGCTGATCGCCGGCCGCCGCGTCCACCACATCCCAGACACGCTGACGCAAATGCGGATACACGCGGGTGAATTCCGCGGTGTGCACCAGTTGCAACAGCACTTGGAAAAAATCCGTGGAATCGGGTGACGCGCGCAGCGCCTCCCAGACCTCGCGCCGGGACGACGCCACGCTAGCACTTTCCCCAGCCAGCCACTCCACGCTTTGATCTTC
The DNA here is from genome assembly GCF_949768395.1 of Pseudomonas sp. IT-P260. Lineage (NCBI taxonomy): Bacteria > Pseudomonadati > Pseudomonadota > Gammaproteobacteria > Pseudomonadales > Pseudomonadaceae > Pseudomonas > Pseudomonas sp. IT-P260. The sequence continues at coordinate 517,895 of NZ_CATKPO010000033.1, forward strand.
CCGCGCCACGGTTTGCAGTGGAGATTTGCGCCCCTCCATGGCCGTCACACCAAAACGACCACTGAAGGTCTGCTGATAAGTCGCGATCTTTTTCAGCGTGTCGGAGGACAACGGATTACCGTGCAAGCGAATCAGCTGCGGCAATTGGGTAGTGTCGAACGCCTGTGCTGGCAAGGTTTCAATCCGGTTGTCGCGCAGATCCAGCAACTGCAATCGACGCAGCCCGGACAGGCGCGGTGGCCAGTGTGTCATCCGGCTTGCGCGCACGGTCAACTGCTCAAGATGCGCCAGCCCACCGAGATCGGGCAGCTGCGCCAGGTTCGGGTTGAAATCAAGGTGCAGCACCCGCAGGTCTTTCATCCGCCCCAATTGAGCAAGCGATGCTTCAGAGGACTGCAGGCGATTGCTGCTCAGGTCCAGATGCGTCAGCCAGCGTATTCGCTCCAGCGACTCGGGCAACTGGCTGAGCTGATTGTCGCTCAGTGACAGGCTGCGCAACTGGCTGAAGTTGCGCAGAAATTCGTTTAGTCCGGCATGGGGCATTACACCGTCCATGATGACCCGCCCGACATGACTGAAATCGGCCACCACCGGCGGCAGCTCCCCCAAAGGCTCCGGCGCGAACCGCAAGGTGCCATATAAACTTTGGTCTGCAGCCACATTCCCCGGCTCCTTGCGCCAACTGCGAATGATCGCGCGCATGGCGCGCAGCTTGCTGCCACGGGAAGTCGGCTGCCGTGTGCCATCGGCGCTCAGGTGCCAAGTCTGACGGCTGACCCAGCGACTCAAGGTTTCTCTGAGCGCGAAAAACTCCAGCCGCAGCGCTTCGAGCTTCATCAGTACCTTGATTTCGTTGGTGCCCAGAGCGTTGAGCAGACGATGAATCTGCGCAGGGGTGTACATCGGATACAGCTCCAGGGCCCGGCGCACCATGACATTGGTCACCTCGCCGGAGGTCGCACCGGACACGACAGCGGTACGCTCGGCCAGTCCCATGGGTGACAGCTCTCCGAGACGCGCGCCGACGCTCTGCGCGAAGATCGTCCGTCGCTCCTGCGCCACGCGGGTAATCTTTTCCTGCAGCGCGGCGGCACCATTTTCCGCCTGTACGCCCAGCGCCGTCCTGCGCTGTGCCGAAAGCCCCATCCAGAGTGCCCGGAAATAGTGTTCGCGGGTGCGCCTGGTGAATGTGACAAGCGGTGCGTCGGTGCCCTGGATAACGTTGATTCGATCCTCGAACACACTGACCACCGTGCGCTCGCTGGCTGTCGCCGGTCCAATCGCGGCTGCCGAATCATGGGTCGCGGTCCATTCGAGTATTTGCACGAACGCGGCGTCTGACCAGCCCGGGAGGTGTTTGAGTGCATCGAGCACCAGTCGATTGGTGTACTGCCCTCCTGCCCCATCGAGATACAGACCTTCGTAGGCGCGACAGACACGGATCATCTGCTGATAACGCCGGGCCTCCTCCGCCAGCCGCAAGGGCACGCGTTTCGCGTCCAGCTCGTGCCACTCACCACTGAACGCATTGTTCACCAGCTCTTCGGCGGCACTGGCGGGCAGCTCGGTAAAGTGTTGCATCAGTACCGCGACCCGGGGATGGCTTGGGACTTGGCTACGCTGGTATACCCGCCGGAACAAATCGGGGCGCGCGGTTTGAGCCTGTTCGGCAATGATCCGCGCCAGTTCCTGTGCTTGCACTTCAGTGTTCGTCGACACGTTGCCGAGCAGGCTTTCTCGCTGATTGCGCGAGAGCTTCGACAGCAGCGAATGGTGTAACTGACCTTTTTGCAACGCGTCCTCAGTCAGCCGGATAACGCTCTTGGCGGTTTGCGAACCGTAACGGTTGACTGGGTAATCCAACGCGTTGACCACGCTGATTGCGTTATCGGAGGGCCATTTCACGGCGGCGGTGAGCACATGCAACTGCAGATCAGGGTCGGCCAGCGCTGCAGCACTCGGCGCCTGCAACTGTTCGATAAACGCCCTGACTGCAGCGTCCGCCATGAAACGTTGCACGGTATCGACCAGCAGTGCCGGGGTCTGCACCTGATCGATATGCACCTGCCGCAACACGCTGTCATCAAGTCCACTGACCGCCAGAACACGCGTCGCCACGGCGTCCGGGATCGCTTCTCTGGCGTAGCCGAAACGACGAAACAACGTCAGCCGCCCCCACTCCTGCACCCGCTCCGAGTCATGGCGCCAGGCACCGCGGTCATTGGTTTCGAGCAACGGACGGTAGCCTTCTGCTGCGCCCGGTGGAGGCAGCACTTCCCACAATTCGGTTTCAGGTTGCTGATGCACCGCGTACCGAACGGTGTCGAGGGTGACGTAAGCCTGTCCCTCGAACCAACGCAGTCCGCGCTCATCGACGGGCAATCCTTTGGGCAACCGTCGAAGCTGACGATAAGCCCTGAGATCCGGCTTCCACAGACGCAAGCGTCCACCGCCCGGATTGACCGCAATCAAACGTTCGATGAAGGCCGATGACCTGACGGTTTTATAGGCTGCCCCGATGGCTTTCGTCCCGGCAGCGAAAGCAGCCATCAGAATGATGTTTTCGATGACATCGAACAGGTGATCCGTGGCCTGCTCCTGCTCGCCACGGGTCCAGCTCGCAATGCCTTCATACACATGCGACAGTAGCTGCAGAGTGCCCAGCGTCAACAGCACTTCACCCACTCCGGGCAAAAACGAGGCCGCGACCAGCAGTAGATTGATACCGATTTCCTTGAAAGTCTCCAGGCGTGCGAGGCGGGTTTTCTCGTCTTCATCATCCGTGGGAACCACCAGAAGCCGGGCGTCGGCCAAAGTCCGCGCAACCTGCTGACGGTGTATCCAGGTAAAGGGATCGCCCTCAATATCGACACCCGTCAACGTCACGTAGGTGCCGGTGCCCGTCAGTAGTGAACTGCCACCGGGGTACAAGCGAATGTTCAGTTCCTGTTGAAAGGCCGCGCGCTCGCCCAGCTTCAGGAAGCCCATGAAAAACGTCTTGAACGCCGGATTTTTCAGGCGTCTGCTCAACTCGACCTCAAAGTCGGTGAACGAGGCATATTCTTTCAGCGGATGCAGCGGATCGCCCGGCAGGTAAACGACACAGCGATAATCATCGTCGGCGTGCTCACTGACAGGTCCGATGAACAGTGGGCCATGCAGGGTCATGTTGAACATTTCCAGACTCTGATACCCCAGGGTGTTTTTCCCCAGTTTGATCGTGCTGTCGCCGTCCTTCACGGACTTCAACATTTGGTGAACCGACGTGCTGATATGTTTTTTCATCAGCGCAATATGCCGTTCAACATCAAAACAACTTCGCACATGGGCAGCGCACTGGGTAAGCACATTGTTCGATTCGACGTTAAGTTCAAATACCGATTCAAGATGAGTCTGATATTGCTTGCCCAGATCCAGTGTCCGGCACAATTGTGCAAACTCATGGGGTTGTATTGGCAATATCGAAGCCACGCCACCGTTCAGTTCCTGCGGTATATAGATCAGTGAAGTGTCGCCGTAGTTATTCGCTTCGGTTTCGCGGGATTCGAAGTTCTCGCACGCGGCGACCAGCAGATCGCGATTGATCGGCAGCACCAGTTTTTTGCGCAGTCCCAGCAGGCTCGACGTTGAACGCACGTGTTGAAACACCACGCCGGACACATCCAGTGGCATGGACAGCTTGTCGGACATGGCCTTGGCCAGCAAGGGGGAGCAAAACTGCTCAGGTGACTGCAGTTTGTTCAGGAGCGCGCCTGCGGTACTGCGCGTGCGATGACTGTCAATGAGGCTGTCGTAGAGTTCGCGGCGCAACGCCTCGGGAGCCGCCAATAGCCAGGACGGTGCATTCTTTTTGATCAAATCAAAAAAGAGGCCTTTCTGTTCTGAAGTTGGCGTGGCTGGCGTAGTTGTATCGGTTAACGAGGACATGATGATCTCAAGCACTTAAAGGAGTCATCAGCTTAACGAGCCGACCTCTTTATAAAAGCGCGAATAACAGATCAAACTAAAGGTCGCACAATCAACATTTCAAACTTAAAAAATACATATATACCACCTCAATAAAAAAGGCCCTTCATTGCAGAACAATGAAGGGCCTTTTATGCAAGTGGCTTACCAGAAGCGTTGCTGGGTCAGGCGACTCCAGCCGTTCACCAACACGCGCTCCACCGAACCACTGGCGGCCATGCCGATGCGTTCCGGCAGGCTTTTGCGCTCGGCGTAATGCAGGTGGTAGACCTCGGCTTTCTTCGCCTTGTCGGCCAGGTATTCGTCGCTGGTCTTGAGTTCATCGACCAATTGTTTGTCCAGCGCCGCGACGCCCAGCCAGACTTCTCCGGTAGCCACTTCATCGATGGCCAGTTGTGGCCGATAACGGGCCACGAAGTTCTTGAACAACTGGTGGGTGATGTCCAGGTCTTCCTGAAACTTCTCCCGGCCCTTCTCGGTGTTTTCGCCAAATACGGTGAGGGTGCGCTTGTACTCACCCGCGGTCAGTACTTCGAAATCGATGTCGTGCTTTTTCAGCAGACGATTGACGTTGGGCAGCTGCGCGACCACCCCGATCGAGCCAAGAATCGCGAATGGCGCACTGATGATCTTCTCGCCAATGCACGCCATCATGTAACCGCCGCTGGCAGCGACCTTGTCGATGCACACGGTCAACGGCACGCCGGCCTCACGGATCCGCGCCAGTTGCGATGAGGCCAGACCGTAGCTGTGCACCATGCCGCCGCCACTTTCCAGGCGCAGCACCACTTCGTCCTTCGGCGTGGCGAGGGTCAGCAATGCAGTGATTTCGTGACGCAGGCTCTCGGTGGCCGAGGCCTTGATATCACCGTCGAAATCCAGCACGAACACCCGGGATTTGGCCTCGGGTTTGTTCTTTTGCTTCTTCTCGGACTTCTCCGATTTGGCCTGGCCCTTGCGCAGGGCCTTGAGCTGATCCTTGTCGAGCAGGGTCTGCTCCAGGCGCTCACGCAAGCCTTTATAGAAATCGTTGAGCTTGCTGACCTGCAACTGCCCGGACGACTTGCGCCGGCCCTTGCTGCGCAATGCAGCAAAACTGGCGAGCACCACCAGAATGGCGACCACCAGCGTTACGGTCTTGGCCAGGAAGCTGGCGTATTCGGTGAAAAACTCCACAGAGACTCCTTAAAACAATGCGCGGATGCACAAACACGCGCGGGATGGTTCCAGCATACCCATGCGCCGCCTCCTCGGCCAGCCGTGAAACCTCTGGCAACAGGCCTGTAACGGGCATTTCAAACAAGCGTATGTTTTTTCATTGACAGCACTCCGTCATCCTCATAACCTCGCCACAACCTTCAACGTACCGGGATGACGCGGACGTGGGCAGCATCTATCTGATTCGACATGGCCAGGCCTCCTTTGGTGCAGACGACTATGACGTCCTGTCGCCCATCGGTGTGCGCCAGGCAGAAATCCTCGGCCAGCACCTGGCCGAGTTGGGAATCCGTTTCGATCGCTGCCTGGCGGGCGACCTGCGCCGCCAGCAACACACGGCCAGCAGCGCGCTGGAGCAATTCAGCGCCAAGGGCCTGTCGGTACCGACGCTGGAGACCGACTCTGCGTTCAACGAGTTCGACGCCGACGCAGTGATTCGTGCCCTGATCCCCGCCATGCTGGAGGACGAGCCGGAAGCCATCGACATCCTGCGCAACGCCGCGCAGAACCGCGCCGAGTTCCAGCGCATCTTCGCGCTGGTCATCGAGCGCTGGCTGGCCGGCACCCATGACACCCCGGGGCTGGAAAGCTGGCTGGGTTTCGTCGAACGGGTTCAGGGGGGGCTCCAGCGCATCCTCGAGCAAGCCGACAGCAATCAGAAAGTCGCCGTGTTCACCTCCGGCGGCACCATTACCGCCCTGCTCCACCTGATTACCCAAATACCGGCCAGGCAGGCCTTTGAACTGAATTGGCAAATCGTCAACACCTCGCTCAACCAGCTGAAATTCCGCGGTCGCGAGGTGACTCTGGCTTCCTTCAACAGTCATGCGCACCTGCAACTGCTGAAGGCCCCGGAACTCATCACTTACCGTTGAGTCCGGATAACTGTGACCCTGCTGCAATCAACCCATAAAGGATCGAACCATGACCTCCGTAGCTGATGCCGTAAAAGCGATGCAAGCCAAGTTCAACCCAGCCGCCGCTGCCGGTCTGGATCTGGTCTTCGGTTTCAACATCACCGACGAAGACAAGCACTACGCGCTGATCGTCAAAGACGGTACTTGCGACATTCAGGAAGGCGAAATCGCCGACGCCAACTGCACGCTGGTACTGGACAGTGCAACGCTGAAAGACATCGTCAGCGGTGAAACCGACGGCATGCAAGCGTTCATGGGCGGCAAGCTGCGCGTTGAAGGCGACATGATGCTGTCGATGAAGCTGTCCGAGCTGTTCCCGTCGTAAGACTACGCCGCAGTACAAACAAATCCCGCCTTGATGGCGGGATTTGTCATTTCCGGGTCATTGGATGCCGGCGGCGTCCAGCTCCTTGAAGACCTGCCGATCGGCGATCTGGGTCTCACTCTCGGGGTACATCAACTGCACACTACCCCCTGGAATGATTTCACCGGTTTGCGCATCCCGGGCGAAAGTGATGACATACCGCTCACCCTGGTACTTCAGATAAATGTTGTAATAATCCTGCGGCTGATCCGGCGCTTCGAAAGCGCTGTAACGGTAGCGGATACGTGGAATCAGCATCGGCCATTCCTTGCCAAGCAAGTCACCATTGACCGGCGGATACGCCGCCTCGAGGGCCACAATGGCGCCAGCTACCAACTCATCGTTGTCGCTTGGCTTAAAAGGTAATGGTCTGTTACGCAGCATGGTTACAGCGCTTTTTTTTCCATCGACAACATCACTGCGGTACATATCGGTACGAAACCATTTTGTTGCATCAAAACGGTTTTCTTCCGGACTCCAGTCGCCGTAGTACATCATCACTTTCTCGCTCATTGCATCTTCCCTTGTGTGCAGATAGAGACCCATCGCACTAAAAACCAGCAAAAAGGCCGCTATGAGACCCACGCGCTTGTGAAAATTAACAGTCATGGTTGTGCCGGAAGCCCTTTTTTAAACTTCAGTTGCTGCTTTGGTGGCCCCAACGGCGTATTGCCTGAGCGCACCTTTCCGACAGCTCCATAATCGTCCAGCGGATAGCTCATGTTCTTTTCGTTTTTCGCGCGACTCTGGGCATGCATCAAAAGCTTTTTATCGTTTTCGTTAGCCAGCTCCGGTGGCTGAACCGGGGCTGTTTCGCCCGGCAGCTCCGCTGTGTCGTCCTTTTTTGACAATCTGTATTCAGCAAGACGCCGTTCGTAGCCAGCCTTCTTGATCATGAAAGCGGATTTGGCTCGATTATCCGACGCTACACGCGCCTTCGCCCCCTCCAGACCATCGCGCTCTGCATCACTGCCATATGTTTGGTCGTAAAGGCTGCGACGCGGGTAAGCATGAATGGTCGCCCCGGTTGCATCGGCAAGCTTCTGTGCAAGGCTGAGCTCGTAATGTTCCTGCCCCTCACTGACAAGCGCCGTCTCATCAACCCCCAACCCGGTTCGGCAAGCGTACGAAAAGATATTAGCGCCGAAGGCAAAGGCATCAGGCTGCAACTGGCTCGCTTGGGCAGGTCCAAAGCGATAGCTGGCATCCTTACCTTCGATTTCGTAACCGAACTCGATATTGAACACCACGCCGTGGGCAAAGATATCGAGCTGTTTGATCTCGCGCTTTTCCTCTACTCGCTTGTTTATGAAAGCAACCAGTTCAGCGGCGGAATCAATCTCAAGGTATTCGGCTCTGTATGTGTTGACGACCAGCTCTTTTAGCCTGGCGCGCATTTTGGGATCGTACTCCGCGACAAACAGCAGAAAAAAGGTTTTGTCCGCGGCCCCCTTTTTAAGATTCGAGTAGTCTCTCAACTGGCCAATACCTTGGTTGATGAAACTCATCTTGTTGCCGTAATTCCCGCGAAATTCCGTCCAGCGACTAATGTGGTAAGAGCCCACCACAGTTACATAATCGTATTTGAGTGTCCCCTTGACCTGCGTCGTGCCGTGCTGATCGCTTGTCTGAGCCTGTTTTTTCTTCGGTGGCGCCACGTCTGACCTTCCTTAGTAAGCAATGCCCAACGCATCCAGGTGAGCGGCGGCTTCCTTGCCCCATTGCACGACAACGGAAGTCGGATCGGCGGTGAACACTCGGGCGGCGTTGCCGTGGTTGTCGGTGTGCCCGACGAGGCGTTGGCCGTCGCCGGTTTCGATGCAATAGAGGATATCGGGAATGGCTTCGCCGGTGGTTTCGTCGACCAGCTGGAAGCGCTCGCTATGCTTGGGCACGGTAACGATCGGGGTGAACGGCGCGCCGCCGACTGCGGTGCCGACGAAAACGTCACCGGAGCCGGTGATGATCATGCCGCCATGAGCGGTGGCGCTGCCAAGAAAGGCAATGGGTTTGCCATTGATCAGGATGTTGCCGATGCCTTCGGTGACCGAGTCGCCGCAAGCCGTAGTATCGCCGACACGCAGCACCGGCATCCCGTTGATGTTCACGTTGGGCGAACCGCTGGTGCTTGGGTTGGTACCGTGACCGGCTACCGGCAGGCATTGAGATCGCTGAGTCGAGCGGCAGGTTTTGCCATCATCTACTTCCTTGTATTGGCCAGGGCGCGGAATGTACCGGAACTACACCACGGATAAAAGTCTGTCCGTATATGTCACAGGTAAAACCGACGTGACAAACGATGCCGCCAATAGCTCCTGCGTATAAGGATGCCGCGCCGCCGTAAACAGCTCATCCGTCCGACCACGCTCCACCACCTCCCCCTCCTTCATCACAATCAAGTCATGGGCCAACGCCCGTACCACCGCCAGGTCATGACTGATGAACAGGTAAGTCAGCCCATGCTCTTCCTGCAGTCGCCGCAATAAAGCAACGATCTGCTTCTGCACCGTGCGATCCAGCGCCGAGGTCGGCTCATCGAGCAAGATCAGATCCGGTTTGAGCACCAGCGCCCGGGCGATTGCAATCCGCTGCCGCTGGCCACCGGAGAACTCGTGCGGATAGCGATGTCGGTTGGCCGGATCCAGGCCAACCTCGCGCAGCACATCAATCACCGCCTGCTCACGCTCGGCAGCATTCAAATCGCTGTGCACCTGCAGCCCCTCGGCAATGATCTGCTCCACACACAGGCGCGGGCTGAGGCTGCCGAACGGATCCTGAAACACCACTTGCAGGCGCTTGCGCAGGGGGCGCAGCTGCTTGCCGCTCAACTGTTGCAGCGCCTCACCGGCAAAGCAAATGCTGCCCTCGGCGTCAATCAGGCGCAAAATCGCCTGACCCAAGGTCGACTTGCCCGAGCCCGACTCGCCGACAATCCCCAGCGTCTTGCCGCGCTGCAGGCTCAGATCAATGCCCTTCACCGCGTCCAGCCAGGTTTTGCGCCGCAGCCAACCGCCGCTCAGACGAAAACGCACCTTCAGACCGCGCACCTGCAACAAGTCCTCTGTCGCGTCGAGACACAAGGCATGCCCGCCCGGCTCGGCATTCAGCAATTCAATGCTGTAAGGATGCTGCGGCGCACTGAATAACTGCTCGCACGGCGCCTGTTCGACGATCCGTCCACCGCGCATCACCGCCACCCGCTGCGCGAGGGTGCGCACCAGATTGAGGTCGTGGCTGATGATCAGCAGCGCCATGCCCAGGCGCTGCTGCAATTTCTTGAGCAGCAACAGAATCCTGCGCTGCACCGTCACGTCCAGCGCAGTGGTGGGTTCGTCGGCGATCAACAATTGCGGCTCACAGCCCAGCGCCATGGCGATCATCACCCGTTGGCGCTGGCCGCCGGAGAGTTGATACGGATAGGCCTTGAGCCGTTCGCGCGGCTTCTGAATGCCGACCAGTTCGAGCAGTTCAAGCATCCGTTCACGGGCCTGCGCGCCCGCCAGGCCTTTGTGCAGCGCCAGGCTCTCGCCGAGCTGTCGTTCAATCGTGTGCAGCGGATTCAGCGAACTCATCGGTTCCTGAAAAATCATCGCGATACGGTTGCCGCGTAACTGGCGCAGATAACGCTCATGCACGCCGAGCAGCTCTTCGCCGGCATAACGAATGCTGCCGTCGATCCGCGTGATGTTCGGGTCGAGCAATTGCAGGATGCTGTGAGCGGTCACCGACTTGCCCGAGCCGGACTCGCCGACCAGTGCCAGGCATTCGCCCGGACGAATATCGAGGTCGATGCCATGCACCACAGGCTGGCCGTTGAATGCCACACGCAGGTTGCGGATTTCGATCAGGTTTTCGCTCATCTCAAGTCCTTGGATCATAAGCATCTCGGCAAGCCTCACCGATGAATACCAACAGAGAAAGAATCAGCGCCAGGGCAAAAAACGCCGTCAGCCCCAACCACGGCGCTTGCAGATTGCTCTTGCCCTGACCGATCAATTCGCCCAGCGAGGCGCTGCCGGCGGGCATGCCGAAACCGAGAAAATCCAGTGCCGACAGCGTGGCAATCGCTCCGGTGAGAATGAACGGCAGATACGTCAGGGTCGCGCTCATCGCATTGGGCAGGATGTGCCGACAGATCACCTGCACATCGCCAACGCCCAACGCCCGCGCGGCTTTCACGTATTCCAGACCGCGGCTGCGCAGGAACTCGGCGCGCACTACATCGACCAGACTCAGCCAGGAAAACAGCGCCATGATTCCCAGCAACCACCAGAAATTCGGCTCGACGAACCCGGACAGGATGATCAGCAGATACAACACCGGCAGCCCCGACCACACTTCCAGCAACCGCTGCCCGAGCAGATCGACCCAGCCACCGTAATAACCTTGCAAGGCACCGGCCGCAATGCCGATCAGCGCACTGGCGGCAGTCAGCGCCAAGGCAAACAGCAGCGACACCCGCGTACCGAAGATCACCCGCGCCAGCACATCCCGCGCCTGATCGTCGGTGCCCAGCCAGTTCTCGCAGCTCGGCGCACTCGGCGCCGGTTCAGTCAGGTCATAGTTGACCGTATCGAAACCGAACGGGATCGGCGCAAACCACATCCGCCCGCCCTGCCCCTCGATCAGTTGCCGCACCTGCGCGCTGCGATAGTCCGGCTGGAACGGCAGTTCGCCGGCGAAATCCTGCTCGGTGTAGCGCTTGAACGCCGGGAAATACCACTGGCCCTGATACTCGACCAGCAGCGGCTTGTCGTTGGCGATCAGCTCGCCGCCCAGGCTCAGACCGAACAACAGCAAAAACAGCCACAACGACCACCAGCCACGTCGATGCGCCTTGAACCGCGCCCAGCGCCGCTGTCCGATGGGAGATAGAGTCAGCATCAGGCAGTCCTCGCGGTGAAGTCGATGCGCGGGTCGACCAGCGTGTAGCACAGGTCGCCGAGCAGTTTTATCAGCAGGCCAAACAGGGTGAAGATGAACAGCGAACCGAACACCACCGGGTAGTCACGCGACACCGCCGCCTCGTAACTGAGACGGCCGAGGCCATCGAGGGAGAAGATCACTTCGATCAGCAACGAGCCGCCGAAAAATACCGTTACCAGCGCTTGGGGCAGCCCGGCGACCACCAGCAACATCGCGTTGCGGAACACATGACCGTACAACACCTGACGCTGGCTCAGGCCCTTGGCCCGCGCCGTCACCACGTACAGGCGTGAGATCTCGTTGAGAAAGCTGTTTTTGGTCAGAATCGTCAGCGTGGCGAATCCGCCGATCACCAGCGCGGTGACCGGCAGCACCAGATGCCAGAAGTAATCGGCAACCTTGCCCCACGGCGACAGCTCGGCGAAGTTGTCCGAGACCAGTCCGCGCACCGGAAACCAGTCCAGCGCGCTGCCACCGGCAAACACGATGATCAGCAGCAGCGCGAACAGAAAGCCCGGCATTGCGTAGCCGATGATGATCGCCACGCTGCTCCAGACATCGAACGCCGAACCTTTGTGCACGGCCTTGCGGATGCCCAGCGGAATCGACACCAGATAGGTGATCAACGTCGCCCACAGGCCCAGCGACAAGGTCACCGGGAGCTTTTGCCAGATCAGTTCGGTGACGCTGGCACCACGGAAAAAGCTCTGACCGAAATCCAGCTGCGCGTAGCTTTTGAGCATCAGCCACAGGCGTTCACCGGCGGGTTTGTCGAAGCCGTACTGACGCTCGATGTCGGCCACCAGTTTCGGGTCCAGGCCTCGGGTCGCGCGGGATTCGCCGCCAATGGTTTCGACATGACCGCCGCCCACCGCTGCGCTGACTCCGATGCCCTGCAAGCGCGCGATGGCCTGCTCCACCGGGCCACCCGGCGCGGCCTGCACGATCACGAAATTGACCAGCAGAATGGCGAGCAAAGTCGGCACGATCAGCAGCAGACGCCGCAGGCTATAACCCCACATGCGCATACTCCTTTTGCTGTTGCTGCATCTGCGTGGCGGTCAGCGCGGTCGGGCTGATTTCCCACCAGGTATCGAGCCCGGCGTCATACAGCGGCGCTGTCGCCGGGCGGCCAAAACGGTTCCACCACACCGTGGAAATTCCCGGCGGGTAGTAATTGGGAATCCAGTAGTAACCCCACTGCAACACCCGATCCAGGGCATGGGCATGGCGCAGCAGGCTTTCGCGGTTGTCGGCCTGCACCAGCCCTTCGAGCAAGGCATCTACCGCGGGATCACGCAGCACCATGTAGTTATTCGAGCCGGGATCGTCGGCGCCGTCGGAGCCGAAGTAATTGAACATCTCGCGCCCCGGCGCCTGGCTCACCGGGTAGCCGACCACGATCATGTCGTAGTCGCGATTGCGCACGCGATTGGTGTATTGCGCGGTGTCGACCTGGCGAATATCGAAGCCGACACCGATCTGCGCCAGGTTGCGCTTGAACGGCAGCAGCAGCCGTTCAAAACCCTTCTGACCGTTGAGAAAGGTGAACTGCAGCGGCTCGCCTTTGGCATTCACCAACTGATCGCCACAGGGTGTCCAGCCGGCGGCTTCGAGCAGTTTCAGGGCCTGTAACTGCTCGGCGCGAATGTTGCCGCTGCCGTCGGTTTTCGGCGCTTCGAAGACTTGCGTGAACACCTCGTCGGGGATTTTGCCGCGCCACGGTTCGAGGATTTTCAGTTCCTCGGCGTCCGGCAACTCGGTGGCCGCCAACGCGCTGTGCGAGAAGTAACTGCGCTGGCGCAAGTACATGCTGCGCATCATCTGCCGGTTGCTCCATTCGAAATCCCAGAGCATGGCGATCGCCTGCCGCACCCGGCGATCCTGAAACAGCGGTTTTTGCAGATTGAACACGAACCCCTGCGAACCTTGCGCGGCACCTGGCGCCAGATGTTCGCGGAGCAGTTTGCCCTGATCCAGCGCCGCGCCGGCATAGCCGATGGTGTAACTGGTTGCGGAAAATTCGCGGTTGTAGTCGAAGCCGCCAGCCTTGAGCACTTGCCGTGAAACATCGGTGTCGGCGAAGAACTCCACACTAAGGTGATCGAAGTTATACAGGCCGCGCGTGATCGGCAGGTCCTTGGCCCACCAGTCGGCAACGCGCTGAAATTTCACGCTGCGCCCGGCATCCACCGCGCTGATGCGGTACGGGCCGCTGCCCGGCGGGACCTCGAAACCGGCGCCCTCGGCGAAGTCGCGCGTGCGCCACCAGTGTTCGGGCAACACCGGCAGTGTCGCCAGATCCAGTGGCAAGGTGCGGCTGTCGTTGTTCTTGAAGTTGAAGCGCACTTGCGTCGGAGACTCCACCACCACCTCGGCGACATCACGAAACTGCTGGCGGTATTTGAGGCTGCCCTGGCTGATGAACAGTTCGAAGGTGTAACGCACGTCTTCGGCAGTGATTGGCGTGCCGTCGTCGAACCGGGCCTTGGGATTGAGGTAGAAGCGCAACCAGCGGCGATCTGCATCCAGTTCCATCTGCTGCGCCACCAGGCCGTAGACGCTGTAGGGTTCGTCCTTGCTGCGATAGGCCAGCGGCGCGTAGAGCCAGCCGTCGATGTCAGCGACGCCAGTGCCTTTGTCGATGTACGGAATCAGGTGATCGAACGGGCCGCTTTCCAGCGAGGAGCGGCGCAGTGTCCCGCCCTTGGGAGCGTCGGGATTGGTGTAAGCCAGGTGCTGGAAGTCCGGGGCGTATTTGGGGGCTTCGCCGTAGACCGTCAACGCGGGTTGTGGAGCGGCCCAATTGAATGGGCTTAGCAGCGCAAAAGCGCTGAACAGAATGAGCCTGGAGAACATTGGCAGATCCTTTTTTGCACGGCGCTGTTTATGGCCTCATCGCTGGCAAGCCAGCTCCCACAGGTTTTGCGGTGTTCACAAATCCCTGTGGGCGCTGGCTTGCCAGTGATGACGCCCTAACAATCACCAAACATCCTGCCTACCTGTGATGAGCAACAGGCCGGCGATTTTTATAGGGCAGGCTTAGATCAATAAGTGACTAAAACCTGCCACCCCTGGGCATTCTCAGAACTTGTAATTGACCCGCGTATACAACGTCCGCCCGAACGGGTCGCCGTACTTCGGGTCGTAGCCGCTCTGGAAGGTGTAGGTCTGGTTGCTGAACGGCGGCTCGCGGTCGAACAGGTTCTTCGCACCGAGGGTCACGCTCAGGGTTTTGCGCCAGGTGTAGGTGCCGGCCAGATCCCAGACGTTGTACGAGCCGACGTAATCGTGGGTCTCACGGTCGGAGTCGTGGTAACCGCTGGTGTAGCGGTTGGTCAGGGCGACGCCATAAGGGCCGTAGTTCCAGCTGCCGGTCAGGCTGTGGCGCCAGCGAGCCACAGCGCCGGCCGAGGAAAAGTCGCCGCCACGAAAATCGCCAAGCTTGTCGATGTAGTCGCCCTTGAGCTGCTGCTGGTACTCGTAGCGGCTGACATAGGTGCCTTGCAGGCCGATACCGAAGTTGCCGTACGGGGTGCTCGGCAAGCGGTAGTCGAAGCTGACGTCGACACCATTGGTCTTGATCTTGCCGAGGTTGGCCAGCCCCGTGACGATGTGATCAATGGAGCCGTCAGGCTTGCGCACCAGGCGATCCGGGTACAACTCCGGGTTTTCGAATACCGCTGACTCGGGGAATTCGGCGATCTGGTTGGCAATGTTGATCCACCAGAAGTCCAGCCCGGTGCTCAGGCGCTCGAACGGCTGATAGACGAAACCGAGGGTGACGTTGCGCGCGGTTTCCGGGCTCAGGTCCGTGTTGCCACCGGTGCGGCTGTAAAACTGCTGGGCGCAGTCGCGGTTGGCGATCCCGCCGTTACTCGGGTTGCCACCGGCACACAGTCGCGGGTCGTTGTAGTTGGCGACGGTGAACGTGGTGAAGTTCGGGTTGTACAACTCGTACAGCGACGGCGCGCGGAAGCCCTCGCTGTAAGCGCCACGCACCACCAACTCCTTGAACGGCTGGAAGCGGAACGAGTATTTCGGGTTGGTGGTGCTGCCGAAGTCACTGTACTTGTCGTGGCGCACGGCGGCGGACAACTCCAGGCTGTCGAGCACCGGCACGTTGACCTCGGCGTATTGCGCCGAGACGCTGCGATCCCCGGCGACGCTGGCATTGGGGTCGACACCCAGGCTTTGCACATCAGCGGCGAACTGGGCGAAGTCCTGGTGGAAATCTTCCTTGCGGTATTCGCCACCCAGCGCCAGCGCCGACGGGCCGGCGCCGAACCAATCGCCAATTTCGCGGCTGACACGCCCGTCAATCGCCTTCACCCGACCGACCGCCGTCGAGTAATCGCCGTCTACCGTGCTGGCCGCCAGCAACGCCTGTCCGGCAGCGGTCTGCGCGCCAAACGGGTTGATGATGCCATTGGCGATACCGGCACTGACGGCGCGGTCGTTGACGTAACCGGCCTCAATGGCATTCACCACTTTGTTCTGGTTGTACGACGCACCGACGTTATAGTCCCAACCCACCACGCTGCCATCGAAGTTCAACAGCAAACGCTGGCCAGTGTTGTCGTCTTCATGCTGGCGCGCGCCGACGGCGGTTTCTCGCCAGTTCACATCCACCGGTTGCGTCGGGTCGAGGGCGAAGCCGTTGGGGCCGGGGGTAATGCCGTTGCCGGGATAGAACGTCGTGCCGGGATTGACCTGATTGCCCATCAGCGTACCGGGGCCGATCTGTGTACGGTTTTCGTTGCGTGCCCAGAAGTATTCGAGGCTGACGTTGTGATCATCCGCGAGCTTGCCGGTGGCTTTGGCGAACGCCGAAGTCTTCTCGGTTTCCGGTACCAGATCGAGGTAGTTCCACAGGCTCTGGCGGCAGATACCGTTGCGCGCCAGCAAGCCCGGCGCGTTGCAACCGGCACCGGCCAACGGGTTGGTGGCGTTGCTGCCCTGACTCCAGTTCGCCGGCGAAGCGGTGCCGGAGGTGTAATCGAGACCGCGTCCGGGCTGATAGTTGTAGGTGTAGCCTCGGTCCTCGGCAGCCAGGCGTTGCTGCTTGTCGTAACTGACCACACCGAACACGTTGAAGCGGTCATTCTGCAAATCGCCAACGCCCCAACTGCCACTGAAGTTGCGGCTCTCACCGCCGCCGGCATGGGTCGGCGTGTCGTAATTGGTGCTGAGCTGACCTTCGGTGAGGCTGGTCTTGGTGATGAAGTTGATCACCCCTCCGATCGCATCGGTGCCGTACAACGCCGAAGCGCCGTCACGTAGCACTTCGACGCGATCAATGGCGGCGAACGGAATGGTGTTCAGGTCAACCCCGGACCCATTGATCGCGTTGGTCGCGTTGTTGCTCAGCCGCCGGCCATTGAGCAGCACCAGCGTCTTGTTCGGGCCGATGCCACGCAAATCGGCATACGACGCCCCGCCGCTGCTTGAACCCACTGAGCGGCCGGAACCGACCGAGGACTGGTTGGCAGAAATCCGGCTCACCAGTTCTTCCGTGGTGCTCACGCCCTGCTCGCGCAATTCTTCAACTCGCAGGATTGTGACCGGCACCGCGGTTTCTGCATCGACCCGGCGAATCGCGGTGCCGGTGACTTCAACCCGTTGCAGCTGGGTCGTGGGTTCGTCGGCAGCAACTGCCGGCAAGGTGTTGATCGCCAGCAGCAAGGCCAGGCTCAAACGGGATCTAACGGGTAAAAAATGGATCATGAACAGCCATCCCTGCGTTTTGGTTTATGCAGGGATGTGCAATGGACAGCAGGGTTTTATAGGGCCCGATTTAGACCGTTGGGTGATGAGGTTATGCAAAAAATGGCACGTGCGGATCAAGCCAGCTCCATCTCTCTCAGCAACCTTGTATCCAGCCCAAACCGTTCCTGGGAAACCATCCTGAACTGGCCCTCCGCCAATTCGCAGCTCACCAGCAAATTCCACGAGTGGCGGGTTGCCGCCGAGGGGATCAGTACAAATGGATGTTCTGCCAATAACGCATCGGCAAACAGTTGTTGATTGGGGGAAGGCTTGGCGGGGCTCAACCAATAAGGATTCGGCACATCCTCCGGCTGGACGATTTTCACTTTTGCTTCGCT
This sequence comes from Pseudomonas sp. IT-P260, assembly GCF_949768395.1. Lineage (NCBI taxonomy): Bacteria > Pseudomonadati > Pseudomonadota > Gammaproteobacteria > Pseudomonadales > Pseudomonadaceae > Pseudomonas > Pseudomonas sp. IT-P260. The sequence goes on from NZ_CATKPO010000033.1 coordinate 535,393, forward strand.
GACGACCTCAAAACACGTGAGCACATAAGGTTCACTGTCCAGCGCATCAAAGCTGTGATTGGCTGCCACCTCCAGAATGGCCGACGACGGATCGACTGATGCATAAACGACTCGCCGCCCGGGTATGTTCCATCGGCCACCATTGAGATTCGAACCCATCCCGCTGTCCCACGTCCCGCCATAAACCTCGGGGTCCAGCCGCCAGGCATACCAGTGCTCGTCCCAGGGCAAGGGATTCATGTGTAAACCCCGTATATCAGTTGCCCCAGATACTGCTCCACCATCTGAAACCCCAGTGAATGCCGAATAAACTCCACCGGTACGCGACCGTTCAGGTAGGTGCTGGGCTTGCGCAGCCACTCCTCGGCCCGTGACTGCCTCCCGAAGGCGCGAGTGGCCTTTTCCAGCACCAAGGCATATTGGTAGGCGACGACGCTCTGCTGCGGGTCAAGCCGTACCGTTTTACCTTCCTTCAGTAATCGGCGTACGGTGCTGACCGACTTGCCGGTGATGCGTTTGACCATGTCGCCTCGCAGATAAAGCTCAGAGGTTGAAAGCATGTTGACGACATCGTTCAGCTCAAAACCTTCGTCGGTCAGGTCGACGATCAGAAAGGCATCGTCACCTATGTTCCGGCCATTCACGAGCACGTCGACAGGTCTGCCCTCGGCCCTCTTTACCCCCGTCAGCCGGGGCACCTTGACGCTGGGCATCGCGACATCCTCCATGGGGCATCTGGCACGATCGGTGCGCCAGTGAAGGCGATGGGAATAAGCAGGCGTTTCGTATTCGAGGTGGGGAGTTCGCATAATCCATCCGTTATCAGAGGCCTGAGCGTCCAAGCCGTTTACGACTTCAATGTCATATCCGATGCTATAGATCACGCTTCCGACGACCAACCTGAGATTGTCGTCGGAAATATCCCCGTTTCTGCAAAAAACTCCCCCGTTTCCGTAGGACGTTACTCACATATTCCACGTGCTCAACTGCCGAAGTGATAACTCACATCCAGCCACCACTGCCGCCCGTACGGGTCGTAGTTGCCGGTCGGGTAATACGGCCAGCCGGCGGAGTCGTCGTGCTTGATCTGGTTGAGCACATTGTTCACGGTCAGGCCGACACTGGCGCGGTCGTTGAGTTTGTAGCGGGCGCTGGCGTTGAACACCGTCCATGGCGACAAACGCCCGTCGCCCGCGCCATTGGTCACCGAGCCGTAACGAATGCCCATCAGCGTCGCCGTGGCCTTCTGGTAATCCCAGGTCAGGCTGGCGTTGACCTTGCTGCGCCAGTCGTAGTTGGTGCGCGAGGTGCGCCAGTCCTGAGTCGGTGCTTCGTCCGACTCCTTGTAGTAATGCGACAGCACCAGGGTGTAGCCCAGCGCCGAACTGAACGCCCCGTACTGACCGGCGCCCCAGCGGATGTTGCTCTTGAAGTCCAGACCGCTGACCCGCTCGCTGGCGGCGTTGATCGCGTTGACCCGCACCCGTTGCAACTGATTCGGATCGATGGCGGCATTCCCCGGGTTGCGGTCGATGCGCGCCAGGGTCGACTGGCAGTTGGCCGAGTTGATGTCCTGGGTGCCGTTGCGGCATTCGTTCTCTTGCTGCAACAGACGGTTTTCGTCGACGGTGGTCAGCAGGTCATCGATCTCGACCCGCCAGAAATCCGTGGAGAAATCGAAATTGCGCGACGGCGACCAGACAAAACCGTAGGTCCAGGATTTGCCGCGTTCGGACTCAAGGTCTGGCGTGCCGCTCTGGGTGTAATCGACCCGACCGCGATCACACGCGCCCTGCACGCCCTGGCTGCAACCGTAGTAGTCGATCTGCGCCGGGTAGTAACCGTTGCTGTCGGACTGGTAGATGTAGTTCAGATCCGGCGCGCGGAAACTGGTGCCGTAACTGCCACGCAGCAACAGACTGGTGATCGGGCGCCATTCCAGGCCGAGGTTGTAGGTTTTCTGCTGCTCGCTGCGGCCGCTGAATTTGTACTGGTCCCAACGTCCGGCGGCAGTGGCCAGCACGGTGTCAGTGACCGGAATGCTGAACTCGCCACCGGCGGCGTAACGCTTGCGCGAACCACCGGAGCTTTGTGCCGGGCTCACACCATAGAAAGTGCCGTCATTCAGACCGTCGTCCGGGTCGACGCGATATTCCTGCTTGCCCGCTTCCAGCACCCCGGCAAATCCGACCGGGCCGGCCGGCAGATCAAAAAGATCGCCATTGATCGAGGCGTTGTAGCTGGTGGAAACCGACTTGCTGCGCTGGGTCAGGTTGCTGCGAAACTGCTCCCACTCTTGTGGCGTCAGCGGACGATCAAGCCGCGAGGCGTCCGGGGCGAACACCGGGTAACCGTCACGCGTGCCCAGTTGCGGGCCGAGGTAGAAATCCTGAATCGAGGACAGCGGCGTGTAGCGCGTGGTTCTGACGCTGCGATATTCCGAGCGGTTGGCCGCCAGGTCATAACGCCAGCCGGAGTCGGCAATCTTGTCCGAGAGGCCGAGGGTGCCGGTCCACGACGTGTCGGTCCACTTGCTGTTGTTGCTGGTGCGGCCACCGATTTCCTCTTCGCCGTAACGGCGATACCAGCGCTCGAGATTGCCGCTGTTCTGGTTGATGAAGTCCGGCGAAGTAAACGTCGGGCCACGGGTGTTGTTCTGAATGTGATCGAGGCCATACATCAAATCGGCAAACACCTGACCGCTGTCGCTGAAATGCCAAGTGCCACGGGTGTAGCCGTCGTAGTTTTCCTTTTGCGTCTGAATGGTCCAGTAATCGTTGTACATCTGATCGGTGCGGCAGCGTCCGCCGTTGTTCAGCAGCTTGTTGTCGAAGGTGCCTTGATAGGCGCCGCAACCAGGGCCGAGGTAGCGGTTGTTGCTCAGGTCGCGACGGTAACCGACGTCCGCCAGCGGACCGCTCTGCATGAAGCCGCGATCGTCGGCCCAGATCGGATCGCGGTTGGTCAGCTCCAGGCCGAACAAGCCGTCGAAGTCGCCCCAACTGCCGCCGCCGCTGATTTGCAGGCGCTGATTGTCGCCACCGCCACGCTCGCTGGTGCCGCCCTTGAGATTGACGTCGATGCCATTGATCTGCTTCTTGAGGATGATGTTGACCACCCCGGCAATTGCGTCCGAACCGTAGATTGCCGAGGCGCCGCTGCTGAGAATTTCGATGCGTTCGATGACTGCTGAGGGAATGTTTGCCAGGTTGGTGAAGTTGACTTTGCCGTCGTACGGCGTCGGGTAATCGGCGACGCGCCGGCCGTTGATCAGCACCAACGTGTGATTGGGGCCGAGGCCCCGCAGGTTGATCGCGCTGGCCGCCGGTTGCCAGGTGTTGCCGTAGTCCTCGCCCTGGGTCATGCCGGTGTTTTGCGTCTGCGTCGCCAAGGCGTCATAGACGTTCTTGTAGCCGCGCGCTTCCATCTCTTCGTGGGTGATGACGTTGACCGGGGTCGCGCCATCGCTCTGTGCACGAGCGATTCGCGAGCCGGTGACGGTGACTTTTTCCATGCGGTAATCGGCGCTGGTGGCCGGGGCCACGGCGCTGACTTTGGCCGCTACCGGCGTACTCGCCGCGCCTTCGCGCACGCTCAGGCCCTGGGCACTCTGCTCGACATGCAGGCCACTGCCGAGCAACGCTTTCTCGACCGCCTGACGCCCGCCCAACGCACCGCGCACGGCACTGCTGCGTTTGCCCTCCACCAGATTCTGACTGAAGGAAATCGGTACGCCGGTCTGGCGCGAGATATCCAGCAAGACCTCATCCAGCGGGCCGCTGGCGATGTCGAAGGTGTAGACCTGGGCCGCAGAATCCTGCGCATACACCGCGATCGGCCCCAGCCCCATCGCCAGTGCGGCGGCGAGGGTCAGGCGAGGTAATTGTTGTTTGAATGAAATCATCAAGGGCTCCCTGTTGAAGGCGTCTGCAGGGAATGAGCAGCGGGCCGGCGCTTTTTATAGGGCGGCGATTAGGCCAAGAAGTCATAAACCTATAACCGGACTCCACACACATCATGTAGGAGCTGCCGAAGGCTGCGATCTTTTGATTTTCGCTTTTAAAGATCAAAAGATCGCAGCCTGCGGCAGCTCCTACAGGGTGTTAGGTGGAATTGAGGGTTCGATGCTGACCCAGTAGGGGTTGTGCCATGTGACGCGAATCGGCAGCGAGCGCTCCAGCAGTTGCAGGGTGCGGTCACTGTCATCAAGCGGATAGAGACCGCTCAGGCGCAGATCGGCCACCTCGGGACTCAGGTGCAGAATGCCCCGGCGATAGCGGCGCAGGCTGTCGATCACCTCGCTCAGTGGTCGGTCGCGCACTTCCAGGCGACCTTGCACCCAGGCGCTTTCCTGTCCGTTGCTGTGCTCAAGCGCCAGAATGTCCTGAGCATTGAACAGCAGACTCTCCCCCGCCTCCACCACTTGCCGCGCACCGCCGGCGGTGACCACTTCGACCTGCGAATGCAGCATCACCAGCCGCGTAAAATCGTCGCCCTGTTGCACGAGAAATTTGGTGCCCAGCGCCCGCATCCGCCCATGTTCGGTCTCGACCACGAACGGCCGCGCGGGATCCTTGGCGACGTTCACCAGCAACTCACCCGAGCGTAACGCCAACAAGCGTTGAGTCGCATCGAATTGCGCTACCACCCGCGTGCGGGCATTCAGACTCAGTGCACTGCCATCCTCCAGGGTAAAGTCGCGCCGCTCGCCGGTGTCGGTCGCCAACTCCCCCGCTTCCGGCAGCCAGCCGTAGCGGCGCCCGAGCAATCCGGCCAGCACGGCAATCCCGAGCACACTCAGGCTACCGCTGAGAAAACGCCGCCGACTCGACGGCGCATTCAGGCTGTGCAACAGACTGTTGCGTGGCAGCCCGCGCAAGTCCGGATGGCGCAGCAGGTTCAAACCGCCGTCCATTTGTTCGATGATCCGCTGATGTCGCGGGTCGGCTGCCCGCCACGCGTCGAACGCCGCACGCTCGCCAGCGCTGGCTTCACCGGACTGCAACAGCGCCATCCACTGCGCCGCCTCATCGATCACCGCGTCGTCCGGCCTCATGCCTGCATCGCCTGATAGCAGCGTTTGAACGCCTCGACCATGTATTGCTGCACCCGACTGGTGGAAACCCCAAGCCGTTCGCCGATTTCGCTGTAGGTCAAACCGTCGAGCTGATGGTAGAGAAACGCCGCTTTGGCCTTGGCCGACAAGCCATTGAGCAGGCGATCGACCGCCAACAGCGCTTCGATCACCAGCGCGCGTTCCTCCGGCGATGGATGCACCGGTTCCGGCGCCAGGGCCAGGCTTTCCAGATAGGCGCGTTCCAGGTCCTGGCGACGCCAGCCTTCATACATCAGCCGTCGGGCGATGGTGGTCAACAGCGCCCTGGGTTCACGGATCGCGGTCGGGTCCGGCAGGGTCAATACCCGCAGAAAAGTTTCCGAGGCGATGTCCTGCGCACTGTGCGGGCAACCCAGCGTGCGGCCAACGGCAGCGCACAGCCAGCGATAGTCCTTTTGGAACATTTGCCCAATCATCCGGTCATGCGGGTTTTGAACATCACCCATGTCTTGCTCCCTGAAACGGGTCCCACCCGCTGCGAAAAACTATCGTTCTGCCGGGATCGTCCGACTCCTGATCTGGCGCGACTGTGCAATAGCGCTGCTTACATTTGAAGTAATAAAAAATCAGGACAGTCAAACCTTTGAGAATAAGGAACTTGCTCGCCGGGGAAATATTGACTCACACAACGTTGACCCGGATCAGTTGCCAGCGCTGCAGCACTGACTAATCTGCGCGCTCCATCGAATGCCAGGGACGGCTCATCAGGAGCCCACGGCAGCCCTTTCAAGGAAGAAAAACATGCGATCACTGAAGATTATTCTGCTGTCCTCGGCCTTCAACGGCCTGACTCAACGCGCCTGGCTGGAACTGCGCCAGGCCGGGCACTCGCCCAGCGTTGTGGTGTTCACCGACGAGGCTTCGGTGTGCGAACAGATCGAACACAGCGGCGCCGATCTGGTGATCTGCCCGTTCCTCAAGGACCGCGTGCCGCAAGCGCTGTGGAGCAATCTCCGGCGGCCGGTGGTGATCATTCATCCGGGCATCGTCGGCGATCGTGGCGCCAGCGCGCTGGACTGGGCGATCACCAACGAACTCACAAGTTGGGGCGTGACCGCCCTGCAAGCGGTGGAGGAAATGGATGCCGGCCCGGTCTGGGCCACCTGCGAATTCAATCTGCCGCCGGGCTTGCGCAAATCCGAGCTGTACAACGGTCGGGTCAGCGATGCGGCGATTCGCTGTATTCGCGAAGTGGTCGAAAAATTCATCGACGGCTTTGTCCCTGCCGCACTGGATTACAGCGACCCCAAAGTCCGTGGCCGCCTGCAAACGAACATGAAGCAGGCCGACCGCACCTTCAGCTGGCACGATTGCTCGCGGTTCATCAAACGCTGCATCGACGCCGCCGACGGCCAGCCCGGTGTACTGGCGAGCCTGGCGGGCGGGCAATATTACGTGTACGACGCGCACCTCGATCAACGCACCGGCATCCCCGGCAAGATCCTCGCGGTGCATGACGATGCGGTGCTGGTTGCCACCGGTGATCACAGCCTGTGGATCGGTTCGTTGCGGCGCAAACCACTGCCCGGCGAAGAAACCTTCAAGCAACCGGCGCGGCACGTGCTGGCCGGGCAACTGGCTGACGTGCCGACGCTCGACTGGTCAATCGCCCGCGAGCCGTTCAATGAGGAGGCGTATCAGCCGATCCGCTACCGTGAATCCGGGCATGTCGGGGAGCTGACCTTCGAGTTCTACAACGGCGCGATGAGCACCGAACAGTGTCAGCGTATGGTCGAGGCGCTGCGCTGGGCCAAATCGCGGGACACCCGCGTGCTGTTGATCAAGGGCGGGCGCGGCAGTTTTTCCAACGGTGTGCACCTGAACGTGATCCAGGCCGCGCAGGATCCGGGCGCCGAGGCCTGGGCCAATATTCAGGCGATCGACGATGTCTGCGCCGAGCTGCTCAGCGCGCAGCAACTGGTGGTCAGCGGCGTGACCGGCAATGCCGGTGCCGGCGGCGTGATGCTCGCACTGGCCGCCGACATCGTGTTTGCCCGGGCCGACATCGTGCTCAATCCGCATTACAAAAGCATGGGCCTGTATGGTTCGGAATACTGGACCTACAGCCTGCCCCGCGCCGTCGGCCCGACGGTGGCCGAACAACTGACCCAGGCCTGCCTGCCAATCAGCGCCACGCAGGCGCTGCAACTGGGCATGGTCCAGGAGATCGGTCCGCGCTGCCCGGACGAGTTTTCGTTATGGTTGCTGCAACGGGCCAACGCGGCATTGACCGACCCGACCTATGCCGCCGTGCGTGAGCGCAAATTGCGGGTTGATCAGGTGCTGATCGAGCAATGCCGGGAAAACGAACTGCAGGAAATGCAGGAAGACATGCTCTACAACCGCAACCAGTTTGCCGAGAAGTGCAGCCACTTCGTCTACAAGCGCAAGGCCTGCGGTACGCCGGCGCGGCTGGTGGAAGACTGGGCGCGGGTGCGCAAGGTTGAGTTGGCGGGTTGAGCTTCAGCGCCCACTGAGGCCTCATCGCTGGCAAGCCAGACTCCCACCGGGTTCTGCGTCCGACACAGTAGCTGTGGGAGCTGGCTTGCCAGCGATGGCGGTGTGTCGGGCGACACTGGTTTGGCAGACATTCCGCCTTCGCGAGCAGGCTCACTCCTGCAGGGGTTTGCATCACTCACGAAATCCATGGAAACCGCAGCGCAATGAACGATGACGCGGTGGCGAGCCGACACTTACAATGCCCGCACCTCAGATACCGGCCCGCCCATGGACATCGACCTCGCCCGCACCTTTCTGGAAATCGTCCGCCACGGCAGCCTCGCCGCGGCGGCGCAGAAGTTGTTCGTCACACAAACGGCGATCACCGCCCGGGTGCAGAAGCTCGAAAGTCAGCTGGGCAGCACGCTGTTCGTGCGCAACCGCGCCGGGGCGAAACTGACCGCCAATGGCGAGGCCTTCGTGGTCTACGCCAATCAACTGGTGCAGACCTGGGAAGCCGCGCGGCGCGACCTGCCGCTGCTGGACGGCTATCACAACGTGCTGCACATAGGCGGCGAAGTCAGCCTGTGCAACCCGTTGATGCTCAGCTGGGCCGCCGAACTGCGCGAAAAAATCCCCGGGCATGCCCTGCGCATGGAAATCCGCGACGGCGAAAACCTGCTGCGCCAACTCGAACTCGGTGTGCTCGATGCCGCGCTGGTCTATCAGCCGGAATATTGGCCCGGCCTGCAAGTCGAGCAGGTACTGGAAGAAAAACTGATTCTGGTGCGTGCGCCAAACCGCCCGGATCCTTACGTCTACATCGACTGGGGGCCGGACTTCCGTCGCCAGCATGACGCAGCACTGCCAGACAAGGCCAAAGCCGCGCTGAGTTTCAACCTCGGCCCGCTGGCCCTGCAATACATCCTCGAACACGGCGGCAGCGGCTACTTTCGCACCCGTGTGGTGCGCAGCTATCTGGAAACCGGCGCGCTGGAAGCGGTGACCAAAGCCCCGGAATTCGGCTATCCAACCTATCTGGTGTACGCCCGCGAGCGAGACTCGGCGACCCTGCAACAGGCCTTCGATCTGTTGCGCCAGGTGATCGAGACCGATGACGACTGGTCGCAGCGCTGGAACCCGTTGAGCTGAATCGGCCGCTTTACACCGGAGCATGGCGCAACTGACCTCAAGGTCCGCCCTGCACAAACGGCCCGATCGGCTAATCTGCCGGGTATAACAACAATACCCGCAGGTGAACGCATTGAGGCAGACCACCGAGGCATTCCGCAGCCGCTACCGTGCGGCCATTCATCCGTTGTACAACCCGTGGCTGCACGGCGCCTTCGTGCTGCTGTTCGGCGTGGTGGCGATCGGCGCCTTCTGGAGCAGCGCACGTCAGGTACAGCCACTGGAATGGCTGAGCGTGCCACTGACCCTGCTGTTGTTCAACGTTGGCGTGTACATGGTCCATCGCCATCTCGGCCACCACAAAAAGACGTTCGCCAAGCTGTTCTATGCGCGGCATGCCGGAGACCACCACAGCTTTTTCACTCCCGGCCACATGACCTACGAAGGCGCTCGCGACTGGCGGGTGATTCTGTTTCCGGCTTGGCTCATCGTCGTGCATACGCTGCTTTTCACCCTGCCGCTCTGGTGGCTGCTCGCACAGTTCAACGCCAATGTCGCCGGGCTGTTCGGCGGCTGCATGGTGCTGGGCTACCTGACCTACGAGGTGTTTCACGCCTGCGAACATCTGCCGCCCGATAATCCGCTGACCCGCCTGCCGTGGATCCGCCAGATGCGTCATCTGCATGAACTGCATCACCGTCGCGAGTGCATGCAGGAACGCAATTTCAATATCGTTCTGCCGTTGATGGATTACCTGTTCGGCACCCTGTACTGGGAGCCGCAACCCGCCCCGTTGCGCCATTCGAGACCCGCCATGACCCGCATGCAGCACCAGATCGATATCGCCGGCGAACCCATCGCCGTGCTTCGCTACGCTGCCAGCGTCAACCACTGGCCGCAGTGGCATCCCTCGTCGCTGAAGATCGACGGCCCGCCAGGCCCGCTGCACGCCGGCGCACGTTTCGAAGAAGACATTCATGCCGGCGGGCGTGCCGGTCATTTGCGCTGGGAGGTCACCGAGTATCTGCCCGGCCGGCGCTGGTGCGCGCGGGCGCGCGGTGACCACGGTCTGTCGTTGCGACTGACCTACGAATGCACAGCCGAAGGCGACGGCACACGGTTCGTGCGCACCCTGGATTATCGCTTCGACGGCCTGGGCATGCGCGTTGCCAACCTGTTGCTGTTGAAGCGCCGCATCGAACGTGAATCGGCCACATCGATGCACGCTCTGCGCGACATGGCACTCAAGCACCTGACGCTGACGGGGCAACATTCATGAAGCGCCTGCTGTTACTGCTGGTCGTCCTCGTCATCGCGTTCTTGCTGTTGATGCCAACCAGGGTTCAACCGGTGGCGTGGAAACCGCCAGCGGCACCGTCACTGAGCGAAGGGATATATGCCGAAAACCAGCGACTCAAAGCCGTCGAACAGATTGGCCCGGGCGACATCGACGGCCCGGAAGCGCTGCTGCTGGAAGGCGACTTCCTGATCACGGGCCTGCATGACGGGCGGCTGATTCGCACCAGCCTTGATGGCAAGACACGCCAAGTCCTGAGCGACACGGGCGGCCGCCCTCTTGGGCTGGCGCGGCATCCCAACGGTCTGCTGGTGATTGCCGACGCGGTCAAAGGCCTGCTCTCGCTCGACGCGCAGGGTCGACTGATTCCTCTGACGACCGAGGCCAATGGCCTGCCCTTCGGTTTTACCGACGACGTGGCGATCGACAAGTCCGGGCACTACGCCTATTTCAGCGACGCCAGCAGCCGCTGGGGCTATGGGCACGACGGTGAGGCGATCATCGAACATGGCGGTGACGGGCGTTTGCTGCGCTACGACTTTCAGACCGGCAAGACCAGCGTGCTGCTGGACAAATTGCAGTTTGCCAACGGCGTGACACTCGGCCCGGACGACGCTTATGTGCTGGTCAACGAAACCGGCGCCTACCGCATCAGTCGTTACTGGCTGACGGGCCCCAAGGCTGGCACCCATGACCTGTTCATCGACAACCTGCCCGGTTTGCCGGACAACCTCGCGTTCAATGGCAGCAACCGCTTCTGGGTCGCCCTCTACGCACCGCGCAGTGCCTTGCTCGACGGCACCGCCGGGCATCCGTGGGTGCGCACGATGATCGTCCGGGCACTGACTGTGCTGCCCAAACCGGTGGAGAAACGCGGGTTTGTGCTGGGGCTGGATCTGCAGGGCAAGGTGATCGCCAATCTGCAGGATGCCAGCAGCGGCAATTACTCGCCGATCACCACGGCGCGCGAGTATGGGGACTGGCTGTACCTGGGTTCACTGAAAGCCAGGCACATGGCGCGGTTGCCGCTGGCTGATGCGCTGAAGTAAGTGCAAGACGAGTGCTGGATGGCCGGGCGTCATCGCTGGCCAACCAGCACGATTTTGCAGGTTGATCAGGCCTTGGCGGCCATCGCGGTGACTTCCACGCGCATGCCTTCCACCGCCAGCGACGCCACGCCCACCGCCGCGCGCACCGGCCATGGCTTGGCGAAGAAGCGCTTGTAGACTTCATTGAACGCAGCGCGGTCGGCCATGTCGGTGAGGTAAATGGTCAGGTGCATCACCCGATCCATCGAACTGCCCGCCCGCTCCAGCGCCACTTTCAGCGCCTGCAGGGTGCATTCGCTTTGCAGGGTGATATCCCCCAGTTCCAGGCTGCCATCGGCGCGGGTCGGGATCTGGGTCGAGACCAGAATGCCGTTGAAACCGACAACATCCGAGGAAATCGAATCCGCATCCGGATCAGGGGTGAAGCTGAGGTCGTGATTAGCCATGTAAGTCTCTTGTCTGGAGAGAGTGAGGGTCGCCGGCCAACAACCCGCCGGGACTTTTCGCGGGGCAGTTTACAACAGTCTTCCGGTACGGCTCAGGCAACCCTCGCTGCCGAACAAAAATCGCGAGCATAAAAAAACGCCAGCCCTTTCGGACTGGCGTTTTTTCTGAATATGGCAGGGGCGGCTGGATTCGAACCAACGCATGGCAGGATCAAAACCTGCTGCCTTACCGCTTGGCGACGCCCCTGTATCTCAAGCTCTGTAACAAGCTCTGCGAGAATGGGCCGCAATTTACCAACCTTTTTTTGATCTGGGAAGCCCCGAGTGCAAAAAAAATTGTTTTAAAACAGCCAGTTATTTTCTGAATCAAGGCAACCGCCACGATTCACTTCGACACCTTCAGCGCAATCGCCTTGCGTATCAGCGCTTTCAAGGCCTGCGCATCGACCGGATCGCCCTCGTGAAAATCAATCGCCCGGCGGGTGTTGCCCTCCAGGCTGGCGTTGAACAACCCCGCTGGATCGGCCAGCGATCAATGCCTGATGCAATTCCTGATAGGCCGCGACCAATTGCTCAAGAGAGAAGGCCCGATTGCGCCCACTGGGATTAGGCAATACCCACACGTGCGCGCCACCCAAAGTCTTCGCCTGCGCTCCCCACGCCACCACTTTCTGCCCCGACAACGCGGCATACGCAGCCTTGCCGAGAAACGCCACATAACGCGGCGCATAGCGGCTGATCTTCTGTTCAAAGCCCAGAGCCGCCGCGGCGAATTCCTGCGCCGCCAACTGATCTGCCCGCGCCGTCGGCCGCTCGACCACCGCCGTCAAGCCGCAGCCAAATTGCAGGATGCTTTGATCGTCCTCCGCCTGCACCTCATGCGGCGTAAACCCGGCGAGATGCAAGGTGCGCCAGAAGCGATTCCCGCGTCCGGCAAAATGATGCCCCTGCGCCGCCGCGAGTAACCCCGGATTGATCCCGCAGAACACCACCGAAAGCCCCGACGCCAGAATGTCTTCCAGCCTTTCACCCGCCATGCGCCCGCCCCTCGCTCGCAAACAATTGCAACACCAGCCACGGCAAACTCTAGAATGGCCATCCCATCCACAGAGCCAACAACAACGATGGACGTTATTCAGACCCTGCGCTGCTTCGTCGCCGTGGCCCAAAGCGGCAGTTTCACCGCCGCGGCCGACTTGCTCGACACCACCACAACCAACGTATCGAAAGCCGTCTCCAGTCTCGAAACCCGGCTGCACACGCGCCTGATCAACCGCACCACCCGCCGCCTCGCGTTGACCGAAGCCGGCGTACGTTATTTGCAGCGCGCCGAAAAAATTCTTGATGACTTGCGCGACGCCGATGAAGAAGCCGGCACCGCCCAGACCTTGCCGGTCGGGCGTCTGAAGATCCACGCCATGGCCGCCATCGGCAATCACTACGTGATCAACGCCATTGCCCGCTACCGCGAGATTCACCCCACGGTGATGTTCGACCTGACCCTGAGCAACCGCCTGCCCGACCTGCTCGAAGAAAGCTACGACATGTCGATCGTCCTCGCCCGCGACCTGCCGGATTCCGGTTTCGTCGCGCAACGCCTGGGCACCACTTACAGCATTCTCTGTGCATCGCCGTCATACCTGGCCAAACGCGGCCACCCCGCTACACCTGCCGACCTCGCCGCGCACGATTGCCTGCGCATCGTCAACACGGTGATGCCCGCAGAAAACTGGGTGTTCGAAGGGCCACAGGGCATGGAAACCCAGAATATCCCCGACTCGCCCTTCCACATCAACACCGCCGACGGCATGGCCACGGCGATCAGAAATGGCATGGGCATCGGCATTCAGCCGCTGGCATCAGCCGTCGAAGGATTGGTTGGAGGCTCGCTGGTGCGAGTCCTGCCGCAGTACCGCCTGGAGGAATACAACCTGTTTGCGATTTACCCGTCGCGCAAATTCGTCGACGCCAAAATCAAGACCTGGGTGGAGTTCCTGAAAACCGCCATTCCGCAACTGCTGGCGTCCGATGAAGACATCGCCGGGGCCAAAGAACTCGCCAAGGCTTAATGCCGCAGACCTGGAGTGTCGACCCTCCAGCGCCTGCACTGACATCAACCGTTGGAACAACCGCTGCCCATCACCTGGTATTGCACAACATGTTGCGCGCCGTTCGAGTCTTCATAAGTCATCTGCACCGGCACCGCGCCGCACTGATTGGCCGCGTCGGAGATCGACACCACGTGGGCGATGTCTAGGTGAGCGGCGGCGTTGTACGCCTCGACTGGCGCGGTTTCATCCGCCGCAAACGCCTGCGCGCCGATACCGCCAAAGGCCAGAAGAAGAGCGATTTTTGCAAGTTTCATGATGTTCACCGTCTCGTGGGAAACCGTGTTGTGTCACGGGTTGCAGACGATGTTAGGGATTGAAGCGCACGACAAAAATCGGTCGGCTGGACAAACACTGTGTCCAGAATGGTGATGAATAAGACCTGAGAACCTTGGACAGGCCATTCGCGAGAAGCCTCGCTCCCACAGGTTTCGTATCGACCACACCATGGGTGTACACCGCCAACCTCATGTGGGAGCGAGCCTGCTCGCGAAGGCATCAGTCCAGTCAGCGATGAGCCTGAGTCAGCTCCATCCTCTGAAGCCTCTGATTCCCACACAAACACTATCCCCGTCGCGAGGGGATTTAGCGAAACGTCGCACTGCCCCGCTTTCCTCTTTGCCAAACCATCCGTTCACGAAAAGCGCAGCCCCGAAAACCCTCACGTTTAACCGTTCCCCCGCACACGTTTAAAAACACTCGCCGTTACGTCATCCCAGGCTACAACGCCTTGCGCCATTGCCTACGACTACGCCAGAATCCGCCGGCTTGTGCGCCCAGGGTGCGGGTTTTATCGTGGTTCGGTCGCTGAAAAGCAGCGATCGGGTTTGGTAGCCCGGCACTTCCAGGTCGCATAGTTCCCCTTTTGCAGAGGTCGATTTTCCGTCCCTGTTTTATGGTGGTCATGCGTAGGGCGTCTTCGGGCGCGCCGGGCTCCTGGGCCGGTCTACCAACCTGTGCATGGCCGCCACCCTTCGTTTGGTAGCGAAGCGTGATGGCTCCTTAATCGTTTTCCCAGGAGCTACATCATGTTCAAAGTCACACCAAACCCGCCCGAAACCGAAACTGTCTCCCCCTACGAATCCTCCGACTCCCGAAAACTCAGCGAAGCCGCCGAACGCGCTCTCGACCACTACCTGAACCCCGCCAGCCCAATCATGGCCACGCCCTACACACCCAACGCCATGTTTCTAGCCAACCCAAAAATCGCCACCGAGGAATTGCTGGCGAACGCCAGTGAGTCGCTGGGTTCGGCGACGGTGATGTTGGGGGATGTGGCCGCGCTGGTTGAGGGGCCGATTCGCAAGACGCTGCAGGGCATTGCGCAAGTGGTGATGCTGGGGGAATTGGCGGTGAATCAGGCGTTGGATAATGTTGTGCCGACGCAATAACTCGTAAGGCCTCTGTGGCCGCTAGTTAGCCTGGTGCCACGGAGGATGTTGCTTAAGGAACACCAACACGAACGGTTCCAAAAACTGCCCACCGCTAACCAAACCGAACGGAATCTACTTTTGAAAATAGCAACCGCTACCCGTTTCGATGATGTCGACCATGACACTGGATATGAATCTCGTGGTTTCAACTACGTCATCCAGAACGGCGAAGACACTTACATGATCCGAACCTACGACGATGAGCCCGGCGAGGCTACGGTGATGTATCCAAAAAGCATGTCCAAACACTCAAGTCTCAGGGTACTCGTTGGTTTTCTACAATGTGAGCTGGGAATATCCAGAGTATCCCTTTACAAGGGCGAACTCGGGATCTATGCCGAAATCGACCTCGACAGCCTGAAGTTTCTATCGGCTTGAATTCAGTGATGTCTGCGGACTATGCGTCTTGCAAACAAGTTTCGGGGGCGACATCAAAAAGTACGAGAGCGCTTGAAAATCTCGTTGAACGAGACCTTCACCTCGGGCATCCTTCATCACGATTTTTCAAGGACGATTCACTTTTATGCCTGCCCCGCGTACGGAAGCGCCCCCGCGCCCCCACTCCTCAGATACGCCCCCGCATTTCAGAACTGAAAGCTATCCCTACTTGAGCGACGGCTACGTCGAGCTGATGCTTGTAAAAACACCAATCGTCTAACCAAATTGCGTCCCCATGCTCGCTCGGAATCACGAGCTCGCCTACTGACATTTCGAAACGGAACTTCCCATGAGTGGAAAACCAGCTGCTCGCGTCTCAGATCCCACCAGTTGCCCACTTCCAGGACACGGTACCAATCCTATTACAAGCGGCTCGCCGGACGTATTCTTCGACGGTCTCGCTGCTGCTCGCATGACTGATAAATCCGCCTGTGGCAGCCCGATCACCGGGGGTATCAGTTCGACCGTATTCATCAACGGCCTGAACGCCGCGACAAAAGACAGCACCGGGGGACACGGCAACATTGTCATTGGCGGCTCCGGCACCGTCATCATCGGCGACACCTTTGTATCAGCGCCCTTCAGCGGTTTACTGCCAATGCCGGTGCACTTCAGCGACAAGATCAAACTGGTCGACGGCACGACTGGCGAGCCAATGCCTAACCACGGTTACGCCATCCAACGTGAGGATGGAAGCCTGGAACATGGCGTTAGCGACTCGATGGGCTTCACCCATATGGTGAGCTCGCACTTGGCAGAAACCATCAAAATCTTTCTGGAAGACTAAGTAATGGCCGCAGAGCAAATTGTTCTTCCAAACGGCAACACCGCAAGCCTTGCAGCAACAAAAACATTGACTGCTGCAAATGACTCAACCGTCAAAGCAGTACCAGTTCCGGAAAAGAAAGCCATCGTCTTCTTTATCGGTGGCGCCGCAGACCAAGAAAAGTATTACTTCCAAGGTGCCTATCACAACATCGATGCCGCAAAAAATCTGCTCGATAACAGAATAAGCCCAAACGCAAAACTGAAAACCAGGTACACCAGCTGGGCCAGAGGCTACAACGACGCCAAAGGTTCCGGAGACATCAAAACCAACTTCATCGACAAAATACCCAGCAAATCAAGCCCGGTTTATATCGTGGGTCACAGCTTGGGCGGATGGAACGGAGCACATCTTTCCAAAATTTTATCTGAAGCGGGTTACACCATTAAATTTCTGGTTACACTCGACCCTGTCGGCGAAGGTTTTTGGGTATGGCTGGGCTCGGATATCTACGTGTCAGAGCCGCAACCTGTCGCAGAGACCTGGATTAACATTCGAGCCAACTCAAGCAAACCCGACTCCTCTGACAGCGTCGCTGATTTCGGCGAGCGCTGGAATATAAAATCCGGTCCGACCATGAACAAAACCATCGACATTCACCACGCCTCCGCAGACTGGATGTTCATTCAACCTGTTCAGGAAACAAAATCAGCGCTCGATCTGATTTTTGATTCCATCAATGGTATTTTCGGTCAATGAATCTTTATCGCGGCTTTATTTACCTAGCACTACTTCTCTGCGCTGGCTGTGTAAAAACAGCCAACATTCCTCCCGCAGACCTCGCTTTGTCATCTTTTGAATTAGGTCCGAATAATCTTTTTACTGTGAAATTTTCTTCAACAGTAGATTTGGCTAGCGCATTCAATAATTTCGAAAACTCTAATCAGCTCACGCCAACGCTGACCTGCTCGTTAGATGGCGATATGGATTTTTCGTCCGAGCATTCAATCAATATAAAGGCTGAAGGCCTGGTGAGCGCGAGCAGCCAAACCAGACCAAATTACACCTTCACTTCAGAACTTGTTTTTTACAATACAAGACCCGATGGGACGCAACTCGATCTGAATGATTACGAAGCCGTCCGACCGCTACTAGCCAATAAAGCTTTTATACCCTGCAAGGTACGCATTACCGCGTATGGATATAAAACCTATTACACAAAGTCATTGATCATTCCAACCACAAAAATGACAGAACAGATATTTAAAAACCCTTAATCTTTTTAGATAACACCGAAGCAAGGAATGACCTGAAGTATCTGCCCGCTGCTGCCGGATATACCTGGGGGTTATTGGCCGTCTCCAGTGACTCAATCTCCCGTCACAAACCTGTCACCCCCAACCTGCTAACCTCCCCTGCGCCACTTACCCAAGAGCCCCAAAAAAAGGTGCCCCAAGGTGTACTCCGTCGCCCCACCCCGCCAAACAATCATCCTCCGCTCTGAAAACCTCCACGCCGAAGACTTCGGCGCCCTCTTCTCCCGGTTCTTCGGCAATCGCTACGCCGACTCCCCGCCAATCCCTTCCAGCATCATCATTGGCGGTGTCTACGGCAGGCACTACGGCGTGAGTTTCCGGCGCATGCATTACCACGGTGATTTCACTGTCACCTTCCCCGACCCGCAGGACGAGATCACTTTCGTGATTCCCACAGCGGGCAAGATTGTGTTCAACCACCGTACCGAGTCCGTCGGTGTGGCGCAGGTGGGGTTGGCGATTGATAAGGCGGATATCCGTTCGATGCGGTTTCTCGACAACCATGCGCAGCACGGGATTTCCGTGAGTCGGGCGCAGCTCACGGAGCGGTTGGCGGCGTTGTTGGGGCGGCCGGTTGTGCAGAAGATTGTGTTTGAGCCGGTGGTGGATCTGCACACGGCGGCGTTTCGGGGGATCAAGGCGTTGATTGATCTGGCGACGGGCACGGAGTTTGATCTGTTGCTCAACAGCGGCACGCTGATGCCGTCGCGGTTGCGTGAGATGTTGATTGATGCGGTGCTGGAGGCGTGGCCGCACAATTTTACCGAGGCGTTGCGCCAGCCTGCGCCGAGGGTGGCGCCGCGGCATGTGAAGTTGGCGATGGCGTTTATTCAGGCGCATCCGGAGCAATTGGTCAGTGGCGTAGAGCTGGCGCGGTTGAGCAATGTCAGTCAGCGCGCTTTGCAGGAAGGGTTTCGACGGTTTGTCGGGATGTCGATTGTGGGGTATCAGCGGCAGGTGCGGCTGGAGCGGGCTTTCGAGGCGCTGCGGCATTCGGCGTCGGTGACGGAGGTGGCGTTGCGCTTTGGCTTCAGCAATGTCGGGCGGTTTTGTCAGTATTTTCAGCAGGCGTATGGGGTGAGTCCGGCGCAACTGAGGGGGTCGGGTTTGATTGGTTTATAGGCAAGGAAGCTTGTGGGTCAGTTGACGGTGATGTTGGCTGACATGACGCCTTCGCGAGCAGGCTCGCTCCCACAGGGTTAGTCGGTGAATCAGGGTCGCCAATTCCCTGCTTCTACCGGGTTCTGATGGTGCTTTGTCAATGGTGGTCGTCCTTGACCTTGCGCGGTTGTCCCTGCTTCAGAACGCGTAACTGGCCTTCAGACTGCCGCTGAAACCGTGGCTGTCACCACCGCCACTGGCACCGACTTCTGCGCCGACGCTGACCGCGCCGAGGCTGGCCATCAGGTTGACGCCGCCGCTGAACTGGTCGCGGTTGTCGAAGGCAGCGCGTTGTTCGATGTCGAGGCCCAGCAGGTGGCCCTGGCTGTTGACGTCGTTGTTGCCCAGCGTGCGTTCGTAGCCGACTTGTACGCCTGGCACCAGTTGCCACGCGCCCATCGCCACCGGAGCGAACGCCACGTTGAGGTTGGCGACGGCGCTGCGGCGGGTGGCGGTGTTGTCGTCGACGTCGAGTGCCAGTTCGCTGCCCTTCTCTTGGAAGCCTTTGAGGTCGAGGTGGCTGATGCGCACGCCGAGACTCGGTTCGAGGATCATGCCGTTGACCGGTGCGCGGTAACCCAGCGCCAATGTTGCGCCGGTGAGGTTGCCGTGGGTGTCGCCCTTGGCCGTGCCGAGGCCGCCGCCGAGTTCGCGTTTGCTGGCGTAATCGACGTCGCCGGCGCTGGCATTGGCGTCGACGAACAGCCCGCGTTCCAGGCTGGTGAAGCCGTAGCGCGCACCGAGGTCAAAGAAGGTGAAGTCGGTATCGGCCTCGCCGCCCGCACCGCCGACGGTGCCTTTGCTGTAGCCGAAACCGCCGCGAGCGCTGAGTTGTTCGGAGAAGCGCTGGGTGATGCCGACCATCAGGCCTTGGCTGTGTTCGTTGCTGCTCTCGGCGTGGGACGAGCCGTCGGTGCCGAGGTAACCGGCGAGCGCGGTGGTCCACAACCGGTATTGCCCGACGTTCAGATCGGAGCCGCTGGCGTAGGGGGCGGCGGCTTGTTCGATCAGCGCGTTCTGCCGCAGCAGATAGCTGGCGGCGTCGGCGTGAACCTGGCCGCCGACCTGAGCTTCAACACCGCCGAGGGTGCCGGCGTCGATGGCCGATTGCAGGTAATAGTTGTAGGCGCTGTAGGTGCCAGACAGGTTGGTGTTCTGCAATTGACGCAGTAACTCGGCACCGGCAGCGGCGTTGCCGATCAATCCGGCCTGCCCCGGCAGGCTGTTGTATTCGACCAGTTTGCCGCGCAGCACGTAGATGGTTTCCTGCGACAGGCCAAGACCTTGCTTGAGGTAGTTGTCCATGCTGCCGTATTCGGCGGTGACTTCATCAAGACCGGCCTGCAGGTAGCTGGCCTGCACGCCAAGCAGCGGCGCATAGATCGAGGCCATGCTCGGCGGCAACGCATTGAGGGTCGCGGCGACGCGCGCGGCGGTGTAATCGTTGGTCGCCAGGTAGTTGGCCATGATGGTCGCGTTGTCGACGCCGGCGATGCTCTGCAACACGGCGGCCGTCCAGCCGGTACGGTCCTTGCCGGCGGTGCAATGGAACAGTTGCGCGCCGTCGGTACTGGCCAGTTCGTTGAACAACTTGCCGAACTGCCCGCGCATCCCCGCGTCGCTGACGAAAGCGCGGTTGGTCTGTTCCATCATGGCGATGGCATCGGCGGCGCTTTTGAACGACACGGTGGTGATGTTCGCGCCCGAGGTGGTGCTGCCGATGATGTCGATGTTCTGGTAGGTCGCGCCGCTCAGCATTGTGTCCGGCGTACCAGCGATTTCGCTCGGCGTGCGCAGGTCGTAGACGGCTTTGATGCCGAGGCTGTTGAGGGTCGCCAGATCCGCTGCCGACGGCGTGATCGCGTTGGAGCGATAGAACACGCCACCGCGCATCGTGCCATCGTGGGCCGTGGAATACGCGGTGGTCAGCCCGGCGACATCACGGAAGTTGTCGATGCTTTGCAGGCGCGGCGTGTCGAGCACGACGGTCTCGGCAGCGTGGGCAGCAGCGATGGACAGGCTCAGAACGGACAGCGAACACACAAGACGTTGAAACACAGTGCAGCCTCATTGGAATTAGCGTTGGGCTGGCTACTATCTGCAATCAACTGATACCGAATATGACAGAACGACTGCGCAAGAAAATGGCGGCGCGATCGGGCCGTGGGCTGCGTTTTTTGTCTGCGGGGGGGGGGGTTAAGAAAAAAACCTGTAGGAGCTGCCGCAGGCTGCGATCTTTTGCCTTCGAAGATCAATAGATCGCAGCCTGCGGTAGCTCCTACAAGGGTTCGGCGGTTACTTCGTGGCATCGAGGACCAGCCGGCCATGACCACGGCGGCTCAGGCTTTTTTCGAGTGCACGTTGCGCCTCGCTCAGCGGGAACACTTCGACGTCGACGGTGAGGTGGCCGCGATCAAACAGTTCGGCAATCAGCGACAACTGCGCACCATCGGAACGAGTGGCGAAGTTGATCGGCGTCACGCCATGGTCGTTGGCCAGAGTCATGCTCGGCGCACTGACCGGCGAGACCAGCAGCCCGCCGCGTTTCAACACGCGAAACGAACGGTTCTGGGTGTCGCCGCCCACCAGATCGAGCACCACGTCGACCTCGGATACCCGCTCTTCAAACGCCTCGGTGGTGTAGTCGATCACCTGATCAGCACCGAGCTTTGTGAGATAGGCATGGTTACTGGCCGAAGCGGTCGCGATGACTTCGGCGCCCAGGTACTTGGCGATCTGCACCGCCATGCTGCCCACGCCACCGGCGGCTGCGTGGATCAGCACTTTCTGCCGCCGCTGAACGCCAGCGTGCTCGGTCAACGCTTGCCACGCGGTGAGCGCGGTGGCCGGAACGGCGCCAGCCTGCAAGGCGCTGAGCGATTGCGGTTTCAGTGCCAGTTTGGCCACCGGGGCCACGGCTTTGCTCGCATAGCCACCGACGATGTTGATGAAGCCAAACACTTCATCGCCGAGCTTGAATTCGCTCACGCCGGGGCCGGTGGCGATCACCTTGCCAGACACTTCAACGCCCGGGGTGAATGGCAGCGGCAGCGGGATGAACGCTTTCAACGCCCCGGAAAGCACCTTCCAGTCGATCGGGTTGACCCCTGCCCCGGCGACTTCGATCAACACTTCACCTTCACCGGCCACAGGGTCGGCGACTTCTTCCAGTTGCAGCACTTCGGGGTTGCCGTATTCGTACACGCGGATGGCTTTCATGGGAGACCTCGATCGGTTGAAGGAATTAGCGCGTGATCAGCGACGACGGGCATCAAGGCTGAAACGACCGGCACCGAACGCGACCACTTGCAACAGGCCACCGGCCATGGCGATGTTCTTGAAGAAATGGATGAACTGGTTCTGATCGCCCAGCGCATAGTGGAATGCCAGCGCCGTGACCACGCTGAACACCGCCAACACAGCGGCAACGGTACGGGTGCGGTAACCGGCGATCAGCGCCAGGCCGCCACCGATTTCAACGATGATTGCCAGCGCCAGCGCCACTTGTGGCAATGGCAGACCGACAGAACTGATGTAACCGATCATCATCGCCGGGGCGGCCAGTTTGGAAAAACCGGAGAGGATGAAGATCGCGCTGAGCAGGACGCGGCCGATCAACGAGGCCGAGGCCTGAGTGATGTCATTGCGGCTTTGTTCAGTAGCGGTTTTAGCGATGTTTGCAGTGGTGGTCATGACGGTATTTCCTTCAAAGGTGGGGCGATCCGAGATGAATCGTCCGAGTGAGGAAATGGTGCGCCCGGCCAGCTAATCTGAATAGCCGACTAATTTCGATCATTACGTTCTAAAAAATAGACAAGCTGACGCCGCTCAGCGACGATGCCGGTTCGCTGATGATGAGGAGATAGCAGCCATGATTTCGGACCCGGGCACACCGACGCTGGATCAATTGCGGGTGTTTCTGACGGTGGTGGAACTGGGCAGTTTCGCCGCCGCCGCGAGGAAGCTGCACCGTGCGACGTCGGTGATCAGCTATTCGATGGCCAACCTGGAGTCACAGCTGGGGGTGACGCTGTTTGATCGCCAGACCACGCGCAAACCGCAACTTACCGAGGCCGGCCGCACCGTACTGGCAGAGGCGCGCACCATCGCCAACGGCGTGCATGGCTTACGCGCCAAGGTCAAAGGCCTGTTGCAGGGGCTGGAGGCTGAGGTGCACGTGGTGCTGGACGTGATGCTACCGCCGCAGCGGGTAGTGGATGCGTTGAAGTCCTTTCGCGAGGCGTTTCCCACGGTCGCCCTGCACTTGCACATGGAGGCGTTGGGGGCGGTGACGGAGCGAGTGATCAATCGCGGGGCGATCATTGGCGTCAGTGGGCCAATGAACGAAGGCATCGATGCGGTCGAGCGGATTGGCGCAGGCAATGTCGAGCTGATTCCGGTTGCGGCACCGAATCATCCGTTGGCTTCGGGTGAAGCGAACACACCGGGGGCCGGGCGTGAATTGACGCAACTGGTTCTTTCCGACCGTTCACAACTGACCAAGGATCGCGACTTCGCCGTCCTCAGCAACCGCACCTGGCGCTTGGCGGATCTGGGTGCCAAGCACATGTTGCTGCGCGAAGGAATTGGCTGGGGGAATATGCCGTTGCCGATGGTCGAAGAGGATTTGCAGTCTGGCCGCCTGGTGCGCTTGAACCTGCCGGAGTACCAGAGCGGCATCTACCCGTTCGATGTCATCTACCGCACCGACCTGCCACCGGGGCCGGCGGCGCGGTGGTTGATCGAGCGGTTTGTGCAGCAAAGTCTGCAGGGTGCCTGACAGGGCCCCATCGCGAGCAGGCTCACTCTTGCAGGGTCATGCGGTGGGTCACTGAGATCATTGTGAGAGCCAGCCCTGCTGGCGATTGCGGTGCATGAGAATCTCCAGCCCCTCGCCCACCTCCGGCACCTTAAAGTGTCGAGTGATTAAATCAAACTCCGCACCCGAAGCGGCGAATTCATGCTCGGCCAGTGCGTTGCGTGCAGGCAACCGAGCACGGCAGGTGGCGTCATCCACTTCGAGATAATGCAGGCAGTGCGACACTCGCTCAGCCAGTGATTGGTCCAGCGGATCTGCCCGAGGCGATCTTGCCGCACATCAGGTGTAGTGTGGGTGCACGCATTGGGGACGCTTCCTTATGTCGATTGCAGGATAATGCCCAACGCCTGTCAGCGAGGCCATTGAGGCGCTTGCCCCACGAGGAACCCAGATGACCACAATCACTGCACGCCAATGCTCGTCCTGGGTGCTACTGACCCTGCTTGGCACAGCCATGGCGCTGACGGCCGGCTGTTCGAGCAAACGCTACGCCACCAACGGCTCGAACTGCTACGCCAAAGCCGTGCCTACTTCCGGCGAAGGTGGTCTGGCCTGGGGCGACACCTTGAGCATGGCGCGCAAGAAATCGATGAATAACTGCATGCGCTATGCGAGCCGCTCTGGAGGGACGCCGAACACTTGCCAGGTGGTGCAGGCGCAGTGCAAACGCTGAGAGCGCCGAAAGTGATGTTGGCTGACACGGCCCAATCGCTGGCAAGCCAGTTCCCACAGGATTATTGGGTGGACTCAGGATTGGCAGCTGGCTCGCACAGGTTTTTCGCTGCAGGTGAGATTGGCGAACGGCCTGACGATCGAATCAGGCTCCGCGCTTGAGCACCGCCGTCGAAACCCGTGGCTGGATCGACTTTTCGATCAGTGCAACGATGTCCTTCGCCCCATAACAACGGAACAGAATGCTGCCAGCATCCGTATCCAGACAGACGATTTTCGTGATGAAGCCACCTTCAAGCGTGACCTTGCGGATCATTCCGAGCGGCACCCTGATGTCCAGTGTGCCGTCTTGAACCATGCGATTCATGGCGTTGGCATTCAGGTACACAGCAGTATTCGTGAGGGTCATTTTGCCGCCGACCCACAGCCCGCCGTAAACCTCCTTGAAACCTTCCAGCACGCCGGCCAATGCACCGACGTTGCCACTGCAGGCAACATCGTAGAAATCGCCGACACCTTCGTAATCCACCTCGACGTCAGCCACCAGAAAGTTGACCAGCTTCGACTTTACGACCCTCTCTTCCATCCTTGAATCTCCATGTCCCCACGATACTTATTTGTGGTGAGGGGATTTATCCCCGATGGACTGCGTACCGGGCCCGCTTTGCGCGCCATCGGGGATGAATCCCCTCACTACAGGTTTACTCAGCAGAAGTGACCGTCTGCTATCAGCGCTTCAACGCCGCCGCATTCGCCCTTGCTGCGTGCAGCTTCTTGTAACTGTCGATCAGGCGCAGATGCCGATCCAGCCCCTCAAGCTTCATGCTGGTCGGTGTCAGACCGTAAAAACGCACACTGCCGTTGACCGAGCCAATCGCCGCGTCCATGCGCTCGTCGCCGAACATGCGACGGAAGTTGGCTTCGTAATCGGCCAGTTCCAGGTCTTCATCGAGTTCCATTTCCAGACACACATTCACCGCCTGATAGAACAAGCCGCGTTCGACAGTGTTGTCGTTGTATTGCAGGAAGGCTTCGACCAGGTCCTTGGCCTGCTCGAATTTCTGCAGGGCGAGGTAGATCAGCAGGCGCAGTTCCAGAATGGTCAGCTTGCCCCACGGCGTGTTGTCGTCGAACTCGATACCGATCAGCGTGGTGATGTCGGTGTAATCATCGAGCTCGCTGTTTTCCAGGCCTTGGGCCAGGTTGCGCAGACCGACTTTGCTCAAGCTGTGCAGGTTGAGGATGTCGGCGCGGAATTGCAGGGCCTTGTTGGTGTTGTCCCAGATCAGATCGTCGACCGGATAGATCTCCGAGTAGTCCGGCACCAGGATCCGGCAAGCGTTGGCGCCGAGATCGTCGTAGACCGCCATGTAGGCTTCTTTGCCCAGGTCTTCGAGAATGCCGAACAGCGTCGCGGCTTCTTCGGCGTTGGAGTTTTCGCCCTGCCCCGAGAAGTCCCACTCGACGAATTCGAAGTCAGACTTGGCACTGAAGAAGCGCCACGACACCACACCGCTGGAGTCGATGAAGTGCTCGACGAAGTTGTTCGGTTCGGTCACGGCCTGGCCGGAGAACGTCGGTTGCGGCAAATCGTTCAAGCCTTCGAAGCTGCGGCCTTGCAGCAGCTCGGTCAGGCTGCGCTCCAGCGCCACTTCCAGGCTCGGGTGCGCGCCGAACGAGGCGAACACACCACCGGTGCGCGGGTTCATCAGGGTCACGCACATCACCGGGAATTCACCGCCCAGCGACGCATCCTTCACCAGCACCGGGAAGCCCTGCTCTTCCAGGCCTTTGATCCCGGCGAGAATACTCGGGTACTTTTCCAGTACTTCCTGCGGCACGTCCGGCAGGGCCATTTCGCCTTCGAGGATTTCGCGTTTGACCGCGCGCTCGAAGATCTCCGACAGGCATTGCACCTGGGCTTCAGCCAAAGTGTTGCCGGCGCTCATGCCATTACTCAGGAACAGGTTTTCGATCAGATTCGACGGGAAGTACACCACCTCACCATCCGACTGGCGCACGAACGGCAGCGAGCAGATGCCACGCTGGGTGTTGCCGGAGTTGGTGTCGTACAGGTGCGAGCCTTTGAGTTCGCCGTCGCGGTTGTAAATGTCCAGGCAGTAGTCGTCGAGAATCTCTGGCGGCAACTCGTCTTTCGGGCCGGGTTTGAACCAGCGCTCGTTCGGGTAATGCACGAACTCGGCGGTGGCGATGTCTTCGCCCCAGAATTGATCGTTGTAGAAGAAGTTGCAGTTCAGGCGCTCGATGAACTCGCCCAGCGCCGAGGCCAGTGCGCCCTCTTTGGTCGCGCCTTTGCCGTTGGTGAAGCACATCGGCGAGTGCGCGTCACGGATGTGCAGCGACCAGACGTTAGGCACGATATTGCGCCACGAGGCGATCTCGATCTTCATCCCCAGATCCGCGAGGATTCCCGACATATTGGCGATAGTCTGCTCGAGCGGCAGGTCTTTACCGACGATGTAAGTGCCCGCCTCCGACGTCGAATGCGGCATCAGCAGCGCCTGCGCATCGGCATCGAGGTTCTCGACTTCCTCGATCACAAACTCGGGACCGGTCTGCACGACCTTCTTCACCGTGCAGCGATCAATCGAACGCAGAATGCCCAGGCGATCCTTTTCAGAGATGTCCGCCGGCAATTCGACCTGAATCTTGAAGATCTGGTTGTAGCGGTTTTCCGGGTCGACGATGTTGTTCTGCGACAGCCGGATATTGTCGGTCGGGATGTTGCGCGTTTCGCAATACAGCTTCACAAAGTAAGCCGCGCACAAGGCCGACGACGCCAGGAAGTAGTCGAACGGCCCCGGTGCCGAGCCATCGCCTTTGTAGCGAATGGGCTGATCGGCGATCACCGTAAAGTCGTCGAACTTGGCTTCAAGTCGAAGGTTGTCGAGAAAGTTGACCTTGATTTCCATGCGGGTTTACCAGAGAGCAAAAACGAATTGGCGGCCATTATCCGGGTTTTCAGCCTGACGTCTTGTGCTTTTGCGTAATCGCCGCCGGGTGGGCTCTGCTGCGTCTTGGCGGGTGCGCACGACAAAAATGCCCTGAGCAGTGAATTTTTTCGTGTCTTCTTGTATCTGACGGAAAGAACCCATGCCAGCAAAACAATGGCATCGAATCCGTTCAGCTATGAGTGACCCGCATGAAATCAAGGAAAAACAAGGTCAATCCCATCGGATTGAAAGACATCACGATTGTCGACGACGCCAAGATGCGCAAGGCGATCACCGCCGCCGCACTGGGCAACGCCATGGAATGGTTCGACTTCGGGGTGTACGGCTTCGTCGCCTATGCACTGGGCAAGATCTTCTTCCCCGGCGCCGATCCTGGCGTGCAGATGATTGCAGCGCTGGCGACCTTCTCGGTGCCGTTCCTGATCCGTCCGTTGGGCGGCCTGTTCTTCGGTGCGCTGGGCGACAAATACGGGCGGCAGAAAGTGCTGGCCGCGACCATCGTGATCATGTCGCTGAGTACCTTCGCCATCGGCCTGATACCGTCGTATGAGTCGATCGGCATCTGGGCGCCGATACTGCTGTTGCTGGCGAAAATGGCTCAGGGCTTCTCGGTCGGCGGTGAGTACACCGGCGCCTCGATCTTCGTCGCCGAATATGCGCCCGACCGCAAGCGCGGTTTCCTTGGCAGTTGGCTGGACTTCGGCTCGATTGCCGGTTTCGTCCTCGGCGCCGGTGTGGTGGTGCTGATCTCGACGATCATCGGCGAAGAGAAATTCCTCGAATGGGGCTGGCGTCTGCCGTTCTTCCTCGCCCTGCCGCTGGGCATGATCGGCCTTTATCTGCGGCATGCGCTGGAAGAAACGCCGGCGTTTCAACAGCACGTCGAGAAACTCGAAGAAGGCGACCGTGAAGGTCTGGCGGGCGGGCCGAAGGTCTCGTTCAAGGAAGTCGCGACCAAACACTGGCGCAGTCTGATGACCTGCATTGGCGTGGTAGCGGTGACCAACGTCACCTATTACATGCTGCTGACCTACATGCCGAGCTACCTGTCGCACAACCTGCACTACAGCGAAAACCGTGGCGTGCTGATCATCATCGCGATCATGGTCGGCATGCTGTTCGTGCAACCTGCGATTGGTTTTATCAGCGATAAGATCGGCCGCAAGCCCTTCATTGTGGTTGGTAGCATCGGTCTGTTCCTGCTGGCGATCCCCGCGTTCATGCTGATCAACAGCGGCAAGATCGGCCTGATCTTCTCCGGCTTGCTGATCCTCGCGGTGTTGCTGAACTTCTTCATCGGCGTCATGGCCTCGACCCTGCCGGCAATGTTCCCCACGCACATCCGCTACAGCGCATTGGCCGCCGCGTTCAACGTCTCGGTGTTGATCGCCGGTCTGACCCCGACGGCCGTGGCCTGGCTGGTGGAAAGCACCAACAACCTGTACATGCCGGCCTACTACCTGATGGTGATTGCCGTGGTCGGCCTGATCACCGGCGTGACCATGAAAGAGACCGCCAACAAACCGCTGCGCGGTGCCGCGCCGGCGGCGTCGGATCTTGAGGAAGCCAAGGAACTGCTCAAGGAACATCACGACCACATCGAGCAGAAAATCGAAGACATCGACGCCGAAATCGCCGAACTGGAAGCTAAACGCAAGGAGTTGGTGCAGCAGCATCCGCGCATTAACTGAGCCGTTCGCAGCGTGGCCACTCAAAACGGAGTCGAGTGGCCACATAAGGGCCGTGCAACTCAATCCGCAAACGACCACTCACTGAATTGACGAAGGTTGCGCCATTCTAAGCAACCTCGATATCGAAGGTGCCAGCGTGGACACTCACTCCGATCGTCGCAACAACCTCTCGCTGGACAGCCTGAATTTCTTCCTCGCCGATGTGCGCGACGGACTCGGGCCGTATCTGGCGATTTACCTGTTGGCCGTGCATCACTGGGAACCGGCCAGTATCGGGCTGGTGATGACCCTCGCTGGCGTCGCCGCCCTTGTCACCCAGACACCCGCCGGTGCGCTGGTCGACAACACGCGCAGTAAACGCGCGGTCATCGCGATTGCCGCGTTGCTGGTGACCGGCAGTTGCGTGATATTGCCCTTCATGACGTCCTTCAGTCTGGTGGCGATCACTCAAGCGCTGAGCGCCGCAGCGGCATCGGTATTCGCACCGGCCATCTCGGCGATCACCCTGGGCATCACCGGTCCGCGCGCGTTCACCCGGCGCACCGGACGCAACGAGACTTTCAACCATGCTGGCAACGCCTGTGCGGCGCTGCTGGCTGGTGGGTTTGCTTACTTGTTCGGGCCGGTGGCGGTGTTCTATCTGATGGCGGTCATGGCGCTGTGCAGCGTGATCGCCGTGAGCTTCGTCGACAGCAACGCCATCAACCATGATCTCGCCCGTGGGCTCGATCCAAGCGACGCCGCCCACGGCAA
This sequence comes from Pseudomonas sp. IT-P260, assembly GCF_949768395.1. Classification (NCBI taxonomy): domain Bacteria; kingdom Pseudomonadati; phylum Pseudomonadota; class Gammaproteobacteria; order Pseudomonadales; family Pseudomonadaceae; genus Pseudomonas; species Pseudomonas sp. IT-P260. The sequence goes on from NZ_CATKPO010000033.1 coordinate 565,003, forward strand.
GACGCCATCGGGATTGACGGTATTGCTGACCAACAAAGCGCTGCTGATGTTCGCCATCTGTTGTGCCCTCTTCCATTTGGCCAACGCGGCGATGCTGCCACTGGTGAGCCAGAAGCTGGCACAGGTCAATTTGCAAATGGCGACGCCACTGACTTCGGCCTGTATCGTCGCCGCGCAACTGGTCATGGTGCCGGTCGCCCTGCTGGTTGGGGTCAAAGCCGATGTGTGGGGACGCAAGCCGCTGCTGCTCGCGGGCTTCCTGATTCTGCCGCTGCGCGGTGTGCTCTATACCTTGTCCGCCGACCCTTACTGGCTAGTGGCGGTACAGATGCTCGACGGCGTCGGCGCAGGGATCTTTGGCGCGCTGTTCCCTGTGGTAGTGAAAGATCTGACCTTGGGCACCGGCCACTTCAACGTCAGCCTGGGCGCGCTCTCGACCGTTTTCGGCCTGGGCGCAGCATTAAGTGCCAGCGTCGCGGGTGTTGTATTGCAGGAAGCCGGTTACAACGCGGCATTTCTGACCCTGGCGGTGATTGCCGGGGTGGCATTCATGCTGTTGTGGCTGGCGGTACCGGAAACCTTGCAGCGGGTGGGGAATGATGTGAATGTTCTTGACGGTGAGGCGCCCTTCACTGCTCCGCCGTAACACCCTATATCGTTAAGTGGGAATTGCTGACGAGGGAGGAAGGATTTGGCTGATAACAAGCTTGTGTTCAGCGAGAGTGATTTGGCGCAAATGCAGCGCTTCAACCGCAAACTCGCCTGGCTGCCGCGGTTTCGCGTTCGCAATCGGCTGACGCCGCGTTTGATCCAGACATTGCTGCGCGTCAGTCAGATGCTTGGCGCGGACAAACCGGTCAAACACGGCCTTCAAGTGCAAAGCACTGTGGTTCATTCGCACGCTGCTTCAGTGCCCGTCCGAATCATCCGCCCACAAGGAAAGCCCAAGGGTGTGGTACTTGATTACCACGGTGGCGGCTGGGTGATCGGTAATGCACAGATGAACGATGACCTTAACATCGCAACGGTCAAGGCTTGCAACGTGGCAGTGGTGTCAGTTGACTATCGGTTGGCAGTGAATACACCGGTTGAGGCGTTGATGGCGGATTGTCTTTGCGCCGCACGCTGGCTGCTGAGCGACAATTGCACGGAATTCGTTGGCCTGCCGGTGATCGTTGTCGGCGAATCGGCGGGCGCACACTTGGCAACCGCAACGTTATTGGCACTCAAACCTGCACCCGGTTTGTTGCAACGCGTCTGCGGCGCTTTGCTGTATTACGGCGTCTACGATCTCGCGGGCACCCCAAGCGTACACGCCGCACCTGCAGAAACGCTGGTGCTCGACGGCCCGGGCATGGTTAAGGCGCTGCGCCTGCTGACTCCAGGATTGAGTGATGATGAACGCCGGCAGGCGCCATTGTCTCCGCTGTACGGCGATTTGAGCGGATTGCCACCGGCGTTGATGTTCACCGGTGAACTGGATCCGCTGCGCGATGACACGCTGGAACTCGCTGAGCGCTGGCAACAATCAGCACCAGTTGAAGTACATCTACTGCCCTCGTCCGCCCACGGCTTTATTCATTTTCCTACCACCATGGCTAGTCGTGTTCTGGACTACAGCCGGGCGTGGCTTTCACGTCAGATCGGAGCAGTTAGAAGCTAATTGGCAAGCGAAGC